>CAYXIK010000039.1:0-26279 GCA_964465315.1 uncultured Gemmatimonadaceae bacterium | reverse complement strand
CTAGGGCGTTTTTGCGGCACCGACGGGCGGGGATGCGACAGTCACGGGGGCACGGCGGGACGGCCTGCTCGATTCGAACGCCGAGGCGGTGTATCCTTCCCATGACCATGTTGACACGGTGAGAGTGCGACCATGTGCGGCATCGTAGGCTACACCGGACCGCGGCAGGCGGCCCCGCTCCTGCTCGATGGACTGCGGCGCCTCGAATACCGCGGGTACGATTCGGCCGGCCTCGCGCTCGTCGAGGATGGTCGCATCGAAGTCCACAAAGCGCCGGGAAAGCTCGCAATGCTCGAGAAGGAGCTCGGCAAGAAGCTGCCGCCGGGCCGGACGGGCATTGCGCACACGCGTTGGGCCACACACGGCGCCCCCACGACGCTTAACGCGCATCCGCACACGGACTGCGGCGGTACGCTCGCGCTGATCCATAACGGCATCATCGAGAACGCCGGCGCCCTGCGGATGGCGCTGGGGAAGCGGGGCCACGTGTTCCGCTCTGAGACCGACACCGAGGTGTTGGCGCATCTGGTCGAGGAGCTCCTCTCGGCGGGCAGCCCCTTGGTGGAAGCGGTGGCGGGCGCCCTGCATCAGGTGGAGGGAACCTACGGGATCGCGGTCGTGTCGACCCGCGAGCCGGACACGATCGTGGCGGCGCGGCACGGCTCACCGCTGCTCGTCGCGATCGGCCCCGGAGAGAACTTCGTGGCGTCCGACGCGTCGGCGGTGCTCGCGCACACGCGCTCGGTGGTCTATCTGGACGACGGCGAGATCGCGGTGGTGCGCCCGCAGGACTACCGCATCCTGGACCTGGAGACCGTGGAGAAGGAGAAAGCAGTGACGCGGGTGGACTGGGATCTGGCCACCATCGAGCGCGGGGGTTATGCGCACTTCATGCTCAAGGAGATCATGGAGCAGCCCGAGAGCGTGCGAAACACCTTGCGCGGGAGGCTGTTGGAGGAGGACGGGACCGCGCGCCTGGGCGGCCTCAACATCGATGACGAGCAGCTCCTGCAGGTGAATCGTATCGTGTTCACCGCGTGTGGGACGTCCTGGCATTCCGCGCTGATCGGCGAATACATGATGGAGGAGCTGGCCCGGATTCCGTCCGAGGTCGAATATGCGTCCGAGTTTCGATATCGGAACCCGATCGTGGACGATCGCACGCTCGTGGTCGGCATCTCGCAATCGGGCGAGACGGCGGACACGCTGGCCGCCCTGCGCGAGGCGAAGCGGCGCGGTGCCAGGACACTGGGACTGGTGAACGTAGTCGGGTCGACGATCGCGCGCGAAGTGGACGGAGGGATCTACCTCCACGCCGGCCCCGAGATCGGCGTCGCGTCCACCAAGGCGTTCACGAGCCAGATCGTCGCGCTTGCGCTCCTCACGCTCAAGATGGGTCGGTTGCGGGCGCTCTCGATTCTCCAGGGGCGGGAAGTGGTCCGCGCGCTGGGCCGGCTGCCCGAGCTGGTGGAACAGGTGCTCGCCAAGGCGTCCGAGGTCGAGCGCATTGGGGAGCGGATGATGCGCGCCAACAACGTGCTCTACCTTGGCCGGGGATACAATTTCCCCGTGGCGCTCGAGGGCGCGCTCAAGCTGAAGGAGATCTCCTACATCCACGCCGAAGGCTACCCGGCGGCCGAGATGAAGCACGGGCCCATCGCCCTGATCGACGACCTCATGCCGGTGGTCTTCATCGCCCCGAAAGACGCGGTTTATCAAAAGGTCGTTTCCAACGTCGAAGAGGTTCGGGCGCGCGGTGGACGGGTGTTCGCGGTGATCACGGAAGGGGATACGGGCGTGGCGCGCCTCGCGGAGCACAAGATCGAAGTCCCCGAAACGTTGGATCTGCTCACGCCGGTACTCACGGTTCTGCCGCTCCAGTTGCTGGCGTATTACATCGCGGTCCGCCGCGGCTGCAACGTGGATCAGCCGAGGAATCTGGCGAAGAGCGTGACGGTGGAGTGAACCACTCCGCATTAAGGTCGTGCGGGCAGTGCGGGTAGTACTGCAGCGCGTCTCGCGCGCGGAAGTGCGGATTGACGGGAGGGTGTCCGGGAAGACCGGGACGGGCTTTCTCGTGCTCGCCGGATTCGCCCCGACCGACACGGACGATACTCTCGCGTGGATGGCGGACAAGATTCTTGGCTTGCGGGTGTTCGCGGACGCCGAGGGCAAGATGAACCTCGCGCTCGCGGACGTGCGCGGGGCGCTTCTGGTGGTCTCTCAGTTCACGCTGTACGGCGACACGCGGAAGGGCCGTCGCCCGAGCTTCGTGGACGCGGCACCGCCGGACGTCGCGATCCCGTTGTACGAGCGCTTCGTCGCGCTACTGCGGGAGCGCGGAGCGGGGAGCGGCACGCTGGTTGCCACGGGGGAGTTTGGGGCCATGATGGAGGTGGAGCTGGTGAACGACGGGCCGGTGACCTTGATCCTCGAGCGATGATCATTCTCGCGAGCGGCAGCCCGCGGCGCCGCCAGCTCCTCGAGATGCTCGGGATCGAGTTCCGCGTCGCGGCGCCGAACGTTGACGAATCGCTGCGGGCGGCGGAGCAGCCGGAAGACTACGTCACCCGGCTTGCGCGGGAGAAGGCGCGTTCGGTCGCGGCGCGCGAGCACGGGTCGGTCGCGCTGGCGGCTGACACGACCGTGGTGCTGCGCGGGCGCGTGTTCGGGAAGCCCGCGACGCCGGAAGAAGCCGCCGACATGCTGCGTCGGCTGCAGGGGCGTAAGCACCAGGTGTTGACGGCGGTGGCGGTGGCGCGCGATGGGCGGATCGAGGACGCCCTCGACGTGACAGATGTGACGTTTCGACGTCTCTCGACCCAGCAGATCGCGGAGTACGTCGCCACGGGAGAGCCGCTCGACAAGGCGGGGGCCTACGCGATCCAGGGGAAGGGCGCCGCGCTCGTCGAGGGGATCCACGGTGATTTCTTCGGCGTGATGGGCCTACCGCTCCGCCTCGCGCTCGATCTCCTGGCGCGCTTCGGCGAGCCCTATCGCTTCACGCGGTAAACCGGGACCTTCTTCGACTTCCCCTTGACCTGGATCGGGTCGAGGGTCTCGACCTTGGGCGGCTCCTTCAGCTGCTCGAAGAAGGGCTCCGAGATCAGGATCTCGTTGGGGCCGGCGCTAGAGCAGAGCCGGGACGCGGTGTTCACCGCGTCGCCGATGACGGTATACTCGAGCCGGCGATCCGATCCGATGTTCCCGGCGAACACCTCGCCGAAATTGATCCCGATCCCGATGCCGAGCTCGGGGCGCCCCTGGTCCTTCCATTTGGCGTTCAGCTTCTCGAGGGCGGCCAGCTGGTCGAGCGCGCAGGCGATGGCGCGTTGGGCGTCGTCCTCGTGGACGAACGGCGCGCCCCAGAGCGCCATGATCGCGTCACCCATGAACTTGTCGAGCGTGCCGCCATGCTCGAACACGATCTCGACCATCTCCGTGAAGTACTCCGTCAGGAGCGTGGCGATGTCGTCCGGCCCCATGGTCTCTGACATGCTCGTGAAGCCGCGAATGTCCGAGAAAAAGATCACCACCGGCCGTTTCGCGCCGCCGAGCTGCACCGCCCCCTCCTGCTGGGCGATCTGCGCGGCGAGGTTCGGGGCGAAGTACCGCTGGAAGTTCGACAGCACGAGCGCCTCCCGCCGCAACCGCTCCGAGCGCTGGGAGTTCTCGATCGCGACCGCGGCGAGCGAGCCGAAGGCGATGAGGAACTTGAGGTCGTCGTCCGAGAAGGAGTGGGTCGCGGTGAGGTTGTCGACGTACAGGATGCCGAGGACCTTCTGGTCCGTCCCCATCAGCGGGGTACACATGGCGCTCCGCACGCTTTGAATGAGGATCGACTTGCCCTTGAAGCGCTCGTCGGCCGCCGTGTTGTCCGACAGGATCGCGACCCGATCCTCGACCACTTTCCGCGCGATGGACTGCGGCACGTGCTTCGAGGCCGAGGACTGGGCCGTTCGCCCCTTGGAAATACGGGGGACCAGCTCACCCGAGGTGGCCTCGAGCAGGAGGATGGAGACCCGATCCACGTTCATCACCTGGAACGTGAACTCGACCACCTTGTCGAGCAGCCGATCCAGCTCCTGCTGCTTCGAAAGCTCCTTCGAGATCTCGAGCAAGAGCTCGAGCTTCTTCTCGCGCAGCTCCTCGAGGGACTTCGCGGCCACCTTCAGATGCGACGCGCCCGACGGGCTCGCCGTGACGATCGCCGGCACACCGCCCGACACGCTCACGGGCATCGCTCGCACGATGGTCCCGCCCGCGGGCTTGGCCCCGGCGAACTCGGCCGACGCGGGCGGCACGACTTGCGGGCGCGCTGCCGGCACGGTGACTTCCTTCACCCGGAAGGCCACTTTCCCGAAGGTGATGACGTCGTTCTCGACGGCGACCGCCTCCGTGACGCGGGCCCCGTTCAGAAAGGTGCCGTTCGAGGAGCCGACGTCTTTGACTTTCACGCCGCTGTCGGTGAGGGAGACTTCGGCATGACGGCGGGAGATGGTGGGATCGTAGATCGGGACGTCGCTCGTGACCGCGCGTCCGACCACCACGATGCGCCCGGGCTGGAGGTCGATGGACTGCTCGCCCGTGGTGCTCAGCAGCTTAAACACAGGCGCCAAATATAGTTCACCCCCCTGCCTTGGCGAGCGCGAGCGCCTTCAGCACCGCCTGCGCCTTGTCTTCGGTTTCCCGAAACTCACGGGCCGGGTCAGAGTCGGCCACGATCCCCGCGCCGGCCTGCACCACCACCCGGTCCGCCTGCACGAGCGCGCTCCGAATAGCGATGGCGGTGTCGAGGTTGGTCGCGCCCCAACCGACGTATCCCACGGCCCCGGCGTACGGGCCCCGGCGCTCGGGCTCGAGCTCGTCGATGATCTCCATCGCCCGAACCTTGGGAGCCCCGGTCACCGTCCCCGCCGGAAAGCAGGCCTTGAATACGTCGAGGGCGTCGTACCCATCGCGCAGCTCGCCCCGGACCTCGCTCACAAGGTGCTGCACGTGGGAGTAGCGCTCGATCGCCAATAGGTCGGTCACCCGCACAGTGCCGAATCGCGCCACCCGCCCCACGTCGTTCCGCCCCAGGTCCACGAGCATCATATGCTCGGCGCGCTCTTTCTCGTCCGCCAAGAGCTGCCTGGCGAGTGCCTCGTCTTCCTCTGGGGTACGTCCGCGCGGGCGTGTGCCGGCAATCGGTCGGACGGTGACCTCACGTCCTTCGACGCGCACCAGCACTTCGGGCGAGCTGCCAACGAACGCGAAGTCGTCGAGCGCGAGATAGTACAAGTATGGAGCGGGATTCAGCGCGCGGAGGTACCGGTAGAGACGCAGCGGATCGACCGCGCCGGGAACCTCCTGACGCCGGGACAAGACCGTTTGGAACGTGTCCCCGGCGCCGATGTAGCCAAGCACGCGCGTCACATCGCGCTCGAACGCCGCGCGTGGGTAACGCGAGTCGGTGGTGGGAGACGGCACGCCGTTTCGTAGGGCGAGCGGTGCCAGGTCGTGGCGCTGGCGGAGCCGTTCGACCATGTCATCGACGCGGACCACTCCGGCGTCGTATGACCGCAAGCGCTCTGCCGGCGCGGCGCCCGGCGCTACCTCGACGTTCGCGACGACGATCGCCCGTCCGAACAGGTTGTCCAGGATGACGAGCGTGTCGGCGATCATCATGATCGCATCGGGTACGCCGAGTGTGTCGGCGGGGGCCCGCGGCAGTCGTTCCACCGTCCGGACGAGATCGTAGCCGAGGTACCCCACGGCGCCGCCGGTGAAGCGCGGCAGGCTCGCCACGGGGGAGGGGGAGGAGGGGGAAGACGCGGCGGGCAGCGACCGCATGCGCTGCGCGAGATGCCCGATCGGGTCGTCGGTGGCGGCGGCCGGCTGCCAACCAGTGGCTTTGGTCCACCGGTCCACCGAGCGCCCGCGGTAGCGCCACACCTCACGCGGCTCCGTGCCGAGAAACGTGTAGCGCGCCCAGCGCTCCCCCCCCACGAGCGATTCGAGCAAAAACGCGAACGGCGGCCGGGCCACCTTCACGAACGCGGCGAGCGGAGTGTCGCCGTCGAGCACCACCTCGCGCAACACCGGGACCATCCCGCCTCGCTCCGCCCGGGCGAGGAAGTCAGCTCGAGCGTCGCTCATCCAGCGCGCACGGGGGTACATGGGGAATGCACCGTTGCCGCGTGACCGCTGCGCCGCGACATTCTGGCGCGATGCGCCGTGCGCTCGCTGTCCCCGCCGCCCTCGTCCTGGCCGCGCTCGCGCATCCTGCCGCCGTTTCGGCGCAGGCGTGGAATTCGGACGGCGCCCTCGACCTGGCGCGACGCGCCATGCTGCGTCGGAGCGGCGCGGCGACCGACACCTCGCTGCACGACTACAAGGCCCAGGCCCACGGCTTCCTCTTCTTTCTCGGCGCGTTCGGCCAGGGGCTCGCCGATCCTCCCCGCCTGATCAAGGCCGACCAGCTGGAGCTGGAAGTGTACTGGAGGGCCCCGGCGAGCAGCAAGCAGCGCGTGATCGGGTGGCGCGACCAGGCGCAGCTGCCTACCGACATCAACTACCATCGCGACCACCTCGGCATCGTGCAGAACAACTTCGGCGCCACCATCCGCCTCGGCGAGGGAGACGAGGTCCGCGACGTGCCGCACCCGCTCGCCCTCGCAGGCCTCGACGTGTACGACTTCGGGCTGGGTGACACGACGACGATCGCCCTGCCGGAGCGGGAAGTGCGGGTGGTCGCGCTGCGCGTCCGGCCGAAGGACTTCGGCCAGCCCCGGATCGTGGGCATTCTGTATCTCGACGCCGAGACCGCGGATCTCGTGCGCATGGCGTTCAACTTCACACCCCGCTCCTATCTCGATCCCGAGCTCGAGGACGTGAGCATCGAGCTCGACAACGCGCTTTGGGAGCAGCGCTACTGGCTGCCGTATCGCCAGGAGCTCGAGATCCGTCGCCGTGCGACGTGGCTCGACGTGCCGGTGCGCGGCATCATCCGGGCACGGTGGGAAATCGACGGCTATGTGTTCAATCTCGGATTGGCCAAGAGCTGGTTCTCGGGCGACGAGATCACGTTTCTGCCGAAGTCCGAGCGGGACTCGTTTCCATGGAAGGAGCCGCTCGGGGCGGCGCTCCAGGACGTGGCCGAGCCGGTCCGTCAGAATGATTTGGAGCGCGTGCGCGCCGAGGTGGAGCAGATCGCCGGGCGCCGCGCCCTCTCCGGCCTCAAGGGCCGTCGGCTCGGCGTACGGGGCGTCTCGGACCTCCTGCACGCCAATCGCGTGGAAGGGCTGGCGGTAGGCGCCGGGATCGTCCTGCGCGGCGGAGGCGAGCGCCGGGAGCTCCGAGCCCTGACGAGCTTTGGCTTCGCGGACCACCGCGCCAAGGGAACGCTCACCGCCGTCGAGCGCGGCGGACGGGGGGCATTCGAGGTCGGCGTATACAGGGAGGTGCGCGATGTGGGCGACGTACCGGTAATCGCACCCCTCTTGAACTCGTTCTCTTCTCAGGAATTCGGGCGCGATTACGGCGACTACTACGAGGCCGAGGGAGCGCGAGCGACCTATCGACATGGGGTGGGCGTCCGCGAAGCGTGGCGGGCGACCGTCAGCCGGGAGTCGATCTGGTCGCTTCCGGTGGTCGCGGCGCCCGCCAACGGCGCGTTCCGGCCGAACCCCGCGCTCGGCGGGCCCGGCGCGGATCTGGTGCAGCTCGGGTTCGAGCGCCGGAGCGAGGGGTTCGCGGTCCGGCGCGACCTGCACTTCGAAACCGTCGTCGAGGCCGGCCGACTAGACGGTGGGGTTACCTATCTGCGGTTTTGGGGCGCCGGCCACGCGTTGTTCCCGGCGGGGGGAACGCACCTCCTGATCCGTGCCCAAGGTGGCGTCGCGAGCCGCGACCTTCCCGCACACCGCGCGTTCGTGCTGGGCGGACGGGGGACGTTGCTGGGGGAGGACTTCCGACGCTGGGGCGGCGCACGCATGGCGCTCGTCCACCTGGAGTGGCGCGTGCCTGTGCCCTTCGTGGCGATCGCCGTCGGCCCCTACGCGCGCACGCCGCGCACACTCACGCTCACGCCCTTCGTCGCGGTCGGCGCGACCGGCCGGCCTGTGGCGAGCACGCCATGGGCGGCCACGCCCGGGACCCGCGCGACGGTCGGGCTCGGCCTCGAGTGGTTGGGCGTGTTCCGGTGCGACGTGGGCTTCGGCACCGCCACGCACCGGCTGGCCCTCGCGTTTGATGTGGCACGGGACTTTTGGGGGATCCTCTAGGGGAGGTTATGGAGGTTCGGGAGGTTGGGGAGGTTGGAGAAGGTTGAACGCATGTTGAGCAGCCTCCTCTAGCCTCCACAACCTCCCCCGCCCGCCTTCCAGACTGGACTGCGCCGGTCGACGGGCTACCTTTGGAAGTCAACCGAATGGCCGACACGAACTTCCCGGATGAATGGCTGGCGCACTCCCTGGAAGGAGTGCTGACGCCCGAGCTCCTGGCCGAGCTACGGGGCAAGGCCGAGCCCCAGGCCACGTTGTGGCAAACGCTGGTGTCGCAGAAGATCTCCACCGACGAGCAGATCCTTACGGCCCTCTCCAGTCGCTTCCGCATCAAGCTCGCCGACCTGCACCACATGGACCCGGCCGCAAAGGAACGGGTGCCGGAGCAGGTCGCGCGCCGCTACCACATCCTGCCGCTCCACGCCACCGACTCCTACCTCGAGGTTGCGACGGCGAATCCGTTTGATCTGGATGCGGAGAAGGCGCTGGCGTTCGCGACGGCGCGTGAGATCCGGATGCTGTTGCTTGCACCCTCGAAGATCGCCGAGAAGCTCGATGAGGTGTACCGGCCGGAGAAGGCGGTGGATAAGCTGCTCGAGGGCATGGAAACCTCGACCGCGCTGGAGCACCTGCAGGACGTGGCGCCCGACGAGATCGCGGCGTCCGAAGCGGAAGCGAGCCAGCGTCCCGTGGTACGGCTCGTCGACCTCATCATCTCCGAAGGGATTCTCCAGCGGTCCAGCGACATCCACATCGAGCCGGAAGAGGGCGGTGTGGCGGTGCGCTACCGTATCGACGGCGTGCTGCGACAGGTGATGAAGATTCCGCGCCAGGCCGGCCTGCCGCTGATCTCCCGCATCAAGATCATGTCCGAGCTCGATATCGCCGACCGCCTGCGACCGCAGGACGGTCGGGCGCGGGTGGCGGTAAACGGCCAGCCGATCGACTTGCGTGTCTCGACGCTGCCGGCATCACTGGGCGAGAAGGTCGTGATCCGGATCCTCGACTCGCGAGCCACGGTCAAGTCCCTCGAGTCGCTGGGGTTGAACGCGAATGAGACGGACGGCATCAAGCGGCTGCTCGAGAACCACGAGGGGATCATCCTCGTAACCGGTCCCACGGGGTCGGGCAAAACGACCACGCTTTACTCGTGCATCAACCAGATCAAGAGCGAGGGCGTGAACATCGTGACGGTTGAGGATCCCGTCGAGTATCGGATGCAGGGCATCGTGCAGGTGCAGGTGCAAGAGAAGGCCGGCTTGACGTTCGCGTCGGCGCTGCGGTCGATTCTGCGGCAGGACCCGAACGTCGTGCTGGTGGGTGAGATCCGCGACCGCGAGACGGCCCAAATTGCCGTGCAGGCGTCCCTCACTGGCCACCTCGTGCTCTCGACGCTGCACACGAACGATGCGGCGAACGCGGTCACGCGGCTCGTGGACATCGGCGTCGAGGCGTACAAGATCGCGGCGGCGCTCAGGGGCGTGCTGGCGCAGCGCCTCATGCGCAAGCTCTGCCCCACCTGCAAAGAGGTGTGGATGGAGGCGCCCCCCGACCGCGTCAAGAAATGGATCCCGAAGGGGACCCCGCTGTACCGGGCGGCTGGGTGCCCCGACTGCGCGATGACGGGCTATCGCGGTCGCTTTTCGATCGTCGAAGTGCTGAACGTCACGCCCGAGGTGGAACGGCGGATTGCCTCGGGGGAGACGGCGGAGCAGATCGCGGGCGCGGCTCGCCGCACAGGCATGAAGGGCCTGTGGGAATCGGGGCTCGAGCACGTGTTGCGCGGGGAGTCGACGCTGGACGAGCTGACTCGGGTCGTGGACATCCCGCAAGATGACGACCGGCCGTCGGGACCTGCGGCCGCACCGCGACGGTCGAGCGGCGGGATGCCCCAGCCGCACGTCACGCACGCGGGCCCGGGCGGGATGGTGGAGCCCGCGCCGGCCCACGACACGCTCACCGCCCACTTCGAGCTCCTCGAGGAGCCGGCGCCGCCGCGCGTCTCGGGGCCGCACGGTCTTCCGGCGCGCAAGGTGCTCCTGGTGGACGACGAGGATAGCCTCCGCAAGGTCCTGAAGGACTTGCTCGAGCGGGAAGGGTACGTCGTCTCGGAAGCGCGGGACGGCGTGCAGGCGTTGGATCAGGTCGACCGCGTCGGCCCGGATATCATCGTCCTCGATCTGAACATGCCCGGCCTCGACGGGTACGGCGTGCTTTCCCACCTGCGCTCTCGACCGGCGACGGCCGACATTCCGGTTCTGGTGCTCACCGCCAAGAGCGACGAAGACAACGAGGTGCGCGTGTTCGAGCTGGGCGCGGATGACTTCCTCACCAAGCCGTTCCGTGCCCGGGCACTCTCGGCGCGACTCGAAGCAGTGCTGGGTCGCCGGCGCTAGCCGGATTCTCCCATGACGGAAGTCCGGGTGGCGTTCGTCGACGCGTACGTGCTGCGCCCGAGCAACACGGGGTCGGGCGTCGAGGTGTTGGTGCTGCGACGCGGACCGAAGGGTCGCTCTCCCGGCTCGTGGGAGACCGTGCACGGGCACATCGAGCCCGGCGAGACGCCGGTGCAGGCCGCGCGGCGCGAAGTGCTTGAGGAGACCGGACTCGAGCCGGCGCGACTCTACAACGTCTCGCGCGTGGAGTCGTTTTATCGCCACCGGACCGACGAAATCGCGCTGATCCCGGTGTTCGCGTGCGTGGTGGACGCCAAGGCGTCGGTTCGTTCGTCCGCGGAGCACGATCACGTCGAGTGGCTCGCGGCCTCTCAAGCCGCGGCGCGGTTCTCCTGGCCCCGTGAGCGCAGAGCACTGGAAGACGTTTTGTCAATCCTCGGGTCCGGGGAGACGGGCTTGCTGGAAGACGTGTTACGGGTATCCTAGCCGGGGCCGCGCTGGACGACCGGCGTGGCAGGAGTAGGTTGGAGGTGACCTCGAGGGGCGCCGGGGACTAGTGAACCCGTTCTATCACCGCATCTACAAGGTCGTGCGCCACATCCCCAAGGGTCGCGTCGCGACGTATGGGCTCGTGGCGCGGCTCGCGGGCCGTCCCGGCGCGGCCCGCACCGTCGGCTGGGCCCTCTCCGCACTCCCCGATGATTCAGATGTTCCCTGGTGGCGTGTGCTCAACGCCGCAGGCCGCATCTCGCTCTCCGGTGCCGATCACGGGAGCGTGGTGCAGCGGGCGCTGCTGCTCCGCGAGGGCGTGAAGTTCGCGCCCGGTGGAGGAGGAGCCGTGAATCTCGCGGTGTTCGGGTGGCCGGCGGAAGCTTATGACAGCGTGGCCGCGGCCCACACCCGTGCCGCTTCGTCCCGCAGATCGCGCAGGTTGAAAGGTTTGCGGACGTAACGCAGGCCCCCGCCTCCGGCAGGCGAGCCCCCTCCCGTGGCGACGAGCACCCGCTCCTTGAGCTCCGGGTGCGATTCCAATAGCTGCTCCACGAACGACTGATCGCGCGCCCGCGCCTCCCGGTCCGCGAGAATCAGATCGTAGGTGCGCGTGCGCGCGAGATCGAGCGCGTGCTGAGGATTGCGGGCCACTTCCACCGTGTGCCCCTCGCGGCCGAACAGGGCTTTCACCATGCGGCGCACGGCGGGGTCGTCGTCTACGAGCAGGATGGCACGCTTCGCCGGCGTCATCGCGGCCCGGGGCTCCGAACTGCCCCGTGGCAGGGCGTCGCCGGGCGCGACCGGCAAGTCGACCAGGAACGCCGCCCCTCCTTCGACCGGGCGGTCGACGACGATCCGGCCGCTATGAGCCTCGACGATGGAATAGGTGATCGAGAGGCCCAGACCCGTCCCCTGGCCCGGCTCCTTCGTGGTGAAAAAGGGCGTGAAGAGGTGCGGCAGTACCTCATCCGGAATCCCTGGCCCGGAATCGGCGACTCGCAGCCGCACACGATCGTCCGCCCACGAGCGCAGCCGGATCCGTCGCGGCCGGTCAGGCGGATTCTCGGACACCGCCTGGGCCGCGTTGTTCAGCAGGTTGATCACGACCTGCTGCAGCGCGTGGCGATCTCCCAGCACCGACGGGACGGGTGCCAAGTCCTTGTCGATCACGATGTCCCTGAGCTGCAAGTCGTAGCTCATGAGGAGCAGGGTGCGCTCGATCACGTCGTTCAGGTCTACCGGCACTCGCTCGGCCGTGCCCTTGCGGGCGAAGGTGAGCAGGTTCCGGACGATTCGTCCCGCTCGGTCCGCTTGCTCGTGAATCACACGGAGGTGCCCGCGATCCTTGCCGCCAAGCTCCTTCTGCTCGAGCAGAAACTCCGATAAGCCGGCGATGGAAGTGAGTGGATTGTTGAGCTCGTGGGCCACACCCGAGACGAGCTGCCCCACCGCCGCAAGTTTCTCGCTCTGGATCAGGTGGGCTTCCATCGCGTGCTGGTCCGTTACGTCTTCCACGAGCACGACGACGCTCTGATCCTGGGCCGGCGTCGGGATGCGCGCCGCGTTCACGCGAAGCGTGCGGCCGAGCGTAGCCGATCGGAGCACGAGCGGCTGCGCGCGGTCGCCACGGCGCGCTGCTGCAAGCAGCTCGAGCAGGGCGGGCGACCCGCCGAGCAGGGCGTCAGCCAGGTCGCATCCGATCACCGCGGGGATCGGCGCGCCTAAGAGGGAGGCCAGCGCGCGGTTTGCCCGACGTACCTGACCCGCCTCGTCCACCACCGCGATGCCTCCGGAAAGCGCATCGAACGCCGTCTCCCACTGCTCCTTCGCGTGCCGCACCATCTCGAAGAAGCGGGCATTGGCGATCACGATGGCGGCATGGGTGGCGACCGTGGAAAGCAGGCGGATGTCCTCGGGCGCGAATGCGCCGTCGCGCGGGTTGGCGATCACGAGCGTCCCTACCACCACGCCGTGGGCGCGCAGCGGCACGGCGGCGGCCGAATCGGCCACGATCCCCTCGACCAGCGGCGCCGGCTCCCCGCTCGAGCTGCGCACCAGCTCGAGCCGCTCGCCACCGACCGATCGTGCCACCAGGCCGGGATCGCTGGGGGCGATGGCCCGTCCCGCCAGGGGAGCGAGGATGCCTTCAGCGGCCGTGACGGCGAGGGGGCGTGGCTCCATCCCGCCGTCCCCATCCGGCGCGAGGGCGACCAGTGCCCCTTGGGCGTCCAGGAACCGCATGGCGTAGCGCACCACCTGCTCGACGATGCGGTCGAGCTGGAGCGAGCCGGACAGGATGTAGGAGAGCTCTTGGAGGGAGAAGAGCTCAGACAGCCGGCGGTTCAGCTCGTCGGCCGCCCGGCGCCGGTCTCGCTCGCTCTGCTCCAGCCTTCGCTTGAGATGAATGGCACCCCCGCCGAGCCCGATGGCGGCGAGCGCCAGCAGGGCGTACGCGAGTGCAGGCAGGAAGCGGTCCAAGGGTAGCCCTCCCGAGGTCACAACAATAATCTGCTTGACCGCCCGAATCCCGACTTTTAGATTCGGCTATTCCGCTGATTGAGAACAATTCTCAACTAGTTTGCTTCGGAGCTCGATGCGAAGACTCCTCAGGTGGGGGCTGTGCTGTGCCCTCGCCGCAGGCCTGCCTTGGACCGCCGGCGCGCAGGAGCGCACCACCTTGGGGGGCTACGGCGAGGTGCACTACACCCACTCCACCGCACCCAACACGCCGGGTGTCGTGAACCTCGCCCGGTTCGTCGCCTACGTGGCCCACACCTTCGACGAGCGGCTCACGTTCCGATCCGAGCTGGAGGTGGAGGACGCCAAGGTCGAAGGCGGCAAGCCCGGGGGAGAGGTCGCGCTCGAGCAGGCCTACCTCGACTATCGCGTGGCCGATTGGCTCACGGTCCGGACTGGCCTGGTCCTGACACCGGTCGGGATCATCAACGAGACCCACGAGCCGCCGACATTCAACGGCGTGGATCGCCCGGGGTTTGACAACGACGTCATACCGACGACGTGGCGCGAGATCGGAGTCGGTGCGGTAGGCACGATTCCGGGCGGGAGCGGGCTGGCGTACCGCGTGTACCTCGTGAACGGGCTGCGTGCCGACGGCTTCTCCGCCTCCGAAGGGATTCGGGAGGGGCGCCAGGAGGGTCGTGACGCGAGCTTCGCCAATCCGTCCTTCACCGGGCGCCTCGAGTGGGCTCGGCCGGGCTGGAAGCTCGGCGGGTCGTTCTGGTACGGCGGCACGGCGAACGCCGACAGCATCCTCGGCAGGGGCTCGTTCGCGGCTCCCATCACGCTCGTGTCGGCCGACGTGCGCTACGATGTGGGGGGCGCGAGTTTCCGCGGAGAGGTGGCGAACATCAGCGTGAGCGACGCCGGCGCGATCGACGCCAGGTATGCGACGAGCGCGGGAAGCCGGATCGCGGGCGGCTACGTCGAGGGCGCCTACGACCTCCTCCGCCTGCTCGCGCGGGGCTCATCGCACAAGCTCAACGCCTTCGCGCGTCACGAGCGCTACGACACACACGCCTCGGTGCCGACCGGTGTGACGCGCGACCGATCCCTCGCGCGCCGCCTCACGACGTTCGGGCTGACGTTCAAGCCCACCTGGAACACGGCGTTCAAGGGCGACTATCAGATCGTCCGCAACGCGGCGGGCGTCGGCGAGCACGAAGTGCTGAGCCTCGGCGTCGGTTACCAGTTCTGACGTGGCGATCGTGCTCACCGCTCTCCTCCTCGCGGCCCAGAACCCCGCGCCTCCCCCCACCAAGGTCGCCGCCTCGATTGCCCGCGTGTTCGGCCCCGGCACGCGGCTGGACACGCTGCGGGTAGACTCGGCCGCCGTGCTGCGCGTGTCGCGCGCCGACTCGCTCCTGGGCTTCGCACAGGTGGGCAACGTGCTCGGCAAGGACCAGCCGATCACGTTCCTCGTCGCCATCGATCCGGCGGACCGGCTCAAGGACGTGGACATCTTGGCGTACCGGGAGCCCTACGGCGGCGAGGTCGCCTACGAGCCGTGGCGTCGCCAGTTCCGGGGCAAGACGGCGGCCGACTCCTTGCGCGTCGGCCGCGAGATCCGGAGCATCTCCGGCGCCACGATCAGCGTGCACGCCGTGACGCGGGGTGTGCGGCGCCTGCTCGCCGACCTCACGGCTTGGCACCAGCGTGGGGCGATCCGGTGAGCGTCACCTGGCGGGGCCTGCCCCCCGCACTTCGCTCCTTGGCGCGCTGGGTCGTCATCGTCCAGCTGGTCGGGTACACCACGTCTCTCGTTTTCGTCTGGCACACCACGCGCCTTGTGCCGCCCGGGATCGAGTCCCGCTACAGAGGCACGGACGCAGAGACCAGCCAGGCAGCGATGGGAGCGATGCAGTTCCCGAAGTCCTTCGCCGAAATGCTCACGATTACACACACGCACCTCCTCTCGATGGCGGTGATCTTTGTGATCACGGGATTCGGCGTGGCGCTGTGCGAGCGCGTCGGAGAGCGCTGGAAGCGGCTCCTCGTCGCCGAGCCGTTCGTCGCCCTCCTGGTGTCGTTTTCGGCGATGTGGCTCATGCGCTACGCGGATCCGCGCTTCAGCTGGCTGCTCGAGGCATCGAGCTCGGTGCTCGCGGTGACGTTCTACGTTCAGTCGTATCTCATCCTGCGGGAGCTCAGGCGTGCGACGGCGTGAATTCCTCGGCATGCTCGGGACTGGGTGTTGGGGGCTCGTCGGCGTGCCGCGACTTCGATTCCGCGACGATGTGTTCGTCGAGCGGTGGTCGTGGGCCATGGGCCAGCCGGTGCACCTGATGGCGTTTGCGGGCTCGGAGCAGGAGGGGCTGGACGCGTGCTCCGCGGCCTTGGCGGAGCTGCGGCGCGTGGAGAGCCGGCTCACGCTGTTCGACGACGCGAGCGACCTGTGCGAGCTGAACCGCTGCGCAGGCCTGAAGGCAATGCGGGTGGATCAGGACCTGGGCGCCGTGCTCCACCTTGCCGCCGGATTCCGGCGGGCCACCGGCGGCGCGTTCGACGTCGCGGTGGAGCCGCTGATGCGTGCGTGGGGTTTTCACCGGCCGCGGACCCCCCCCCGTGCGCCGACGGGCGCGGAGCTCGCGGAGGCGCGGGAAGCGGTGACGGCGGCGGTGGTGGAGCTCGACGGAGACGTTGTCCGCCTACGCGCCCGGCCCACCCAGCTCGACTTCGGCTCGATCGGCGTGGGCTACGGGATCGACCGCGCGCTGGCGGTCCTGCGCGCGCGGGGCGTGCGGCGCGCGTTCCTCGACGTGAGCGGCGATACGGCTGCCATCGGTGCGCCGCCCGGCGAACCCGGTTGGCGCGTGGACGTCACCGATCCGGACCGCCCCGGCAAGACCGTGGCGCACACGCGGCTCCGTGACATGGCGCTCTCCACTGCCGCCAACACCGAATCCTTCCTCCGGTACGGATCGCTGATCGTGGGCCACGTGATGGACCCGGCGACGGGATGGCCAGCGCGCGCACTCACCCAAGCGTCCGTCGTCACCCCGACGGCCACCGCCGCTGACGCCCTGTCGACGGCGATGCTGGTGTCGGGGCGGCTGCCGGCGGGAGTGTCGAACAGCTGGGCGGTCAGACGGTTAGACGGTCAGTCGGTTAGGTAAGCACCTTCACTAGCCGTCTAGCCGTCTAACCGACTAACCGTCTGAGACTCTCCCGCAGATCCTCGATTCCTTCCCCCCCGCGTGCACTCGTCACGATGACTTGGTCGTCATCGAGGCCCAGTGACTCGCGCAACCCGCGCTCGCGCGGCTGCCGCGCGCTCCGCGACAGCTTGTCGCTCTTGGTCAGGGCGGCGAGCACGCGGGTGTCCCGCTCGGCGAAGAGCTGTTGCATCGCTCGGTCGTCGGCCGAAGGCTCCTGACGGATATCGAGCAGCCACAGGACGCCCGCCAGACGCGCGCGATTCAGCGTGTGCGCGATGAGGAGCCGGAATGCGCGGCGCTCGGTGCGGGAGGCGCGGGAATACCCGTAGCCGGGGAGGTCGAGAAAATAGAAGGCGTGGTGCGTGGTACGTGGTTGCTCGCGGTGCGAGTCGGGCGGACGGCTCGCTTCGGAGGCCACGCACCACGCACCACGCACCAAGGGGACCTCGTAGACGTTCAGCATCCGGGTCTTTCCGGGCGTGCCGGACACCTTCGCGATCTTACGGCCGGCCAAGGCATTCAACAGGCTCGACTTGCCGACGTTTGAGCGGCCGACGAGGGCGACTTCGGGGAGCAGCGGGGTGAGGGAGACGTCGGCCCGGGGGAAGGAGCCGATGAAGCGAGGGTCCTCGGTCAGGCTTCTTTCTTCTGACGCACGCGCTCCGTGACGAGCAGCGGGGGCCGGCCTTCCGTGACGCACTCGGCGGTGATGGCGACCTCACGCACATCGTCCCGGCTCGGCAGATCGAACATGATATCCGTCATCATCCCCTCGAGTATCGCCCGCAAGCCGCGGGCGCCCGTGCCGCGCTTGATGGCTTTCTGGGCAATGGCGGTGAGCGCGTCCTTCTCGATGGTGAGGCGCACATCCTCGAGCTCGAAGAGCTTCTGGTATTGCTTGGAGAGGGCGTTCTTGGGCTCGATGAGGATGCGGATGAGCGCGTCTTCGTCGAGCGCGTCCAGGGGCACCGCCACCGGCAGCCGGCCCACCAGCTCCGGGATCAGGCCGTAGCGAAGCAGGTCGTCCGGCTCGACATCGATGAACGGGTTCTTCTTGATCTTCTCGGGTGCGCCCTTGGCGATCTCTTCCTTGGTAAAGCCGATCTGCCGTCTGCCCGTGCGAGACTCGATGATCTTCTCGAGCCCGTCGAACGCGCCGCCGCAGATGAACAGGATGTCCTTGGTGTTCACCTGGATGTATTCCTGCTGCGGATGCTTGCGCCCCCCCTGGGGTGGCACGCTCGCGACGGTGCCTTCGAGGATCTTGAGAAGCGCCTGCTGCACGCCCTCGCCCGATACGTCGCGCGTGATGCTCGGGTTCTCGGACTTGCGCGCAATCTTATCGATCTCGTCGATGTAGACGATGCCGCGCTCCGCCTCGGAGACGTTGAAGTCCGCCGCCTGGAGCAGCCGGACCAGGATGTTCTCCACGTCCTCGCCGACGTATCCGGCTTCGGTGAGCGTGGTGGCATCGGCGATCGTGAACGGGACGTCGAGGATGCGGGCGAGCGTCTGGGCGAGCAGCGTCTTGCCCACGCCCGTCGGACCGATGAGGAGGATGTTCGACTTGTCGAGCTCGACCTCGACCTCACGTCCCTGGTGTGAATTGATCCGCTTGTAGTGGTTGTAGACCGCCACGGCGAGGGTCTTCTTGGCCTTCTCCTGCCCGATCACGTACTGGTCCAGCACTTCCTTGATTTCGGAAGGGATCGGGACCTGGGTGATCGCCTCGGAGACCTCTCGCTCCTCGTCTTCCGCTAGGATCTCGTTGCAGAGCGCGATGCACTCGTTGCAGATGTAGACCGACGGCCCGGAAATGAACTTCCGGACCGAGTCCTTCGACTTGCCGCAGAAGGAGCAGCGGAGGTGCTTATCGTGGGACATCGGGCCCTAGTATGGGAAAGTCGCCTGGCGGACGCAAGCCGTCACTTCTTCTTCCCATCGTCGATCTCTTGGAAGTTGGCTATCACGTGGTCGATTAGCCCGTAATCCTTGGCCTCTTCTGCGGACATGAAGCGGTCGCGGTCCATGTCCTTCTCGATTTGCTCCACCTGCTGGCCGGTGTGCTTGGCGTACAGCTCGTTGAGCTTGCCGCGCAGGTACAGGATCTCCCGTGCCTGAATTTCGATGTCGGCGGCCGTCCCCTGGGTGCCCCCCGAGGGCTGGTGCATCATGATGCGCGCGTGGGGCAGGGCGGAGCGCCGTCCCTTGCGGCCGGCGGCGAGGAGGAACGAGCCCATGGAGGCCGCCATCCCCATGCAGATCGTGTTCACCGGGGCCCGCAGGAACTGCATCGTATCGTAAATCGCCATGCCGGAGGACACGATGCCGCCTGGAGAGTTGATGTACAGGTAGATGTCCCGCTCCGGGTTGTCCGCATCGAGGAAGAGCAGCTGCGCGATGATGATGTTCGACACTTCGTCATTGATCTGCGTGCCCAGGAACACGATGCGGTCCATGAGCAGCCGGCTGAAAATGTCGTACGTGCGCTCGCCCCGACTCGAGCGCTCGATGATGTAGGGCGGATAGAGCTGGCTTTTATTGGTCACGTCTGCTCCACGGTGGATTGCGAAAGAAGAAAGGCGAAGACCTTCTCCTCGGTGAGGCCGCGCTCCAGATCGCGCAGCCGCTTGGCTTTCTCGAGCGAGGCCCGGAGCTCCGCGACCGGCGTCCCCCGACGCGCGGCGAGCTCCGCGAGTCGGTGCTCGACCTCCGCGTCGGTGGCGCGGAGATCGTGGTGCTCCACGAGCCAGTCGAGGATCAGATCACGTCGGACCTGTGCCTCGGCCACCGGCGCGACCTCGCGCGAGAAGTCGGGCCACCGATCCTCCGGGATGCCATACGCCTGGGCGTAGGTGTAGACTGCCCGCTCGACGAGGGGCCGTGGGGCCACGACGCGATTCGCCTGCACGATCTGGTCGATCAGGTCCCGGCGGACCTGGGCGTCCGCCTCCCGCCCGGCGTCTTTCTCCAGGTCCTCCCGCACGGCCCGCCGGAGCGCCTCCAGGGACTCGAAGTCCCCCACCTCCCGGGCAAACGCGTCGTCGAGCTCTGGGAGCTGCTGGCGCTTGATCTCATGGAGCGTGATCCGAACGTCACGCGACTGGCCGCGCTTCGCCTCCTCCGGGAAGTCGCTCGGAAACCGTACGGTGGCGTCTACCGTCTCCCCGGGGAAAAGCCCCATGATGCGCTCCTCCACGTCCGGGATCGCCCGACCCTCGCCCAGCACGAGCTGATAGGGCTGGGGATCCCGGGCGGCGTTGCTCCCGGCCTCGCGGGTCGCGATGGTCACGTGCACCAGATCCTTGAGCTTGGGCTTCTCGCCGGTCACGGGCGTCCACGGTGCTTTCTGCTCGCGCAACTCGTTGAGCTGCGCGACCACCTGATCCTCCGTGACCTTCGGGACCGTGCGTTTCAACTGGAACTTGCCGATCCGCTCGAGCTTGAGATCGGGTTTCACCTCTACATGGAACTCGAACGTCAGGGGTGCCCCCGCGTCCCATTTCAGATTGTGGACGTGGGGGTCCGCGACCGGCTTCAGGGCTTCCTGTGCGAGCGCCGCATTCCAGCTCTCCCGGATGAGCTCTTCCAGCGCGTGCTTTTTGATGTCCTCGGCGAACTGCTTGCGCACGAGCGCCGGCGGAGCCTTGCCTTTCCGGAACCCCGGCAGCCGTGCGCGTCGCTGATAGTCGGACGTGGCACGGTCCTCGACCTCGCGCACGTGCTCGACCGGCACGGTCACCGCGAGCGAGGCGGCCCCGGGCTCCTCGGACGTTTTCTTGATCAGGATGGCGGGCATCCGACAGTAAATCTAACAGGGGTCAGGAAGCACGGAACCGGACAGTCCTACGGGTTTCGGCGTATTGCCTTGATCCTGTGATGTGGTCGCTCTCCCGGCCTCATATCGTCGTTGCGGACCACGCTGATCGTTCCGTCGGGCTCGAGCACGGAGAACATCACGTCCTCGACTCGCGCCACGCCGTGCTCCCGTAGCGCCTGCAAGAGCTCGTCGCGCGTGACTCCGGCGCGGCGGCAATGCTCGTCCAGGATCCTGCCGTGATAGATCAACATGATTCCCTCCCCAGCGATGAGCTTGGCGATCCGGCGATTCCGGAGCCGCACCTTGTCGATCACCCAGTGCCAGCTCATCAGCACCCCGGCGGCCACGAGCCCGCCCGCCAGGCTCGTGTCCGGGCCGACCATCGCGTTCTGGACCGCGTTCGAAATGATGAGGAGCAAGACGAAGTCGAAGACGGTCAACTGGCCGAGCGTCCGCGTGCCGCTGAGTCGCAGCCCGATCAGCACGAAGAAGTAGACGATGGACGTCCGGAGCGCGACGTCGAGCACCGTGTGCAGCGAGGCGGTCATGGCGCGTCGTATGCCGTCGTGGGCTTGCCCTGCAGGTACTTGTCGAACCAGCGCAGGATGTGTTGCAGCCGCTCCACGCGATGCAGAGGCTTCCCGGAGCGCGACAGCTCGTGCGACTCACCGGGGAATCGGACCATCACGGTCGTCTTGTGGAGATACTTGAGCGCGCGGAACATCGCCTCGCCGCCCTGGCTGGGTGGGGCGCGATAGTCCTCTTCGCCCAGGATGAACATCAGCGGCGTCGTGACACTGTCCGCGTAACGGACCGGTGAACGGGCGAGAAACTCCTGGGGGTCCCGGAACGGCGGAGAGCGGAACCACGTCGGCTGGAAGAGCGTGAAATCGGCGGTGTACCAGAAGCCCAGCCAGTCTGCCACGTCGCGTTGCGACACGGCGGCCGCGAAGCGGTGCGTGTGGCCCACGGTCCAGTCGGTCAGGAGCCCGCCGCCCGACCCGCCGGTTACGCCCAGCTTGGTCGAGTCCACGTACCCCCGACGGATCAGCGAATCCACCGCGATCATCAGGTCCTTGTAATCGTCGCCAGGATACTTGTACTGGATGATGTTGCCGAAGTCCTGGCCATACGTCGTGCTCCCCCGCGGGTTCGGATACACCACCACGTAGCCCTTGGCGGCCATCCACTGCATCTCGTGGAAGAAGATGTAGCCGTACGCCGTATGGGGCCCGCCGTGGATGTTGAGGATGAGCGGGTACTTCTTTCCCGGCGTAAAGCCCACTGGCTTCATGATCCACGTTTCGACTTTCTTGCCGTCGAAGCTCGTGTACCAGAAGTCCTCCGGCGTCACGAGCTGGAGCTTGGCGAACAAGGAGTCATTGACATGGGTGAGCTGCGCGAGCCGCTTGGTCTGGGCGTCGAGGGTGTACATGTCCGGCAGGTGCGTCGGATCGCCGATGGTCAGCACGAAGCGCCGGGCGTCCGGCGTGGCGGTGTACGCGAGGACGGCATGATCGCCCGTGGTGAGCGGCTCCCGCGCTCCAGTCTGCGCGTCGAACCGCACGAGGTTCGAGCGGCCGTGCTCCGTCGTAGTCACGATCACGGCCTTGCCGTCGGCCGCCCAGATGCTCGGGCTCGTGCCGCCGCCGCGCGGCGGCGCCTGGTCGCCAATCACGGCGGTCCCCATGTCGAAGTCGTAATCGGCGGAGAGGTTCGTGGTCCGGCCGCCGCGCCTCACGAAGAGGTCCGACTGGTCGTAGGAGCGCGGGCGGGGTGGGTTCAAGAAGCCGCGGAACGCGATCGCCTTCCCGTCCGGTGCGAGCGCGGCACCGAACACCGGGCCGTCGATGTCGACTACGGTGTCCATGGCGCCGCCGCTCGCCGGGACGGAGTAGACGTTGGCGTCGGGCGGATAGTAGTACGACTCCTTTCGGCGGTCCGAGACGAAGTAGATTCGCGTCCCGTCGCGGCTCCATTGCGGCGCCTCTTCGTCGAATGCGCCGGACGTCACCTGGTGGGCCTTGGCAGGCTGGTCTCCCGGCATGGCGGCCGGCACCGTCCAGATATGACCGTGCTCGGCCGGGTCCAGGTACCCCTCGTCGTCCGCCCGATACTCGGCCAGGGTGATCACCCGTACGTCGCTCTTGGGCTCGTCCTTTTTGTCCGTCTTGTCCGCCTTGGCGATGTCTTCCGGGGTGGTGGAGCTCACGAATGCAATCGTCTTTCCGTCGGGCGACCACGCGGCGGGCCCAGCGCCTTTCGGGAGGTCGGTGAGCTGCTGCGCTTCGCCGCCGGCCAGGGACAAGAGATAGAGCTGCGGGTGGCCGTCCTTCGGGCGGAGAAACGCGATCACTGCGCCGTCGGGCGACCAGCGGGGCGCCCCGTCGTGCGGGCCGGCGGTGATGCGCCGCGGCGAGGACGCACCGTCCGTGGGCACGAGCCAGAGGCTCGTCTCATAGCCGTCGTGCTTCGCGTTCACCGTCACGAGGACGTAGGCCGCCTGTCGGCCGTCGGGTGAGATCTGCGGGCTCGCCACCCAGCGGAAGGTGAAGAGATCGCTGTCTGTGATGGCGCGCTGCTGGGCGGCGAGCGGTGTCACGCCGCACGCCGCGAGGAGGACCGCGTTGAGTATCGGGCGCATGGGTCAGTTCCCCGTGGGCTCAGCGACGTGGGGGAGGGGGTACGCGTTCCGCAGGGCCGTGAGATAGTCGTCGTAGAGCGCCTTCAGGCCGTCGAACTCCCGTTTGACCGCGGCGCGGTACGGCGCGTCGGTGGCGAAGTGATACAGCACGGCCGTCATCGCCTGGGCGTCCACGAGGAAGCCGTGGTGACCGACCTCGCCGAGCGCGTCCGCCTCCATCTCGAAGGTGTGATAGCCTCCGTTCGAGCTGTGGGACGTGACGCCGACACCGGGGACCTGCGTCGCGACGGTGCCGGTCTCCTCGAAGGGGAGCGGGCGCCCGGGCTCGTCTTCGACTTTGGTCGCGCCGAACTTCTTCATGTACGCGAACGCGAGGTAGTTCAGCGCGGCGACCGAGATGCCGTTCCGGGAGGACGAGTCCACGTCGATGTGCACCTTGGTCCCGGTTGACAGCGCCGCTCCCCTGGCCGCGTCGTTCACGCGGTCCGTCACCTGGGCCAGGTAGACCGGATCGGGATAGCGGATCCAGAACTCGGCGACGGCGCGGTCGGGAACCACGTTGGGCGCCTTGCCGCCCTCGGTGATGATGCCCTGGATTTTGGTCTCCGGCCGCACCGTCATGCGAATGCCGTCGATGTGATTGAACAGCTCGATCAGACCCTTCAACGCGTCCCGTCCGTCCCACGCCTGGAGCTGGTGCGCGGGCGCCCCGGAGAAGACGTAGTGCATGACGTTGATATTCATGCAGCAGCTCCCGAACCCAGGACTCGGCGCCTGCGTGGCGGTGGACGAGTGGGAGCGAATGAGGACGTCGGCGCCCTTGAACACGCCCGCGTTGTACATCACCGTCTTGGCGGCGGGCGACGCGAGCTCCTCGGCCGGCGTCCCGTAGACGATCACGGTGCCGGGCGTCTTCGAGGTGGTGAGAAACTCCGCCACCGCGACCGCCGTGGCGATCCCCACCGGCCCCTGCGCGCTGTGCTGGTCGCCATGGAAATCGCGGCTCGTGCCGCGGAGCGCGTCGTACTCCAGGATGACGCCCAGGTTCGGCCCCGGCGTGCCCTTGGTATAACGGGCGACGAAAGCCGTCTTCAGGCCGGCGACGCCCATCTCGACCTCGAAGCCGTGTGCCTTCAGGTAGTCGGTCAGGATTTTCACCGACCGCTCTTCCTTCCACCCGGTCTCGGGGTGCCGCGTGATGTCGTCGGCCATCGCCAGGAGCTCCTTGTCCATCAGTTCCTTCGCGCGGGCGATCACCGCGTCGCGCCGCGGGTCACGCGCCCCGACGAGACGCGTCACGAGCTGCGGCACGGCGAGCGAGCGCTCCAGATCACCCATGCGCCGGATCACGTCGGCAGCGGCGGTCTTTTCGGTCGGAGTCTCCTGGGCGGCGACGGGAATGGCCGCGACGAGCGCGGCTAGGATCGTGATCGGTAACGCACTGCGCATTGGGATCCCTCGGGATCAAGGGTGCCGGACGGTTATTGACGGAGTCGGCAAAGTTACGGGGCGGCGCGGTCGGCGCCAGCGTGGCCAGCCTGCCGGCACTTGCCCTTGCCGTCCGGCCCATCCTAGCTTGACCGCGTGAGCCTCAAGATCGTGTTCAACGGTGCCGAGTACGACAGCGTCGAGGCGATGCCGCCCGATGTGCGGGCGCAGTACGAGAAGGTCCTTGAGAGCCTGAAGCAGACCGGTGGCGATGAGGTGCTCTCGGCGTTGCAACGTGTATCGAGCGGAACCGGGAGCCTGGGCGGTACGATCAAAGCGACGTATCGGGAGATTGTGGTCGACGGGAAGAAATATGGCGACGTCGGGGAAATGCCGCCGGATGTGCGGCGCCTCTATGAGGAGGCACTAGGACGGGCCGGGGCGATTCCCGGTCGACCGTCTTCCGGTGCATTGCGGCCACCGCCAATTATCGAAGAGGACCAAGGACAGCGCAGTGGGATTCTGCGCATCCTGTTGTGGATGGCCCTCGGGGCGGCGATCGCCCTGTGGTTGGTGCGGCGCAGCTGAGGGCTAGTCGGCGCTCCGCGTCCGCTCCCGCTGCTCCAGCCAGTTTTTCACTGCGAAGCCCAGCGTCACCCCGAATCCGGCACTCGCGATCTCGAGTAGCAGTCTCCCCGTCACGTAAAGCGCACTCATCTGAAGCCTACCTCGTCCATGAAACGTTTAGTCCGCTCTGCCCAGAACGCCACCGCCCCCGCGCAGCGGGTACGGCAGCGCGGGGGCGGCGGTCAACAGCCGGTCAGGATCCCTGCCTCAGCTCCGACGCACTCCCTCACGCGACGCCGCGCTATTACACAGCCGTATACAAGGACTGTGCCAAATCGGGTGCGGGCTCCGCGTCACGACCCAGAAGGCCATACTGATGGAATACGCGTTGTCCATGTCCATGTTCCCAGTATAGGCCGTCGGGGCGCGATCGGTACTACCGAACAGGCGGGGTGCTCCGTCCACCCATCCGGGCGGGGTGCACCGCCGTGGCATCTGGCCACCAAGGCGGGCAGATTGCTTCGTGGCGTCCCGTCATCGCCCTCCCGTTCCGCGTTGGGCGCGCCTGCTGCGCGACGTCCAGAGCGTCCTGCGCCGCGGCGCCTGGTATCCGGTGCGCAGCATCGGTGTGGGGACGGTGTGGTCCTCGACGTGGACAACGCTCCGGTCCGCGTTTCGCAAGACTATGTGGAGTTCCGCGAGGTCCGCCCCAGCCGGTGGACGATCGTGCCGCACCCGCGTGACGCGGACGGTCGGCCTGCGGGATGGGGAGAGTCTTACGCGGTGTGTCCGCACTGCGCGGCGCGGGCGCCGGTGGGTCCGCGGTCGGGCGGGGGCGCGGGCGGGAGGGGGGGTCCGAAGCGGTGTACGCGATGCGAGCAGTCGTTCGAGGTCGCCTGGGAGGAGGATTATCTCAGGGCCCAGCGTGGAACTTCATGCCCGGGGCGAGAGTCGAACTCGCACGGGGTTGCCCCCAACGGCTCCTAAGGC
>CAYXIK010000038.1:2551-26295 GCA_964465315.1 uncultured Gemmatimonadaceae bacterium | reverse complement strand
ATGCACGTATTGCTACGCGCAGCAGGGGGCGTTCGGCGGTGCCGCGAAGAACATGCCGCTCGAGGTCGCCGAGCGGGCGGTCGAGCTGCTCGTGTCCCAAGCCGAGCCGGATGCGCGCATCAACCTGGCGTTCCTAGGCGGCGAGCCGCTGGCAAACCGTCCGGTCCTCCAGGCCGCCACGCGCCGCGCCGCCGAGCTCGCAGAGCGGCGTGCGCTCGCGATCACCTTCTCGATCACGACCAACGGCACGCTCCTCACGGAGCAGGACGCGAGCTTCTTCGAAGAGTTCGGGTTCGCCGTGACGGTGAGCCTGGACGGTCCGCGTGACGCGCACGACGCCCTACGCCCATACAAGAGCGGCCGGGGAAGTTTTGACGCGATCATGACCAACGTACGACCGCTGCTGGCTCGACAACGTCGCATGCAGGTCTCGGCCCGTGTGACCGTGACCCCCACGAACCTGATGCTCCGCCAGACCCTGGATGAATTCATCGCCGCCGGATTCCATAGCGTCGGGTTCTCCCCCCTACTCAGCGCGCCCAACGGCAACGGCGAGATGCAGGCCGAGGACTTGCAGATCATGCTGGGCGAGATGATCGACTGCGGACGCGAGTTCGAGCGGCGCTTCCTCGCCCGTGAGCGTTACCCGTTTGCCAACATGGTCAACGCCATGCGCGAGATCGGTCGTGGCACCCACCGCCCCTATCCCTGCGGCGCCGGCGCTGGCTACCTCGGCGTGTCCGCCGATGGCGACCTGGCCGCGTGCCATCGCTTCGTCGGCGACCCGGAGGGGGCCATGGGCTCGCTATCAGAGGGCCTCGACTTGAAGCGGCAAGCGAACTGGTTGGCCGAGCGTCACGTCCACCGACAGGAGCCCTGCCGCGAGTGTTGGGCCCGGTATCTCTGTGGCGGCGGCTGTCACCACGAGGTCATCCGCCGCGGGCGGCCCGCCTGCGACTACATCCGCGGCTGGCTGCACTACTGCCTGGAGGCATACCTCCGTCTATCGCCAACCGGGCTTGCCCCAGGCGAAAAGACTCCCGCCGAGGTGTCGTAGGGACAGCATGGTCATGCACACGAACAGACGTGGCCTGACTGACGTTTGCGTCCTCGGCGGAGGACCGGCAGGCAGCACGCTGGCTGCGAGGCTGGCGCAGCTCGGCCACGACGTCTGTCTCATCGAGCGTGCGTCGTTTCCTCGCAGGCACCTTGGCGAATCGCTCAGCCCTGGCGTCCTGCCGCTCATCGAAACAGCTGGTGCCCGCGAAGCGGTCGAAGCAGCCGGGTTCCGGCGCGTATCGAGCGTTCTGGTGAAATGGGGCAACCGACCGGAGGAGCGTAGCGACCCCGGACACCAGGGCTTGTTGGTCGATCGCGGGCACTTTGACTCGCTGTTGCTGGATCATGCAAGGGCCGCCGGTGTGCGCGTGCTCCAACCGGCGGCAGTGCGGGAACGTCGGCTCGATGAGGATGGCTGGACCCTCCGCATCGAGGCGAAGGGCAACTGCTTCGATGTTCGCGCCGCCTTCCTGGCCGACGCCGGCGGCCGCTCCGCTGTCCTTCCGGGGCGGCGGCGCCAGGTCGGGCGCCGGACGATGGCGCTGTACGCCTATTGGCGTGGAGGCCGCCTCCCCGCGCAGCCCAGGATCGAAGCTGGAGCCGCTGAGTGGTACTGGGGCGTGCCATTGCCGGATGGCACTTACAACACGCTCGTGTTCATCGATGTCGAGGCTCTCCGGCGTGCGCGGGGGTGCGTAGCGCAACTGTTCCAGATGCTAATGGACCGGTCAGGACTCATGGCCGGCTGTCGTGATGCCCGTCTCGCCAGCCCTGTACTGGCGGCCGACGCGACACCCTATCTCGACGAAGAGAGTGTCACTCCCCTGAGCATCAAAGTTGGCGAAGCCGCTCTCGCGCTCGATCCGCTCTCCTCGAGCGGAGTCCAGAAAGCGATTCAGAGTGCACTGGCGGGGGCTGTTGTCGTCAACACCTTGCTGCGCAGGCCCGCGTCACGTGAGGCCGCCATATCCTTTTATCAGGAGAGTCTCGGCCGCGCGTCCGAACGACACCGGGTGTGGGCGGCGGAGCACTATGGTACGATCGCCGCCCGTAACGCGGCGAGTTTCTGGCAGGACCGCGCTACCACGGAAGCGGCAATCCCACCGCAGCCTTCTGTCCTGGTCCGGGACGAGAATCCGTTCTCGGAGGGGTCCGTCGGGCTGTCCCCGCAGCTCGAGTGGGTGGAGCGGCCGTGTCTTGAGGGCCAGTTTGTGACGGTCAAGCCTGCGCTACGCCATCCCAATCTCGATGGCCCGATTGCCTACCTCGGCGATTGGGAGCTAGCACCTTTGCTGAGCCACTTCCAGGACGGGCTGACGCCCTACCAACTTGCGATGTCGTGGTCGGGACGGCTCCCGCTGACGGCCGGTCTTACCATCGCCCGCTGGCTGTTGGCGCGCGGAATTCTGGTGCCGCTACGACCGGCCTAATGTGACTTTGGCCGGGCCCTGCCGCTGAAGAGCTTACTGACGATCAGCCATTTGCCTTTGATTTTCATAAGCTGCAGGCTGGTTTCGAAATCGACATCGAAACAGTCGATCTCGCTCAATTGTACGGTCGCGGTTTGCCCGGATGCCTTCACAGAGTGGATCTTGTAGCGAAACCGATCGACCTCCTTGCCCTTCGAAAGCTCATCCTGTACCCACTCGCATAGTTCCTTGACGTGTGCGAGGTAAGGCGTCTTGCCGAGATAGCCGGACACGCTGGCCTGGGGACGGAAGGCCTTCCTCAGCGTGCTGATCTGGCCTCGAAGTCCGGTAGCGTAGCGGTCGACCGTCAGTAGGACAGCCTTTTTGTTTCGAGCGGAAGCGCTGGCGGTGCTCATGGGATCTCCATAGTTGACGTGAAGAGGCGCCGCTTCACGACTCCAGTTCGTCCAGCAGGGCCTTGGCGTCCTTCAGGTCCTTCGTGCCGAACCCTTCTTTGAACCAGCGGTAAGCGGGCCGCAGGAGCTGGTGCGCGCCGGCGCGGTCACCACGATCGGCGAGCAGGTGGGCGAGCGTGGTGGTCGCGCGCAACTCCCACGACTTGGCCTTCTGCTGTCTCGCGACACCGATCGCTTCACGCAAGCACGCTTCGGCGTCTGCTGATCGACCTTGCTGCATCAGCATCCACCCTTTAAGGCGGAGCACCTCGGCGAGGTGCACCCTCTCCTCCTGGCGCTCGATCTGCTCGAGGCTCTCCTCGATGCAAGCCAGTCCCCTTGCGAGGTCGCCACTGCGCGCGAGCGCCTCGCCCAGCAATGCCCTGACGTATGGCACCCACGCGCGGTGCCCAGTCTCAGTGAGTTTGGAGAGAGATTTCGCTATCTGATCGGCGCTCTCGGCGTAGCTGCCTGCGCGCAGGGCCGCCACGCCGATCACGATCGGAGCCATCTTCTCTTCTATGAGCTTGACCCGGTGCTCTCTGCCCAGCGCCTCCGCTTGTTTGCCGCGGGCCAGCAGGTCTTCGGCCCTGCCGCAATAGTCGAACACCGAAGCGCCTAGGGTAAGCGCGAGGCCGAGGTCGATCGGGTGAGGATGCTCGGACTTGCGCGCGTGTTTGTCTTTGGTGTCGCTCTTCGCGATTGCTTGTTCCGGATACCCGAGCATCCACAGGATCTGGGATCGATAGATGCCCTCGGCGGTAAGTGGGTCGGCGTTGGTTTTCTCCACGATGTGCCCGTGAGCGGCCGCGTTGTACTCATCTTCGATACGTTGTCCTTCACGGGCCGCGGCAGTCAGATCGCCCATCCAGAAGTGGGACGTCATTTTCGCCCGATAGGCGACGATCTTCAGGTCTCGCTTGACGGCCTTCTTGTCCGACGCGACGGCCTGGGCTTCCATCTGTGTCGCCCACCCCATCGCGACGGCATGCCGCCCCGCGCTCATGAAGTGGACCCACAACCCGTGTAGCACAGGCAGAAAGCTCTCCTGCTGATCGAGCGACCGAGCGAGGTCGAGTGCCGGTTCCAACAGGCTACTCACCTCGTCCGTCGCCCATCCTTGCAGGTCCATCACCGCCCGGCCCAGCAACTCGCGCAGTTGCAGCTCCAGGCGATCCCGCTCGGTACCGGGGGGGAGGGCTTCGACCAGTGCCAGACCCGTGCGCAGATGAGCGACGGCTTCAACCAGCGCGAAGCGCTTCAGCGCGGCGTCGCCGGCGTGTTGCCAGTACGGAACCGCTTTCGCGGGCAGGCCCGCATCGGTGTAGTGCCGGGCGAGCACCGCCGGCTGGGTGTCCTTGGTTTCAGGCCAGTGCTTCTCGAGCTCGCGGGCGATCGTCGCGTGCAGTTTCCGTCGCTCGTTAGGCAGCATCCATTCATAGGCGGCTTTCTGCACGAGCGCATGCTTGAACGTGTACACGGCGTCGGGGATGTCCCCGCGGCGAGAAGCCAACCCCGATTCTGTCAACCGGGCGAGGCCACTGTCGAGTGCTTCCTGGCTCACCGGAGCCACGGCTGCAATCAGGTCGTAACTGAATTCGCGGCCTATCGCCGCACCGATCTGCGCGATGCCGCGCGCAGGGGCCACGCGGTCGAGCCGTGCCATCAGCGCGTCGCTCAGGGTCGCCGGAATCCTCGTCTCCGCAGGGTCGCCGGCGAAGCTATAGCGGGCACCGTCGTCCCTCAGGGCGCCTGATTCGAGTATCGTCTTGGTAAGCTCCTCCACAAACAAGGGAACACCGTCGGTCGTCTCGACGATGTACTCCTGTACTCTCGGTGGAAGGGCCTTGCCCCGTGTCACCTTGGACACGAGCTCCCGGACTTCATCCGAGGTCAACCCATCGATCGTGCGCGCTTCGAAGTGCTGCATATGCCGGGACCACCGGGACCGAAAGTCGTGCATGGTCTGGTCATCGCCGCCGCCGGCCTCCGGTGACCGGCTGGTGAGCACGACCAGCAACGGGACCGTCGCGGCGCGGCTGACGAGCCGGTCAAGCACCTCGATCGTGCTGGGATCGGCCCAGTGCACGTCCTCAAACAGCATGACACCCAAGCGTCGGTGGGCGGCTGCATGCGTGAGGTTGACGAGCGCCTCGATTGTTTGCTCTTTGCGCCGCTGTGGGCTCATCGGGATGGCGGCGGAGCGACCCTCGTGGGGAATGGAGAGCAGTGCGGCGACGTACCCCACATCTGACGCCGGACGGCGGTAATCCACTACCATCAGCTTGGTGAGCTTCTTCAATCTGGACTCCAGGGGCTCATCACGCTCGAACGCGACTTCCTGTTCGAAAAAGTCAATGCACGGGTAGAACGCGCTGTTCGTGTGGTACGGCGAGCACTGGAACCGCAAGGCAGTGACCTTCCTGGCCTCAAGATCTGCGTCCAGGTCCTCGCGAAAGAACTCGCTCACGATGCGGCTCTTGCCGATGCCCGGCTCGCCAACCAGCAGCACCACTTGACCGCCGGCCTTCTGCGCCGCTCGCCAACGCCGCCGCAACAGGCCGATGTCGTCGCGCCGGCCGACCAATCCCGTCAGGCCATGCTTCGTGGCGGTCTCGAAGCGTGGCGCGGTGCTCGAGTCCACTACGCGATACACATGAGCAGGAGCCGCGACGCCCTTCAGAGTCTGCTCGCCCAGGTCTTTGTAGGTGAACCTGCCGCCGGCCAAACGCTGGACTTCATCGCTCACCACGATGCTCCCGGGCTCGCCGAGGTCGCGCAGCTGGAAGGCGAAGTCCTTGGCTTCGACCCACTCGTCATCTCCGGACACTACTGCCTTCCCCCGGGCAATGCCGATGCGCACGCTGAGCTGGCCCGCCTCGGGCTTGCCCAGCGTCTCGATGATCTTCAAGCCCGCGTGCACGACGCGTTCCGCGTCGTCCTCGTGGGCGACGGGGAAACCGAACAGCGCCTCGACTGCGTCGCCCCTTCGCTCGGACACACGGCCGTCGTATTGTTTGATGCACTCGGCGCAGACCTCTTGGTAGCGGCCCATGACGGCGGGGACATCTTGCGGATCTAGCTCGTTGGCCCCGCAGAGTCTGCAGGACAGCACCGTAACTCGGCGTTGCTCCACAATGGAGTCACGCGACCGCTCGGTTGGAACGGCTGGTGCGGCGATCGCCGGAGCGGGTGGCACGGCGGGAGAGGCTGTTGCGTCGGTGACCGGTACGCTCGTAGGCGGGCCGGTGAGCGCCCGCGCGAACTCTGCGACACCGGGGTATCGGTCCGCGCGTACCTTCGCCAGCGCCCGACGGATGGCCTCGTCCAGCAGCGGCGTCACCGTGTCCCGCACGAGCCGAGCGGACGGTGGGGGCCAGCCGACCTGCTTTGCGAAAATCGCCTGGGTCGACTTTCCGGTGAAGGGCATTTCACCAACCAGCATCTCGTAGAGAACACAAGCGAGGCTGTACTCATCGGTTCGCTGATCCAGGTTTCGTTCGCCAGCGGCCTGCTCCGGGCTCATGTAGCCAGGGGTCCCAATCCCGATCCCGGTCGTGGTCGGATTCGCCGAGCTGCCACCGCCGGCTTCGGCGAGCGCGCGGGCGATGCCGAAGTCGGCTACCATTGCGTGACCTGCGTGGAGCAGGATGTTTTCCGGCTTGATGTCCCGATGCAGCACTCCCCGCGCGTGCGCTGCCGCCAAAGCGTCCGCGACATCACGCGTGATTCGAATGGCCTCGTCGATGGCCAATTGCTTTTCTTGGCGCAATCGGTAGCGCAGCGACTCGCCTGCGACGTAGGGCATGACGAAGAACAGGAATCCGTCGCGTTCGTCCGAGTCGAGGAGGGGCAGGATATTCGGGTGGTTGAGCTGGGCAGTGAGCTGAATCTCGAGCAGAAACCGGTCGCGCCCGAGGGCGGCGGTCCACTCGGGCTTCAAAACCTTTATTGCGACTTCACGGTGGTATTTGAGATCGTCCGCGAGGAATACCGTCGCAAACGTACCCCTGCCCAGCTCCCGCTCTATTCGATAGCGATAAGCAAGTGCGGCCCGCACGCCTTCGAGGTGGCCGTCGTCGACCAATTGGTCCGTCCCGCTCTATTGGGACTCGTGTTGGCGATTATGCCATGGCGTGCCAGTGACCGCAACCCTACTCGGGCACGGTAGCGAGGAACGGCTCGATGCGCGGCCACTGGGCTCGCCCGTCAGCATAACCCAGCTCGATCAGCGCGTTCGTGTACGCCGGTTCAAACAGCAGGTAGCTGAGGAAGTCCACGCCGGTGGCCCGGTGGCCGCCCATCCTGCGCACCACCCAGCGGACCGGCCCCGGCAACTTGGCGCCAGATGACCCAGCGAGCGCGCCCAAGTCCTGCGAGGGTCGGAGCATCAGAAGGCTGATCGGACGCAATCCCTCGGGCGCCGCCCCGGCCGGACTCCGCGCCAGCGTCTGGTTGATGCGCTCGATCCGCTCGGCGTCAGCCTCCAGGGCGTCGAGGAAGATGGCTTGCAACAAGAGCCCGATCACTTCCGCGAGGGTGGGGTATTGCGACCGTGCGGTTGCCGGCGAGTCGGCCAGCTCGGGCTCACTGCGCTGAGTGACCACGAGAATAGCCCGGGCGCCAAGGTGGATCGCGGGAGCGAGCGGGGCGGTCTGGCGTACGCTGCCATCGCCGTAAAATGCGTCGGATATACGGACCGCAGGAAAGAGGATCGGCAGCGCCGCCGATGCCATCACGTGGTCCAGGGTGATCCGCGCACGCACGGCGGAGCGCAGAGCGCGCTTCCATGTGGGCGCGTCGGGCGCCCCATGCACGAACGTGACTGTCCCTCCAGAGGCGTACGAGGTTGCACTCAGAGCCACCGCGCGCAGCCGGCCGGTTGCTACTTTGGCATCGATCCCGTTGAAGTCGAGGCCAGCTGCGAGGGAATCGCGCAGCGGGCTCATGTCCAACAAGCCGCGCACGACTGCGGCGTCTCCGCCCGTACCCAGCAGCGTGCCGGTCACGCCGCGCAGCAGCACCCGCGCGAGGCGCCAGGGTTGGATGCGGTAGACGCGATCTACCGTCAGATGGCTCCAGTGGTCGCGCAGCGCCGCGAGCGCGACCGACAGCGTCCCCGTTTGCGCCGCGAGGTATACCGCGTTGATCGCCCCCGCGGACACGCCGGTCAGAATGGGAAACTCGAGGCCGGGTGCTCGCTCGGCGATCGCCGACAGGACGCCCACCTCGTAGGCGGCCCGCGCGCCCCCGCCCGCCAATACGAGCGCCAGGCGGCGCGAGCCGCTACGAACCGGTGAACTCGTCATCGCTGCGCCACAGGAACACCCTTCCCGCCCCCTACGACCTCATACATGCCGAACGAGAAATACGTTCAGCGACGAATACTGGGGAAAACTAGCTGCGAACGTGGGAGACCTTAGTACATCCGTAAGGCCCCGCACGTCGCGCACCGGGAGGCGACTAGGATCGTGCTCCGGAGCATCGCTGCTCGACCAGCCGGGCGCCCACGGAACCCTATCAATGTTGCGTGATCCCCGGGCTTGCGCCCGGGGTCAGTCACGTCACCAGCTAATACGACGCGTCACCCGATGCCCGCCCGTTCCGCGGATCGTCTTCAGGACGGACGTACGTCAACACGAACGGCCCCATCGCGTGAACCTGCACGACGGTGCGGCCCCGGGCGATCGCGTAGTGGTGCATCCTCGCCTCCACGGTGCCGAACCCGCCGGCATTTATCACGGTGGTGCGCGCCGCGTCGAGCGTATCCCCCATCCCGAGGAGGAATGTCCCGCTGATCACGGTCAGCATCTCATCCGTGGGATGGAGGTGCGGCTGGACGCGGTAGCCGTTCGGCAGCTCGAGCCGGACAGTAAACAGTCCCGGTTGACTCGGGTCTCCTTGGAGCACTGCCATCTTGGCGCCGGCGGGGAAGACCGCTGGCGCGGGACCCCAAGTGAGCGCAGGGGCCGGTGTTTGGGTGTTGGCCGCGGCGGGCAAGACGAGCAGCGCGAGCGCCGCGAGCAAAGGCGTGGTGAAGCGGGAATGCATGACAGAATCCTCCTTGAGTAAGTGTTGGACTTCGTGTCATTCCGGGTTCGAGGACTGCGGGCAGGATACTGTTGCAGATTGGACTAGGCAGTCGGGCTCTTGGTGCTTGGCGGGTCAGTCTTTCAAGAGGTCGGATGTCAGCCGATGGACTACGTGAGAACCCGCGGGACTATTCGACCCGCGGGTTCCTTTGTGCACGCGTCGGGTGTCATTGGGCATCAGCCCGGCGTCGACCCTTCGGCCGCGCCGACTACTTGGGCCCCGGCCACGACTCTTGCCTGATCGTCTACCACGAGACGGAGGTTGCCGTTCGAGCTGACCAGGGCATTGAGGATGTCATAGGTGCCCGGACTGGCGACTCGAAGGCCCTCTAACCTGACGTCGGTCGGCAAGAGGCCGCCATCGCCTCGATTTAGAGTCTCTCGTACACGAATCGGGCCCATGGTGCAGAACAGGGCCTGACCCTCTCCGCCTCCTGCAAGCGCGACCACCCTGATGTTCGGCAGATCGGCCCTGATTTCCTGGCCGTGGGATATGTTCGCCTCCTGCATCCTCTCCCTCAGGCGAAAGGACTGTGACTGCAAAGTGATGCCGGCTTCCATATGTGCCTCCAGTTTCGTCTTCGGTCTTACGCGTCGACCATCGGCTCGGTCCGTGCGGCCACGCGGTTCAGCTCCAGCCATTCCGCGGCGAGCGCCCGAAAGGCCGTCTCCTCGTGGTCCCAGGCACTCACGACGTGGGTCACCGCCTGGAGCCGCACTCCTAGGAGCGTGCTGACCGCATGCTCCTTGCGCCAGCGTTTCTGCAGCTCGCGCGCAAAACCGTCAGCCTCTCCCGAGATCGCGAGAGCGAGAAAGCAGTCGCTCCAACTGTGCCCCGTCGCCTTGAGGCCGCGCGTCACCCGCTCGGGCCCCAACGCTTCAAAAGCGGTTGTCAGCAAGGCTTTGTCTGCTGGACTCATGGCACCCTCCTCTCCGGCATTCGAGCTCCGTAAACGACGACGGCCGCAACCTCCCTGTCCGGGGGCTGCGGCCGCTCGCGAATCGCCCTGTGCGTTCGCTTCCTGCGAAACACATACCCATCCCGGACTACCTACCGGGTCCTCCTACGGATCCCGCCCGTTGCGCACCTCGCCAGCAACAACCCAGGCTGAGCGGCGTCCGTTCCGGGTGAATACCCCCGGAATCCTGTGAGGGTCAGTCAGAGCGGGAAGCTCGCCGGTTGGGACGGCGTGGAGCGCGTTATCGCGTGCCCGTCCCCCTATAGCCTTCCCAGGAGCCGCGAGAGATCAGCCGGCTTTGGTAACGCCGATCTGGAGCCCTTGTTCGGATATCCGCCGTTCGAGGAGCTGGTCAAGCCCACGGGTGAAGGGTGGCGATGATGGGGCGAACTACTGTGCAAACATTGAGATCAACGAGCAGCGGTGAAACCAGGAATGCGTGCCGCTCGGTAGGGTTGGTCAGACCTTAAGACAACCTTTGCCGGAGCGGTCTATGTACTTGGTACACGGGCTTGGTGGCTTGGGGGGGTTTGACGGGCTTGGTTATCTGGCCGGTCTCATCTGGCTGGCGGCTGTGGTTTACCTCTTGACGCTCGCCACTCGCCTGGTGCGCGCGATCGAACGGATCGCCAACAAGTTCGAGACCAAGGCTCCGTAAGAGTCGACGCGCGCGCTCAGGGCAATCGCCAGATGTCGAGCATGCCGCTCGTGGCGTGATCGTTGGAGTTCCCCTCCGGGAGCGCGATTCTCCCGTCCGCCACAATCGGGCTATTCCAGTGGCCGCCGCCGCACGCGAGCACCGCGACCTGTCCTCCGGTGTCTGACTGGTACACACGCAGTCCGCCCCCGTTCGGGTCGTACACAAAGAGGAGCCCGTCGGCGATGACGGGACTCGTCCCGGCGTTCTGATTCCGCCACACCAGCTGCAGCTGGCCGCTACCCATCCGCCATGCCGCCGTCCCGGCGCCGTCCGCCGCGAAGATCCACATGCCCGTCGCGTTACGCAGCACGGCTGGTGCGCTGAACAGGCCACTCCCGCTGGGCGTGTTAACGACCTGCGCCTCTCCGCCCGAGTGCGGGGTGATGCCGCCCATCGCGCTCCAATTGAGCAGTCGGACAAGTCCGTCTTTCCCACTCTGCGCGATCAGGCCGCCGCCGATCAGCACCGGTGACGTCGAACCGAGGTCCGTATCGCTTGCGTCCAGCGCTCCGGTGTTCGTCGGCGTGTAGTTGCCGATCAGATGCGTAGCGCCCGCATCGAGCTCGAGTGCGGCGTCGCCCCAGTTGGTACCACCGTCCCAGAGACCGTTGCCGGTGGCGACGAAGATGTCGCCGCTCGAAGAATCGACGACCGCGCCCGTGCGGCCCCAGATCGCGGCGCCGGACTGCGCACAGGAAGCCGGGTCTATGAGCCCTGGCCGATTGCTACACAGCGCATTCCACACGGACACGAGAGCGCCGCTCGCGCCGTCCAGGATTGCGACGTGCCCCTGATAGGGAGGCGCATCGCCGATGTAGCCACCGGTCGTGGCAATAACGCGGCCGGTGAAGTAGTTCAGGGCCGACGCGATCTTCTCGCGTCCTGGCAACAGCGTAATCGCGGTGCTCCAGATGACGCTGCCGTCCCCCACCGCCAACTTCCGGATCACCCCATCCGGCGCGGCCGCATACACGAACTGACGGCTCGGGTCGGCAACCGGCGTCGCCGTCGTGACTTGCGCCGAGCCTGCCCACGACGCGTAGTTCGGTGGCGTGTAGCGCCACAACACGGCACCGCTCGTGGCATCGATGGCGAGCGTCTTGCCGTAGGTCGTGGTCACGAAGAAGACGTCGTGGGTAGTGCCGTTCACCGGCACCCCCTTGAGATAGATCGCGGACCCGTCCACCGTGCCGTCGATCGCGACCTGCTGCCGCACCAGCGAAGCGACATTCGCCGCAGAGATCCCTGCCGGTACGGGCGAGGCGTTCGACCTGCCAGCGTCCCAGCCGAAGCGCGTCCAGTCGGTAGCGCCCGGCTGACCTCCGCCCGGGGCGGTGTGCATGGATGAGCAGGCAAGGACGAGAAGAAGGGGAAGGAACGATTGTCCATTGGCCATTTGGATCCCCCAGACCTCGGTACGAGGTTGCAACCTTCCGTCCGCAACTCATACACCCTGGCGATACAGAAGCCCCAAAACAACCTAGGTCGTGGCCGTGAAACCCGCATACCGGGAAGGTCGTCGAGAGGTGTTCGGGGCGCGGGATTGGGGCGCCCGCTTACCAAGAGGTGCGGTGTACCTCCTCGTCGTAGCCAGTCTCGTTTGCGCGCAGGCACCCGCAGCGGCGCCCGACTCGGTCGCGGGTGCGACCGCCTACCTCGACGCCGGCGCGCAGGACTTGGTACTACGCGCGCGGGAGCGCCGCGGCAGCCACACCGGCGCCATCACCGGATATCGGGCACTCGTGCGGCAGCGGATGTTCATGGGCCTGCGCGCGCTGCGCAGGGATCGCGTGTTGTACCGTCAAGAGCTGGCGGCGCGGATTGCATGGCGCCGTGGCGGGCCCGATACCGTGAGCGTCGTCGGCGCGCGCGAAGGCGTCCCCATCGTTTCACGAGGGCTCTCCATTCCCGACGACCTCGCGAAGGACGCTCCAGACGTCGTGTTCGATCCGACGGACGACCGGTTGATGATCGGACAGGACGACTCGAGCTTCATGTACCAGCCGCTCGCTTCCGGGGGCGAGGCGAACTATCGGTTCCGATCCGGTGACACCACCGAGATCGGGTTCGCCGACCGTTCGATTCGGCTGATCGAGCTACGAGTTGCTCCTCGTCGGGCCGACGTCCACCTAATGGTGGGGTCGCTCTGGATCGACGCCGCAACCGGTGATGTGGTGGAAGCACTCTTCCGGCCCGCGCGTCCCTTCGATCTCGAGCGCGACGCAAGTCCTGAATCCAATGACAAAGTGCCCGGCTTCCTGAAGCCAATCCGGGCTGAGCTGACGTTCGGCACCGTTCAGTATGCCCAATGGGATGGCCGCTGGTGGTTGCCGCGACTGGTCGCGCTCGAGGGCGTCGCGACGGTCGGCGCGTTCGCTGTGATACCATTTCGCTATGAGCGCGCGTACTCGGACTACGAGATAGAGGGTGATACGGCGACCGTGGTCGTCCGCGGTCCGCCCGACTCGACCCGGGTCCGCGATTCGGTCGTGGTTCGACTCGCGGGCGACTCCGCGGCGGTCCTCGCCAGCGACACGTCGCCGCCGTCGTTCGTCACGGACGCCAACGCGATGATTTCGGCGTCGGACATGCGCGATCTCTTGGCCCGGGTGCCCTCGTCCGCATTCGCAGCTGATCACGAGGGGCCGGCGACCGTTTCGTGGCGCCGACTCGCGCGGTACAACAGAGTGGAAGGGCTCTCGTTGGGGGCCGCGATGGAGCGCAGCGGCCGTCGCCTCGCCTTAAACCTCTCGGCACGGATGGGCGTGGCCGACCTCGAGCCGAATGGCGAGCTTGGCGTTGCGACTCGGTTCGGTAGCGCCCTGATTCACGTCACCGGCTATCGGCGCCTAGCGGCTGCCAACCCTTGGACCAATCCGCTCGGCCTTGGTAACTCCCTCGACGCACTGGTGCTCGGACGCGACGACGGCGCCTATTTTCGCGCAGCTGGCGCAGAGTTGACGGTCCAACCTGCGATCACCGCAGTTCAGAGCTACGCAGTGCGGCTGTTCTGGGAGCGTCAGACGCCCGCGCTCGCGGAGACGCAGGCGAGTTTCGCTCACTGGGTGAGCCCGACGCACCGCTTTCTCCCGAACATTGCGGCCGCGACCGCCGATCAGCTCGGTGCCGCGGTCATCCTCCGTGGGTTCAACAGCGAGCTCGACGGTGACGCATCCGTGGGGACGCTTCGCTTCGCCCGGGTGGCGCTCACGAGCCGGCTGACTGCACGACTACCCGCTGGGCTGCTTGGCGGCGTCGAAGCCGCCGCTGGCACGAGCGCAGGCCAGCTGCCGGTGCAGAGCCTCTGGTACCTTGGTGGCCCGGCGACGTTGCGCGGATACGACGGTCTCGCTGCAGCCGGGGAAGCATTCTGGCGCGGCCGAGTCGAGCTCGCGAACGCACTTCCGTTCCCACGCCTGGCGCTCTTTTCGGATGTCGGGTGGGCTGGGGCGCGCGCGGAGCACTTCCGCGGGCGCCCACTCATGTCCGTGGGAGTAGGCGCCAGCGTCTTCGATGGGCTGCTGCGGGCGGACCTCGCTCGCGCGCTACGATCCCCGACTGGCTGGCGCTTCGACGTCTACGTGGACGCGATTCTCTGACCGGTCGCCCGCTCAGCAGGATCCACTGAGGCGCGCCGCGGGCGAGGCTCCCGAAGGTCTTGCGGTCTGCAGTCCAGTGCTCCATGCTACCAACCGCAGCCCGAGAGTCATGGAGCTGCCGGTCGCTTTGCTTCGCTCTGACGCCTCTCCCGACGCCACCCCGAACCCGAAATCGCCGGAGCTCCTCTAGGGCCGACTCTCGTGGTGGACAGCGAAACGAAGGTTGTGCCCGCGGCCAACGTTTCGGCACGCCCTATTTTCGAGGGAGGAGCGATCCTATGACGAGGTACGCCCTATTGACGCTCGCGCTGGCGGTGCCGCTGACCAGTGCCTTCGCACAGGCTAAGAAGGGTCGGGCACCGCAGACGCAGCGCACAGTGACTGTCGCCCAACCGGATCAGATGACGTGGGGTCCGGCGCCCGCGGTGTTACCCATCGGCGCGAAGCTAGCGGTGTTGGAAGGCGATCCAACTAAGTCTGCGGCCTTCACGATGCGGCTCTCTATGCCTGACGGCTATCAGATCCCACCGCACTTCCACCCGGCAACAGAACATGTGACGGTCATCAGCGGCGCGTTGATGGTGGGCATGGGCGAGAAGTTCGACGAGTCGCAAATGAAGACGCTCCCGGCTGGCACGTTCGGGCTGATTCCAGCGGGGATGCACCACTACGCGAAGGCCAAGGGCGAGACGGTCCTTCAACTGCACGGTATCGGGCCCTGGCGACTGACCTACGTGAACAAGGCGGACGACCCTCGTAAAAAGGTGGCTGCAAGGTGAGTCGAGCGGGAGCCTAAGAGGCCCAGACTAGGCTGCGCGCCTCGCGCCTTGGAGCGGAACCAAAAGGAGGAGCGTATGCAAGGCGAGAAGATCGCTGAAACATCGGGCAAGGTGACCTCTCAAAGAGTGGTGCCGAACCCGGGCGGCGGTCCGAAGATGGAGTCGTCTTTCACGGCTAGTGGGAAGCTGCTGGGTGTGGATGAGACGGAGACGGCCACGTACTGGGCAGCTGCCCGGCCGGACGGCACCCTGTACGGCGAGGGCCAAGGCATCATCATGGGCAAGGATGGGGACGTGGCGACGTGGGTAGGCCAGGGTGTGGGCACCATGAAGAAGGGTGGTGCCGTGAGCTATCGGGGCGCCGTGTACTATCAGAGTTCGTCCTCCCGATGGTCACGTCTGAACAGCGTTGCTGGGATTTTCGAATACGAAATGGATGCTCAAGGGAACACCCGCGCCCAAGTCTGGGAGTGGAAGTAACACCGGCCCAGGAGCCATGCCCGAGGCCAGGAGTGGGACAGAGCTGCACGAGTGGATTCTCATGAAAGTCCGGCAGTGCCCCGGATGCCAGGACTTCTCAAAAGAGTTCCGTTTCCTCGGCAACGGTCCCAATTGGGAGTGCATCCCCACGAACTGTTACGACTGGGACCGCGACTCTTTGCAGGCCTTCGACCAGGTCGTGGGCGAGGCTCGACGGAGATTCGAGCTACAACCATAGCTACGTCTTCCTCGTCGATTATGGGCTCTAGCCACGGAAATGAGACACCTTGCATCGTACTCCCCCGAACTGCCGCGTGAGTGCTATGATACTGTCGCGAAGCTGATTGCCTGGCATGAGGCCTCATAAGTGCCCGCGTTAGATGCGATTCCTCTCGCCTGCTCTCAGAAGGCTGTGCGGCTCTGCAGAGCGCCTGTGAACGAAGCGTAAGAATGCTCGCGGGAACCCCGCCGACCCCGGATCCTCCAGTCGCCGGACCGAAATGCAGATCGACAATACCGACGGTCGCCGTAACGACAACTCTCTCGGCGGCTACTAGTTCTCGCGACAAAGCCTATATGTACTCGCTGTTACTCAGTACTAAACTAGATGTCGGACGGATGCTCGTTGACTCTCTGTTTGCCCTCGTCGTCATCACTGGCTTGGTCGACGCGGACCGGCTGGCTGCCGTCGCCGACTCTTTCAACGTGGACCGCCGCGTCGTCTTCGCCGTTGCTTGGATGGAGACGCGCGACGGCCGACGCTGGAATGCCCTCGGTCCGGGCAAGGTCGTAATCGACGCGCCGATTGACACCCTTCTTAAGTACAGCGGCACCAGCATGAAGCAGGTCATGCTGGCACCCTTTACGCGCCGCGTGTGCCGCGAGGTTGGTCGGTTTCAGTTACGCTCCTGCGTCGACTGGACGAAGCCCTTGAAAGATCGGCAGTGTACGACTGAGCGCCTGAGGCTTGATTACGCGACTGGCATTCACTGCGGCGTCAAGCATCTCGCCGACCTGCACCGACAGTTCGGCTCATGGAGGGAGGTCATTCGGCGTCAGAATGGCCGCGGGCCGGCAGCCAGGAAGTATGTGGAGCGGGCAGTGGCCTACATTGGCCGCATCTCGTTGAAGGCGCGAAACGGCGGGATCTGGATCCGCAGGGGGCCGCGCTTCCTCGCTCCAGGGGAGGTCGTCAAGCCGTTCAGCGTGGACGCCTGGACCGCTCGAGTGCGCGTGCTGGGCGTCGCGGTGGCCGTCGACTGCGGACGCGTGGTACGGCGCTCGCCCGAATCGGATCCTCGTCGCCTGCGGCGCTTCTTTGCCTCGGATCGCCAAGTCCGTGAACACGAACTGCTCGGGGCTCTCCTTCGCATGAAACTCGAGCCCGTAGTGGTTGCCCCAGGGCTTCTATCGCATTTAACTCATGGTGCTGGATCAGATGTGGCGTTCGTCAACGACTTTGCCGATCCGCCCAAGAGAGAGCGGCACGCGTTTTCTAGGGGAACCGGTCAAGCACTCGGGCGCCGCCTGACTATGGACGCGACAACTTAGTCGCACTACGCTCGCCTCTACCCACACACCTCGCAGCGCTAATGCGCCTGATCCGCCACACTCTCATCGACCACGTGCGCGCGCCGATCGATCGGGTGTTCGCCTACCTGACCGACCCGGCCCGGATGGCGACGTGGCTGCCGGCCTGCACGGGCGTCGAGGGCGAATGCCCTCTCAAGCGAGGGGTCCGACTCACGGTACGCTTCGGTGAGCGCGTCACGGGCCTCCAGATCACCGATCTGAGCGCGCCCACTACCTTCGGCTGGGAAGAAGACGGGGCGCGGCACGGTTCGAAGACCCTTTTCCAGCTGGAAGCAGTGGGAGGAGCGACGAGGATCACGGTCCGGCACTGGTGGACGCCGCGATCTTTCCTGGCCTGGGTGCGGGGCCGCGTCTTGGTAAAGCGGCGGGTCGAGCGAACGTTAAACAAAATCCTCCGCAACATACAGGACGCTCTTAACGAGCTCATGTCGCTTGAGGCCCGCCAATGATGTCAGACAGGCGCCGACTTTGTATGCCTCGTGCAGCCGCACGCCGCTTCGTTAAGCCGCTTGAAACAGCGAATACTGAAACGACTGGACGGCTCCCCTTGGGGTGACGTGCGCCTCTCGCTCCACTCGCAGCAGTGCAAACCCGGGCCTCAGCATGGCAGCGAGCTGAGACGGCTCGTAGCGGACCACGTCCAACCCGCTGCAGCGCGCCGGCCCATCGGGTGCGAACGTCGCGATCACGACATGCCCACCGGGACGCAGACTGCTGGCGAGCGCCCGCAGGTAGGCCCGACGGTCTTGAGCCGACGTGAGAAAGTGGAAGGCCGCACGATCGTGCCAGAGGGCGTACCGGCGCTCGGGCAAGAAGCGGACGACATCAGCGTGCAGCAGGGTGGCCGCCTGGGCGCGAGCGCCCAGGCGAGCCTGCACGGCATCGAGGGCCGGCGCCGCTAGGTCCAAGACCGTGATATCCTGATAGTCCCGGTCCAAGAGGTGATCGACCAGCAGCGACGCGCCGCCGCCAATGTCGATGATCGGGTCGCTGCGCGCCAACCCCGCGGCTTCGATCAGGGCCAACGAGCAGATGGGCTTGGCTTGAAACCAACTGAGCTCGCTCGCCCGATGCTTCCGGTAGATCGCCGTCCAATGGTTCTCGCTCGAGGGCATGGCTCCTCAGAGCGCTAGTGGGTTCCCACACTCCCTGCAGGCCTCGAATACATGAACTTCGCGGCCGAGGTGAGGGCTACGTGTCCCACGGATTGACCGATCACCACGTGGCCGGTCGGCACCTTGGCGCCGTCGGGCCAAAGATGGAAGATGATGCCGTCGGTCTTAGCCACCACGGCGGCGACCTGCGCGCCGACCGAGTCCGGCACGTCCAGCACCGTCACTCGACCGGTGGCGATCTCCTGTTGGTGATCGTGCCAGTTCTTGTTCCAGTCCACGAGGGAGATGAGATCGGTGCGCGTGACCGTCTTGGCGACGATGTACTCCACTTCGACGAGCGGCGCCAGCGAGTCGGTGGAGTGATAGATCAAGCACTCGATCGTGGGCTCGGGGGAGATGATTTTGCAATAGTGATGAAACGGACCCATCACCTTCCCAGCGATGACATGAGGGGCCACCACGTGGATCGTGTGGCCATCGGCCGGGGTCAATACCGCGGCCGTCACTCGAGGTCCACCGAGTCTGGCTGCAGCGAGACCAGCGAGCGCCAACACGGCACCGGTGATGCCTGCGATGTCTAGCAGCTTGCGCATCATACCTCCTTGCAGTGAGGAATGAGCATCCGATTCCTACATTCCGGGCTTCTGAGCGGTGAAGAGCACCGCCTTCACGCCATAGGCTTCGGCGGCGTCGCGTGTCGAATCCTTCCGGAAGGCGAACCCTGGGACGACCGTGGAGCGGACCCGTTTGAACCCCGCATCCTCAAGCAGCGCGAACATCTCTCCCTCCGGGAGAGCCCCGCCGATTCAGCTAGCCCACAGCTTGGGGTCGTTGACAATGGACTGCGAGAGCTGTTTCGCACTCACGATATCGGTGATCGACAGCCGGCCGCCGGGCTTTAGGACGCGGAACAGCTCACGGATCACGGTGCGCTTGCGGAAGGACAGGTTGATGACGCCGTTCGAGATCGCGATGTCCACGCTCGCGTCGGGCAGCGGAATGTCCTCCATCCGCCCCTCGTGGCACGCCATCCGCACGCCGGAAGCGGCGGCATGCGCCTCGGCCTTGCGACACATCGTGGGGTTCAGATCAACGCCGATCACTTGGCCCGTCGGCCCCACCTGCCAGGCAGCGATGATGCTGTCGAGTCCAGCGCCGCTGCCTAGATCGAGCACAGTTTCGCCGGGCTGCAAACGACTGCGCAGGTGCGGGTTGCCCACCCCCGCGAACGACGCTACGGCGCCTGGTGGCGCGCGATCGAGCCATTCGCGCTTGTAGCCGAACATCTCGGCAGCCTGACGCCCGTGGTAAAAGTGGAATTCGCCTTCGGGGTGCTCGGCCACTTCTTGATACATCCGCAAGACCTCACCCTTGATCACTCCCTCGAGTGGGGCCTGCTCTTCGGCGTGAACGACTGCGGTCTCGGTCATGTGCTGGATCTCCTTCCGCTCGGCAAGGCGGATCGGTCTCGTCGGGCCAAGTCTGACCTGTCTTGCGAAATAGGACAATTACGAGATGTTGATGAGAGAGATAGGTGATACCTTATGCCAAAACCCGGTCTGACCTTGCACCGCTTGGAGCTGTTCCTGGCCGTCCTCGACAACAGGGGCGTGGGTCGGGCGGCCAAAGCCCGTAACATCAGCCAGCCCGCGGTCTCCGAGCATCTCCGGGGTCTCGAAGCGTATTTCGGCGTTCCACTGCTCGAGCGCTATGGACGAAGCGTCCGCCCGACCGCCGCGGCTCGACTGGTTGAGCCGTACGCCCGGCAGGCGGTGGGGCTGCTACGTGGCGCCGCGCGGGCTGCGGCCGACTTGCGGGGGCTCCACAGCGGCTCCCTCACGATCGGGGCGAGCACGACGCCGGGCACCTACCTCCTTCCGGCCGCACTCGGCCGATTCCATGCGGCCCATCCCGGGATCGCCCTGAGCCTGCAGATCAGCGACACTCGGGAGATCGAGCGCTGGGTGTCGGCGGGGCAAGTGGAGTTGGGCGTGATTGGCGAGGCGCCCCTCGTGCCGGGGCTGGCGGCGGAGCCGTGGGTACAGGACGAGCTGGTGATGATCGTCCCGCGCGGCCATCGGCTCGCGCGACGCCGGTCCGTGCCTACGGCCGCGCTCGTCGCCGAACCGTACATCGCCCGAGAGGAGGGCTCGAGCACCCGCGGCGTGGCCGAGCGTTATCTCGCGGGGTTGGGAGTCACGCTCACGCCGGCGATGGAGCTCGGGAGCACGGAGGCGATTCGTGAGGCAGTTGCCGCAGGACTCGGGGTGGCGCTCGTATCGCGTCACGCGGTGTTGGCGCGGGATCGGCGCATCGTGGCCGCGCGGCTCGCCGGTCCCCGTTGGACGCGGGATCTTCTGATTGTGCGGCGCCTGGGGACGCCGCTGGGGCCCGCTGCGGCGGCGTTCCGGGACCTGCTGCTCGAGCGGCGATGAGACCCTCTGGCGAGCGCTTGTTCCGGCGCCTAAGATGGGGGTCCGGAGCCTCGGGTGGCCGACTTGCTCGCTCGCTTGCGAGCCGCCCTCAGCGGGCGTTACACGATCGAGCGCGAACTCGGTCGCGGTGGGATGGCCACGGTGTATCTCGGCCGGGATCTCAAGCATCATCGCGCCGTCGCGCTCAAGGTGTTGCGGCCCGAGCTCGCCGCGGTGCTCGGCCCGGAGCGCTTCGTCCGCGAAATCGAGATCGCCGCGGGACTCACGCATCCCCACATCCTGCCCCTCCACGATTCGGGGGAAGCCGACGGCTTCCTCTACTACGTCATGCCCTACATCGAGGGCGAATCCCTCCGTGACCGACTCAACCGAGAGAAACAGCTCTCCATCGACGAAGCCACCCAGATCGCTGGAGAGGTGGCGAGTGCCCTGGCCTATGCGCATAGCCATGACGTAGTCCATCGCGACATCAAGCCCGAGAACATCTTGTTGGTCTCCGGGCAGGCGGTGGTCAGCGACTTCGGGATCGCGCGAGGCATCAGCGCCGCTGGTGGCGAGAAGCTGACCGCGACCGGGGTGTCAGTGGGCACCCCGATGTATATGAGCCCGGAACAGGCGGCGGGCGGGCCAGTCGACGGCCGGTCTGACACTTACAGTCTCGGGTGCGTGCTGTACGAGATGCTGGCGGGTGAACCGCCATTCACGGGGCCGACTGCGGAGACGGTGCTCCACCAGCATCTAGTAGCCGAGCCGCCCCGCATTGCGGCCATTCGCGAGGCGGTTCCCGCCCCGATCGAGGCGGCGATCCGCCGCGCGCTCGCGAAGGTGCCGGCCGACCGTTTCGCGACAGCGGCGCAATTTGCCGCGGCGCTCGTGGAACCGTCTGCCGCGGTCCACGAACCCGTCGCTGGGCGTCCCACCGCCGTCCACCGGGTTCGCCGCGTTGTGGCGGTAGGCGCCGTGGTCGGGGCGCTAGTGGCAATCGCTGTAGTCGCAAGCAGCATATGGCGCGCAGGGTCCAAAGGGACGGCGGTTCAGTCGCTCGCTGTGCTACCGCTTGCCAATCTTTCGATGGACTCGAGTCAGCGGTATTTCGCTGACGCGATGACCGATCTCATGATTACCCACCTGGCGAGGAGTCCGTACCTGCGTGTCACGTCACGCACCTCGACCCTTCGCTACCGTGGAGGTCAGAAGTCGATCCCTGACATCGCGCGCGAGCTGCACGTTGATTTGGTGGTGGAAGGCTCGGTGGTGCGGGAAGGCCAGCGGGTGCGGATTACGGCGCAGCTCATCCGGGCGCCGACCGACGAGCACCTCTGGGCGAACAGTTTCGAGCGTGATCTCTCCCACGTCCTTGCTCTCCAACAGGACGTCGCCAGGGCGATCGCGGAGCAGATCGGTATCAAGCTGGCGCCGTGGCGGACCGCTGCCGCGCCATCGGCGAATCCCCAGGCGCAAGAAGAGTACCTGCGGGGCATCTACTACTACGGCATGGGCGACATGATGAAGAGCGCCGGAGCACTCGAGCGGGCCGTCATGCTCGATCCGAACCACGCCCTCGCCTACACGGCTCTCGCCCGCACGTACTACTTCATCGCGTTCTTCGGGGATCTTCCACCCAAGGAGGCCTTCCAGCGCATGGAAGAGGCGGCCACCAAGGCCCTCGACAAGGACCCGACCTTGGCGTCGGCGCACGGCTCGCTCGCGTTGGTCAAGCTACACCGCGACTGGGACTGGGCGGGCGCGGAGCAGCACTTCCGCCGCGCCCTCGAGCTGAATCCTAGCAACGCCGACATTCACCACGACTACGCCCACCTCCTCCTGGTGATGCGGCGTGACCGTGAGTCCGTGACTGAGACCGAGCGGGCGGTGGCTCTCGATCCCTTCAATCCGATGCTCAACGCATGCCTGGGATGGCACCGTCTCTTCGCGGGTGAATACGATCAAGCGATCGAGGCGGCCACCAGGGCCCTGCGGATCCAACCCGCCAACTTCTGGGCTCGGATGAACTTGGGGTGGGCCTACGAGCAGAAGGCAAACTATGCCGAGGCTCTTACGCAGTTCAAGGCAGCAGCCGCGCAGAAACCCATGTCCATGGACATGAGCTCGCCGATGGGAGAGACGGCCATGGATAACCCGATGTCGATGCAGATGTCGGCGGAGACGGCGCGTATCGCGGCCACCCGCGCCGACTTGGTCGTGCTTGCGACCGCGTCGCTCGGCCATGCCTTGGGCACCGCCGGCGATCGCCCCGGGGCGCGGGCAGTGCTGGATCGGCTGCTGCGCCAGCGGGAGCACCAATACGTCTCGCCGTATGATGTGGCGCTGGTCTACGCCGGAATGGGCGAGAAGGACAAGGCGTTGGACTGGCTCCAGCGAGCTTACCAGGAACGATCGAGCCTCCTAGTCTTCGCCCTCCGGGAGCCGCGGCTCGCGCCGCTCCGTGCCGAGCCACGTTTCGCTGCGCTAATGCGGGAGTTCGCGCTCCCGCAATGACCCTGTTTTCTGTGCCCGCGATTCTCTGACCGCTCTAGTCTTCCTTCCACGCGCCGAGCAGGCGTCGCAGCAGCACGAGCTGCCCAAGGTGATACGAGTTGTGGTCGGCAAGCACGAGCGCTTCGCGCAGCGCGGTTTGTCCGGTGCCGTGCGGAATGCGGGCGAACAGATCCGTCTTCGGGTCCCGCACCAGCCGCTGCATGGCCCGGCGGTCCCGCTCGATTTGGGCGACGCTCTTGTCCCACGCCGCGGCATCCGGTGGCGCGTCGTTCTCGGGCCAATAGCCCGCCGGCCAAGGGGGGGATACGTGTGTCGCGCTCTTCGTGAACTCCAGGATATCCCACTGCGAGATGCGAATGTGCTCAAGCACGCGCCACGGGGTGAACGGCTGGCCGACGGGTTTCGCGCCCCTGAGGGCGGGCGGCCAGTGGGCGACGGCGTCCGTGAACGTGACGTGGGCGTGGCCCTCACCGAGCAGGGCGACGAGGTGCTCCCGGAGCGGGCGATCCATATCAGCGCGACGGGGTTTGCGCTTTGCGGGCATGCAACGCTCCTTTTTCCTGGATCTGA
>CAYXIK010000038.1:0-2451 GCA_964465315.1 uncultured Gemmatimonadaceae bacterium | reverse complement strand
GGCGAGGATAAAAATAGCCCGCCAGTCGATTAGCGGCACAAACGGCCGCCCCACTAGGTTTCAGGGATGAAAAATCTTCTGCGTACGACCGCGGATCGAGCCGCACGATACCTGGCCGGCTTGAAAGACCGCGGAGTTGCTCCCACGCCCGAGGCACTCGCCAACCTGGGACGCCTCGATGAATCCCTCCCTCAGCATCCTAGCGACCCATCGGCGGTAATCGGGCTGCTCGACGAAGTCGGATCACCCGCGACCGTGGCATCGGCGGGTGGGCGCTTCTTCGGGTTCGTGGTCGGCGGGTCGCTCCCCGTGACCGTAGCGGCGAGCAGTCTCGCGGCGGCATGGGATCAAAACGCCGGGATCGTCGCCCTGTCGCCGATCGCCGCGCGCCTCGAAGACGTCGCGATGCGCTGGCTGCTCGACGTGTTGGGACTGCCGCCGGCCTCGGGCGTGGGGTTCGTGACCTGTGCGACGCAGGCCAACTTTTCCGGTCTCGCGGCGGCGCGTCATGCCCTGCTCGCGCGGCGCGGGTGGAACGTCGAGACCCAAGGCCTGTTTGGCGCGCCGCCGATCACGGTCGTCGTGGGCGACGAGGTCCACGTGAGCCTCCTCAAGGCGCTGACGATGGTCGGACTCGGACGCGAGCGCGTGATTCGCGTGCCCGTGGATGGTCAGGGCAGGATGCGCGCCGACGCACTGCCACCGCTCGACGACAACACGCTCGTCTGCCTCCAGGCGGGGAACGTCAACACCGGCGGGTTCGATCCGGCGGACAGGATCATCCCGAAGGCCAAGGTGGCCGGCGCCTGGGTGCACGTAGACGGCGCGTTCGGGCTGTGGGCGGCGGCGGCGCCCGCCCGCGCGAACTTGGTCAAGGGCTTCACCGGCGCCGACTCCTGGGCGATCGATGCGCACAAGTGGCTCAATGTGCCATACGACAGCGGCATCGTCGTCGTGCGCGACCGGCGACACCTCTATGCGGCGATGGCGGTGAATGCGCCCTACCTGGTGATCGGCGAAGCCCGCGAGCCGGAGCACTACACACCCGAGTTCTCGCGCCGGGCGCGCGGGGTCGAGGTGTGGGCCGCGTTGCGCTCGCTCGGCCGGCAGGGCTTAGCCGACCTGATCGAGCGCACGTGCCGTCACGCGAGTCGCTTCGCCGAGGGGCTGCGGGAGGCTGGGTACGAGATCTTGAACGACGTGGTGATCAATCAGGTCCTCGTCTCGTTCGGGGACGCCGAGCTGACCCGGCGAGTCATCGCGGGGATCCAGGCGGACGGCACGTGTTGGGCCGGAGGGACGGTGTGGCAGGGGCGCACGGCCATGCGCATCAGCGTCTCGTCGTGGGCGACGACGGAGGAGGACGTCGAGCGCAGCTTGGCGGCGATGCTGCGGGTGGCGACGGAGGTGCAGGCGACGGCGACTTGATCCCCTACTGCGCCACGGCCAGCGGATCGATGCCTCGATCCGAGTCGAAGGATGCCCCGACCGCACCAACCACCGCGGTCTTGCGGCTCAGGCCTGCGAGCTGACGAATCCGGAACACCGTCTCGATCCCGGTACAATGCGCGCCCAGCAGGTCCTGGAGCCCCGCGGCGCGCAGCTTGTCGGCTGTCCACGCGAGGGCGTCGTCCTTCGCCGCGAACAGGTGCAGGCCGCCGACCACGGCATAGACCGGGCCCCGCCCGGCGACTTCGCGGGCGTACTCCACCGTATTCACGACGCCTGCGTGCCCGCACCCCGTGACGACGACGAGTCCTTGGTCCGTGCTGATCACCAGCGACATGTCTTCGGGAACCGAGTCCGGTACCAAGCCTCCCGGCGTGACGATCCGGATCGCTGGGTTCCAATTCCGCTCGGGGTAGCGGCGTGGGACCGGCCCGGTGACCCACACGCCTGGCAGCAGCTCGGTCGCGCTCGCGTGCTCGATGAATGTCGCGCCGAGCGCTTCGAGCTCGCGTTTGACGGCGATGGTCGGATTCGCTTCCTGATCGCCACCCGCGTCAGCGCCCACCATGCCACACGACCCGTTGCTTGCGCCCATGGCCGCGGGCGGGCAGCGGCGACTCAAGAATATTCCGGGGGCGACATGAACGCGGGACAGCGCGGCCGGGTTGGTCTTCGCGAGCGCGCGCCGGAGCGTCACGAGCCCACCCGTGTGGTCGCCGTGGTGATGGCTCAACACGACGTCCGTCACGGTCGAAAGGTCGATGCCGAGCTCGCGCGCGTTCTCGAGCACCGTCTCGGGGCGGTACCCCGCGTCGAACAGGAGGCGGTGCCCATCGGCCTCGACCAGGGCGGCGAACCCCCACTCGCCGATGCCCCGGTCTGCGAGCATGGTCGAGAGGATGGTGATGTGGAGGGACTTGACCCGATGAGCCGCGGGGGCTTGGCCACGAGCGAGCCCGGCGGCGACCAGCAGCGCGGTCAACGTGGGGGCGATTCGCGAGG
>CAYXIK010000037.1:0-27402 GCA_964465315.1 uncultured Gemmatimonadaceae bacterium | reverse complement strand
CTGTTAACCGGCGGGTCGCAGGTTCGAGTCCTGCCTCGGGAGCTTCCCAACCCTCAGCGCCCCAATCGGTTTCAGACGCCCAGTTTTCGCCCTCCGGCGCGGGTGACGTTTGGTGACGTTTTCGGGTTCCCCTTCGGGGGTCGGGACGGCCCACGCGCGGTCGAGCATCGCGACCGCGCCGTCGAGCGCATCCTCACGCTCCTGCACGTATTCCGCGATCCGGTCGGGGTCGCGATCACCGATGTACTGGACGCCGAGCCAGGCATCGCCCGAGCCGCGCGCCACGTCGCCCGCCACACCGCGCCGGAAGCCGTGCACGGCCCGGAACGGTCGGTGCACGCCGGCGCGCTCCTGCGCGCCCTGGAACGCGGCGATGGTCAGCGCCGCCCACCCGCGCCACTCGGTAGACCGCTGCGGTGAGAGAGCGGCGAGGATCCGTTCGACCTGCGCACGCCGGTACTCGGCCGGCCTCGGCCGTTCGGCCTCCTTGGCCGTCTTGAAGCGGCCCCGCCATCCTCCACCTCGCGGGCCGATCACCGACATCCCAGCTTTACGACCGCCTCTTGCGCGGTGACGCTTTCGGTGACCGTTTCGGGGTCGGGCTTTCGCTTGTCGGCCGTCCGGCTGGCGAACGGGAGCTCGGTTGCTGAAGGCTTGGAGCGCCTAACTGAGCAGGCGTTCCACCGGATACCGAAAGACGTCCCCGTGACACTTGAGCACATCCAGGAGTTCGAGGCCGGACGACCGGCGCGCGTCATATAAGCAGAGGGTGGCAACACGGAATCGCTTCTGTAGTTGATCGTAGTTACGCTCGTACTCGAGCACTTCGTGAGGTGCGAGTCGCGTCCCCAAGCCACCGGACACGTCACCGACGACGCGCAGCGCGTGCGCCCCCGTCTCAGTCGCCGCGGCGAAGCTCGTTTCCCAGTACTCGAGCTGGGCCGGCGCGGAACCGGCGTACTCTGAAAGCACCAGTCGCTGGGTCTCGATGTCCTCTTGGATGGAGGAGCGGCGCCGCTCGAGTTGAGCAAGAATCTGACGCTGCGTGTCGGGCGCGACCGCGAGGTAGGTCGCGCTGTCCTCGCGCACGCCGTCAGCAAGGAACGCCACAGCGAGGTTGACCCGGCTCAAGTCACTCGCGTAGAGCCCGCACACGTGGCTCCCCTCGCTCTCCGGGATCTCCGATCGCGTCGGACCCGCGACCGGTTGCTCCTCGGCGAACGCCAGCAGGTCGTGCCGCCTAAACCGCCGCTCCCGCCGGCGGCCGACACGCAAACAGGCGAGCCGGCCGGAATTCGTCCAGCGCCGCAGCGATGCCTCGCTCACGTTCAGGAATTGGGCGGCTTGCTTGATGTCGAGGAGGTCCTCTTGGTCGCTCATCACGGCATCGCCTCGCGACGCGTTAACTCTATAGCGGGACCATTGAATAGAGCTATATTGAGCAGCGAAGATCAGCAAAGCATATCACTGCGGTAACCGACACACGCAGCTCACAAGATCGCAAAAGGAGAACCGGAGGGCAAGCCGGGCTGCAACGCGGGTTCTCATCCCAGAGGTCACCGAGCCTGTCTTAAATGGCACGAATCCTCGTGACGGATGATGATGAGGTGCTTCGGGGCGCGCTGCGCGTCGTCCTTGAGGCAGCCGGCTACGACGTCGTCGAAGCAAACGACGGAGAAGCCGGGCTCCGCGTCCAGCGCGAGCAGGGCGCCGATCTCGTGCTGATGGACATCTTCATGCCCGAACGGGACCGGTTGGAGGTCATCCGTGCACTCCACGCCGAGACTCCGCCCCCTGCTCACTGCGATTCGCGAAGTATTGGGAGACGGAAGGCCGTGATGACGCGCCTTGCGCCCCCGTCGAGTGCGGTCCATTGAGGGCCCGACCGGCGCTGGAATGCCGCAAAAGCGCCCCCCCGTGCCGCAAAAACACCCTAGCGCGTCACCCCTGCGTGCCATAACTGCATGCTACGGTTTCACCTAGACCTGAACTCGACGCCGCCCGGTATTCCTTCACACCGCACCCAGGGGACACCTGGAATGAGCGTGGCGCCGGAAGTGGAGATGCTGCTGGTCGAGGACGACCGGAACGACATCGAGCTCATGCTGCGGGCCTTCCGGGCACGCAACCTCGCGAACCAGGTGTTCGTGACGCGCGACTGCGCGGAAGCGTTGGTGTTCTTCTTCGGCAAGGAAGCGCATCCCTGCGCGACTTCGGCGTCATGCCGCGCGTGATTCTCTTGGATCCGAGGCTTCCGAAGGTCGATGGCCTCGAGGTGTTGCGGCGGCTCCAGGCCGACGAGCGCACCCGGTCGCTGACGCGATGACTGCGCCGATTCGCATCCTCCTCGTGGAAGACGTCGCCGACGACGCGGCGCTGGTCGAGCGCGAGCTGCGCCGGGCGGGGATCGGGGGAGCCACCCGGCGCGTGGACTCGGAGCGTGGCTTTCGGGAAGCCTTGAAGGCGTTCACGCCCGACATCATCCTCTCGGATCACTCGTTGCCAGCATTCGGGGCAAGCGAGGCGTTGCGGATCGCGCTCCTCGAGATGCCCGATACGCCGTTGATCATCGTCACCGGCAGCCTCGACGAGGAGACAGCGGCGGAATACATCAAGGCCGGCGCGGCCGACTACGTCGTCAAGCATCACCTGGAGCGGCTGGGCCCGGCCGTCCTACGGGCGCTCGACCTGCGGCGCGCCCGCAGCGAGAAGGTTCGGGCGGAAGAGGCCCGTCGCCAGAGCGAGGAGCGTTTCCGCGCGCTCATCGAGCACGGCGCGGACGCCGTCGCACTCGTCGCCCCCGACGGCACCATGCTGTTCGCCAGTCAATCGATCGAGCGGCTGGTAGGATTCTCGCCCGCGGAGCTCGTAGGCCGGCCGGGCTTCGACCGCGTACACCCCGATGATCAGGCCGCCGTGCAGGCAACCCTGTCTGAAATCACCTCGCTCCCGGGCACCCCGCTCGCGATGGGTTTCCGCTGGCGCCACAAGGACGGTTCGTGGCGCTACATCGACGCCGTCGCGGTCAATCGCCTGACCGAGGCGGCGGTCGGCGCCATCGTCGTCAACTTCCGGGATCAAACCGAGCGCCGGCAGGCCGAGACGGCGCTGCGGGAATCGGAGGAGCGCTACCGCACGCTGGTCGAAGGCGTGCGCGATGTGATCTTCGCGCTTTCCCCCGAGGGCACGATCACCTCCCTCAACCCGGCCTTCGAGACCATCACGGGCTGGCGCCGCGAGGAATGGGTGGGCCAGCCATTCGAAAAGCTGGTGCACGCCGAGGACTTGCCCTTCGCGCTCGAGCTACTCGGCCGTGTGGTGCGGGGCGATCTTCGCGCCGTCAGTCAGTTTCGCGTTGCCACTGCGAAGGGCGACTACCGCATGGGAGAGTTCTCCGCGACACCGCAGCTCCTCGAGGGACGGCTCATCGGCATCCTCGGGATCGGTCGCGACGTCACCGAACGCGTGCAACTCGAGCAGCAGCTGCGCCAGGCGCAGAAGATGGAAGCGGTGGGGCGGCTCGCCGGCGGAATCGCGCACGACTTCAACAACATCCTGACGGCGATCACGGGGTACGCGGACCTGCTGCTCGAAGACCTGCGCCCCACCGACGCGCGCCACCAGGATGTCGCGGAGATTCGCAAGGCGGCCGATCGCGCGGCCGGTCTGACGCGACAGTTGCTGGCGTTCAGCCGGCAGCAGGTGCTGCAGCCGAGCGTGATCGACGTCAAGACCCTGGTGGGCGACCTCGAGAAAATGCTCCGCCGTCTCCTTGGGGAGGACGTCGAACTGCGCACCCGCCTCGCGCCGGAGACGGGTCGCGTGAAAGCCGACCCCGGGCAGCTCGAGCAAGTGCTCATGAACCTGGCGGTGAACGCGCGGGACGCCATGCCGCACGGCGGCAAACTCACGCTCGAAACGTCGAACGTGGACTTGTCCGAGGGATACGCGGCCGATCATTACCCGGCCCGGCCGGGCCCCTATGTCATGATCGCCGTGACCGACACCGGGACCGGCATGAGCGAGGAGACCCAGGCGCACATGTTCGAACCGTTTTTCACGACCAAGGAGAAGGGCAAGGGGACAGGGTTGGGTCTCGCCACGGTCTACGGCATCATCAAGCAGAGCGGCGGCTTCATTTGGGTGTACAGCGAATTGGGGCACGGTACCACCTTCAAGCTCTACCTGCCCCGCGTGGGGGAGTCTGCCGACCTCGCCAAAGGGCCTGCTCCCGCGCGCACCCGCGCCGCGCGCGGCTCCGAAACCGTGCTCCTCGCGGAAGACGAGGCACCCGTGCGAGCCGTCGCCCGGCAGGTGCTCGAGCGCCATGGGTATACGGTGCTCGAGGCGCCAAGCGCGGAGGCCGCGCTGGACATCGCGGCCCGATATTCGGGCGCCATCCATCTTCTCCTCACGGACGTGATCATGCCAGGGCTCAGCGGCCGTGAGCTCGCGACGCGACTCGCTGACCTCCGGCCTGAGGCGCGGGTCATCTTTATGTCGGGCTATACGGACGACGCCGTTACACGGCACGGTGTGCTGGAGCCCGGCCTGGCCTACCTCCAGAAGCCGTTCACACCGGACACGCTCGGCCAGAAGGTGCGGGAGGTCCTCGACCAATGACGGCCGAAGGACTCGAACGATGAGGTCGGAGCACCCCGCGCCACCTCTTTCCTTCCCCTCACATGACCCAGAAAGCGGCATCCCAACGCATGATCCTACTCGTCGAAGACAATCCCGACGACGAGGCGCTGACGCGTCGCGCTCTCGCCAAGAACAACATCCAGAACGAGGTCTTCGTGGCCCGCGACGGCGCCGAGGCACTCGACTATCTCCTCGGTACGGGACCGCACACCGGTCACGCCATTGCGCCCGAAGTCATCCTGCTCGATCTCAAGCTGCCCAAGGTCGACGGCCTCGAGGTCCTGCGGCGCATTCGCGCCGACGACCGCACCCGGCTCCTGCCCGTTGTGATCCTCACTTCGTCGCGCGAGGAGCGGGACCTGATTTCGGGCTACGGCCTCGGCGCAAACAGCTACATCCGCAAACCCGTCGACTTTCAGCAGTTCGTCGAAGCGGTCCGCCAGCTCGGCCTGTATTGGTTAGTATTGAACGAGCCGCCACCGCCCCGGCGGCCGGCGGCCTAGGCGCGCAGAAGCATCCACAGCCCACCACGGAACCGGCGTGACGCACGTCACGGGGTGCGTCGGCCCGTTGCTTCCCGCTCCCTGCGGGTGAGTATTGGTCCCCGGAATGAGAACAGCCAAGCCACTCGCCCGTCCCCAGCAAGACGCCGCCGCCGAGCTCGAGGCGCTGTTCGCCGCGATGAGCGACGTCATCCTCGTGTTGGACGCCGCTGGTCGCTACGTCAAGATCGCCCCGACCAACGCCGCACTCCTGTACCGGCCCGCCCCCGAGCTGCTCGGCCGGACGCTGCACGACGTGTTCGAACCGGCCCTCGCGGAGGAGTTTCTCAGCCACATTCGTAGCGCGCTGGAGCGTCGAGAGACCGTGCACGCCGAGTACGCGTTGTCCATCGGCGGGCATAAGGTGTGGTTCGCGGCCGCGATTTCCCCGCTGGGGCCCGACCGCGTGGTCTGGGTCGCTCGCGACGTGACCGAGCGGCGGCGCGCAGCCGAAGCGCTCCGGGCAAGCGAGCAGCGGTTCCGCCAGCTGGTCGAGCACTCGAGCGACGTCATCACACTGCTCGGATCCGATGGCACGGTGCTCTATGCCAGTCAGTCGACGCAGCCGGTGCTCGGCTACGCCTCCACCGAGAATCTAGGCCGGAACGTGTTCGAGCTCATTCATCCGGACGACCGCGCGGCCGCGCTCGAACTCTTCGGAGAGCTGATGCAGCAGCCCGGCCACCTCGTCAAAACCGAGCTGCGCGCGCTGCACAAGGATGGGACGTGGCGTCGGCTCGAAGCGGTCGGGGTGAACCGCCTTGGCAATCCGGCCATCGGCGCGATCGTCGTCACCTACCGCGACATCACCGAGCGCCAGCGCACCGAGCAGGACCTCCGTGAGACGCTGTCTCTCCTCAACGCGACGTTCGAGTCCACGGCGGACGGCATCCTGGTGGTGGATCTGGCGGGCCGCATCGTGAGCTTCAACCGCACCTTCGCCGAGCTGTGGCGGATCCCCGACTCGGTCCTCGAGCAGAAGGACGACGCGCAGACCGTCGCGTTCGTCCTCGAGCAGCTGGCGGACCCGGAAAGATTTCTGAACAAGGTCCGTGAGCTGTACGCACGCCCAGACGCGTCGAGCTTCGACGTCCTGACGTTCAAGGACGGACGCATCTTCGAGCGGCTGTCCCAGCCCCAGCGGATCGGGGGCAGAAGCGTCGGACGGGTGTGGAGCTTCCGCGACGTCACGGAGACCCGGCGCGCCGAGCGCGTCCAGCTGGCCACGTATCGGATCTCCGAGGCGGCCCACGCGGCCTTGAGTCTTCAGGACCTGTTCATGGCCATTCACGAGATCGTGGGCGAGTTGATGCCCGCGAAGAACTTCTATATCGCCCTGTACGACCCCCCGACCGATCTTCTCAGCTTCCCGTACCACGTCGACGAGATGGATGCCGACTTCCCCTCGAAACGGCCCGGGAAGGGCCTCACCGAGTACGTGCTGCGGACGGGCCAGCCGCTGCTCGTCACGCCCGAGGTGCACGCGGAGCTCGAGCGGCGCGGCGAGGTGGAGCTCATCGGCGCGCCGTCGATCGACTGGGTGGGCGTACCGCTGAAGATCGGCGACCGTACCATCGGTGTCCTCGTCGCTCAGACGTACGCCCCCGGCGTCCGGTACGGAGAAACCGAGAAGCACATCCTGCAGTTCGTGTCGACGCAGGTGGCAATGGCGATCGAGCGCAAGCGGACCGAGCAGCAGCTGCACGAGAGCGAGCGCAAGTACCGTCTCCTGTTCGAGACGAACCCGGAGCCGATGTTTGTCTACGACTTCGAGACGTTGGGCATCCTCGCCGTGAACGACGCGGCGATCATCCGCTACGGCTATTCGGAGCGCGAGTTCCTCGAGCGTACGATCCGGGACATCCGCTCGCCGGAAGATCAGGCCCGACTCGACGAGGAGCTCACCGGCCGTCCGGACGAGGGCGCGGAGCGCACGGGGGTGCGCCATCGCGCGAAGGACGGCAAGGTGTTCGAGGTGGACCTCGTAGCGCGCCCGCTCGAGTTCGAGGGTCGCCGGGCGCGCCTGGTGCTGGCCCACGACGTCACGGCACAGCGCCACCTGGAGGAGCAGCTGCGCCAATCGCAGAAGATGGAAGCCGTCGGGCAGCTCGCGGGTGGCATCGCCCACGACTTCAACAACCTGCTCACGGCCATTCTGGGCTCGACCCAGCTGCTGCTGCAGAACATGCCCCCAGGCGATCCGCGCCGCGAAGACGCGGAGGAGGTCCGGCACGCCGGTCTCCGCGCCGCGGAGCTCACGCGACAGCTGCTGGCGTTCAGCCGCCGCCAGGTGCTGGCGCCCAAGGTGCTCGAGCTCAACGCCGTGGTGGCGAATATGGATCGCATGCTGCGACGGTTGCTCGGTGAGGACATCGAGCTCGTCACCTCGCTCGATCCGGGCGCCGGGGCGGTCAACGCCGACCCCGGGCAGCTCGAGCAGGTGCTCCTGAACCTGGCCGTCAACGCCCGGGACGCGATGCCAGGGGGCGGCCGCCTGAGCATTGAGACCGCGCGACTCCAGCTGCACGAGGAGCATATCGAGCGCCGTCACCGTCTTCCGCCGGGCGATTACGCCTGCCTCATCGTGACGGACACCGGGGTGGGCATGGATGACGCCACGCAGGCGCACCTCTTCGAGCCGTTCTTCACCACCAAGGAAGTTGGAAAGGGCACGGGGCTCGGTCTCGCGACCGTGTACGGGATCGTCAAGCAGAGCGGCGGCTACATCTGGGTCTACAGTGAGCCGAGGCGCGGCACGACCGTGAAAGTGTACCTGCCGCGCGTGCCGGGCGCCGCGGAAGCGCCCGCGGCGACACCTCCACCAAAGGCGGTCAAGGGTGGACATGAGACCGTGCTACTGGTGGAGGACGCGGCGCCCGTTCGCACCCTCGCCCGGCGGAGTCTAGAGGCATGTGGCTACCGCGTGCTGGATGCCGCCGACGGGCCTAGCGCGCTCGAACTCTCGGCCAGGCACGCCGCCGGCATCGAGCTCCTCGTCACCGACGTCGTGATGCCGGGGATGAGCGGCCGCGAGCTGGCCGAACGGCTGGCCCCCGAGCGGCCGGGGATGAAGGTGCTGTATACGTCGGGCTATACGGACGACGCGATGGTCCGGCAGGGCGTGTTGAATGCGGGTGTGGCGTTTCTGCAGAAGCCATTCGTGCCGGACACGTTGGCGCGGAAAGTCCGAGAGGTCCTGGACGGCAGCTGACGCCGGGTGCTACACGCGGTCGAGTATGTCCCGCACCTTTGCTAGCAGGTCCGGTCCCGTCCACGGCTTTTGGAACAGCGGCACCGAGGGATCCGGGCTCGTCGCGCGGCCGGGGTCGGAATAGCCGCTGGCGAACAGGAACGGAACGGTCTGGCCTTCCCGCCGCGCCGCATCGTAGAGCGCCCGCCCGCCCAGCCGCGGCATCACGAGATCCGAGAACACGAGTCGAATGCCGGCCGTCTGGCGCAACGCCTCGAGCGCCTCGAGCCCGTCCGCCGCCGTGACCACCTGGTAGCCCGCGTCCTCGAGGATGCGCTTGGCCGAGCGCCGCAGTTGATCGTCATCCTCGACAAGCAGGATCGTTTCCCGACCACCCCGGACCGCCCGCTCACGAACCGACGTGGGGGCGGGGGCGGCCGGCTCGTCGGCCGCGGGGAGGTAGATGCGGAACCGAGTTCCCTTCCCCGGCTCCGATTCCACGTCGATGCCCCCCCCGTGTTGCTTGACGAGGCTATAGACGGTCGCGAGCCCGAGCCCGGTGCCCTTGCCCGCCGGCTTGGTCGTGAAGAACGGCTCGAACATGTGCGTTCGTGTGTCGTAGTCCATGCCGATGCCGGTATCGCTCGCCATGAGGCAGACGTGTTCCCCCGCACGACGCGTCCCCCAGGCGGCGTGCTGCTCCTGGCTGATCTCCACGCGCCGGGTCTCGATATACAGCACGCCCCCGTCCGGCATCGCGTCGCGGGCGTTGGTCGCGAGGTTGAACAGGATCTGCTCGGCGGCGTGCGGATCGGCGTGCACCTCGGGAAGGTCGGCGTCGCCCGACACGACGATTTCGACGTCGGCTGGGAGAATCCGGCGCAGGAATCCGGTTAGATCGGCGATGAGCTCGTCCAACCGCACCGGCTGGAGATCGAGGCTCGTGCGTCGCGCAAAGCCCAGGAGCTCCTGCACCATGACCCGGCCCCGCAGGGCCGCCGCCACCACGTCGCGCAGATCGGTCTGCGCCTCAGAACGCTCCGGCGGGATCGCCTTGGCCAGGAGCTGCGAATTGGCGAGGATGATCGTGAGCAGGTTGTTGAAGTCGTGCGCGATGCCGCCTGTGAGCTGGCCGATCGCCTCCATCTTCTGCGACTGGCGCAACTGGTCTTCCAGCGCGCGCCGCTCCGTGATGTCTTCCGCGATCGTCTCGAAGCACTCGATCGTGCCGTCGCCCTTGCGCACGGCGCGTCCCGAGAGCCGCACCAGAATGCGCTCGCCGCTGCGGCGCTTCCAGATCACCTCCGCGCCTTCCACGATGTCCCCCGCATCGAAGCGAGCCAGGATTTGCCGGCGCTGCTCGGGGTCCACGTAGACCTGCGTCGCGAGATCGACGCCGACCAGCTCCTCCCGTGACTCGTAGCCGAGCATCTTCACCAGCGCGGGGTTGACGGTGAGAAACCGTCCCTCGGGCGAGGAGCGATAAATCGCATACGCCGCGTGCTGCACGAGCGCGCGATGGCTTTCTTCCGACCGCCGAAGGGCTTCCTCTGCGCGGCGGCGCTCGGTGATGTCGGTTCCCACACCGATGACGCCGGCCACCGCACCGCCGCTGTCCCGGACCGGCGAGTACCAGCTCTCGAAGACGACGCCGAACACCTCGACCGTGGACGAGAACGTCTCGCCCGCCAGCGCCCGTCGCACGTCCGCCAGCGCCTGCGGCAAATCGGCGTACAGCTCGAACGCCGACCGTCCGATCAGGAGGCCCGGTCGGAGCCCGAGGGCCTCGAGCCCCCGTCCTTCGACCATGGTGAAGACCCCATGGCGGTCCAGCGCGAACAGGACGAGCGGCGCTCCGGCAATGACGGTGCGGAGCCGCTCCTTGTTCTCGCGGAGCGCACGCTCCTGCCGCAACCGCTCGGTGACATCGCGGGCGTTCACGATCAGCTGCGCAAAGCCGTCGACCCCCATGCGAGCCTGGCCCACGGCCTCCAGCACGCGCCAGGAGCCGTCCTGCGCGCGGAATCGGAACTGGGCCGTCTGCGGCGTCGCGGGCTGCTGAATCGCCCGCGCTAGCGCCTCGCCCACGCGGGGGATGTCTTCGGGGTGCACGTAGTCGAAGGCGCTGCGCTCCAGCAGGTCCCGGGGGGCGTAGCCAAGAACGCGCTCCACCGATGGGCTCGCGTAGCGGAACACACCGTTCTCACCCACGATTGTGACGATGTCCGATCCATTCTCTATCAGGGAGCGGAAGTGCTCCTCGCTCCGTCGGAGGGCGTCTTCCGTCCGGCCGCGGTCGATCGCGGTCGCCAGCACGTTCGCGATGGCTTGGAGGAAATGCGCGTCGTGAACCGTGAACTCGCGGCGGGATGCCGTATGCGCCCCCAGAATTCCGAAGGGGCGATCCTTCGCGTGGACGATGACGCTGAGGCTCGAGACGACGCCATGCTGCGCAAGGAGCGGGGCGCTTCCGAACCGTGCGTCCCCGCGGAGGTCTTCTACTACCACCTGACCCGTCGACCGGAGCACGAATCCGGCGTGCGAGTCCGGGTCCGCGGGCAGCACCGTCGGGCCGACGCTCCCCTCCCGCCACCCTGTACCCGCGCGCAATAGGAGCGTCCGACTTTCCGGCCGCAGCTCGAGCAAGCTCGCGAACTCCACGTCCAGCGCGCGCGACGCCATCGCCACCGCGGCCCGAATCAACTCGTCCACGGGCGCGCCCGCGAGCGCCTGCTGCCCCAGGTGCGCGACGGCTTCCTGCTGCCGAGCCGTGGCGCGCAGCTGCGCTTCGTTCCGCGACAGGTCCGCGTCCCGTCCGGCGGCGTCCTGCCGCAGTAGCTTAAACCGGTTGGTGCTCACGCCCACGCGCCTCGCTCAGCCCGGGGTTGAGAACGGTGCTCACCGACGAGTGGAGTCACCGGTCCGAAGAATCGAGCGCAACAACCTTGCAGACAGCGACCCGGTTTTCCATTATCACGCCCACAGAGGCCCCGTGCGCCAGGTCACCCGTTACCGTACAAGTGAGCCCAGAGTAATGGCTTACAAGGAATTACCGTGACCCAGTACGTCATCCTGAAAGACCTGGCGATCATCTTCGCGGTCTCCCTGCTCGTCGTCTGGGTGTTCCACCGCATCAAACTCCCGGCTCTGCCTGGCTTCATCGTCGCGGGCGTCGTGCTCGGCCCAAACGCACTCGGCCTCGTGTCCGACGTCCATCAGGTCGAGAGCCTCGCGGAGGTCGGCATCATCCTGCTCCTGTTCACCATCGGCATCGAGTTCTCGCTCAGCCGGCTGCGCGAGATGGGGCGTCAGGTGGTGGTTGGCGGAGGCTCGCAGGTGATCCTCACCTCGACGCTGGGTAGCGCGCTCGCCGTCGCCCTCGGGGCCCCTTGGCCCGTCGCGATGCTGCTTGGCTTCCTCATCGCCCTGTCCAGCACTGCGATCGTCCTCAAGGGCCTCACGGACCTGGGCGAGATCGACGCCCCGCACGGTCGCCTGTCGACCGGTGTGCTCGTCTTCCAAGATCTGTGCGTCGTGCCGATGATGCTCGTTCTCCCGTTCCTCGCGGGGCAGTCGACGGGTGGCGCCACCGGCCTGCTCCTCGCGCTCGGCAAGGCCGTCCTCGTCGTCATTGGCGTCCTCGTGCTGGCCCGGACGGTGGTTCCCCGGGCACTCGCCGAGATCCTCAAGACGCGAAGTCGCGAGCTGTTCCTCATCGCGGTTATCCTCGTCGGGACGTTGACCGCTCTCGGCACGGCGGCCGCGGGCGCGTCGCTCGCCCTGGGTGCGTTCCTCGCAGGACTCGTCATCTCCGAGTCCGACTACGGCCACCAAGCCCTGGCCGAGCTGCTGCCGTTTCGAGACGTGTTCATCTCCCTGTTTTTCGTGACGGTGGGGATGCTGGTCCAGGTCGAGTTCCTGCGCGAACACCCCGTGCTCGCGGTGGGTGGTGTAGCGCTGGTGATGGGGGGGAAGACGGTGCTCGCGGCCGTTGGGCCGGCCCTCATGGGCTATTCAGGCCGCGTAGCCCTGCTCGCGGGGCTCTCGGTCTCCCAAATCGGCGAGTTTTCGTTTGTGCTGGCCCGCGAAGGCCGCGGCGCCGGGCTTCTCGCGGAGGGGCTGTACCAGACGTTTCTCCCAATCGCCGTCCTCACCATGATCCTGACACCCTTTCTCCTCCAGGGCGGTCCGGGAATCCTCGATCGGCTGGAGCGCCTCATCCCCCTCGGCCGCCTGCTCCCCGGCCTGAAGTCGGAGGCGATGGCGATGGCCGAACAACCGCTCACCGACCACGTGATCGTCGCGGGGTACGGGCTGAACGGGCGCAACCTCGCCGCCGCCCTACGCTCGATTCAGGCACCGTACCTGATCGTCGAACTCAACGCCCAGACGGTGCAGCAGGCCCGGGCCCGTGGTGAGCCCGCTTTTTACGGCGACGCCACCCGCGAAGAAATCCTGCGTGCGCTGGGCGTCGAGCGCGCCAGGATGCTCGTGGTCGCCATCTCTGACCCGACCGCTACACGGCGCATGGTCAGGGTTGCGCGGGGCCAGAACCCCCGCATCTACATCATCGCCCGCACCCGATATGTGGTCGAGATCCCCGAGCTCACCCGCCTCGGCGCGGATGTCGTGATCCCCGAGGAGTTCGAAACGTCGATCGAGATCTTCGCGCGCGTCCTGGCGCACTATAACGTGCCGCGCTCGGATATAGACGACCTCGTGGACCGGATTCGCGCCTCGCATTACGAGGCGCTGCGTGGCGGCGACGGGGCGGGACGGCTGCAGCTCGGGGCCGTCGCCGGCGTTCCGCAGATGGCCATCGAACGCTTGCTCCTTACGGCGGAGTCGCCGCTCGCGGGAAAGAGGCTCTCCGCCACTGGACTGCGCACACAGACCGGCGCACTGGTGCTCTCGGTGACGCGGGGCGAAGAAGAGATCGCGACGCCGGGCCCGCAGTTCCGCCTGGCAGCGGGAGACGTACTCGTCGTCGTTGGCCAGCCGCATCAACTGCGCGCGGCGGCCAAGCACGTCGCCGGTGAACCCGTGGCGCCGTCGCGACGCGAAGGGTCCTGACGCGTGGCGGCGATGCTCCCCCGAATAGACGGCGAAAATGTAAGAAAATTGGGCATTATCTCGCGAGTGTGCGCTCACTTTATGTCATAATGCGTTGAAAATATGAGCATTACGTGCGCACAAGCCCCAAAAGATGTACGTAACACCTTGCGCTCAAAGCTGTTGCGTTTTCCGCATAGGATCAATTTTGGCCCCTCAGGTAGATTGCCGCCATGCCAATGCCCCCCCTGTACGGCCATGAGGGGACGAGAAACCGGCTGGTGGGCGCTATCGCCTCCGGCCGGTTGCCGCAAGCGCTCCTGTTCGACGGACCGCGCGGCGTCGGGAAACAGCGACTCGCCCTGTGGCTTGCGCAGGCGCTCGTGTGTGAAGACGCGGGCGGAGGCGCGGGACGAGCGAACGGCGAAGGGTGCGGCGTTTGCCGGCAGTGCAAGATGGTGCTGACGCTGTCGCACCCCGACGTTCACTGGTTCGTGCCGCTCGAGCAATCGAAGCGTGGCGTGGACCAGGACCGGCAGGTAGAGCAGGTCGAGGAAGCGCTCGCCGAGGAGATGGCGGCGCGCCGCGAGCGGCCGTTGTACGAGCCGGCGTCGGGCCTCGCGATTCACAGCATCAGCGCCGTCCGCCTGTTGCTCCGGCGACTGGCGTACCGGCCGGCCGTGGGACGGCGGAAGGTGTTCGTGATCGGGGACGCGGATCGGCTCGTGCCGCAACCGGGATCCGACGCGGCCGCCAACGCGTTGCTGAAAGCGCTCGAGGAGCCGCCGGTGGACACGGTGTTCGTGCTCACCAGCTCAGCGCCCGAGGCGCTGGTGCCGACGATCATGTCTCGCGTGGTGCGTGTGCGGATCGCACGACTGCCCGACAGCATCGTGGCAGTGTTCGCACAGCGCGAGCTCGGGATGAAGGGTCAAGCCGAGCTCGGGCAACGGGTTGCACTGGTTGACGGATGTCCCGGCAGGCTCCTTGCGGAACGGGACCGCAGTGACGCCGAGGGGTCTCTGGCGGGTCGGTTCCTGCAAGCGGTCGAGGGAGGGCCGGTGCGTCGACTCGCATTCGCGCTCGCGCAGCAGCCGTTCCAGGCGCGTGGCGGATTCACAGGAATGCTGGACGGATTGCTCGAGCGCCTGCGCGAGCAGGCGCGCGCGGGACAGGAGACCCGGACGGTCGTGACGGCGATTACCCGTGTGCTCGATGCCCGGGGTCTCGCGCAAGGGAACGTGAACCCGCAGCTTCTGGCGGCCGTATTGGGCGCAGACCTGGCAGGGGGAGAAACGGCATGAGACTATCGCACGTGGACGAGGCCGGCCGGGCGCGGATGGTGGACGTCGCCGGCAAGCCCGCCACGGTGCGCACGGCAGTCGCGGAGGGGGCGATCCGGATGTCTCGCGAGGCGTTCCGAAGCGTCGCGGACCAGCAGGTCGCCAAGGGCGACGTCCTGGCGGTGAGCGAGGTGGCGGGCACGTTGGCGGCGAAGCGCACGGCGGAGCTCATCCCGCTCTGCCATCCGCTCGGTCTCGATCACGTGGAGGTCGAGGCGACGCTCGATGAAGGGCTGCCGGGAGTGAGGGTGCGAGCCGCCGCGAAGGCGGTCGGCCGCACCGGTGTGGAGATGGAAGCGCTCACGGCCGTCTCCGTCGCGCTGCTGACGGTCTACGACATGGTGAAGGCCGTAGATCGGGCGATGGAGATCGACAAGGTCCGGCTGCTCGAGAAGACGGGCGGGACCCGCGGCGATTGGCGGCGCGACACGGTGGATTGACTTGGAATTGATGGGGCGGTGCCACAATGGACCGCCTGGCCATACAAGAGAGGGCTATGCGTACGACTACGCAGAAGTTGATGCTCCAGGGAGGGCTCATCCTGCTCGGTGCCCTGATCGTCAGTAGCATTGGCGGTTGGGCGCGCCGCGCCACGGCCGACGACCAGCCGGCGCCGCTCACGGCGCCCGCGCTGATCGGGGAGTTGCGGTCGCTCGAGCAGTCGCTCGAAGCCACCCGGGGCGAGCTCGCCGTCGCACGGCTCCAGTTGGAGCGTGCCAACGCGATCATCGACTACTCGACGCACTACAACATCGCGGCCGATCTCGCGGCGGCAATCTACGACGTCGCGCTGGCCGAGGGTGTCGATCCGGCGCTCGCGTTCCGGCTCGTCAAGATTGAGTCTGGCTTCAACCCCAAGGCGAGGAGCAAGGTAGGGGCGATCGGCTACACGCAGGTGTTGCCCAGCACGGCGCGCCTGTACGAACCCGGCCTCACGACGTCGCAGCTGTACGAGCGTGGCACGAACCTGCGCCTCGGCTTCCGCTATTTGCGGGACCTGCTCGAGCGCTACGAGGGCAACCCGGACGCGAAGCTGCGCCTGGCGCTGCTCGCATACAATCGTGGTCCGGGCAAGGTGCAGGAGCTACTCGACGCGGGCAAAGATCCGCAGAACGGCTACGCGGCGGCGCTGATGAAGGGCTACCGGCGGAAGACCTGACCGGCAGGAGCGGAACAGAATGACGAAGGCGTAGGGCGACTCTGGCCCTACGCCTTCGTGCTTTTCAGTCCCCTAAACGACGCTAGCAGGTGGCGCCGCACTTCTGGGGAATCTTCAGGACGTCTCCCGCCCGCAGCACCGAGCCCATGGTCAGGCCGTTGTAATTGAGCAGCGATGTGAGCGAGACCCCGTATCGGCGCGCGATGACGCTGGCCGTTTCCCCTCGCTGGATTCGGTGGCTGTCGCGGCTCGCCGCGGTGCTCGACACGCGGCGGTAGCGCGGCTCGGGCGGGACCGACCATGCCGACGCGGGTACCACGCGCCCGCTCATCGGAATGATGATCCGCTCGCCTACCCGCAGCGCCCGGGCCCGGAGCCGCGGATTCGCGCTCTGGATCAGGGCGACACTCACCCGGTAGCGCTGGGCGATTTCCGAGAGCGTCTGCCCGCGCGACACATAGTGATCGACGAACGTGATCCGGGAGGTTACGGGGAGGCTGTCGTAGCGCTCCGCCACGACCGTGCCCCGCCCGCGCGGCACCCGCACCACCACGTTGCGGCTCGGCGGCGTCACCCCCCGCACGAACTGCGGGTTCAACTCGAGGAGCGCCGCGACGGTTGTATCGGCGAGTCGCGCGATGACATCGAGGCCCGTCGCGTCGGGTACCGTGATCTCGTCGAACGCCAGCGGCGTCAACGGGTCTACATGGAAGCCGTACCGGTCGGGCTGCTTCGCGATCAGGGAGGCGGCGATCAGTTTGGGGACGTAGTCGCGGGTCTCGCGGCGCAGATAGCGGCGGTCGGAAAGCTGGAAAAACGTGTGGTCATCCACGGAGTCGGCCTCTCCGGGGAGGCGATCGATCCCACGCTCGATCCGGCCCACGCCGGCGTTGTACGCCGCGGCGGCAAGGTACACGCTCCCGAGCCGTTGCCTGAGGTCGGCGAGATAGTTGACGGCCGCTTCGGTCGCTTTGAACGGGTCGCGTCGTTCATCCACCCAGGGATCCACGGTGAGCCCGTACAGGCGCCCTGTGCTGGCCATGAACTGCCACATGCCGACGGCCCGCGCACGACTCACCGCTGTGTTCGAGAGTCCGCTTTCGATCAGCGTGAGGTAAAGCAGGTCCTCCGGCAGTCCCTTTGCCCTCAACCGCTCGCGGATCATCCCCTGATACCGCCCCAGTCTCGACAGCCAGATCTCGAATCGGTCCCGCGCGTCAACCTGGAAGAACTCGAGATACTCGAGCACCCGCCGGTTGGTGGCGAAGCTGGAGACGTCGATGTCGAAGGTCGGCTCGGGCGATGGTGCGGCACCGATGGCGCTCCGCCCCTCGGGGCCGAACAAGCGCACCGCCTCGCGCTCCACTTCCTCGCCCTTCACGGGCGGCGTCGTGGGCCGCCCGCCCCCGGCCGTATCGGCGTGGGGGCGGGGTCCATGAAGGCTGTCGAGCACCTTCTGGTCCGCCGCAGAATCGCGTGCCGCCTGTGCGGCGAGGAGCGCGATCGAGTCGGTGCGCGGCGGCACGGACGCCGCGCTCGAATCCTGCGGCGCGGGCACGACCGCCGCCGCCGGGGGACGGCTTCCCCCGCAGGCAGCGCCGAGCGCGGCGCCCACCGCTGCGACCATTCGAATACGCGCGGTCCAAGTCATCGTGTCGCGAAAAAATTCCCCAGTATACGGTTCGTTGCGTTCAGTACCGCAAGTGCCGCGCCGCGCGGCGGGTCGGTCTCGGCCAGATACGCGCCGACCAGTCGCGAAGCCCGTGATTCCTGTCGCGCCGAGAGTGAAACGATCACCACGATCGCGTCGAACGCCCGAACGGCTTTGACGCCCAGGAGCTCGAAGCCCATCTTCGGCTGCACCACACGCTCCAGCGCCCGAACCGTCGCCTCAGCACAGCACCGCAGCTCGCCCGCCTGCGAGATGACACCGTCGGACTCGCCCGCGAACTGTCGCCCGTCCGCCCATGTCAGCACGACTTTGGCGCGGCAGCGCCCGCTTGCAAGGCGCTGAAACTCGAAGTCCTTGAAGCGAAGCCGCTCACCGCCCCCCCCACCCCCGCCCCCCGGTGACCCCTCTATCAACGGCGCCGTCACGGTACCCGCCTTCCTCAGTCGAACCGGACTTCGATCTGTTGCCGGGCCGTCGTGTCCTGCGGCAGCTCTACGACGTCCACCTCAAGACGAGGGCGCCCCTGCGCGTCCCGCTCGGCCGAAACCACGAGGATCACACCGCTCTGTAGCTCGACGCGTATCTGCCGCAGGTCGGACCGGACGGTGACTTCCCGAACGGCCTCGCCCCGCAGCCGTGCGACCGCCACCGCGATGCGGCGCAGGTCCTGCAGCTCGAGCCGACTCACGCCAACCGCTCGGCCAGGAGCTGCGACAAGGCCGTATCCGGGATGCGCTCGGCCTGGATGAAGAGCGATGACTTCGACGTGGCCTCGAGCGGATACAACGTCCAAAACAACCGCCCGGAGCGCTCAGACGCCGATCGGAACGAAAGGACCAGCTGCCAGGCCTCGGCGTTCGCCGGCCGTTCCGCGAGGGCATCCACGTGCCAAACTTGATCGCCATGGGCGATCACCCTCCAGGGCATGGATCACCTCGGGGAACAGGGCCCGGGAATATGTGGACTAACTCTAAGTCCTGTCAATAGTTGGGCCTTAACAGCGGTTCCCAAGTCGGCCCGAGTCGTGCTCAGTCGCCGCGCGTAACCAGCGCCTTGAACCGCTTGGCCAGCTGCTGGGTGGTGGGGCCCGGCTTGCCGGTGCCGATCGCCCGGCCGTCGAGCTTGGTGACGGGGACGATCTCGGCCGCCGTACCGGTGAGGAACATCTCGTCCGCCGTATACAGATCGTAGCGGTTGAGCGGAAGCTCTTCGACGCCGAACGTCGCCTCGCGCGCCAGCTCGATTACCGCGTCGCGCGTCACACCGCGGAGAATGCCGGCATAGGGCGGCGGGGTCTTCAGCGTGCCGTTCGTCACCGCGAACAGGTTCATCCCACTCGCTTCGGCGACGTACCCGTGCGAGTCCAGCATGATCACCTCGTCGACGCCCGCGGCGATGCCCTCCACCTTCGCCAGGATGTGCGAGAGGTAGTTAAGTGACTTGATGCGCGGGGACAGGCTTTCTCGATGGCTGATCGGCGTCGCCGCCGTGAGCGCGGTGAGGCCGTGCTCATATCGCTCCGGTGACCACAGTTGAATTGTGTCCACTATGCAGATGATCGAGGGTTTGGGACACTTCCGAGGGTCTAGCCCCAAGTCTCCCACGCCGCGCGTGACGACCAGCCGGATGTACGCCTCGTCGAGCCCGCTCTTCGCTACTGCTTCTTCCACCAGACGATGCATGGCGGGCTTGGCGAGGGGGATTTCGAGCCATACGCCCTTGGCCGAGGCATACAGGCGTTCGAGATGCTGCGCCAGGCGGAACACCCGTCGGTTGTAGACGCGGATACCCTCGAACACGCCGTCACCGTACAGCAGACCGTGATCGAAGACCGAGACCTTGGCGTCGCCGCGGCCGTAGTACGTCCCGTCTATCCAGATGGTAGGCGGCATAAGCCCCTTAGCGTGAGTAGGCGACGATTCGATCGAGAATCGTGCGGGCGAAGTCCTTGTCCCATGTAACGGCGCTCTTCTTCGCCACGACCTGGACTCGGCATGAGTTTGTCTGCTCGGCCTTGATCGTGACGCTGATCTCGCGATCGCCGGCTGTCCCGTCCAGTTCGCGCTTCTCCCCGTCCGCCGCCTGCTCGGTGGCCGACTTTGTTTGGCGGATCTTAAGCTCATCAAAGGCGCGCGTGGTAGCCGCCGCAGCCCGGTCCGGCGTAGCGGGAACGACGGATTCGACGCCACGTTGGGTGAGATAGATGCCACCACCCGCGCCGGCACCGGCCGCAGCCACCAGGCAGGCGCCGAGGACCGTGATCGGGAGGGGCACGATCAACGTACGAAGCATACTCGAAGCTCGAGATCTGGTCATTCGGGCTCCCAAGGCTTCCTAGGCGTCAGTGCTAGCGCATGTTACGCGAATATACCTGCTCCCTGCCTACCCCGGCTACCGTAACTTGCCGAGCGCCGTGTTACCTGGATCACGGCAGCCCCGGGAGTAAACCGCGATCTGTACGCCATGGAACCGACTCTTGGGTGGGCCCGCGTCTGGTTCGCCGCAAAGCGAGACGAGGAAACGGACCCACGACTCCGAAACGGGGCGTGGTATCCCGTGCTGAGCCATGGGAACAGCCGCGCGGTGCTGGATGTCTCCGGCCAGCGCGTGGTCGTACCGCAGGACATGGTGGAAGTGCGCCCCAAACGCCCCGACCGATTCACCGTCGTGTACCGGACCCATGACGATCACAACCCCGCCCGCGGCACGCGAGCCGACCTCGGCCGCAGGTACGCGGTCTGTCCCTACTGCACCTCACGCGTGTTGTTGCGCGGGCATGTCATCCCCTCCGTCACTACGTGCCACAAGTGTGGTCACCAGGGGATCGTGGCGTGGTGGGAGACGGGGTGAGGGCGAGACCGGAGCAATGACCCGGGCGGGGATCGAACCCGCGGCCTACGGATTAAAAGTCCGTTGCTCTACCAACTGAGCTACCGGGTCGGACGCCCGTAACTTCGCTGGGCGTTTGGGCTTCCACAAGCGGGGCAGCATGCCATCGTTACGCAAGGTCGCTCGCGACGCTCTTTAGAACGGATGCCTCCTGCCCTAGATCGCAAACGCCCTGACCGGGCCTCCGATCGCACGCTGGTGCGGCGCATGTCGCTCGGCGACGAAGGGGCGTTCCGAGAGCTGCTCGCGCGCTTCCGGAGCACAGTCTACGCGACCGCCTACGCAGCGCTGCTCGACCCCGAACACGTCGAAGCCACGGTGGCCGACGCGTTCGAGCAAGCCCGCCGCACCGCGGCAGGGTTCCTCGACACGCGCGGCACCGTCTCCGGTTGGTTGACGCATCTCACTAGACTCTGTATCGCCGCCCGCCAGCAACGGCGCCATCGGTCGAAAGCCTCCTAGCGGTCTGACGTAGTCCTCCTGCCCAGCGCGACTCCGCCGCCGCGTCGCGCTCGGGTTATCGTTAGTCGTCAATCGCAAGGTCACCCTCACAGCGATGAGCGTGCCAGCGTCCTCGCCCGAGACCCGGCCCAACCACATGGTGCTCGCGCTGTACGTCGCGAGCGCCGTCCTGGTCACGCTCCAACAGGCTGTTTTCCGCCACGCAAATAACCTCAGCATATTCCGCTCGGCGACCTACAACCTGCTCGCCGGCCGAGACCTCTACGCCGCGCACCCCGAGCAGCACTTCGACTTCTACAAGTACAGCCCGACATTCCCGCTGCTGTTTGCGCCGTTCGCCTACCTTCCGTTCGCGCTCTCGTTCTTGTGTTGGACCCTACTCAACAGTCTACTCCTGTGGTACGCGATCACCCGGCTGCTTCCCGGACGACCTGCCACAGTCGCCCTCTTGCTGCTGTACCTCGAGGTGCTGCTCACTCTGCAATACGGCCAGAGCAACGCGCTTGTCGCCGCGCTCATGATCCTTGCATTCCTCGCGCTCGAGCAGGGCCGGCAGGCCGGAGCCGCCGCGAGCATCACACTCGGCGGGGCCGTGAAACTGTTCCCGCTGGCCGGTCTATCGCTGGCGGCGCTCTATCCCCGACGAGCGCGTTTTGCCGCAATCTTTGTCGGCGTGATCGCCCTAGCCGTGGCGCTCCCCCTTTCCGTGACGACCCCCGACAGGCTCTTGGGGCAGTATCACTCGTGGCGCGCCATCGAGGCGAGGGACGCACTGGGACGCGGGTATTCGATGATGCACTACCTGCACGCATGGCTGGGGATCGACTGGCCCAACTGGCCAGTGCAGGTCGCTGGCACGCTGCTGCTCCTGCTGCCCCTCGCGGTGCGGTGGGACCGTCGGGACCATGTCGATTTCCGCCGACTGTTTCTTTGCTCGCTTCTCGTTTACGCGGTGCTGTTCAATCACGCATCCGAGCCACCTACGTTCATCGTGGCCTACGCGGGGATCATCATCTGGTATGTGAGCTCACCGCGGAGCCGCCTGCGGACTTCCGTGATGGCCCTGACGCTCCTGGTGATGCTGCTCGTGGACGTGGACGTATTCCCTGCCTCGCTCAAGCACGACGTCCTCGTGCCTTATCGCATCCGGGGGATTCCCACGCTCGTCGCATGGTTTGTGATGCAGTGGGAGCTGCTCGTCGCACCCCGGGGACCCACACCGATACAGGAGAGACGAGCGCGCTCGACGTAGCAGGTTGACGCGGGTACCTTTTTCGACGCGCAATCCCGTCCCGTGAGGCTCTCTTGAGCGAACCGCCTGCCACCATCGAGCACGTCTCCGACACCGCACGGTGGGTTGCCTTGTACCGCGCGATGGAGTCCGAGCGGCCGGACGCGCTGTTTCACGATCCTTATGCGCGCCGGCTGGCGGGAACGCGCGGCGAACAGGTGCTCGCCGGGATGCCAAGAGGGAAGGCGTTCGCGTGGCCGATGATCGTGCGCACCGCGGTCATGGACGAGGTGATACTGCGGGCGATCGAGCGAGACCGCGTCGACACGGTGCTGAACTTGGCCGCCGGACTGGACACGCGACCCTACCGGTTACGGCTGCCACCGTCGCTGCGCTGGATCGAGGTCGATTTCCCCGACGTCATCGCGTACAAGAAGGAGCAGCTCGCTGGGGAGCGCCCGGCCTGCGTGCTCGAGCACGTGGGGATCGACCTGACCGACGTCCAGCGCCGTCACGCGCTCTTCGCCCGGGTGGGCGGCGCCGCCCGACAGGCCCTGGTCGTGAGCGAGGGACTGCTCATCTACCTCGCGCCCGAGGAGGTTGCGACCCTCGCCGCCGATCTCGCCGCGCCTCCATCCTTCCGATGGTGGCTGATCGACCTCGCCTCGCCAGGGCTCCTCAAGATGATCGAAAAGTCGTGGGGCCCGATCCTCGCCGCCGGCAACGCGCCGTTTCGCTTCGCGCCGGCGGAGGGGACGCGCTTCTTCGAGGCTCACGGCTGGCGCGAGGCGGAGTTCCGCTCTACGTGGGACGAATCGATCCGCTTGAAGCGAACCATGCGGTTGGCGTGGTTCTGGACCCTGATCGGACGCCTGATGCCTAGGGCCAAGCGTGAAGAGGGGCGCCGGTTCTCAGGGATCGTGCTGCTCCAACGTCGCTGAACTCATTCCAACATCGCGAGCACAACAGAGAGGACGAGTCCTATCATGCCTCACCGTAGATTCTTGATCGCCGGGCTTGCGCTCGGCGCAGCCTGTGCCCAACCGGCCCCGCGTGCCGCAGGTCCGAATGTCGTGACGATCACCGCCACGGAATACGCTTTTGGTCTCCCCGACACGATCCCCGCGGGACTCACGACCCTCCGCCTGGTCAATCAGGGGAAGGAGCTCCATCACGCTTCGCTCATCCGGTTGAAGGACGGCAAGACCGTCGCCGACTTCCACTCCGGGCTGCAAGCGGCAATGCAGAGCCACGGCCCGCCGCCACCGTGGATTGCGTTCACCGGTGGCCCGAACGCGGTCACGCCAGGCGATACGGGCCTGGCGACTCAAGTCCTCGAGCCGGGCAACTATGTCTTCGTCTGCTGGATTCCGAGTGCGGACGGCACGCCGCACATCATGAAGGGGATGATGCATCCGATGGTGGTCACGGCCGCCCAGGCGCCCGCGGCCGTCGAGCCCGCCGCAGGTCTCTCGATCAAGCTCACCGATTACGACTTTGTGCTGTCCGCGCCGCTGACGGCGGGCACGCACACCGTTCAGGTGGAGAATGGCGGCGTCCAGCCGCACGAGATCGTGATCACCGCATTGCCGCCGGGCAAGACGCTTCAGGATTTCATGGCGTGGGAAAAAGGGGGAGAGAAGGGTCCGCTGCCCACCGGCAAGTGGCTCGGCGGTGTCGTCGGCTTAGACCCAGGTGGACACGCCCAGTTCACTGCCACGTTCGCGCCCGGCAACTACCTGTTGCTGTGTTTCTGGCCCGATGCGAAAGACGGCAAGCCGCACCTGGCGCACGGGATGGCGAAGCAGATCAGCGTAAGCTAGACGATGCAGGTTGGTAAAGGTTCGTGGAGGATGGTGGAGGTAGCGGACCTCCACCATCCTTCACCATCCTCCACAACCTGCTTTCTAGAACACCCACCTCAACCCGGCCTGCAGCTGGCGCGGGTCGCCCAAGCCGGAGCGAATCGTTCCGTCGAAGTTCAGGAAGTTCGAGCCGGCCGCCGGGTCCTTGAAGTTATCCGAGTTCGTCACGTTGAAGATCTCGATCAGCGCCTCGAGCTGACCGCGAGGGCCAGCTGCGAACGGCCGCGAGATGCGAATGTCCCAAGAGAAGTAGGCGTTGTCCTTGCGGATGGTGTTCCGCTGGATGATGCTGCCGTCCGCGCAGATCCGGTCCTGCGGCGTGTTGGCCCGGGTTCCGGCGGGCGGCGCGAATGGGTTACCCGGACGTGGCCCGCAGCTTGCCGACGTGGGCTGTGCCGAATAATAGCTGACACGGTTGTTCAGGTAGAAGCCGAACACCTTGGACAACACCCACGCGTTGACGCGGTGCCGCTGGTCGCGGTCGCTCCAGTTGTACTCCTTATCGAGCGAGTCCGCCTGCGCGTATCGGAACGTGAACGGGTCGCGCTCGTTGTCGTCGTCCGACTTGTCGAACGAGAGCGTGTAGTTCACGTCGAACTGAAGGTTCGGGTCGAGCACGCGCTTCAAGCCGACGGTGACACCGTTGTACCGGGACTTGGCAGTGCTTTCGACTGTGAACAACCTCCCGATCCCGTTGGGCCCGGAACTGAAGGGGCTACCGAACACCCGGTCGGTACGGTTGACGAACCGGGTCAAGTGATCCGTGCGGGCGTGGGTGTAGCTGATCGACGCTGCCAGATCACTGGCGACTTGCCGCTCGTAGCCCACCGTGAGGTTGAGCGTGCGGGGGTTCTGGAAGTTGCGATCCACTACGTATACGTCGGGCTGGAACGGCGTGCCGGTGGAGAGCGGGAGCAGGCTGTCAAAGGCCGGAGGCGGCAGGAACCCTACATCCCCGCTCGAACCGAACAACGTCTGGCCGAGTGAGCCGTTGGTGCTCCGCACGCTGGCCAGGTTCAGCGCCGGTATGCGGGCGTAGTACAGACCCGCGTTGAGGCGCACGACCTGCTGCCCATCGGCATTCGGATCCCACGCGATCCCCAACCGCGGCTGCCACATCTTCTTGTCGGACGGGATCGTTCCATCCGACGGGAACGTGAACCGCCCCTGCGCGTTCACCACCGTCGAGTCGATCCAGGGGTGGAAGAACACTTGGGATGGAGGTGTAATCGGGTCCGGCTCAATCTGCGCCTCCCACCGGAGGCCATAATTGATCGTCAGCTTGGGGGAAGGTTTCCAGGTGTCCTGGAGATATACGGCGAGCTCGTTCTGGGTGATGGTCTGGGTGCCCGCCTGTTTCACCGTATTGCTTCCCACGCCGGACTGCTGCAGATAGAGGATGACGGGTCCGGTGATCGTGGCCCCCCCTGTGCAGTTGAAGCCGGGGAAGACGCCGCTTGTGCCGTCCGAGCATTCGATGTAGTGCGAGCCCTGATTCACGAAATTCTCGAATCCGTGCACGCTGGAGAACGCCATTCGCCCACCGGCGAATCCCACGAAGACCTGCGTCGTGGACGTCCGATTCCACTCGCCCCCGAATTTGATCAGATGATTCCCGCGGGAAATGGACACGTTGTCGAGCAGCTGGACCCGCGTGTCATGGTCGTCTTGAATCGGGAGGAAGAACGGCAGCCCGATGCGGAACGCATGCGCCGGGTCGATGTCGGTGTCGTGGAACGGCACGCCCGAGCCGAAGATCGAAGACACGCCGATGGTGTCTCCCAGATGATTGTTGGGACCGGTATAGGGACGCGGACGGTCCTCGCGGGCGAACTGGAAGCGGAACTCATTGGACGCGTTCGATGAGAGGAACGACTCGAGGCTCCCGTTGGCGGCGTGCGAGTGACTCTGCTCGAGGCCGTTGGCACTGGCCCCCCATGTGTCCACGTCGAACGTGCCGTTCTGCTGCTCCGCCCAGGTGTAGTTGTACTTGAGCGACAGGTTGTTCTTGTCCGAGAGCCGGAAGTCGAACTTCGCCAGCGCCGCGCGCGCCTCGTTGGTCCGCGAGATCGGACCGAAATCGCTCGCGAGCTCCGGGTATCGTGCGGCGAGGAACGTCTTGAGCGAGTCGAGCTGCGGGCTCGACGGCCGGCTCTTCTGCTTCACATCGTCGTAGATCTGCTGGTCGTACGCCAGGAAGTAGAACACGCGGTCGCGTTTGAGCGGTCCACCCAGCGTGAACCCGAACTGGTGTTGGGAGAAGTCCGGGTTGAACGTCTGCGTAACGCCACTGGGGAAGGTGTGCGTCGGCGAACCCGAGAGCGCATCGAACTTGCCGAAGTAGTGGAGAGAGCCCTTGGTTTCGTTCGTGCCGGACTTCGTGATCACGTTCACGAAGCCGCCCGACGAGCGCCCGAACTCCGCGTTCGCGCCGCCCGCCACCACCACGAGCTCCTGCACCGCGTCCAAGTTGAAGGTGAAGGCCGGCCGCTGCCCGCCCCGTTGCTCCCCGAAGAACGAATTGTTGAAGTCGGCCCCGTCCACGGAAACGTTGTTGTGAATCCCGCGCTGCCCCGCCACGGTCAGCTCGTCGCCGTCTGGTCCCTGCACGATGGCCACGTTGGGCGTCAGCAGGGTGAGGTTGATGTAGTTGCGGCCGTTGTTCGGCAGACCTGACACCGCTGCCGCGTCTAGGGGCGTGGCCGCCGCCGCTTGGGTTACATCGACTACCGGCTGTGTGGCCTCGACCGTAACCGCTGCCAGTGTAACAGCAGCCAGCTGGAGCCGCAGGTCCACGGTCTCGCCGACTCCCAGCCGAATGCCCGTTTGCTTCACCTCCGCGAAGCCCACGGCGCGAGCCGTCGCGTCGTAGACACCGAGCGGGAGCAACGTGCCCGTGAAGTTCCCCGCAGCGTCCGTGGTGAGGGTACGCGCGAAGTTGGTTTGTGTCTCGTGCAGAATGACCTGCGCGTTCGCCGCGGGCGCGCCGGTCGGATCGGTCACCACCCCTCGGATGATGCCGGTGGTGGCCTGCGCCTGTGCGCTGAGGGACCGGGGGGAACCGAGCAACACGAGCGCCGCGCCGACCACAAACACGGTTAGGCGCGCAAAGAAGCGCGTACCGAACGTCATGTCCCAGAGCCTCCGGAGGGAGAGGTGCACAAGGGCGGGGTTGAATTAGCACTTGAAACGCAAGGCGGCAAGGGCGGCATGGCGGCAACATGTCGCCGGCAATCGGGCCGCCTTGCCGCCCCTGCCGCCACATCGCCGAACCCCCATTTTACAGCCGATGCAAAATCCCGACATCGCGCGCCTGTTCGACGAAGTCGCCGATCTCCTCGAGATCCAAAACG
>CAYXIK010000036.1:0-28754 GCA_964465315.1 uncultured Gemmatimonadaceae bacterium | reverse complement strand
CTCCCGCGACGGTGGCGAACTGGATCGACCAGGGGCTGCTGAAGGGGCACAAGACACCGACGGGTCGGCGGCGTGTATCGGCGGACGATCTCACGGCGTTTCTGCGCGCGCACGCGATGGCGGTGCCGCCGGAGCTCGAGCGAGGGAACGGGCGCGACGTGGTTGTGGTGGTGGACGACGATCCCGGTTACCTGAAGGCGTTGGTGTTGACGATCGAGCGGTCGGATCTGGATGTGGACGTGGTGGAGGCGGCGAACGGAGTGGACGCGCTGCTCGAGATCGGACGGGTGCAGCCGGTGCTGATTGTGCTCGACTACAGCCTGCCCGACCTGAACGCGACGCAGGTGATCCGGCGGTTGCTCGAGCCGGGCCGGCAGCTCGACGCCGAGGTGCTCGTGGTGACGGGTGGGATGCCGGAAGCGGCGGGGAGAGAGCTGCGGGAGATGGGCGTGAAGGTGATTCTGAACAAGGTGGAGGGGATGCCAGCCGTGGTGGAGGCGATGCGGCAGGCGCTGAAGCGGCGCAAGGCCGCGTAGGGCTTGGGATCGGATTCTCGGAGGGTTTCGGTCGCGGCGGACAGTCTCGGATCCGCCGGGCCACATACGGACACTTGAAACAAAGGGGCCCCTGGTCACCGCCAGCCTAGAGCGGAGCTGAGCGGAAAGCATACGAGCGGAGCGTCGGGTGCGCCATAGCGAGGCGTGCCACTCCTGGTGGGTCGACAAGACTCGCGGTCTCCAGAAGGGGGTGACGCTCAATGTTGCATTTGCTCGCAGCGCTTTTTGCGGCTTTTGCGAGGTTGTTTTTCGCGGAAGGGATGGCGTCCTGGTAGCGGGGGACTTGGGGTCCCCCTCAAGCTTGACCCGACTCACAAAAAGAGCACCATGAGCGACGCGCGCGCTGAGGCCAGTCAGTTCCCGCCGCGGGTCTACCTTCTCGTCGGGGTAGTCTCGGCTCTGGCTGCGTTTGTGGTGTTCACGCAGCACTGGCAGATGCCCTCTGACCCCGCGAAGTTCTGGAACGCGTTGGCGGCGTTCGCACTGCTGTCGATCGTTAGTGACTCCCTCTTTTTCAAGATCCCGATAGCCAAGGCCAACGCCTCGCTTGCATTCATTCCTCTGCAAGCGACGGTAGCGCTGTTCGGGCATCCCTGGCCGATGTTTATTGGTGGCTTCACGGCCCTCGTCGTTGATACGCTCGTCCGTAAGAAGCCAACCATTCGCGTTGTATTCAACACGGCCCAATACATGCTGGCCGTTGGAATCGCTGGCCTGGTGTACCGAGCGCTTGGTGGGACCGTAGGGCTAGACAATTTCTCGTTCCTATTTATCCCGTTCGTCGCGCTCGTTGTCACGTTCTTCTTGGTCAATCACGGAAGTGTCGCTTTGGCTGTTGCGTTCAGTAGCGGCGTCTCAGTCCGTGAGGCTTGGGGTCGCGTTGGTGGGCGTGCGCTCGTAAACGACCTGTTTTCGAGTACTCTTGCAATCCTCCTGGTCTTTTTGTACGTCAGGTTCGGGCTCCCGGGGATCGCGATCTTGGTCTTCCCGCTGTTCCTTGTGCGGCAGCTATACCAAATGAACCTTCAGCTCCAGGAAGAGTTGGAGGAGAAGCTCGAATTGATGGTCAAAGCAATGGAGGCTCGTGACCCGTATACGTCAGGTCATTCCCGACGCGTAGCGGAGTACGCGCTATCGATCGGAAGGGAACTTAGGCTGTCCGCTGATGCGCTCGACGGAATCAAGCGGGCTGCTCTGCTGCATGACGTTGGGAAGATCTACGAGGAGTTCGCGCCACTCTTGCGGAAGGATGGGCGTCTAACCCCAGAGGAACGAGTGGTGATGCGCACGCATGTCGTGCGCAGTGCAGAGCTCGTGGCGACCGCCGCAAAGTTGAGGGGGTCGGTGGAGGGGATGATCAAACACCACCACGAGAACTTCGACGGAAGCGGATATCCAGACGGCATCGCGGCAGAGCAGATACCAATAGGTGCCCGCATAATCATGATTGCGGACACCCTTGATGCCATGACGACTGATCGTCCGTATCGCCGGGCGATGACATTTGAAAGGGCCATCGAGGAATTGCAAGAGTATGCAGGGAGCCAGTTTGATCCTAGACTCGTGCAGCTCGTCGCGAACTCGGCGAGTATTCGTCGTCTCTTGGGCGGCGTAGGACCTGCAGAGCTTGTAGCACCGCCCCCCCGACCAAGCTGGGCAAGAGCATTGCGTGTCAAGCGGGAACCGGCAACGGAAGCTTTGCCTCCGGAGTTGGTATAGTCTGGCTGCAAGCCCTCTAACAGACCGGATAATCTCGGGCGACTCGCGAGGGCGGTGACTTCGGTGCCAGTTCCAGGAGCTGGTTAGGTTGGGCCGCTGGACACAGAGCGCCGCCGCGTCCGCACTTTCCGTGCCGCAAGAACGGTTTACCCCGACGGGCTCGCAGTATTTTCGCGGTGTGTCAGGTCGCAGTCTAATACTAGTTAGGCGGCTGCCGGTCGCATGACGCGATTCCAAGCGTTGTTCCTTGCTCTGGTTGGAACTCAAGCCGTCCACTCTGTTGAGGAGTACCTCGGGCGGCTCTATGATGTGTTCCCCCCGGCGCGCTTCGTGAGCGGCTTGATTTCCGAGAACCGTGAGCACGGCTTCGTCATCGCCAACATCGCATTGGTGACTTTCGGCGTCTGGTGCTTCCTCTGGCCTGTCCGCAAGCACTGGCCTGCCGCCGTGCCGCTCGCCTGGCTTTGGGTTGGCATCGAACTCATCAACGGGGTGGGCCATCCTCTGTGGTCGCTTCGGCAGCTGCGGTACACGCCGGGGGTGGCCACGGCACCCGTACTCTTATTCTTGGCGCTTTACCTGGCGCGGCAGCTCCGCGCGGGCAGTGCGTCACCCTCGGCAGCCGCCTAACATGGGCACCAATATACTAGACACACCAACGGGGCGGCGCTAGACTCCGGTTCGGGTGCGATCCCGGCGTATTCGCCCATGCGCCACATGGCCTTTTCCGTGTGGCTCCAACACAATCCGGAGCGATGCTGGTTCTTTGTGTACACCGCGTACTTCGATGCTAGCGGCCATGCGGGCGACCCCCAAAAGGGAGTCTACATGGTCGTTGGATTTCTTTCGACCGTGGAACGGTGGCTCGGTCTGGAAGAGGAATGGAACGGCATGCTCCACCGTTACGGTGTGCCCTACCTTCACATGAAGGAGTACACAGCATCCGTAGGTCCATTCGTCGATTGGAAAACGAAAACTCACAAACGGGCGGCATTCCTAGCCCGCGCAGCGCAGGCGATGAAAACAGCCAAACTCGAATGTTTTGCCTCAGGTTTCCTGCTCTCTGAGTACGAAAGTCTCTATCCCCTGTATGAGCGGTTGCCGACTCCGTACCAACTCGCCGCTGGAGCCGCAATCATCAGCGTCGTGGATTGGCTTAAACTGAATGCACCCGGCGAGGCGTTTCAGCATGTTTTTGCTTGGGGTGACGAAGGACAGGGACCATTCCGTCAAGAGATTGAGAATGCCCATTTCCACAATCTTGGTCCGATTACGGTACGTCCGTGGAGGGACCCCGTTAGCGGCTCATATCTGCGACCGTTTGAGCCCGTGGACTTCTATGCTTGGGAGCACCGGCGGCTGTTCGATGACTACCTGCATGGCAGGGCCGGACACAGAAGAAAATCGTTAGAAGCACTTGACGGTATCCCTGAACACAACGTCTGGATTTGGCGTAAAGACCTTATCACTCTGTGCGACATGCTTCACATGCCGCATAGAAAGTCCTAGCCTACATGAGTAGCGCGAAGAGCCGCAGTCTAGTTACCTACTGGCTGAACAATTCTGCCAGAGGGGCAAATGACATTAGAGCAATTCGTAGCGATGGGGTTCGACGATCTCATGGCAATTACACTGCGATGCTCGCGGTGTACGGCAAAGATCAGTACTGCACCAACAGAACCCTTCGCGATACCGGAGACATGTCCGAACGGGCATCAATGGAAACGGTATGAGGACGGCGGCAAACACAACGCGATCCAAAAGCTCTTGGACGCCCTACGTGTTGCAATCGCCTCGCAAGACGCGGGATTCGTGGTCCGACTTGACTTCAAACGGGACGGCGATACTTCCGCTTCTGGCGCTTCACCTTCGTCGCAATCTGAGCCTTCGGGACCTGGACCAGCCGCCGCGTGAGGTCGGTCATCTTTTCAAACGGCGTCCGCTCGCGCTTGGCTTTGGGGGCAGGCATTGGCGCTTCCCTCGCAGGAGATGGCGCCGACTCTTGGCCTTACGTCGTAGCGGGACTCAGATCGGCGCCAGTCAGGTCCCGGTATGTGACGCGCTTCCCCACGATGCTCCGCAGCACATCCACGAAGCGGCCCCGGTCATTGGTGCCTCGATTGTTGAACCGATGCACCTGCTCGTCAACATACCGGAACAAGTGGAACGGGTCAACGGAAACGTAGGTGCCCTTGATCGCCCGCTTCAAGAGGGACCAGAAGTTCTCAAGACTGTTGGTGTGGACTTCGCCTCGGACGTACTCCTTGGCGTGATTGATCGCTTGGTGCTGGAAGAATGCCCGCAAGCCCTTCGCGGTGGCGTACTGATAGCTGGTGTCGGTGTAGAGGTGCGAGCCGCGCTCCACGGTCTCCCGAATATTCTGGTGCAATTGGCGCTTGCTCAGATTCTTCACCACGACGGCGCGCACGCGGCTGTGCTTTCCTTCCTTCCCGCGCTCCAAGATGCCGAGCACCGGAGTCTTGTCCATGCCGCTAGTGCCGCGAATGACGCGATTGCGCTTCGACCAACGCATGAACTTCGCCTTACCGCCGATGAAGGTTTCGTCGGCCTCAACGTGCCCCTTCATCTTCGCCCACGCGCGAGTCTGCATCGCGAGCCGGATGCGGTGGAGCATAAACCAGCCGGTCTTTTGAGTGACACCGAGCGCCCGCGCCAACTCGTAGGAACTGATGCCGTTCTTGCTATTGGCGAGCATCCAGAGCGCGGGCAACCACTTGTCCAACCCAATGGGACTATCCTCGAAGATCGTGCCAAGCTTCACCGAAAACTGCCGCCCGCACTCGCGGCACTTCCAGATACGGCGGGTCTTGAGGAAGCCGGGATTGCCCGCTTCGCACGCAGGGCAGGTCACGCCCTTCGGCCAGCGCAGCGCCGAAAGGAAAGTCAGGCTGGTGTTGGGGTCCGCGAAGTAGCGGATCGCTTCTGCCAGCGTTTCGGGGAAATGCTTGGTCTTGGCCATGCTCCAACATACCCTATGGGGCTGGGTGTGTCAAGTATATTATTGCCCTAACATGCGCTTGAAGCTGGCGGGCGCTCACATCGTTGACGATTGTCAAAGCGTCCCGGCGGAAGTCGGTGGAGGATCCGGGGAGAAGGCTTTGAGCGATCCCAGCATCTCGCGAGAGCGGCGCCGGCCACGTCATCCTCCGCAAATCCCTGCCTGACCCGCGTCAGTATTCGCATCGACTCCGCGGGTGGGCGGTCCGTTGTTGGTCGACGTTCGATCTGCTCGATAATCTGGAAGGCGTAGCCACCCTCCGCCTGTGTAAGCCTTGAGAAGGCGATGCAGGGCGGCTTGAATGCGGGCCTCGGTCGAGTTGAGATAGAAACCGAGTGCCCATGTTGGAAACGCGCTCAAGTCTGTCGCTCGCCCGCGGTTCCACGGGTACAACGCCGAGACCAGCGAAGTCGAGATCGGCTGGACGTTCCTGGCCCGGTCCTACTGGGGCGGGAAGCACAACGGTGAAATGAAGCGCCTCATGCTGCGGCACGCCTTTCGCTTCGTGGACCGGGTGATCTTCCTCATCGGGCCGCTCAACCTTCGCTCGCAGCGTGCCGTCGAGAAGATCGGCGCTGTACGCGCGGGGTTCCGGCGCGACGGCGCGGGCCGAGACAGCGTCATGTACCAGATCACGGCCGCGATGTACGGTCGGAAGGACCAGGGCTGACGACCAGTTGTCGTCCCCGCGGGTTGTGAGCGAGATTGATCGGCCTATGACTGCCGCCTCAAGCCCGGCCCCCGCGCCGCAGACGATCCTCAAGCATCGGCCGTTCCGCACGCTGTGGCTCGCGCAGTTCGTAAGCATCTTCGGCGATTTTCTCGCCCTGTTCGGCGTCATCAGCCTGATCACGTTCCGGATGCACGGCACGGCCGTCCAGGTCACGGCCGTCACCATCGCGTACATCCTGCCTCTGGCCGTCATCAGCCCGATGGCCGGGGTGTTCGTGGATCACTGGAACGTGAAGCGGGTGATGATCGCGAGCGACCTGATCCGCGGCGCGCTGATCGTGCTGCTGGTGTTCGTGCGGGACGTGACCCAGATCTGCGTGATCTTCGCGAGCTTGAGCGTCGTGTCCAGTTTCTTCGCGCCGGCGCAATCGGTGACAGTCCGCACCATCGTGCCCCAGGAGCGCCTACTCGCCGCCAATGCGATGCTCTCGCAGGCCTTTTACGTTGTGCGCCTCGCCTCGCCGTTCGCGGCGGGCGCACTCATCGCGTGGCTGGGTGAAAAGGTCTGCTTCTACCTGGACACCGCCAGCTTCGTGTTCTCGGCCGCCATGCTCACGACACTCACAATCGTGCGGCCGCGGACACAGACGGAAAAGACGCTGCAGTCGCTCAGCCGGGACTTTGTGGAGGGCAACCGCTTCATCTTTACCCACGCCGGGCTCGCGTTCGTGTTCCTGGCGATGGGCGCGGCGATGTTTGTGTTGAGCGCCTTCAGCCCGCTGATCTCGATCTACATCCGCGACTCGCTCTTGGCCGGCCCGTTCGTGTGGGGCGTGATCAGCTCGATGGTGGGCATCGGCCTGATCGCGGGCGCCCAGGTGCTCGCCCGCGTGCACACGCCGAACTCCCGCACCCGCGTCGTGCTGGGCGGGATGCTCGGCCTGGGCGCCGGCGCGGCGCTGCTCGGCCTGTTCCACAACATCCCCATGGCCGCGCTCAGCACCTTCACCATGGGGTTCGCGATCTCGTTCGTGCTGATTCCGGCGCAAACGCTGTCACAGCAGGAGACGCCGCCGGCGCTGATGGGTCGCGTGAGCAGCACGTTCATGTCGTTGATCGCGCTCGCCCAGGTACTGGGTCTCTTGCTTTCGGGCTACCTGGCGCAGCGGCTCGGCATCCGCGCTTTGTTCCTGTCCTGCGCGGGCGTGCTGGCGCTGATCGCGGGCGCGGGTCACGTCTGGATGCGGGGTCGGAGCGAGGGGCCGGCCGAGCCGGCGACGGAGGCGGGCGCCTGACTCTGGAGCCAGACTGAGGACTCCGAGTCCGCCGTGCGCATCTAACCCTCCTTCGCGGCGGTCTTTACTAATCGCTTTGCCTGAGTGTTTGCCATTCGGGGACCGACCGAATCGACCCACGACGCCGGTTGATCTTGAATGTCCGCTCGCCACAGATAGGTTAACCGGCGTGCGGCTGCACGAGTGTGCAACTAGCACCTCGGTTCCAGGTTTCTGGGCATGACGCCGTCTCACCGTCCAGCATCGCGCTGGACTGACTCCGTAGCTGAGCCAGCCCGTAGTTTGCCTAACGTCGTTCACCTCAGTTCTGAAGACCAACCCCAAGCTCGAGCACCGCCTGGTCGCGAGGAACGTGGCTTGTACAGCGTCCTTACGGGTGCAGCATCTAGGAGGAGTTATGAAAACGCAAAAACTCGTCGCAGGGTTCGTCAGCATTGCCTTCGTGGGCCTTGTTCTGGCATGCGACAGGGGGAACCCGCCCTCGGCTCCAGCGGCGTCAAAGATCAACGCGTCCTCCAGGCAGTTGAGTGCGTCGGAGAGGAAAGGCGACCAGAGATCGGCCAGCGAAGAGGACCAGAGGTTCCGGTGGGACATCATTAGCGTGGATTTCGCTACCGGCACTCTCTCCGCCGGCGGAGTGGCATCGGCGGATGCCAACGATGGCTCGAAGATCACGTTCACGGGTTCTGGCACGTTCCGGGCCGGTGGTGAGACGAGGTGACAGGCGGGGGAACCTGGGAGAGCTTCGACATGGCTGGCACGTCCACGGGGACAGGAACCTACCAGGTGAGGGAACTCGTCAGGTTTGACGTAGCGCCCGGTACACCACCGCTCCCCAACGACAACATCGGCCCTCTCGCCAATGAGCGCGCTGGCCTCTTGGTTCTCCGTATTTCCTACTCGGATGGCAGTGGAGGGGTGCTGGTCGCGAGTTGCCACCTAGTGGGAACGCCGAAGACCGTCGTCGAGGGGGTCACGATATCAAAGGGGTTCGTGGGTTTCTTGCAGGAGCTTCCGCCCGCTCCTCCCGGAAATGCGAACAGAACGAGCTTCCACCTGCTAAGTGAAGAGGAGAGCTAGCTTAGCAGCGCGTGCCGGGGGCGGCTTGAAGCCGCCCCCGCGTGTCGATAAGGGGAGCATCGCGCCGTGGAAACTCGATCATCAAGTGGAGCATTGTCCGCGCTGATCACGATCGAGAAGGGCAGGCCGGGTTGTGATCAACTCGCGATAGGGACCTAGCGACGCCGAGCGGCGCTGCTGCATTTTCAGGGCGTTCTGGGCTAAACCACGGTATTAGGCTGCGAGGATCGCGGCATTATATCAGGTAGGCGGCTGCCACGCCCGTGACACGACTCCAGTCCACATTCCTCGCTCTGGTCGGGGCTCAAGCCGCTCACTCGGTTGAGGAGTACGTCGGTCGGCTCTATGACCTGTTTCCCCCGGCACGCTTCGTGAGTGGCTTGATTTCCCCGAACCTCGAGCGAGGCTTCGTGATCTTCAATCTCGCTCTGGTCGCCTTCGGGCTCTGGTGTTTCGCGTGGCCGGTGCGCAGGCAGTGGTCGGTCGCCGCACCGCTCGCGTGGCTCTGGGTTGCTATTGAGCTCGTCAATGGAGTAGGACATCCTCTGTGGTCACTGCGTGAGCTGCGCTACACGCCCGGCGTGGCCACGGCGCCGGTGCTCCTGGTCTTGGCACTCTATTTGGCGCGCCAGTTGCGGCTGGGACACGCGCCATCGGCAGCCGCCTAACATGCGCCTGAAGCTGCCGGGCGCTCTCAAGTAGGGAAGAATTGTGTTGCCTCGCGGGCCAGCCTTTTTTTCTGCCGTCCACCGCCTTGCGCCCGCGGGCGTTGCGCCCGCAGCTTAAGCGCGATCCGTTAGGCCACAACCTTGTCACAGCAGCTGAAAAACGGGAGAGACACGTGGCGCGTTTCTACTTGGCCCAGGTGAACATCGGACGATTCCGTGCGCCGCTCGAGTCGCCAGTGATGGAAGCCTTTCGGAGGCAGCTTGACCCCATCAACGCGCTGGCCGATGCGAGCCCCGGCTTTGTATGGCGCCTGCAGACGGAAGACGGCAACGCCACGGCGATCCGTCCGTACCCCGACGACGATCTAATGGCAATTAACGTGTCGGTCTGGGAGTCGCTCGAGGCGCTTCAGCACTTCGTCTATAAGAGCGGGCATGTGCAAACGCTGCGTGAGAGATACCAGTGGTTCGAGCCAATTGAGGGACCGATTCTCGCGCTCTGGTGGCTTCCGGCTGGGCAGGTCCCTACGGTCGCCGATGCACGAGAGCGGCTGCAGTACCTCAAAGAGCACGGGCCGACACCTTACGCATTCACCTTCAGGACGCCGTTTCCCGCCCCTGACGGGGAGGGAGAGCGCGTCGAGGGGCTAGACGCCCCCTTCTGCGAGTGGGCTTCGCACGATCAACCTCCTGACGCGTGATCACAGCTGGGGCGCGGCGTGCGCCACGCCTAACGCCGTCCGCGCCCGCGAGGCCACAAGTGTTCTAGCACCACACTACCGGGGCAATCGAAGAAACCACTAAGACACCCAAAACGCTGGGCCGCGCGCATCGAGGCGCCGCATGCGGACTCTCATCACCTTGCTCACATCGTCGACAGTGCTGACCCTAGCCGCTGACAAGTACCCTAAGCCGGCTGTCGGGTGCGCCACGAACGCACAGCGCGCATTAGGCGGTTTCTTCGGCGATTTCGACGTGCGCGCCACGTTTCGGAACGGCCCGGTCGCTTGGGATTCGAGTCTCGCGCGATCCTCCTTTGCATGGGCCTTGGATGGGTGTGTGCTCGTCGAGCGCTTCGACGGCGTGCGATTTGGTCAACCATATCGCTACCTTAGCATTTGGGGCGCCGCTGGTGACACCGGGCGACCGATTCAGCGGTGGTTCGTGCACTCTCAACACGGCCTGATGAGCTTGAGCGAAGGCAATTGGAACCCGACCGGTGACACGTTGATCGTGGAGGATTCGGCGTTCGTGAGGGGCGGTTGGGTCCACCAACGCCATATCATGTCCCGGCCCGTTGGCGGGAGGTTCGTGAGCGAAGGACGTCGCTCGGAAGATGGTGGCAGGACCTGGTTCCCTACGAGCCACTCGCGCTATGTCCGCCACGGCTCAAACTGACCTCGGCAGCGGCGTCGCGTCGCGCGGCCCCTCCCTGGCGTTACCTCGTCCGCGCGTTGCAACGATCGTTCTGCTTGCGGGATCTTCTGTACTCCGCTTGGATGCTCCTCCAATTCTACGGGGCCAGGTATACCAATGTGTGGGTGAACAATGCTGTTCCACCCCAGTGGGTCCAGGTGTTGTCTGACGTTACCCTGTCGGAGCACGGGCAGTGGTCGTGGACGATCACCGCCATCCCTCCCTTTCAAACGACGCCGGCGCCAACATCATGGCCGTGTTGAGAGGTCTCTGAAGTACGCCTGGGTTTACCGAGGCGGCAACGGATCATCCAACTCAGTCCTTTGGCACACGCCCTCTTCGATCTCCCGGCCGATCTTCGCAGCGCCGTACGCGACGCCGCTGGCGAGGGTCATCCGCCCTGGCCTTTCATCAACAGAGCACGCTTCATCGAAGGAGCGGAGATCCGTACGTCGGACGGCGCCGTAGCGGGCTCCTTTTTTGGTCCAGCAGCGGGGACGCTCGACGCCATCCCACGTGACTCCCGTTACCTTGCTATTTCCGGCCGAGCCCCTGACTTCCAGAATCTCACTCAATTCGGGGCGCTGGAAGTGGTGCAAGTCTATGATCGTGTAACCGACGCCCAGCTCAGAGTTCTCGGGCAGGCACGATCGCTGCGCATGGTGAGTCTCTTCGGCGTGCAGGCAACCGATCTGAATCCTTTGGCTGAACTCGCGCAACTGGAGCACTTACACTGCGACGATGCTCCAACGCTGACCCGGCTTCAGTCTTTGACGCAGCTTCGCCACTTACGCACGCTTTGGCTGGAGCACTTCCGCGGCCTCAGGGAACTCTCCCAGATCGGACTGCTGACGCAGCTTGGTGGACTGGTGCTCGCCGGGAGTATGTGGACTGCCATGCGTGTCCGCAGTCTCCGCCCGCTCTCCGCGCTCGTTCAGCTCGAGCGGCTGCACCTGGTGAACGTCCGCGTGGAGGACGGGTCCTTAGCGCCCGTCACTGGACTGACTCACTTGCGCGAGCTGCGCGTCCCTAACTGGTTCGGCATTGAGGAGTTCGCCGCGTTGGCAGCGCTCATGCCAAAGGTCGATGGAACGTTCCACTCGCCTTGGTTCGTCGAACCCAAGCCGCTGGATCGGCCCGGGTATTCGGTGTGTAAGCGGTCCGGTCGCTACGCGCTGGGAATGACGCTGGGGAAGCCTGCGAAGCGCCTGTGCCCTGACTGCGACGCGGCCAAAGTCGCAAAGCATATAGGCCTTTGGAACACGTTGGTGGCCGCTGCGCGGCAGCACCACCCCACCAGCGGTGCTCGCACCACGCGTGGGTGACGTTGCCGCGTAACAAGTACTTGAAGGTGGCGCATGGAATTCGACGTTTTCGGATATCGGATCATCGTTGAGCGCCGAGGTGACGTGTGGGCGAGTTTCGAGCGCGGAGACGACGGTAAGCGACGCGCCTCGTGGTTCGTTATCCCGCCGGACCTTCCGGAGGACGCTCTCGCCCAATACCTCGCCGATCTGTTCCACGAGGCCGCTACGCCCGAGCGTCCGAACGTCAGGCGGGTCCGTTAAAGCGGGCCAGCCGCCTAAGGAGCGCTTGAGGCTGACCGCAGCGGCTGCGCATTCGCGCTCTTCCTCTCGTGCGGGGGCGTCCTGGCGGTGCTCGCGGGCGCGGGGCATGTCTGGATGCGGGGACGGAGCGAAGGGCCGGTCGAGCCGGCCACCAACGCAAGTGTGTGACTATCGGTCGAGAGGGAGCTGAACAATGACCGCAGCCGCCGGCCCCGATTCGACGCTCAACCGCGACACCCTCGTTCGCCTGGCGCGCGCCGGGATCCTCACGGGTCTTTCGGACGGACTATTCGCCAGTGTCTTGAGTGTCCTCGTCTTCCACTCAACCGTGACGCGCGTCTGGCAGGGAGTGGCCAGTACCCTGCTCGGCAGATCGGCGCTCGACGGCGGTACGGGAACGGCGCTGGTCGGCGTGCTGATGCATTTTGGCGTGGCGTTCGGATGGTCCCTCGTATTCCTCACCCTCGTTCTGCGGTGGCCCTGGGTCAGACGCGTCCTCGCCTCGCGTTATGGCGTGCTCAAGGTTGCGGCGATGTACGGACCATTCATCTGGTTGGTGATGTCGCTGGTGGTCATTCCCCTTCTCGTGCATCGGCCCCCGGTGATCAGCTCGCGCTGGTGGATCCAGTTCGTCGGGCACTTTCCGTTCGTCGGCATCCCGATCGTCGCTTCGCTCGGCAGGGTTTGGTCGCCGGCCAAGGGTGGCCAATCAAGCGCGTAAAGAGCGTTGACGACGTGGCAACCGGTCTAGAAACTGGCGGGTGCCCGTGGGCCCCGTTACTTCGAGAGAAACGGAATCGCTGCCTATTTCTGCCACTACCGTGAATTGCAGGAACGGACAACAGCGACGTTCTGCGTCGATCATCGCTGCTAACGCCGAGAGCAGCCCGGGGGATGGAGTGAAGCGCCACCGGATGCCCTCGGGAAGTACCTCGGAGTCTTGCGCACGAGCTGTGATGCCGGGCAACAGTGCGTCACGGTTCAGCTCGAGTTCGGCGGGGTTCAAGTTGCAAACGATCGGCGTATCGAGCGCGTCCATAACTCGTCAGCTTCCGGCGCCGCGCTGGCTGGAAGCGCGCCAGATCGTGAAGGTGATGACGGCGGCAACGGCAAGGTCCCAAACACACCCGTTTCCTACCTTGTAGAGCGGCATGTACTTCCAGAGTCCGACGCGGTCGACGACGAACTCCTCGAAGGACACCCAGGCGGTGAAGAAGGCAACGCCAACCGCTATTCGGACTACGAGGGGCAATTGTCTGAACGCGAGCCGTTCCATACGCCTCTCTCTTCTCAGGGGTCATGCAGCTGGAGGACAGCGTACGGTACGGCTTAAAGCACACTTCAAGTCAAGGGAGCACGCTTCCTGAGGAAGGCGCGACCGCAGTCTTCGAGACTGAGGCACTTACAGCTCTCCGCTCTTCGGAGCAGGCGCTTGATTTGTTTGGCTCTCACTATCATCTCTTCCAGCTCCACCTGCTTCCGCTGCGCGAGTATGTGCCACCGGCGGAAAGCTGGCACCCCGTCACGGAACCCATGGAAAAGTTGCTTGATCTCGTCGATGCGAAAGCCCACCCGTTTCGCAACACTGATGACCGCCAGGTGCTCCAAGACGCTGGATCCATAACGACGCTGTCCCCTGATCCGTGCGGGGTTCGGGAGCAGACCAATCTTTTCGTAATAGCGCACTGCGGAGGTCCGCAGGCTGGCTCTGCGAGCCACCTCGCCTATCGTCATGCGTTCCACGGGAGCAGTCTCCCCTTGACTTAAAGGTTCCTTCAAGTTGTTGGTTCTTTGTTTGATGGGCAAATGTGAAGTGGGAGAACTGATCGTGGGCATGCGCGCAAAGCCAGCTGACTTCCAAGAGCTCGACCTCCGCTGCCACGCGCTTCTCAGCGACGTGCCGCTCCACGACGTCTGGGCGATTCCACTCAATGGCGGGGGCTCGGGTCGCACCATCCAGGACGCGCGGGCGGTCTTATTCGGCGACCGGCGCCCACCTGCTAACGTCGCCGTTCGAGGCCTATTCGCGCTGCGATGGGCCCTGGGCCGGGCGTTCGGATGGGACGACAAGCGCCATGATCCAGCCGGCATGTCGTACGTGCGTCGCCTTGCGGAAGCCGATCGCTCGCAGTCTCAGGTTCCCCCGGGGACTCGCGAGGGCCCGTTTCGAGTGCTCTACGTCCTGGGTGACGAAGCCCTCAGCGAGCTCTGCAATGCGACCGTGCATGCCTTCTTAGCGCTCGCTCTCAGGCCGAGCCCGGGGGGGTACACGCTCTACTTAGCCGTCTACGTGAAGCCAGTCAGTCGTTTCAGTACGCTCTACATGGCTCTGATCGACCCGTTTCGCCGTCTCGTTGTCTACCCAGCCCTTGGTAGGCGCGCTCAGCAAGGTTGGTCGCGCAGGTATGCGTAGGCGTCTTCCCTATTCGCCCGAGCTGGTTCTGCAGCGATACGACCGGCTTGCACCAGCGTACAAGCTCTTCGAATGGATCCTCTGGCTCCCGCGCGGGTTTCGGGAGCGCGCGGTTCGCGAACTGGAACTCCGGTCTGGCGATCGCGTGCTCGAGGTGGGCTGTGGCACCGGCCGCAACTTCCGGTATCTGGAGGCGGCGGTAGGTTCCACCGGTCACGTGTTTGGCATCGATCTGTCCGAAGGGATGCTGCGTCGGTGTCAGCGGTTGTGCGATCTATCAAAGTGGCGCAACGTGACCCTTACGCGCGCCGACGCACTCCGCCATACGCTTCCCGAGCAGGTCGACGCCGTGCTCTTCAGCCTGTCGTATTGCACCATGCAGCGTCGAACGGAGATACTCCGTCACGTCTGGTCGCAGCTCAAGCCCGGGGGTCGCCTGGTCATCGCCGATGGTAAGAACATGCGCGGGTGGCTGGGGAAGCTGCTGCGCCCGTTGATCCTATTTGAGATGAAAGCGACGGTACTGGGCGATCCGGACAATTCGGGGTGGCGGGATCTGCAAGACCTCACGCGGGATGTGGAGGTGACGGAGGAATTGCTAGGAGGTTACTACATCGCGAGGGGTAGGAAGGCGGTGGAATACGCTCGGTAACTCAATCGGGCGATGTGCCGTCAACCGATCAGCCCGTCCTCGCGGCCCCGGCCGAGCCGGCCACCTCTATATTTCAGGACCATCGCAGCCCGCACGTTGGAGGTGCTGCCATGGAATCACTGCGTGAACGCCCCGGCATGGGCGTCTTCAGGGAAAATGGCTAGCTCTTCGCCGCGGAGCAACGGTGCCGTTCAGGGGCGGACCGCCCTAGGCTCCACTCGTGCCAAGAACCACCCGCTGGCCCGTCAGCTGATCAGCCCATACCTCGCGGCATAGCGGACTAGATCGGCGTTGGTCGCGACCGCCATCTTCTCGAGGATGCGGGCGCGGTACGTGCTCACCGTCTTGGCCGAGATCGCGAGCTCGCTCGCGATCTGCGAGACGGTAAGGCCGCTCCCCAGCCGGCGCATGACCTCGAACTCGCGATCGGACAGGAGCTCGTGCGGGGCGCGCTGCCCCGCGGCATCGAGATGACTGGCCAGCTGCTCCGCCAGGGTCGGGCTGACGTACTTGCCGCCGCGATACACCCGGCGGATCGCCTCCAACAACTGCTCTGGTGAGTGGTCCTTGGTGAGATAGCCCGACGCCCCGGCCTTGAGCGCCCGCACCGCCCACTGGTCTTCGGGGTGAACGCTCAGCACCAGGACCCGGATGCTCGGGTGACGCTCTCGTAGCGCGCGCAGGGTGTCGAGAAACGGGCCGCCCGGCATCGACACGTCGAGCAGCACCAGGTCGGTTGCGGTGGTGTCGAGCGCGCCGAGTAGCGTCGCGGCGTCGCCCGCCTCACCCGAGATGACCAATCCCGGATCCGCTTCCACCATACGGCGCAGTCCCTGCCGGACGATCGGATGGTCGTCCGCGATGAAGATGCGAATCGCGGTGACTCGCCTCACGACGGAGTCACCGGAATCGTGACGACGATGGCGGTGCCCCGACCCGGCTCGCCCCGGATCGTCAACGTCCCCCCGCACGCCAGTGCACGCTCCCGCATGCCCACCAATCCCAGCGACGAAAGCCCGCTCAGCGATTGGGGCGTGAACCCGACGCCGTTGTCCTCGACCCCGAGGAGGATGGACTTCTCCAGGCGGCGCACGGTCACGTCCACCCGGGTGGCTTTGGAGTGTCGGGTCACGTTGGTGAGCGCCTCCTGGATGATTCGGAAGGCGTGGCTCGCCACGTGGTCGGGCAGCCGCGGGAAGTCGTCGGCCTGGAGGGCGATCGCGATGCCGGTCCGCTTGGCGGCGTCCTGCACCAGAACCTCGAGGGCGGCTTCCAGGCCGAGCGGATCGAGCACGCTGGGCCGCAACTCGCTCGCGATGCGCCGGACGATCTTCATGGTCTCGTCGATCCGGTCGCTGAGCGACGCGTCGCCGAGACGGAAGGCGCCGGAATTGCTCCGCGTCGAGTGGCTCTCGAGCCAGGCAACGTCGAGCTTCAGGGCGGTGAGCGCCTGGCCCAGCTCGTCGTGGATCTCTCGCGCGATCCGGGTGCGCTCCTCCTCCCGGGTCGTCTGCAACCGGGCCGCGAGCGCCCGCAGCTCGGCCCGCGATTGCTCCAATTCCTCCAGGGCCCTGACGCGGTCGCTCACGTCCCGCTGAATCCCGAAGTGGCCGGTGATGCGGCCGGTGGCTTCATAGAAGCACATGTAGTCACCTTCGACCCACATGGTCGATCCGTCGAGCCGGCGCTCGTTGGTGATGCTGTGGGTGTGACCGGCATCGAACAGCTTCCGCCAGCCTCGGCGGCCGGCCGCGAGGTCGTGCCGGAAGAAATCACTCGGCGTCAGACCGATCAGCTCGGCCGGCCGAGCCCGGAATTGCTCCGCCATCGCGGGATTGACCTTGGTCATGCGCTGATGGGCAAAGACGTAGTCCAGCACCGCGTCCTTGTCGACGCCTGGCCCCCAGTCGACGGGCTCGTCGATCATCATGAAGAAGAACCCGTCCTGGGAACGCTCGAAGAACGCCTCCAGGAGGGCGGGGGTGTTGAGCGCCACCGGTTCGGGTAAGGCCTGGGACATCGGAATCTCCTGACCCGGAAAATGGGGAGGGCGCCTGCCGCAAGGAAGGAGGCACACATCCCCAGACACGTTAGCGCAGCGGCCGCGGCTCGCCGTAGACAAAATCGTCCATGACGACCAGATCCTTCGTGCCGCCCGCTGACACATCCTGCGTGGTCGCGTCCAGCGCGGCCTCACCGCTCGTGATCAGCACCCGGGCGACGATCGCGGAGTCGAATACCGCGCCGACGAAGGTGAACCCCTCGGCACCGAGATGGGCCGGCGAGGCGATGCTCGCGATCTCGACGCCGTTCGCGTCGAAATACTCGACCCGCGTGGCGGCCGCCTTATCGACGTCGGAGAAGACCACCCCGAAGCCCTTGACCACCCCGTTGGTCGCGGTGCCCACCAGCTTGAAATCGACCTCGACCTGGTTGCTGCCGACGGCCATGAACAGTTTCTTCGGCGAGAAAGCCTTGAACTGGTCCGCCAGGCTCGGGTTAATGGACGCGAAGGCGCTCGAGTCCACGCGGAGGCCGGTGCCGGGCGTCGAGAACAGGGCACCGCGCTTCGAATTGACGTTGAAGAAGGTCGCCGGGAAGGTGTCGACGTTGGTCAGGGTGGCGGGCACCCCATCCCAGTTGATCTCCCGGCGGCCGCTGTCGGCGGGCGGCGAGTTCGGCGCGTTCAGGCTGCCGCCGAGCGCGGCGCGGAATTTGTTCAGGGTGTCCGCGATCGCCAGGCTGTCGCCCACGGCCCGGATGACCGTGAAGCTCGGACTGGGGGGCGCGCTAGTGGTGGGCGAATAGAGGTTGTTGCACGCGGCCAGGGCCGCGAGGGTCGGAAGCAGGAACAGAGCCGTCGGTTTCATTGCGCGCTCCATCGTGAAATGGGATCGATCACTAACTGCGGCAACGTTAGGGATTGCTCCGCGACGGCTGTATCAGACGAGAGACCTGACGCGGGAGTAAAACGGCGGAACCGACTCGTCAGCCGGAGGACTACACGAGGGTCGCCGCGAGCGCCCTCGTGCGTCTCCGAATGCCATTCCTACTGTACCACGATCACGCCGGTCATCAGCGTACCGTGGACGGCGCAGTCGTAGGGGTACGTTCCGGGATGCTGGAACGTCACCGTATAAGTGTCGTTGGCTGCGTTCATGACCACGCTGTTCCGGAAGATGTTCGGGACCAGGCCGGTTGACTGGATGCTGTGCGACCCCGCGGCGTTCCAGGTCCACGTGACGGTGCTGCCCGCCGGGATGGTGTCCACCGCAGGGTTCTGGCTTCCGTTGTGGGCACTGCGAAAGAAGATATTCCCCACCACGATCTGGCCGACCGGGCCACCCCCCCCGCCACCACCCCCACCCCCACCGCCGCCTCCGCCCCCGCCGGGTGACGTGACGCCACCGCACGCCGCAAGAGAGCAGAGGGTCGCTACCACGAGCCATGCTGTGTACCGCATAAAAGCCTCCGCGCAAAGTGAATGAGACTGCGCGATGTTAGCGATCGCTGCTCGATGGAAGTATCAGACGCGACGCCGGAGGCGGGCGGGAAATAGCGGAACCAACCTATCAGACGGAGGACTACACCACTGGAGTGGATGAAGTATCGTTTACCAATGATCGAGTCATCCCGGGCTGCGGGATTGTTCATCGCGGTGATGGCCGGGGCGGTCGCGACGGAGCCGCCGCCGCTCACACTCAGGCATAGCTGGATCGTTGTCTCCACCGGCGCGCCGGAGCGGAAGGCGCTGGAGAGCGCGGGGTTCCGCATCGCTCCGACGGTCAACCGCCACGAAGGTCAGGGGACCGCGTCGGTCACGGTCGAGTTTCTCAACGGCTTTCTCGAGCTGCTCTACCCCGACTCGACGGTCCCGGTCTCCCCGACCTTGCGGGCCGGGGCTGAGAAGTTTCGCTTGAAGTCGGCATGGCGCGAGACGGGGTACTCGCCCATCGGCATCGTGTTCGATCGCACACGCGCCACGCCGAAGGCGTTTCCCTTCGCGACCTGGAGGGTCTCGGCGGACTGGATGGAACCGGGCACCTTCATCGAGATGATGACACCCAGGGAGATGCCCAAGGCGGTCTCACTGTCGATCTCGTCTCATTCCGGGAACAGCGAGACCGAGAACGAGCGGCTGGCGCGGGATCCCGTCGACGGCGCGATGTTCCGGCATCCGAACGGAGCGCGGCGCCTGACGGGACTGCGCGTGGTCGCGCCCGGCGCGGACCGGCTTCCGCCCGCCGCGTCATACATTGCTGGGCACGGGCTCGTGACGTTTGATATCGGGAGCCAGTGGCTGCTCGATGTGACGCTCGACAATGGGAAGCAGGTGGTGACGAAGGACCTCCAGCCTGATCTTCCGATGGTCATTCACTACTAGAAGAATGCGATCGACAAGGGTCGGAGCCGGGATCCTTGTCGCGGGCCTGTTCGTGACGCGCGCCAGCGTCGCACAGATCGTGCATCCTTGGGGAACCGGTCCGTGCCCGCTGTAGTCTCACGGTTGCTGCGGCCTCACCTCCGTGTGAATCCGTCGGCGCTCCACTCCTCGCTACCGACACCGTGGTGCACGAAGAACCAACCGTCGGGATCGTATTTCCTCTTAATGGCTCGCAAGCGCGCGTAATTCGCTCCCCAATACTCCTGCTGCCAGGACGGATTGAAATAGTTGCTCTCGGAAACATAGGAACCGGCTTTAGGAGCAATTCTGCGCAGCTCCGCCGCGGCCAGATCGATTTCGTGCGCATCCCTGCGGGCGGCGGCCTTGTCCATCGCGGGGCGTGCCAGTCCGGGGAAGGCGGGCTGTTCGCCGTCCGCAACAATCACCAGCACGAACGCGTCGGCGACCGCGGGGTTGGTCGCGGTGTCTCTGGTTGCCGCTACCGCTTCCGCAGGCGCTCCGGCAATGCCCTTGTTGAAGTGCAGCTCAACTTTCTTGTGCCGACTCGCCGCGAACAGCGCTTCAGCCAGACGCTGCCGCTGTTTTTCCTGCAACAGCCAGGCCGGAAGCCAAAGCGAATCGTAACCGTGGATGAAGGCACCCACCTGGTCCTGGTCGCCCGACCACCAAGCGTGGCTCGCCGGCGCGCCCGGCCTGGAGTCGCTAACCATGGCATCGTTGCTCTTACTCTTCCGGTAAACGACATCCCACCAATGCCGCGCGTGTCCGGCGCCGGCGTGGAGGTCAGCGACGCTCAAGTCCTTCGAACTCCTTGCCGAATCGAAGAAAGGCTTCCAGAGACGCGAAACCTGGTCGTCAGCCAAGCCCTGGCATACCATCGAGAGCTCCAGCGTGTTGTCCGGCGCCAGCCTGATCTGCTCCCCCCAGTGCGGATTGAAGAGGTTTTCGTTGTAAAACGCGATGAAGCGGGCAATCAGGTGTTGGAACGCGGCGTTCGACTTCGCGTTGATCTTTCCTTCGGCAAAGCCGAAGAATTCCGGCAGATCGTGTGTGCGCAGGGTGACCCGCGTAACCACGCCCCAACTGCCGCCGCCGCCTCCTTTCAGCGCCCAGAACATGTCAGGGTTGGTGCAGGCATTGGCAACGCGTACTTGGCCGTCGGCAGTGACCACTTCCGCCTCTAAGAGTCCCGCCGCAGCGGTACCGAAGCCCTTTGAGAACGAACCGAAGCCTCCGCTTTGCACGAGGCCGGCAACGCCCACCGTTGTACAACCGCCGCCCTGCACATAGCGTCCGGCCCGCGTGGTCACCGCGTCGTAAAGGTCTATCCACAAGGCGCCGGCTTCAGCCGTAACAGCCGGCACCGGCGCGACCTTTCCCTCGCAGCCCTGAGCAACAAAGGCATCGTTGAGGGTGACGCTGTTCATCGCCCGCGTCCAGATCAGCAAGGAGTCGGGTGCGTTGGACGTGCCCAGATAGCTGTGTCCGGCTCCCTTGACCACGAGCCGCAGATTGTTCACGCGGGCAAAATTGACCCCCGCAACTACGTCAGCGGTGCTGTGGGCCGCGACCGCGTATTGGCTGGGCGCAGGTGCCCAGGCATCGAGCCAGCCAGACACCTCCGTGCCCGCAGGCTGATCGCTGATGTAGAGCGGATTGCGCATGTTTTTCATGACGTCGGCGCACGCCGTACTGTTCGGTTCCGCCGCACAGGCGGCAAACAGCGCCCGCGGTCTGACAAGATTGCCACCCACCGCCTGGTTCAGCTGTTCCCAGCGCGCGGGCCCGGGCCAACCGGCGTCCGATGGTCGCACGCGACGGCGCGGCACGCTCTTGGCCCGCATCGGAATCGGCCAGCGCCACACGGCGGCTCGAAGAACGCTCGCCGCGATGCCCTTAAGGAAGCTTCTTCTGCGCATGTTGCCTCACGTAGAGAGCGCCGAGACCTAGTCCGTCCATGGAGTTCTCGGCCAATTGCTTTGATGCCTTGATGAGACGGTTAGTTGTGAAGGGACGACCGGAGGTCGTGCAAGGGGTGCGGCCGCCGGCAGATCGGGCAAGGGCCGCCGTACACCCGATGTGGACGTGTGCGCTCGAGTCGGTCACGATCGCGCCGGCGTTGTCGCCGCCCCACACACCGGCCTCGATCGGGCCTCTGGACCGATATCGTGCCGTTGCACGCCACAAGCGCCGCCAGCAGGACAGCGCACCGCACACTCACCCCATCCACTGTCCGCCGTGGTCCTTGAGGAGCTCCCCGACGATATCCGGCGCGGTCCGCCCCGCCGCCTCCGCCGCGAAATTGATCACGAGCCGGTGAGTCAGTACCGTCGGCGCGACGGCTTTGAGGTCGTCGTAATCGGGCATCGGCCGGCCGTCGAGCGCGGCCCGCGTCTTGGCGCCAAGGACAAGGTATTGCGACGCGCGCGGACCCGCCCCCCACGACACGAACTCCTTGATGAACCCCGGCGCCTCGGCGTCCACCGGCCGGGTCATGCGGACCAAGGTCACCGCCGCCTGCACCAGCGGCTTCGGCGCCGGAACGCGCCGCACGAGATGCTGCAGCGCGAGCACGTCCTCGGCGGTCAACACCGGCGCGATCTCGGCCGCGAGATCGCCCGTGGTGGCCTCGACGATCGTCTCCTCCTCGGCTTTCGACGGATAGCCCACGCGTAGCTCGAACATGAACCGGTCGAGCTGCGCCTCGGGCAGGGGATACGTTCCTTCCTGCTCGATCGGGTTCTGCGTGGCGAGCACGAAGAACGGCGCCGGCAACGGATGGGTCTGCCCCGCCGCGGTCACCTGATGCTCCTGCATCGCCTGCAACAGGGCCGCCTGCGTCTTGGGGGGGGTGCGGTTCACCTCGTCCGCCAGCACGATGTTCGCGAACACCGGGCCGCGCACGAACCGGAAGCCGCGCTTCCCGGTGGTCTGATCCTCCTCGATGATCTCGGTGCCGGTGATGTCCGAGGGCATCAGGTCGGGCGTGAACTGGATGCGCGAGAACTTGAGATCGAGCGTCTGTGCCACCGTCCGCACCATGAGCGTCTTGGCGAGGCCGGGCACGCCCAGAAGCAGCGCGTGACCGCCCGAAAAGATCGCGGTCAGGATGCCGTCTAAGACGTCGGTCTGCCCCACGATCCGCCGGCCCACCTGCGCCAGGAGGTCGGCGCGGGCGCGGGCGAGCCGCTCGAGCAGCTCGACGTCGCCCAGCGGCGGGGACGAGGAGCGGGGGATAGGCGCCGGATTAGGGGGCATTGGGTGCAAGGTTACCACATCATACTCCCAAGCGCCACATAAGTTTGCGCGCTCCGGACTTTGCTTGCGAAATTTTTCACAAGCGGGTATGTTCCCGTCCGCATCATGCCCCCCGACGACGACAATCGGTTCGCGCGCGGCTTCGGCCAGGGCTACGAGTACGTCGCGGTAGGGTTCCAGCTGGCCGCCGTCATCCTGATCTTCGGCGGGCTCGGCTGGCTCCTGGATGGCCGGCTGCACACCCGCCCACTCTTCGCTATCGTGGGCTTTCTCTTCGGTACCGTGGGCTGGTTCGTGAGCCTGTATTATCGCGTGAAGCGCGATACGAGCGGGGGAAAGACCGGGGAAGGGGGAAGGGGGAAGGGGTGAGGCCGTACCTCCTCCTCGCGACCCTGGGTGCGGTGCTGGTGATCGTCGTGACGGTGTTTGGGGGCAGGCCGGCCGCGATCGGGGGAGCCGCGGCCCTGGTCGCGCAGGTCGCGGCGGTCGCGTTGCTCCGGCCCGCGATGCGCGCGCCCCAGCCGGTGTTCATGGCGCGCTGGCTCGGCGGCATGGGCGTGCGGGTCCTGGCGCTGGGAATAGTGATGGCGGTCGCGGCCACGCATCGCGCCGCGCTGCCCCCGTTGCCGGCGTCGCTCGGGTTCCTCGGCGTGTTGCTGCCGCTGCTCTTTCTGGAGACGAGATTCTTGGGATGATCCAGGCGCCCGACATCGGCAAGGTCATCTTCGAGCACACGTCGGACAGCCACTTCATCGAGCTGCCCTTCGGACGCACGATTCACCTTCCGGAAAACTGGATCGTTTTCGGCATAAACCTGTCTCCCACAAAGCACGTCGTGTACATGGTGCTCGCCGCGGCGCTCGTGTTCCTCACGGTGTGGTACGCCGGCCGCCAGGTGGAGCGACGCCACAGAGAGGGCCGGGCGCCGCACGGCTTTGGCGCTGCGATCGAGGCGATCGTCCTTTTCATTCGGAACGACGTGGCGATCGCGAACATCGGGCACGGGGGCGAGAAGTTCGCGCCCTACATCCTCACGCTCTTCTTCTTCATTCTGTACTGCAACCTGCTCGGGCTCCTGCCCTGGGGCGCGACGCCGACGGGCAACCTGGCCGTCACGGGAGCGCTGGCGCTCACGGCATTCATCACGATCGAGGTCTCGGGGTTTTGGGCGCTTGGACCGAAGGGCTATCTCAAGACCATCGTGTTCGTGCCGCCGGGGATAACCGGGCTGGGCGCGGTGGCGATGGCCGCGATCATGACCCCGATCGAGATCATCGGGAAGATCGTGAAGCCGTTCGCGCTCACGTTGCGGTTGTTCGCCAACATGACCGCCGGGCACTTCGTGATTCTGGCGCTCCTCGGCTTGATTTTCATCTTCGCGAACTGGGCCGTCGCGGCGGGCTCGGTCGCGTTCGTGACGTTCATGATGCTGCTCGAGCTGCTGGTGGCGTTCCTGCAGGCCTATATCTTTGCGCTGCTCACGTCGGTGTTCATCGGCATGATGCAGCACGCGCATTGACCGCACACACGTTGAGGAGACCATGGTTGATCTCGTGACGCTGATGCAGGGGCAACCCACGGGGGCGGAGCTCGCCGCCGCGGCAAAGAACGCAAACTCGCTGCTCGGCGCGGGCCTCGGGCTCGGCCTCGCCGTGATCGGGGTGGGCATCGGCATCGGCCGGATCGGCGGGCAGGCGGTCGAAGCGATCGCGCGCCAACCCGAAGCCTCGGGCGACATCCGTGGCGCCATGATCCTCACGGCCGCCCTCATCGAAGGCGTGGGCCTGGCCTCGCTCGTGTTCGCGCTGCTCTTCAAGCTGCTCTAAATGCCGGTGCTCGCGCTGCTGCTCCAGCAGGCGGCCCACGGGGGGGAGGAAGCGTTCACCCCGTTCTCGATCAACACGGGGCTGATCTTCTGGACGATCCTCGTCTTCCTGGTCCTGCTCGGGCTGTTGTGGAAGTTCGGCTGGCCCGCTCTTCTCAAGACCGTGGAGGATCGGGAAGCTCGCATCCAGCGGCAGCTCGAGGAGGCGGAGCGGGCCCAAGCCGAGTCCACGCGGCTGCTCGAGGAGCACAAGCGGCTGGTCGCGGCGGCACGCGCCGAGTCGCAACAGCTGATCGCGCAGGCACGCGCGGTGGCTGAGAAGGAGCGGGAGACCTTGCTCGCGAAGGCGCGCGAGGAGTACGAGCAGCTCCTGGCACGGGCGCGCAAGGATATTGGCGAGGAGAAGGAGAAAGCGATCCTCGAGCTACGGCGCGAAGCGGTGGACCTCTCCATCGCCGCGGCCTCGAAGCTGGTCGAGGCGAAGCTCGACACCGACGCGAACCGGCGCCTGGTAATGGAGTACCTCGCGACGCTCGAGCAGCGGGGATGAAGAGCACGACCATCGCCCGCAACTACGCCGAGGCGCTGTTCCTCGCGGCCGAGGCGGAGGATGGGGCCGCGGTGGAGCGCTATGGCCGGTTGCTCGAAGCCGTGGTCGGCGCCATCCAGGCCGATGAGCGGATCGCCCGAGCGCTCGACTCGCCTCGTGTCTCCAAGGCGACCAAGGCGGACCTCCTGGCGCGCGCGCTCGGACGCCTCGCGCCCGCTCCGTTCGTCCGATTTCTCGTGGCGGTGGTGCGGCGTGGCCGGCAGGGCCTGATCGCCGAGATCGCGCAGCAGTACGACGTGCTCCAGGACGTGAAGCTCAATCGGGTGCACGCCGGCGTCACGCTCGCGCAAGAGCCGGACGCGCGGCTGGAGCAGCAGATCGTCGAGCGCCTGACCGCGGCGCTCGGCAAGGAGGTTCGGGCGCACTTCCGGGCGGACCGCGGGATCCTCGGGGGCGTGGTGGTACGGGTGGGGGATCGGATCTACGATGGCTCGGTGCGGCGGAAGCTCGCGGTGCTGCGGCGGAAGATGCTCGTGGGGGAGTGAGCCCAAGCACCGTCATTGACGTGCGCGTGGGGAAGTGCTACTTCAGAACCTTCAGTAACGAGAGAACAACACCGCTTCCACGGACCCCCGAGACGCCGAGCTACCGACTGTGTGGCTCGGCGTGTTGCTTCCCGACCAGGTCACCGTGAGGTCTCCATGCGCCCGTCCCCCACGCCGGCTATTCGATGTTCGCTTCTTGCGTTCCTACTCTTGCTGGGGAGCAGCGCCGCGTTCCGCGCCCCACCGGGTCGCACTCGTACCTATTACGTCGCCGCAGACGAAGTTACCTGGAACTACGCACCAAGCGGCAGCGACCAGATCAAGGGCCAGGCGTTCGACGACGTTCAGCGGCCGTTCGTCGAGGCCCAGGCGCACTCCGTCGGTCAGGTCGCGCTGAAGGCGGTGTATCGGGAGTACACCGATTCGACGTTCGCCACGCTCAAGCCGCGCCCGGCGGCGTGGGAGCATCTAGGGCTGCTCGGCCCGGTGCTCCGCGCCGAAGTCGGGGATACGATCCGCGTCGTGTTCCGCAACAACTCCCGCTTTCCGGTGAGCATGCACCCGCACGGCGTATCGTACGGCAAGGATTCCGAAGGCGCAGCGTACGCCGACAACACGGAAAGCGCGGACAAGAGCGGCGTGCCGACGGGCGGCGTGCACATGTATCTGTGGCCCGTCCCCGAGCGGGCGGGACCGGCCCGCGGTGATCCCAGCTCGATCCTGTGGATGTATCACTCCCACGTGCACGAGGATCAGGACATCAGCTCCGGGTTGATGGGGCCGATCATCGTCAGCGCCCGCGGCACGACCAAGCCCGACGGCACGCCGAAAGACGTGGATCGGGAGTTCGTGGTGGCTTTCTATGAGATCGACGAGAACGCGAGCCGCTATCTGCAGAGCAACATCCAGACGTACATGAAAGACCCAGCGGGCGTGCACGTCGAGACCGTCTTCGGCGTGCAGCAGGTGTCGCCGCCCCCCGACGCGCAGTTCAACTTCAAGGAAACCCTCAACGGCTTTCTGTACGGCAACGGGCCGATGCCGACGATGCGCGTGGGCGACCGGGTCCGTTGGTATCTCATGTCGGCGACCGGCTTCGAGATCCACTCGCCGCACTGGCACGGCAACACCGTCGAGATCATGCACGGTCGCACCGACGTCGCGGCGCTGCTGCCGATGGGTATGCTCGTGGCCGACATGGTGCCCGACAATCGGGGGATTTGGCTGTTCCACTGCCACGTGTCGAACCACCTGAAAATGGGGATGCAGATGCGGTACGAAGTGGCGGCGAAGTAGAGCGGTGGTGAAGCGGCCCGGGGCTGACCCGGGCCGTTCCTAGCGGGCGGGGTTCAAGGTCCCTGATCGCTCGTCCGCCATTTGCGTATCGCGCGCTCGTGTTTCGGGTAATGGCCGTAGGTGTCGAGCCGCAGGCGACGGCGAAAGCGCGTCTCACCGCTCACCTGGTCGTCTGGCGCGCTCTCGATGAGGGCGATCAGACGGCGATGGACGTCCTCCTGCTGTCCTAGGACTTCGACGAGCAACAAGCCCTTCCTGTCCTCCGTCATTTTGGCGTTGAATGCATCGATGCCGCCGTGCGTCACGGAATAGCGCGGCGGTCTCCCGCCGGCGAGAATTAGGGGCAGGTGCGTCAGCGCCTCCTCTTCCCACCAAGTGACGTGCGCGATGATGTCGCGGACCGACCAGGCACCCGATACACCGGGCTCGAGCAGCTCAGCGCTCGACAAGCCGGCATACGATGCCCGAAACGCCTCCCAGGCCTTGTTGAGACGCTTGAGCAGTTGTCTCCTGTTCACGGCAGCAGTCCATGTCACGTCGCCTCGTGAAATATGATAACAGGCGCGCTGCGGCACTCCGGTTCTTGCCCGTAAACGGCACGGCGGCCCCGGGATGACCCGGGCCGCCGTTCATCGGGCCCTACAACCCGTAGCGCAAGCCGATCCCGACCGCCACGCGGCGCGTCGTGAGTCGCTCCACTCCCGCCGGCACGTCCGCGGGGTCGAACACGGAGCCGGTCAGGACGCCGCTCACGCGTAACGACCCCGTGAGGGCGCGTGCGATCGGCCACTCGACCGCCGCGGCGGCGCGGCCGCCCAGGCGACTACGGCTGTCGTCGTCGACCTTCCAGATCTCCACCACCGGGCCTGCTTCGAGCCGGGCCTCGGCGCCCGCTCCGAAGCGCGCCACACGAAGCGACGCCTCCGGGGCGAGCTCCCACAGTGACCCCGCGTCGTACTGCACGATCGCAACGCCGTTCCGCTCGCCCGCGAACCCCGTCTTCGCGTACAGCACGGCGAGCGCGACGCGGGTCGAGCCGAGCGCACGGTCCAGCCGCAGCCCGAACGTGGTCGGCCGGTACGGCCCGACCCGGGTTCCGGTCGTATCACGTGACGTCCCGCCGAAGCGGGCGACTCCGATCTCCGCCGAAAGTCCCCACTGCGCGGCGGCCGGCCGTGGTGTGAGCACGAGACCGAGGAGCAACGGGGTCACCTCGAGCATGCGCATGACTTCTCCCGGGTAGTAGGTCACTTCATGCTCAGGGCGAGCCAGCCATTGGTGACGTTGTTCTCGCCCTTCACGATCCAGTTGTAGCCGGGATTGGTGACGCCGACCACGACGTCCTCGACTGCGGTTCCGACCAGCTCGTCGTTGGTGTTGAAGAACGCCGCGATCGCGGCCCAGAGCTTCTGGAACGCCGAGGCACGCTTGAAGAGCTTGCTGGCGGTGCTGCTCGAGTCGTTGCCGGCGCTGAGCGACTTGTTGGCGCCGTCCACGGCCTTGAACAGTTCGCCCACGAGATCGCGGTTCGCCTTGATCTGGCATGCCGTATCGTCGTCTTCCACGACGAAGACGCGGATGTTCTGTCCCGGGTGTGCCGCGTTGTAGGCGTCGAGCTGCACCTTGTTGAACAGCAAGACGCTGCCGCTCCAATCGAGGCCGTTCTGATCGAAGTAGTACGGCACCGGCTGCTTCTCGCCGGCGCACTGGTAGTCGGTGAGGGAGTCCGTTTGCCCCTTCTGACCCAGGATGTGGACCTCAAACTCGGGATCGCCTTTCAACCAACCCTCAAAATCGTCCACAAAATGGGATCTGG
>CAYXIK010000035.1:0-28764 GCA_964465315.1 uncultured Gemmatimonadaceae bacterium | reverse complement strand
GGCAGTGGCGCCGGCGGTTACGGAAGGCGCGCCCGCCTGCCAGTAAGTCGGCAGCGGTACAGCGTAGATGCGAGCGGCGGGGGCTTCCCCGCCGCTTCGCTTTGCTACCTATTCCAGCGCCATGCCGGCCAAGCCCGCGCTCCGGACGGAGTTACTGTTCTACCTGTCCTTCCTCGCCGCCGCCGCCTTGCTGGTGGGCGTGGCGACGATCCTCGTGGCCAGCGCGTTCGCGCCGGACCGGACCTTCGCCCTGGTGATGCTCCTGGTGGCCCTTGAGGTCGGGGTGTTCGTCGTCTTTGGACGCCACTTGATCAACCGCCTGGTGCTCTGGCCGCTCGATCGCGTGGTCGAGACTGCCGATGCGGTGGCGGACGGGGACCTGGCGCGGCGGGCGCCCAGCGCCGAAACGCGCGACTTCGACACCTTGGCCGAGCGACTCAATCGGATGACCGACCACTTGCTCGACGCGCAAAGCCAGCTGGTGCGCTCCGAGAAGCTCGCGAGCATCGGCCGTCTCGCCGCCGGTATTGCCCACGAGGTCGGCAACCCGCTCGGCGCCATCGGTACGTATGTGGAGGTGATGCGCCGTCGCGGGGCGGATCCTGAGATCGTCGACGGAGTCGTCCGCGAGCTCGAACGTCTCGACCGGATCGTGCGGGGGCTGCTCGACTACGCGCGACCTGGAGACGAGACGCTCGCGCCGCTCGATCCGGGGGCCGTGATGCGCGGAGCCTATGGACTGCTCGACGCACAGGGTGCGCTCAAGCCCGTGCGCCCTACGCTCGACGTCGCCCCCGACGTGCCCCGAATTCTCGGGCGGGCTCATCTGCTGGAGCAGGCGATCGTGAACCTGGTACTGAACGCCGTGGATGCGGCGCCGGGTGGCGTCGTGATCCTCGCCGCGCGAGGCTGGAGCTATGAGACGCGGCAAGCCTTGCCAAAGCGGGGCGGCGATCCGCACCAGGTGGTCTACCCTCGCCGAACCGAGCGCCGGCCCGCGCGCCCCGACTTCTTCTCGGGCCAGCCGGGGGCACTCCTATATGTCGCGGATTCCGGGCCCGGCGTGCCGCCGGAGGATCGGGAAAAGATCTTCGAGCCGTTCTACACCACGAAAGAGCCGGGACGGGGGACGGGGTTGGGGCTCGCGATCGTGGCACGCGCTGTCGACGACATGGGGGGCGTTGTGTGGGTGGATACCGCGCGAGAGGGCGGGGCGGCGTTCAAAATGTTCTTCCCGGCCGTATGACCCGCGTGCTCGTGCTCGATGACGAGCCCGGCCTGCGCCAATCGCTCGGGCTGCTCCTCGCCGATTCCGGATATCAGGTCACAGCCGAGGGAGACGGCGCCAAGGGGCTCGAGCGAGCGCTTGCGGAGGCGTTCGACCTGGTCTTGTGCGACGTCCGGATGCCGGACATGGACGGGATCGCGTTCCTGCGCGCGTACAAAAGCCGCGGAGGGTCCGCCCTCGTCATCATGATGAGCGCATACGGTGGCGAAGAGGCGGCGCTCGCTGCCATGAAGGAAGGGGCGTACGACTATATCCCCAAGCCGTTCCGCTCGGACGAAGTGATTCTGACGCTCCGCAAGGCGGAGGAGCGCGAACGCCTCGGCAACACCATCGCGACACTGAAAGCACAGCTCGACACGAGGCCAGCGGCGCGCGCGCTCGTCGTGGAGAGCCCGGCCATGCGGCAAGCGCTCGAGGTCGTGACGCGAGTGGCGGCGCACCCCACGACGGTCCTCATCACGGGTGAGCGGGGCACCGGCAAAGAGGTCATCGCGCAGGCGATTCACCGGGCGAGCTCGCGGGCGGCGGGGCCTTTTGTGGCTGTGAACTGCGCGGCGATCCCCGACACGCTCATCGAGTCTGAGTTGTTCGGCTACGTGAAGGGCGCATTCACAGGCGCAGGCGCGGACCGACCCGGGCTTTTCGAGCAGGCGGACGGCGGCACCCTCCTGCTGGATGAGATCGGCGAGCTTCCGTTGCCGCTTCAGGCGAAGCTGTTACGGGTCTTGCAGGAAAGCGAGATCCGGCGCGTGGGTGATCAAAAGACGCGGCGCGTGGACGTGCGGTTGCTCGCCGCCACAGCCCGGGATCTCGGGGCCGACGCCGCAGCTGGCCGGTTCCGCCACGATCTGTTGGATCGGCTGAACGTCGTCGCGATTCATCTGCCGCCACTCGCCGACCGGAGGGAGGACATCGTTCCCCTGGCTCGGCACTTCGCTGCGCAGCTCGCCCGTCGGCTGGGGCGTCCTCTGGCGCTCGCCGACGCCGCGCTCGCGTGGCTCCGCGAGCAGCCCTGGCCCGGAAACGTGCGGGCGCTCGAGCACGCGATCGAGCGGGCGGCGGTGCTCTCGGACAAGGAGATCCTGGAGCCGGGGGATTTTCGGAAGGAACCGCTCCCCGCTTCCCGCCCGTGGGGCGGAGGGGAGCAGGGAGCCGGGAGCGGTACGCTCCGTGACGCCGTGGAAGCTGCGGAGCGCCAGGCGATCACCACGGCCCTCGGAGTGGCGGGGGGAAACCGCCGCGCAGCGGCGAAACGTCTGGGCGTGAGCCTGCGAACCTTGTTCTACAAGATGGATCGCTACGGGCTGGAGTAGTGCAACAATCTGCACGACTGCAGCAATTTGCAGTACTGTCGATGTCCATCCAGCCAACATAAGTAATTGATAATTCACGACTTAACTTGTGGCACGACACGTGTATGGGTTCCGGCTGACTGGGAGGAGACTGTCATGCGACGTTCGGGCTTTACCACTATCGAGATGGTGATCTGCGTGATCCTGATCGGGATCATAGCCTCCATCGGCTTCCCGAAGATTCGCAATGCGCTCGACAAGGCCAACGTGCGGTCGAGCCGGGATGCGCTCGGCACCGAGGCGGCGATCGCGCGCGCGGCCGCGATTCAGCGCGGCTGTCGCGGCGTCCTGCATTTCACCTCGGGCGCCTCAGCCACGGTCTGGGTGACCACCGCGTGTCCGACCAAGGTGGACACGGTAGCCGGGGTAGAGAAGCTGAGTACTCGCTTCAACGTCACGCTGTCGGCGTCGCGCGATTCGGTTCAATACGACCCGCGCGGACTCAGCATGGACAACGCCGTCACCGTGGTCCGGATTACGGGCGCGGCCGGAAACATGGACTCGGTGTTGATCAACACGATCGGCAAGGTGGTGCGGCGATGAAACGGGAACAGGGTTTCACGATCGTCGAGGTGATCATCGCGATCCTCGTGCTCACGATCGGGCTGCTCGGTCTCGTGACGTCGGCCGCGCTCGTGACGCGTATGATCGGCCGAGGGCAACGCTCGGCGGTTGCGGCGCAGTACGCGCAGCGGCGACTCGAGATGGCGCGGGCCACCGGATGCTCGTCTCAGGCGGGTGGGAGCGAAGTGTGGTGGCGCGGGGGCACGCCGGTGGACTCGGTCAGCTGGCGCTTCAACAACCTCGCAGCCAAACACTGGCAGGTGGTGGTGACGAGCAAGTACCAGACGGCGCTCGGCAAATGGCGCACAGACAGCACGGAGACGGAGATCTCATGCCTCTTCTAGGACGCCGAGGGTACTCCCTCATCGAGCTGCTCATCGCGTTGGTGCTGCTGGGGATGGTGTCGGCCGCGGTCTACAAGGTGCTGACGAACAATCAGCGTCTGTACCTGGCCCAGACGCAGCAGATCGACCTGCAGCAGAACATGCGGGCCGCGGCCACGATCTTGCCGGCCGAATTCCGCGAGCTGGACGCGGCGGACGGCGACATCCAGGCCATGAGCGCCACGTCCATCACGATGCGCGCCATGCGGCAGCTCGCGTTCGTGTGCCTGACGCCCCCGCTCGGCGGTGGAATCGGTCAGTTGACGTTGACCATACGCGACGCGCCGCTGTACGGCAATCGGCAGACGTTTGCCCAGAACGATTCGCTGCTGGTCTATTGGGAGGGTGACCCGTTGACCCGAGCGGACGATCAGTGGCTGGCTGCGCAGGTGAAGACGGCCGTGACCGGCCCCGTGTGTAACCAGGATACGCTCGGCGTCGCGAACCAGGGCTATACGCTGACGATGCAGCCGCAGTGGATCAATAACCCCGTGCTGAACGTCACCAATGCGATCACGCGGGGTGCCCCGGTGCGTGGGTTCGACAACGTGACCTACAGTGTCTATCAGAGCGCGACGGACCAGAACTGGTACTTGGGGCAGCAGAACAACACCCAGGGCGGCGGCATGCAGCCCGTCATCGGGCCGCTGGTCGGCGCCAACGGGGTGACGTTCAGCTATTACGACAGCGCCGGCGTCGTCACCGCCATTCCGACGCAGGTGGCACAGATCGGAATCGTGTTGCGCGCCCGTACGGCATCGCCCATTCGGGACGCCAGCGGCGTGCAGGCAGTCAAGGTGGACAGCATCGTGACCCGCGTCGCGCTGCGAAACAACCCGCGCTGCGGATCCGGATCGGTGGCGCCCATCGTGGTGTTCCGTCCGTGCCAATGACGGGCGAAAGGGCTTTACCTGTGAACCTCAAGGAGCGGTCTATGAAGCACGTCTTGAAGAACGAGCGCGGCATGGCGCTCGCCATCGCGATCGTCGCGCTCGTCGTCGTGGGTGCGCTGATCGCCGGCGCTTTCTTCTCGGGCACCCAGGAGCAGCGGGTGGCGGAGAACGTGCGCCGCGTCCAGGCCTCGTTCGGTGTCGCCGAGGAAGGCGTGTACGAGGTCATCCGGGGCTGGTCCACAAACACCAACACCTATAACGCGATGCATCAATACCCGGCCGCGCCGGCGGCGAAGAGCTGGGTCGCCATCCAGAGAACGACGGCCGCGAGCAAGACGGGGAGCTACGGTGGTGGGCTCTACAAGTTCAACGATATCAACTACTTGATCGATATGAGCGCGCAGGACACCATGAGCATCGCCGGGCGCATCCGGGGAGGCGGGGCGAGCCAGCGGGTCGGCCTGCTCGCGCGGATTCGGCCGCTCCAGGTGAACGCGCAGGCGTCGCTCACGTCCGGCGGCGCAAACGTAGTGGCCGGCAACGCGAGTATCGACGGTAACGACCACGCGCCCACAGGCTGGGCCGGCTGCCCGCCGCTTGATGCGGCCAAGGCGGGCATCCGGACGCAAACAGACGCGACAGTGTCGGCCAGCGGGCACCCGACGATTCTCGGGAACCCGCCGGTGCTGAAGGACCCGACGCTCACGGACAGCTCGTTCTCCATGTATGGCGACGTGTCGTACAACCAGATGGTCGCCAACGCCACGATCAATGTCACGGCCCAGAATTTCTCGAACTCGATCGCACCGGCCACAGTGAACGGCACGTGTGACCTTACCGTGCTCACGAACTGGGGGAGCCCTACGAACCCGACCGGTCCGTGCGGAACGTATTTCCCGATCATTCATATCTCCGGGACCGGCGCGGTCATCAACGGCCAGGAGGGCCAGGGCATCCTGCTCGTGGATGGCAGCCTGAACGTCCAGGGTGGGTTCCAGTTCTTCGGGATCGTGATCATCCGCGGCTCGCTCAAGACCGCGGGTGGCGGTGGCAACCCGGCACACTTCTGGGGCAGCGTGATGGCGCAGGACACGGTGTCGTTCACGGACACGACCAACAACATCAGCGGTAACGCCAACTTGCTGTACTCTAAGTGCGCTATTCTCAAGGCGTTAAACGCTACAGGGTTCGGCACGATGATGCGGTCGCGGGGGTGGGTCCAGCTCTACTGAAGTGGTCTAACTCTAGGCCACCAAAGTAGTTGTTGGTTCGGCCTCAAGTAGGTTCGAGGCTTGACAGGATAAGGGGCGGGGCTTACTGTAGTTTGCCCTCGCCCCATCTTGTCTTTAACCCCTTAGGCAATATGGCCCTGTTCGGGTTGCTGGGCGGCAAAAAAACGTCGGTCGGCCTGGATATTGGCTCCGGGATCATCAAGCTGGCGGTGATCGACCACTCCGGCAGCGAGCCCGAACTGGTGAAGGTGGCGACGACGGAAGTCGCCGCCGACGCCATCGTCGAAGGCGAGGTGATGGACCCCGGGATCGTGTCGGAGGCGATCCGGGGGCTCTTTTCCGCCGCGGGCGTCAAGCAGCGGTCCGTCGTGACGGCGGTCGGCGGGCGGGACGTGATCGTCAAGAAGATCCAAATGGACCGCATGAAGGAGGCGGACGCGCGGGAAGTGATCCGCTGGGAGGCCGAGCAGCACGTGCCGTTCGACATGGCGAACGTGGAGCTCGACTTCCAGATCCTCGATCCCGACGCCGAGGGGCTCCAAATGAACGTGCTCCTCGTCGCGGCCAAGCGCGAGCTGGTGGAGGGCCGCACGCTGCTTCTGGGCGAGGCGGGCCTGAACCCCGAAATCATCGACGTCGACGCCTTCGCCATCCACAACGCCTTCGAGCTGAACCACCCCGACGCGATGCAGGGCGTGGTGGGGCTCGTGAATATCGGTCACGAAGTGACCAACGTGAACATCCTGGAAGACGGCGTGCCGGTGCTGACGCGTGACCTTTCGGTGGGCACGCGTCGGTTCCGCGAGGACCTGCAGCGCGAGAAAGGCTTGTCCGCCGAGGATTCCGAGCGCGTGATCCAGGGGCAGACGCAGAGCGGGGACCTGGCGCCGTACGTTGATGCGCGCGGTGAGGAGATCTCCGTGGGCGTCGAGCGGGCGGCGGCGTTCCTGGCGACCGCCTCGCGCTCGGCCGGCGGGCTGGGGCGTGTGTACACGATCGGTGGCGGGGCGCGGATTCCCGGCCTGAACGAGGCGCTCTCGAGCCGGCTGCGGGTGCCGGTGGAGCTCGCGAGCCCGGTACAGCGGCTCAAGGTGCGGGATTCGGTATTCGAGTCGGTGTCGGTGGACGAGGTGGCTCCGCTACTCATGCTGTCGGTGGGCCTAGCGCTGAGGCGCGCCGCATGATCGAAATAAATCTTCTTCCCGGCAAGAAGAAGAAGGCGGCGGGCGGCGGGGGCTTCAAGATCGCGATGCCCGATTTCCAGGGCCTGCTCGCCACGATCAAGAATCCCTGGCTGTTCGTGGTGAGTGCGGCGGCGATCATCGTCGTCGGTGGCGGGTTGTTGGGCTTCATCGCCTACAGCACGAGGCTGCGCGTGCTCAACTCGAAGCTCGCGGACGTGCAGGCGGAAAAGCGGCGCTTCGACGCCGTCATCGCGCAGAAACGCCAATCGGAAAAGATCCGGGACTCTCTGGTCGCCGAGATCAACGTGATCCGCGGCATCGACGCGGACCGGTACGTGTGGCCCCACGTCTTGGATCAGATCACCAAGGCGCTCCCCCCGTACACCTGGCTGACCGGCGTCTCGCTGGCGGGCGGCACGAACGTCGCGCCGGGAACGCCGGGCGCGACGGTGGCGACCGGCGTCGATTCGACCGGCGCACCGCAGGTGCGCATCTGGATCACTGGGAGCACGGTGGACATCCAGGCGTACACGACGTTCCTGCGCCAGCTCGCCGCGTCGCCGTGGCTGACCGACGTGACGCCGGCGACGACGTCCACCATGGTCGAGGCGGACCGGCCCGTGACCGCGTTCAACGTCGCGGTGCGCTACCGGGTGGCGGATTCGGTCTACATCCGCACCGTCCCCCTCACCCAGTCGGCGAGGTAGCGCCATGGCGCTGTTCCCCCAGGACAAGCAGAGCCAGGTCTTCCTGCTGCTCACGGTGGCGCTGGCCGGGATCGGCTGGGCGTTCTGGGACTACTGGCTGAAGCCGACGGGCGAGCAGATCACCGCCACCCGCACGCAGATCGATAGTCTGCAGGGGGTGATCGACCGGGCCAAAGCGGACTTGGCGAGCGGGACGGTCGAAGATCTGCGGCGCAAAGTCGAGCAGTACACCGCCCTGCTCTCGGTGATGCGGCGGCTGGTACCTGACAAGAACGAGGTTCCGGCGCTGATCGACGACATCTCGACGAAGGCGAAGCAGCGAGGCGTCACCATCGGCCGCATCGAGCCTCAAGCCGTCGAGCCGGGACCGCCGTTCGACACGTACCGCTACCGGCTCGAGATCATCGGCCACTACGACCAGCTCGGCGAATTCATGTCCGACATCGCGAGCCTGCAGCGCATCATCGTGCCGCAGGACGTGAACCTGAAGGCGGCGCAGGCGCAGGCGCAGAAGCTCCTGGGCGACACGACCGGCGCGCTGCTCGAGGCCCAGTTCGTGATCCGGACGTTCGTGAAGGCGGCGGCGCCGCCCCCGGGGCCGCCCACGAAGGGCGCAAGGCCGGCGCGGTGAACACCAGGCTCGCGGTGTGCGTGGCGGCGCTCGTCGCCACGGGCTCGCTCGCCGCACAGGCGAAGCCGAGCCCAGCGAAGCCGAGCCCAGCGAAGCCGAGCCCGGCGAAAGCGAGCCCGGCGCCGGCCGTGCGTCCTGCCCGGCCGGACAGCGCCAGGGCCGATACCGTGCGGAAGGCCGACAGCACGGGGACGCCCGTGCTCGTGCGGGAACAGTTCTCCTACGAGGGCGGCGGGCGCGATCCGTTCCTGTCGCTGCTCCGGTCCGGTGACATCCGCCCGCTGCTGTCGGACCTGAAGCTCGTCGGCATCTACTACGACGGACGGTACCCGGCGCGCAGCGTCGCGGTGCTGCGCGATGTGACGAACAACAAGATGTACAAGGTGAAGCCGGGTGACATCATCGGCCGCTTGAAGACGACGACGATCCGGCCGCGCGAAATCGTGTTTACGGTGCAGGAGTTCGGGTTCGAGCGGCAGGAAAGTCTGCAGCTCGCCAAGCAGGAGGTAACGCCATGAAGCGCATCACGGCCCTCGCCGCGTGCCTGGTGGTCGCGGCGGCAGCTCCCCCCCGGGCCCTTGCGGGGGGGGCGTACGGCGCAGGGCGGGACGGTGAGGTCAGGGCCGTCAGCGTGCTCCCAGCGGACAAGAGCGTGGAGGTCGTGATCGACCTCCAGGGGGCGGTGGACGTCCAGGACTTCACGCTGGCCAGCCCCGCCCGGCTGGTCATCGACCTGCTGGGCGCGCGGCTGGTGGCGCCCGCGGTGCTGTACGACGGGTTGAACCGCGGCGGCATCAAGAACATCCGCTACGCGCAGTTCCGCCCCGGCGTGGTGCGCGTCGTGATCGACGTGGACGTTCTGAAGGATTACCGCATCGAGCGGAAGGACGGCCAGGTGCGGGTGAAGATCGTCACGGAGCGGACCGGGTTCGCGTCGTGGTCGAGCCAGTCGACGGCGAGCGAGGCTCCGCCGGTGGCGGTCCAGCCGTCGGCGAGCCGAGGCGGTCAGGCGGCCCGCGTGGCCGCGCCCTCGCCGAGCGACCAGACACTCACCATCGACGAGTATCTCGCCGCGCACGCCAAGGAGAGCGAACAGTCCCAGGCGGCGCGCATCACGGTCACGTGGGACAACGCGGACCTGCGCGAAGTCGTGGCGGGCTTCGCGGCGTTCAGCGGCCGCACGATCATCCTCTCCAAGGACATCGCCGGCAAGGTGAGCGCGGAGATCAAGAACCAGCCCTGGGACCTCGCGTTACACGCCGTGCTCGAGGCGCAGGGGCTCACCGTCAACGTGCTGGAAGGCGGGATCTTCCAGGTGATCGACAAGAGAGACCTGGCGCGCGCGGACTCGACCGTGCCGGTCGAGACGCGTCTGGTGCGGGTGAACTACGCCAAGGCGGGGGCGCTCGTGCCCTCGGTGCAATCGATCCTCACCAAGCGCGGCGCCGTGGTCGCGGACTCCACCAGCAACGCGCTCGTGATCACCGAGATCGCGAGCAGGATCACCCGGGTCGAGGATTTCGTGAAGGGGCTCGACATCCGCACGCCCCAGGTGTCGATCCAGGCGAAGATCATCTTCGTGGACCGGACCGACGTCGAACAGCTGGGTGTGAAGTACGACCTCGGGTCGCAGACGCAGTTCTTCAACAAGCTCATCCAGCGGCCCGACCCGCGGACCGCGAAGCTCGATCCCAACACCGGCGCGCTCGTGCCGCAGGGCAACTTCTTGCCCACGGACGTCATCGTGGACCTGGGGGGCAATTCGCTGTCGGCCCTCGGGAACGCCGATCAGGAGATCATCAACCCGGCGCTGAACCTGATCTTCTCGACGGCCATCGGCAATTTCAACCTCACCTCGTTCCTGCAGGCGCTGCAGCGCGTCGAGCTGGCGGACCTGCAGGCCGAGCCGACGATCACGACGCTCGACAATCGCCCGGCCGAAATCCTGGTCGGCGACCGCGTGCCGATCCGCGTGATCGACGTGAGCTCGGTGACGGGCGGCACGACCGGGCCGCCGCGGGCGACGGTGCGCTTCGAGCAGACCGGTATCAACCTGAAGGTCACGCCGCACGTGACGGCGAACCGCCAGGTGCTCATGGAGGTGCATGCCGAGAACTCGAGCGTGAAACCGGCGTCGGTCGACATCGGGTTCACGTTCCAGACGCAGCAGGCAGACAACCAGATCCTCGTCAACGACGGGGAAACGGCGGTCATCGGCGGCCTCACGGTGACCTCGGTCACTGTAACCAAGACGGGAATCCCATTCCTTGTAGACCTGCCGATTCTCGGCAAGCTGTTCGGCTTCAGCTCCGAGACGGAGGAGCGGCGGGACCTGTTGATCCTGATCACGCCGCACATCATCGACGACCTGGTGACGCCCAGCACCGGGAAGTAACCAGGAGCGTTCTATGCCGCGAGTTCATGTCGTGCGGGCTTGGTGGGGGAGTATCGCGCTCATCGCGGGCGTCTGGGGCTGCGAGACCGCCCGGAATCCGGGCGGCACGCAGGCGGACGTCATCCCGCCCACGATTAAACTCAGCACGACCCAGGACACGCAGCCGATCGCGGGCGGGTTGAATTTCACCGTCAACGCGAGCGACGATCGGGTTCTCCGGGAAATCCGATTGACCTTCACGGGTGGCTACATCGCCACGAGCGACACGGTGTTCTCGTCCGCGTCGGTGGTGACGACGGCTACGTTAGGCGAGTCGATCAAGTTCCCGTCCGGGTCCGGCGCGGGCGGTTTGATAAAAATCGTCGGCCGCGCGATCGACGCCGCCGGCAACTTCGCCGACGACTCGATCTTCATTTTCCTGTCCAACGTGCAGGCGCTCCAGGTCACCCTACTCGCTCCGGCGACTGGTGCCCTCGCCTCCAGCGGAAAGAACATCACGATTGCGGTTCGGGCGCAGCAGCTCGGCGGCGTCCAGCGCGTCGGGTTCATCGTCGTGCCCCGCACCGCGGTGACCGACCCGACCACGCCGCCCACGGACTCGCTCGTCTTCACGACGACCTTCCCGCCGGATACGACGTACACGGACACGCTGACCGTGCTGGCGACGACCGGGACCTTCACGGTCACCGGCTTCGCGGTGGATGCGGGCGCGCGGCGCGGGGTCTCGAACTCCGTTGTGGTGACCGTGCAGTCCGCGGCGAACGACGTCACGCCGCCGGTCGTGTCATTCACGATCGCCGCGCGCGTCCAGGTGACCGACAGCATCACCGTGCACGCCACCGATCCGAGCGGGATTTCGTTGATCGGGTTCCAGGTCGACACATCGCTTACACTCACCGGGCCGGCGCTCAGCCTGGTGACGTTGGATGTGAGCGCGGCCAACCTGACGGACGTTACGCGAACGCTGAGCCTCGGCCTCGCAGCGCTGATCAACCAGTTCCCGAAGCCCGTCATCGTGCGCGGGTATGCGTGCGACCTCGCCACCCCGACGCACAATTGCGGGTACTCCACGACGAGCACCCTGATCACCGCGCCTCCGCGTCTGGCCGGTCCGGTGCGTGTCGCCACGCCGAGCGGCGGCGTCGATACGGTGATCGTGGTCGCCGGGTTCACCCGGTCGCTCCCGTTGGGCGGGTCCATCGCGGACGCGATCTACGATTCCACGCGGCGCGAGCTGTACCTGACCAACCCGAGCCTCTCACGGGTCGAGGTGTTCCAGGTCGCCAACTCGACGTTCGTCGCCGCCGGGATTCCGTCGGCGGGCGCCCAACCGTGGGGCATCGCGCTCTGGCCCAAGGACACGCTCGGCCACTACGCGGACACCATCGTGGTCGCGAACTCGGGGGGCACGCAGCTGTCCATCATCAATGTGGGCCCGGGTGCCCCGCGCCAACTACTGTGGCGGCAGGATCTCCCCGACTACCTGGTGGAGAAGTACTCGATTCTGACCGTGTCGGGCGGCTTGAAGAAGAACATCACCGAGTACAACATCTCCGATCGACCCCAGTACGTGGCGACGGTGTGCCGGGTGGGCGGCGCTCCGCCGAACTGCGCCGCCGACTCGATCTTCGCGCTCTACTCGACGGTGCCGACGGTCGCGGACCCGGCTCCCTTCACAAACCGCGCCACGCTGCGGTTGGAGAAACTCCACCAGCCCGCGTTCAGCGGGGATACGACGGCGTTGTTCGGGCACTTCTTCTGGGAGCTCGCCCAGGGCTCACCCAGCTCGACTAACGACACGATGCAGATCATCCTGCGCCGCGGGTTGCCGTACAATCAGACGGTGACCATCCTGTCGGCCTGTGCCGGCGTGAACGTCAATTTCCAGACGTTTGCCATGGGGGATTCGACGTTCGCGCGCAACTCGGGAAACTTCACGCACGGCTTCTTCGGAGAAGGCGGCAAGCTGTCCGGGGGGAGCGACTTCGGCCGCGTGATGTCGTACACCACGAAAGCGGCGCTGAACCACACGACCAACCTGACGTGCACGACGCCCAACAACGCTCCCGCGGGCTTCCCCGAGTCGGGTCGCTTCGACGTGGACTTCGGCATGTCGCCCGCGGTCGACGTGAGCGACTTCATCAGCAACACCGCGACGCGGATCCACTCCATCGCGACGAACTTCAACGGCGGAACCAACGTCGCGCGGGCCGACTCGCTCTATTACCTAGACGAGGGGCTGCGCCTGAAGGCGATCTCGCCCGACTCGGCCGGGCCGGGCATGGACATGAACGTGGATCACAACTTCACGCCGGGTGGGACATGCAGCCCCACCTGCGGCGGGAACGGCAACATCAACAACCGCATCCTGTTCGCCGCGGGTGCGAATCCGACGATCCACGTGTTCGATACGTTCTACGGCGCCCTGATCGACTCGATTCCCGTTCGCGACCCAATCATCGGGCCGCTGCGCGTGGCCAAGGACGCGGGCGGTCAGCAGCTGCTCTTCGGCATCACCGCCCGGGGCCTCGTGATCGTCCGGCTGCCGGCCATCACGAACACCTTCACGCCGGCGCCGCCACGGCGGTGAGGCGTCTTCCCCTGACCCTCGCCCCACGATGTAGCGAGGGGGAATGGAGTGCGGCAACGCTCGGGAGCCCGACCTGGAGTCGGGCTCGCGTGCTATTATGCAAGGATGTGGAGGTTTGGGAGGGTAGGGAGGTCGGGAAGGTTCTGACTCGCGGAGGCGAGTAGCGTGACGTTCCGCTTCACCACGGCCGGTGAATCGCACGGGCGCGGGCTCGTGGCGGTGCTCGAGGGGATCCCGGCGGGGCTCCCCCTCACCGCCGACCGCGTCAACGCCGAGCTGAAGCGGCGCATGGGCGGCTACGGCCGCGGCGCCCGCATGAAGATCGAGGCCGACCAGATCGAGTGGCTCGCCGGCGTCCGCGCCGGCGAGACGCTCGGCTCCCCGATCGCGATGCTCGTGTGGAACCGCGACTGGGAGCACTGGCAGGACGTGATGGCGCCGGACGGGGACGCCCCCGGCGGCGAGCGACGCCGCCAGGTCACTCGGCCCCGGCCCGGGCACGCCGACCTCGCGGGATCGCTCAAGTACGATCGCCAGGACGCGCGCGATATCCTGGAGCGCGCGAGCGCCCGGGAAACGGTCGCGCGGGTCGCGTGCGGGGCAGTCTGCAAGGTGCTCCTGGAGCAGTTCGGGATCGAGATCGGGTCGCACGTGGCCGAGCTCGGCGGCGTCACCGCGAAGTACCGCTCCCCGCTCCCGGCTCCCCTCAATCAGGCCGCCGACGCCAGCCCGGTTCGTTGCCTCGACGCGGAGGCGGAGCGTGAGATGGTCGCCCGCATCGACGCCGCCAAGGCGGCGGGTGACACGCTCGGCGGGGTGGTCGAAGTCGTGGCGCTCGGCGTGCCCGTGGGCCTCGGCTCCCATGTCTCCTGGGATACGAAGCTCGACGGCCGACTCGCCCAGGCGCTCATGTCGATCCCCGCGGTGAAAGGCGTAGAGCTCGGGCTCGGCTTCGAGGCGGCGCGGCGCAAAGGCTCCGAGGTGCACGACGAGATCCTTCCGGGCCTGGCGCGCGCCACTAACCGAGCCGGCGGCACGGAAGGGGGCATGACCACCGGCGAGCCGCTGGTGGCGCGCGTGGCGATGAAACCGATCTCCACGCTGATGTCACCGCTCCGCACCGTAGATCTGAAGACGGGCGGGCCCGCGCAAGCGCAATCCGAGCGGTCGGACGTGACGGCGGTGCCCGCGATGGGGGTCATCGCGGAGGCGATGTTCGCCCTGGTCCTCGCCGAGGCGCTGCTCGAGAAGTTCGGGGGCGACGCCCTGAGTGAGACCAAGCGAAACTTCGAGGGGTATCTCGCCCAGGTGCGCGCACGCACCCCGAAGGGCGCGGCGTCGTGAAACGCCACATCGTGCTCGTCGGCCTCCCGGGGTGCGGCAAGACCACCGTGGGGCGGCTCCTGGCGGAGCGGCTGCAGGCGGGATTCGTGGATATCGACGCGATTATTGCGCGCCGTGAAGGGAAGCCGATCGCGATGATCTTCGCGGAGAAAGGCGAGGCGGCGTTCCGTGACATGGAGCGCAAGGAAATGGAGACCGCGCTCGCGAGCGAGCCCGCAGTGATCGCGCCGGGCGGCGGATGGGCGGCGCAACCCGGCGCGATCGAGAGCGCGAAGGGACACGCGCTCGTGGTGTATCTCCGCATGCGTCCCGAGACCGCGGCGCAGCAAGCGGCGCCGGAGGGAAACCGTCCGGTGTTAATGGGTGAGGACCCGGTGGAGCGGATGCGACAGCTGCACAAGGAGCGCGAGCCATTTTATCGCGCCGCGAACGCCGAGGTGGACGCCGATCGAAAATCGACGCCGCAGGTGGTGAGTGAGGTCGTCAGGCTTGCGCAATCGAGTGCGGGATGGTAAAGATGCGCTCTCCTGTCGTTTGACGAAGGATTGACGAGTGGCCGCTAAGAAGAGCGAAGTGAAAGACGCGAAGCCAAAGAGTCGCCGACGCAAGTCGGGCGCGACTGACCACAGGACGGAGCCCCTGGGTAGCGGGAAGGGTGCGCTCGTGATCGTCGAGTCGCCCACCAAGGCGAAGACGATCGGCAAGTACCTGGGCTCGGGCTACACGGTGAAGGCTACGGTGGGGCACCTGCGCGACCTTCCGCAGCGGAAGCTCGGCGTGGACGTGGAGAACGGCTTCACGCCGGAATACGTGACGATCAAGGAGAAGGCGAAGACGCTGGCGGAGATCAAGAAAGCCGCCAAGACGTCGGAGCGGGTACTGCTCGCCACCGACCCGGACCGTGAAGGCGAAGCCATCGCGTGGCACGTTGCCAGCCAGCTCGGCAACGGGGGCAAGGTGCGCCGCGTCCTGTTTCACGAGATCACGAAGGACGCGGTCGCCCACGCCCTCGCGAACCCACTGGACATCGATCAGCGCAAGGTGGACGCCCAACAGGCGCGCCGCGTGCTGGACCGGCTGGTGGGCTACAAGACCTCCCCGCTGCTCTGGAAGAGCATCAAAACCGGCCTCTCGGCGGGCCGCGTGCAGACCGTGGCGCTGCGGCTGATCTGCGAGCGCGAGGAGGAGATCCGCAAGTTCGTGCCGCAGGAGTACTGGACGATCGAGGCGGACCTCGAGAAGGACGGCCAGGCCTTCCAGGCGCGCCTGCACAAGCTCGACGGCAAGAAGCCCGAGATCAAGGACGAAGCGAGCGCCCGGGCGATCGTGACGGAGGCCTTGAAGATCCCGTTCAAGGTCACGTCGGTCGAGAAGGGCGAGCGCCGCCGCCCCGCTCCCCCGCCGTTCCGGACCAGCACCCTCCAGCAGGAAGCCGCGAAACAGCTGGGGTTTTCCGCCGCGGTCACGATGCGGCTCGCGCAGCAGCTGTACGAGGGCATCGAGGTGGGCGAAGAGGGCCCGGTTGGGCTGATCACATACATGCGCACCGACTCGGTGCGCGTGGCCGATTCCGCCATCGCCCAGGCCCGCGACTACATCGCCAAAGAGTACGGAAAACGGTACCTGCCCGCGGAGCCGGTGGCGCACAAGGGCGGGAAGACCAACACGCGCGTGCAGGATGCCCACGAGGCCATCCGACCCACAGACGTGCTGCGACGCCCGGACGACCTGAAGGAGTACCTCGACTCGCGGCAGTTCAAGCTGTACCAGCTGATCTGGCGCCGGTTCGTGGCCTCGCAAATGACGCCCGCGGTGTTCGAGACCACGAAGGTGGACTTCGATCTCGGCCGGTTCGTGTTCCGAGCCACCGGATCGCGCGTGCTGTTCGACGGCTACCACGTGCTGTATCACGAGGCGCACGAGCCGGAAGAGGGGAAGACCCTGGAGGATCTTCCCCCGATCCCGCCCCTCGCGCAGGGCGACGTGGTCACCGTCAAGCATATCACGCCGAGCCAGCACTTCACCGAGCCGCCGCCGCGCTACAGCGAGGCGAGCCTGGTAAAGGAGCTCGAGCGTCTGGGGATCGGCCGCCCGTCGACGTATGCGACCATCATCTCGACGTTGAAAACGCGCTGGTACGCGACTGCGAAGGACCGGCGGTTCGCGCCGACGCCGCTCGGGGAGACGGTGTGGCAGGTGATGAAGCGCTCGTTCCCCGCCGTGTTCGACGTCGGGTTCACGGCGCAGATGGAAGACGAGCTCGACAAGGTCGAAGAGGGCGATCTGGGCTGGCAGCGCGTGCTCGGCGATTTCTGGGGCCCCTTCTCCAAGGCGCTGGACGCGGTCGACGTGCAAAAACTGATTCACGACGTGCACGACCTCTCCGAGCTGCACAAGGAGAAGTGTCCCACGTGCGGCAGCGCGCTCCAGGTCCGGAGCGGCCGGTTCGGGCCGTTCATCGCGTGCGCCCGCTACCCCGCCGAGTGCCGCTACACGCGGCCGTTGCGGCGCGACAAGGTCCCCGACAAGCCGACCGACGAGATCTGCCAGGAGTGCGGCGCGCCGATGGTCATCAAGAGCGGGCGCTACGGAGAGTTCCTCGCCTGCACACGCTTCCCGGCCTGCAAGCACACGCGGCCCGTGCCGCTCGGCGTGAAGTGCCCGAAGTGCGGCGTGGGCGATCTCGCGGAGCGCCGCACTAAGAAGGGTCGCAACTTTTTCGGATGCCTGCGCTACCCCGAGTGCGACTACTCGACGTGGAACCGCCCGGTCGCGGTCGCCTGCCCGAGCTGCGGGTTCGTCGGGATGGAAGAGAAGCAGACCAAGACCAAGGGGGTCTCGCGCAAGTGCCTGAAGTGCGGACACGAAATCACGGTGGAGGAAGCCGCGCCGGCGGAGTCGGTGGCGAGCTGAAAGCTGTCGTGGTAGGCGGCGGGCTCGCGGGGAGCGAGGCCGCCTGGGCGCTCGCCGAGCGGGGGATCGCGGTTACCCTCCAGGAAATGCGCCCGGTCCGGATGACGGCCGCGCACCAGACCGATCGCCTGGCCGAGCTGGTCTGCTCGAACTCCTTCAAATCGGTCGAGCCCACGAACGCGCACGGCCTCCTCAAGGCCGAGATGCGCCGCCTCTCGAGCATCGTGTTGGAAGCCGCGGACGGGGCGCGAGTGCCGGGCGGCGCCGCGCTCGCCGTGGACCGCGTCGCGTTCTCGCGCGCCGTGCACGATCGTGTCACGAGCCACCCCCACATCACGGTGGTGCGGGGCGAGGCGACGGAGCTCCCGTCTCCCGGCGTTGTCGCGACCGGCCCGCTCACGTCCGATGCGCTCGCCGCCGCGGTGGCGCGCCGGCTCGACGCGCGCGCGCTCGCCTTCTTCGATGCCATCGCCCCCATCGTCTCGGCCGACTCGCTCGACGGTGACCGGATGTTCCGCGCCTCGCGCTACGGCAAAGGATCGGGTGACGACTACTGGAACGCCCCGCTCACCGAAGCGCAGTACGACGCGTTCGTGACTGCGCTCCGGACGGGCGAGCGGTACACGCCGCACCACGAGTTCGACAAGACCCCCTACTTCGAAGGGTGCCTACCGGTCGAAGAGATGGCCGCGCGCGGGCGTGACGTGCTGCGGTTCGGGCCGATGAAGCCGGTGGGGCTGACTGACCCCGGGCGCAGGCCCGGGGATACGGAGCCGTTCGCCGTCGTTCAGCTGCGGCAGGAAGACCGCGCGGGACAGATGTGGAACCTCGTGGGCTTCCAGACGCGGCTCAAGATTCCCGATCAGCAGCGGGTGTTCCGCATGATTCCCGGACTCGAGCACGCGGAGTTCCTGCGGTTCGGGAGCATCCACCGGAACGCGTACATCAATTCGCCGCGGGCGTTGACCGCCCACCTGTCCGCCAGGGACGACCCCACGCTGCTCTTCGCGGGGCAGCTCACGGGCGTGGAGGGCTACACGGAATCGGCGGCCACGGGGATCCTCGCGGGGGTTAATCTGGCGCGCCTGCTCGCGGGGGAGGAGCCGGCTGTGCCGCCGCCCACCACGATGCTGGGGGCGTTGTACCGCTACGTTCATACCGCGGATCCGGACCACTTCCAGCCGATGAACGCGAATTTCGGTTTGCTCGAGCCGCTCGAGCGCCCCGAGCGCGACAAGCAGCGCAAGAAGGAGCAGCTCGTGGAGCGGGCGCTCGCGGACATGGACGCCTTCGCGCGGACCATCGGAGCGGAGGTGGTCGCGTGACCAGCGGAGACGAGATCGCGGCCTTTGGCTCGTTCCTCGCGAAGGAGCGCAACGATTCGCCGCACACGGTCAAGGCGTACACCCGGGACGTGTCGGACTTCGCCGCATTCTGCGCCGACTACTATGGCGGCCCTTGGACCTGGGCGGGGGTAGACCGCCTGGCGATTCGCGGGTGGCTCGGCGCCCTGCAGCAGCGTGGGCTCGCGAAACGCTCGGCCGCCCGAGCACTCTCGGCGCTGCGCACGTTCTATCGATTCCTGAACGTCACGCAAGGGGTCGAGGTGAATCCGGCCACGGCGGCGCGCACGCCCAAGCTCGGGAGGACATTGCCCGCGCACCTGGACCGTCAGGAAATCGAGGTCGTTTTCGCCGAGGCCGAGCGCCGGGCGGAGGCGGGCGGCTTCACCGAGGCGCGCGACCTGGCGATGCTCGAGCTCTTTTACTCGACCGGGATCCGGCTCGCGGAGCTGGCGGGGCTGTCCGAAGGCGACGTGGATCTCGTGTCGGACCAGGTGAAGGTGCGGGGCAAGGGACGCAAGGAGCGGCTCGTGCCGGTGGGATCGCACGCGGCACGCGCGCTGCGGCGCTATTACCGCCGCCGCGACGGCCTGGCGGGCTGGAGTGCGTCGGGAACGTTCGATCGCCGAGCGGTGTTCGTGAGCCGGCACGGCCGGCGGCTCACGGAGCGGAGCGTCCAGCTTGCGATCAAGCGCGTGCTGCGCGTGCTGGGCGGGAGCCGCGGCCGCGATCTGCACGTGCACTCCCTGCGTCACTCGTTCGCCACGCACCTGCTCGACGCGGGCGCCGACTTGCGGGCGGTGCAGGAGCTGCTCGGGCACGCGTCACTCTCTACCACGCAGGTGTATACTCATACGTCCGTGGAACGACTGAAGCGGGTGTATCACCAGGCGCATCCTCGCGCATGAGGGGCATGCAGCGCATTCATTCGACGACCATCCTGTGCGTCCGCCGCGATGGCCACGTGGCCTTGGGCGGCGACGGCCAGGTTACCATCGGCGACACGGTGATGAAGGCCAACGCCAACAAGGTGCGCACGCTGAAGGGCGGGAAGATCCTCGCCGGCTTCGCGGGCGCGGCGGCGGACGCCTTCACCCTGTTCGAGAAGTTCGAGGAGAAGCTCGAGCGCTACCCCGGCAACCTGCCACGCGCGGCGGTCGAGCTCGCCAAGGACTGGCGGTCGGATCGCGTGCTGCGTCGGCTCGAGGCCCTGCTCGTGGTGGCGGACAAGGAGCACGGCTACGTGATCTCGGGGTCGGGCGAGCTGATCGAGCCGGACGACGGTGTGCTCGCGATCGGCTCGGGGGGGACGTACGCGCTCGCGTCCGCGCGGGCACTGCTCACGTCATCCGAGCTCCCCGCCAAGGACATCGTCAAGCGGTCCCTCGAGATCGCGGCCGAGATCTGCGTGTACACGAACGCGCACATCTCGATTCTGGAGCTCTGATGGCCGAGCCGACTCGCACGCCCGACGAAACGCCTCCGGTCTCACCCGCGCCTCCCGCTCAGCCGCCGGAGGACGCGCTTCCCTGGCTCGAAGAGCTGCCGCCGCGGAAGATCGTGGCCGAGCTGGACCGCTACATCGTGGGTCAGGAGGTGGCGAAGAAGGCCGTCGCCATCGCGGTGCGCAACCGCTGGCGGCGCGCCCAGGCGCCCGAGGACATCCGGGACGAGATCCTGCCGAACAACATCATCATGATCGGCCCCACGGGGGTGGGGAAGACCGAGATCGCGCGGCGGCTCGCCCGGCTCGCGGGGGCGCCGTTCCTCAAAGTCGAGGCATCCAAGTTCACCGAGGTCGGCTACGTGGGACGCGACGTCGAGTCCATGGTGCGCGAGCTCGTGGACGTAGCGATCAACATGGTGCGGACCGAGCGCGAGGACGATGTCTACCCTGACGCCGAGCGGCGGGCGGAAGAGCGGCTGCTCGATCTCCTCCTTCCTCCCACGCCGACCGCGCCTCCCGCCGCCCCGCTCGCCCCTGGGGAGAAGGGAGAGGGGAGAGGGGAGAAGACTCCCCTGTTCGTCGTCTCGTCCAAGGGCGACGTCACGCCTAAGAGTGTCGAGGGGGACGTGGAAGCGCAGGAGCGCCGTCGCCGCACGCGCGAGAAGCTGCGCCAGCAGCTCAAGGACGGGAAGCTCGAGGAGCGCGAGGTCGAGGTCGAGGTGCAGCAGCAGGGCTTCCCGGGCATCGAGATGATGCAGCCACCTCAGGGGATGGAGGGGCCGGACTTCAATTTCACCGAGTGGCTGCAGGAGATGCTGCCCAAGAAGAAGAAGCGCCGCACCGTGCACCTACACGAAGCGCGGCGGATCATCATCGACGAAGAGCTCAAGAAGCTCGTGGACATGGACGACGTGGTGAGCGAGGCGCTCGACCGCGTGGAGAACCACGGCGTCATCTTCATCGACGAGATCGACAAGATCGCCGGAGAGCGCGGGACCGTGGGGCCGGACGTATCACGTGAGGGCGTGCAGCGGGACCTCCTGCCGATCGTCGAGGGCTCGACGGTGCAGACTCGCTACGGGTACGTGCGCACCGACCACGTCCTGTTCATCGCGGCTGGCGCGTTCCATGTGTCCAAGCCTTCGGACCTGATCCCCGAGCTGCAGGGGCGTTTCCCGATCCGCGTGGAGCTGCAGCCGCTGACCGAAGGGGACTTCGTGCGCATCATGACGGAGCCCGAGAACGCGCTCACCAAGCAGTACGCTGCGCTGTGCGCCGCCGAGGGTGCGACGCTCGAGTTCACGAGCGACGGGGTGAAAGAGATCGCGCGGATCGCCGCCAAGGCCAACGAGCGCATGGAGAACATCGGTGCGCGGCGGCTCCACACCGTGATGACCACGCTGCTCGAAGATGTCCTCTTCGACCTACCGGAGCTGCCTAACAAGCGACTGATTTTCGACGCGCCCCAGGTGCGCGACCGGCTCGCCAAGATCGTCGACGACGAAGACTTGCGCCGCTACATCCTCTAGGTAGAATTAGCAGTCGAAGGCTGTCATTTTGGCTCACCCTTAAGGCATTCCATGGCTAAACGCGACTTCCTCGCCGTCACCGATCTCTCCAAAGACGAGATCCTGCGGCTCTTCGACCTCGCCCGCCGGATGAAAAGCGGCGTGTATCGGGAATCGCCGCTGGCCGGGAAGACCCTGGCGATGATCTTCGCCAAATCGAGCACCCGAACCCGGGTGTCCTTCGAGGTGGGGACCTACCAGCTCGGCGGCCAGGCGCTCTTCCTGTCTTCTAAGGACATCCAGATCGGGCGTGGGGAGCCGATCCCCGACACGGCGCGGGTCCTCTCCCGGTATGTGGACGGGATCATGATCCGTACGTTCGACCACGGCGAGGTGGTAGAGCTGGCTCACCATTCCACCATACCGGTGATCAACGGGCTCACCGATCTCTCGCACCCCTGCCAGGTGCTTGCCGACGTGTTCACGGTCGTCGAGGCGCTGGGTGGCTGGGAGGGGAAGCGGATCGCCTGGGTGGGCGACGGCAACAACATGGCGAACAGCTGGATCGAGGCCGCCCAGGTGCTAGGCTTCGAGCTGCGGCTCGCGTGTCCGGAGGGGTACGAGCCGAACCGCGCGATCTTCGATCGGGCCAAGGCGGCGGGCGCCTGCATCGAGATCACCGAGGTGCCCGAGGACGCGGTCGAGGGCGCCCATGTGGTCAACACGGACGTGTGGGCCTCCATGGGACAGGAGGGCGAGGCCGAGTCGCGGCGCAACGCCTTCCGGGGCTACACGGTGGACCCAGAGCTCATGCGGCTCGCCGACCCCAAAGCGATCTTCCTGCACTGCCTCCCCGCGCACCGCGGCGAGGAGGTGGCCACCGAGGTGATCGAAGGCCCGCAATCCCGCGTGTGGGACGAGGCGGAGAACCGACTGCACGTGCAAAAGGCGTTGCTGGCGACGCTGATGGGCTAGGGTAGACGGAGACCAGAGTGGCTGACAACACTCCCAAGCAGACACCGCTCCACCGCATCCACGTCACGCTCGGCGCCAAGATGGTTCCGTACGGCGGGTACGACATGCCCGTCAGCTATCCGTCGGGCATCGCGGCGGAGCACCGGGCCGTGCGTGAACGGGTAGGTGTGTTCGACGTATCCCACATGGGCGAGTTCGAGGTCTCGGGGCCCGACCGGAATGCGTTCGTGCAACGCGTCACATGCAATGACGTCGGAGCCCTGCGCCCGGGGCAGGCGCAGTACTCCGGTATCCTGACCGAGCAAGGCACGTTCGTGGACGACTGCCTGGTGTATCGGTTCGAGGAGCGGTTGATGCTGGTGGTGAATGCCGCCAACGTGAAAAAGGACTGGGACCACATCGTGGCCCAGAAGCGCGGCGCCAACGTGCGCCTGCGCGACGTGTCGGACGTGACAGGCCTGCTCGCCGTGCAGGGCCCGGAGGCGGAGACGCTGCTCGCGCAGCTCACGCCCGTGGGGGTCGCGATGATCCCCTACTATCACTTCGCCGAAGGCAAGGTCGCCGGCGTGCAGTGCTTCATCTCCCGCACCGGCTACACCGGTGAGGACGGCTTCGAGCTGTACTGCCGCGCGGCCGACCTGGAGACGCTCTGGCTCGCCCTCGTCGGCGCAGGCCGGGCGAACCCCTGCGGCCTTGGCGCGCGCGACACGCTACGACTCGAAGCCGGCTATCCTCTGTATGGCAACGATATCGACGACACCGTGACGCCCTACGAGGCAGGACTCGGCTGGATCGTGAAGCTCGAAAAGGGCGCCGACTTCACGGGTCTCGCGGCGCTCAAGCGGCAGAAGCTCGAGGGGACGAAACGGCGGCTCGTGGGCTTCAAAGTGACCGAGCCCAAGGTCGTGGCCCGGCACGGATACGACGTGTACGTAAATGGCACCAGGGTGGACGCGGTCCGGAGCGGCACGGTGACGCCGACCGTGAACAGCGCCATCGGGATCACGTATCTGCCCACGCCGCAGGCCAAGGCGGGCAACCAGTTCACGATCGACGTGCGTGGGAAGCGGGCGGGGGCCGAAGTCGCACGGCTGCCGTTCGTGCCGCATAGAACAAAACGGTCAGCCGGTTAGACGGTTAGGGGGTTAGGAGATGCGCATCGGGATCTTGACGGTCTCCGATCTTGGAGCCGTGGGCCAGCGGGCCGACACGTCCGGCGACGCGATACTCGCGTGGGCCGGGGAGCGGGGGTACGAGGTGGCGGTCCGGAGCGTGGTGCCCGATGAAACCGATCGGATCGCGGGAAAGCTCACCCGCTGGGCCGATTCCGGTGAGGTAGACCTGATTCTCACCACGGGTGGAACGGGACTGACGGCGCGCGACGTGACGCCCGAGGCGACGGAGGCGGTCGTGGATCGTTTGGCCCCCGGCATCGCCGAGGCGCTCCGCGCGAGCGCGGCGCCGACGTTCCCGCGCGCATGGCTGTCCCGCGGCGTGGCGGGTACGCGCGGTCGCACGCTGATCGTGAACCTGCCGGGCTCGACCGGCGGCGTGACCGATGGGCTTGCGGCACTCGAGGATTTGCTGGACCACGCGGTGGAGCTCGTGACCGGGGCGAAGACCACGCACCACGCGCCAGCCACCGATGGCTGACCGCATCCTCCTCACCGCCGACGATCTCGAGCACGCCGTCCGCATCAACGGGGCGCTCGAGGAGGCGGGCTTCCGTACGACGCTCGCAACCACGCTCGACGAGGCGCGCCAGGCGATCCGGCGCGAGCCGCCGCCCGACTGCGTGGTGGTGACGGGCGGGCTGCACGAGACGCGCGCCGCTCAACTGCTCGCTCTGGCGCGGGAGCGGGAGATCTCGACCCTCGGCCTGGTGGAGCAGACTGAGCCCGACGCCAAAGGTCTCGCGCGCCGGCTCGGCCTCACCGGCTATCTCGAGAAGCCCGCCGACCCGGCCGAAGTGACCGCCACGGTGCGCAGGCTGATCGAGCGCCGCAAGCTGCAGCAGCGCACGGGCATTCTCGGCGAGTCCCCCGCCATCCAGGAAGTGCTGGTCAAGATCGAGCAGATCGCGCCCGTCTCGTCCACGGTGCTGATCGAGGGCGAGTCGGGCACCGGCAAGGAGCTGGTGGCGCGCGCGATTCACGACCTGTCGCCGCGGCGCGCCAAGCCGTTCATCGCGGTGAACTGCGCGGCACTCCCCGAGACGCTGCTCGAGAGCGAGCTGTTCGGTCATGAAAAGGGCGCGTTCACCGGCGCGGCCGAGCGGCGGCTGGGACGCTTCGAGCTGGCCGACGGCGGGACCATCTTCCTGGACGAGGTCGGGGAGTGCCCAGCCGCTACGCAGGTCAAGCTGCTGCGCGTGCTCGAGGACCGGACCTTCTTCCGGGTGGGCGGCACGCAGCCGATCAAGGTGGACGTCCGGGTGATCGCCGCGACCAACAAGGCGATCAAGGAGCAAGTGGCGCTCGGTCGCTTCCGCGACGACCTGTATTACCGGCTGAACGTCCTCTCGATCTATCTGCCGCCCCTGCGCGAGCGCCGGAGCGACATCCCGCTTCTGGTGCGCCGCTTCATCGCCGCGTTCGCCGCCGAGCACGATCGGTCATTCAAGGGCATCACGCCCGAGGCGCTGCAGATCCTCGTGGACGCCGACTGGCCGGGCAACATTCGGCAGCTGCGCAACCTGATCGAGTCGATGGTGGTGCTGGCGCCTGAAGGCGAGATCCGGGCGAGCGACATTCCGCCCGACATCCGCGAGCACGGCCGCGGCCTCCCGATGCGCCTGGCGCCTTCCGGGGAAATCCCGGCAGGTGGGGGTGGGGGGGTGGGTGGGCAGGAGTTGGCGTTCATCCTGCACAGTCTTGTTGAGCTCAAGCTACAGGTCGAGGAGCTGCGGCGGCGGCTGGACGAAGGACCGCAGCGGGTCGAAGTCATCGAGGTGGGCCCGGGCTCGGCAGTTAGCGCGCCCGCGCTGGCCGAGGGCGAGCACGCACCGGAGGGCGATGTGCTGTATCGGCCCGGCATGACAATGGCGGAAGTAGAACGGGCTGCGATCGAGGCGGCGCTACGCGACACCAAAGGGAATCGCCGCAAGGCGGCCGAAGTGCTGGGGATCGGCGAGCGGACGCTGTACCGCAAGCTCAAGGAATACGCGCTCGCCTAAATCACGCTCTGCCAAAGGCTTGTCCAGCGTGCGGCTATTGACACGTGGTGCGGGGACGCCCATGTTAGGGCGCCCTTGTCGGCTCCCGTTCCCAGGGATGCAGCGCCCCGACCGGCGGTTTCGTGGACTTTAAGATCAATCCCGACTCCTGCGTCGCCTGCATGGCGTGCGTGCGGGTGTGCCCCGCGGACGCCGTGGCGGTCGAGGGCACGCAGGTGCGCATCGTGGATGAGGCGTGCGTGCGCTGCGGGCTGTGCGCGCCGGCCTGTCCGCACGACGCGATCGAGGTCACGGGCGACTTACCACGCACCCTCGAGCTCGCGCTGTCCGGGCGTGCCGCGCTGATCCTCTCCGTGGAATGCGCCGTCTACTTCTATCCCGCCACACCCGAGCAGGTGGTGAACGCGTGCTACGCCGCAGGCTTTCGCACCGTGCACCGCGGCGTCCTGGGCGACGAGCTCGTGGCGCGGGAGTATCTCGCGCTCTGGGCCGATCAGGGCTGGGGCACCATGCTCCGAAGCACGTGCCCAGTGATCGTCGAGACCGTGCGCACGCAGTATCCAGAGCTGATCCCCTATCTCGCGCCCGTGGCGACCCCAATTGCCGCTGAGGGGCGCTACCTGAAGCAGCTCTACGGTGCCGACACGCCGATCGTCTACGCGGGCGTGTGCATCACCGAAGGTGGGGCCGACGTGGACGCCGCGATCACGTTCGCCGAGCTGGATGGCGTGCTCAAGCGGCGGGGCATCGAAGTCGAGAAGCAGCCGGGGTACTTCACCCGCGTGCCCGAGGAGCGGCGGCGGCACTGGAGCATGGCCGGCGGCCTGCCGCGCGAGGTCTTACTCGAGGAAACGCAGGCCAGCCGGCGGTTCCGCAAGGTCCGGGGGCTGGGCAATCTGGAGGCGATCGCCCACGCCGTGGCTGTGGACCGGATTGACCTGGGGTTCGTGGACATCCTGCCCTGCGAGGGCTGCCTCGATCACCCGCTGCTGGGCCCAAGGGACGAGCTGTTCCGGCGGCGCGAGATCGTGGGCGCCACAGAGCCGGCGCGTGCGCGGGAGCCGGTGGTGGAGGAGGACGTTGCCCGGAAGGTGCGCGTGGCCGAGGCGTTCTTCGTGCACGGCAACGGGCAGGGGCCGCAGGCCGAGGCGGTCGAAAGCATCCTGGGCGAGATCGGGCTCGCGCCGAACGGCAAGCCGTGGGACTGCGGCGCGTGCGGGTACGCGAGCTGCCGCGCGTTCGCGACCGCGGCGGCGCTCGGACGCACGACACTGAAGTCGTGCCCCCCCTATCTCGACAAGGTGGCCCGACAGGCGCAGCTTCAAGCGGCCGTAGACGGGCTCACGGGGCTCGCCACCTACCGGGTGTTGCGTGACCGCCTCGCTTCCGAAGTGGCGCGCAGCGACCGCACCGGCGATCCATTCGCCGTGCTGTTCGTGGACCTGGACAACTTCAAGCAGGTGAACGACCAGTTCGGCCATGAAGCGGGCAACGAGGTGTTGCGCGGGGCGGCGCGGGAGTGCGGCGTGCACATCCGGACCACGGACCTGGCGGCGCGCTACGGCGGGGACGAGTTCGTGCTCGTGCTGGTCCGCACCGGCGTGGACGGCGCGCTGGGCGTTGCGGATAAGGTGCGGGGCAGCGTGGAAGCGATGGGGCAGCGCCTGGGCTATCCGGCGGGCCTCGTGACGGTGAGCATCGGCGTGGCGGAGTTCGCGCCGGGACGGGCGCCCGAATCGGAAGACGTGCTGGTCGCGGCCGACCGCGCGCTGTACAGCGCCAAGGCCTCTGGGAGAAACCGCGTGGCGACGGGAGAGCGACTGACGTGACGACCTCGAATCCGGCTGAGACGGGAGGCGGGAGCGAGCGGGAGATTCCACCGCTCACCCCGGGTGGAGGGGGGGGGCAGATCCCCGACCCGTGGGGCGTGAAGCGCGCCGAGAACTTGATCGCGGGCTTGACCGGGATCCTGTCGGCGCGCGTGGTGGTGACGCCGCTCGGCGAGGTGAGCGAGATCCATGTGCTGACGTCGAGCGACGTCCAGGCGAAGCAGGTGGTGCGGAACATCGAGTCGGCGCTGATGGCGCAGCTCGGCATGAAGATCGATCACCGCAAGATCAGCGTGGCCCAGACCGCGGACGTGCGGCCGATCGAGCAGCTGCAGGAGGACGCGGTGCGCACGCGTGCCAAGCGGCGCGTCGTGATCTTCCAGGGCCTCGAGGTCCGGCCCTCGGAACGGCCGCAGCGTGTGATCGTGCGCGTCAAGCTGTCGTTCGAAGGGCGCGAAGCGGAGGCGGAGGAGCAGGGGACCGACACGGTGCGGAACCGCGTGGAGGCGGCGGCGCGCGCCGCGTCGCTCTGTCTCGACGAGCTATTGCCAGACAACTCGATCGCGCTCGAGGGCGCGACGATCATCGACGCCTTCGATCGCAAGTTCGTGCTGGTCGCGGTGCACGGGCTCGGCGGGCGGGAGGCGCAGCTGCTCACGGGCACGGCCGAGATTCGCGAGAGCACGGAGCGGAGCGCGGTGCTCGCGGTGTTGGATGCAACGAACCGGTGGACCGACGCGCGGCGATGATATGGGGAGCATTTCGCGCAGTGTTCTGCTGTAAGTCATTGTAGCATAATCCTTTAGATAGTAGCACCTTCCGCTGTTGCGCCGGCCCTACAGGGGCCTTGCGCACTTCTCATTTTGGCGGTATTTCGGGTTTCGTGAATTTGTCGATTTCAATGAAAACCAGACGGTATTGGGGCACGCAGCGCGTCGCGCGCGTCTGTCAGGTCTCTCCCGCGACGGTGGCGAACTGGATCGACCAGGGGCTGCTGAAGGGGCACAAGAC
>CAYXIK010000034.1:0-29477 GCA_964465315.1 uncultured Gemmatimonadaceae bacterium | reverse complement strand
GATGGTTCCCGCGGTTGACACCAAGCCGTTCTCGCGCCATTTCTAGCCCCGCCCCTCATGCGTGCCGTCGCGCGTCTAACGCTGTTCGCCCTCGCGGGCGGCCTCACGGCCGCCCCTCTCGGGGCACAAGGTGCATGGGTGCCGCCGCAGCCCCCGTGCGAGCTTCCCCCAGCGCCCTCCAAGGTGAACAACGGGATTCAAGCGCTCCGGGGAGCCACTGAGAAGCCGGAGCAGCGCGATCTTCAGCTTGGCCAAGCTAAGAAGCTCCTCACCGAGGCCATCGTCCAGGATAACCAGGCTGCGAACGTGGCCGCTTGGTATTACCTGGGCCGGTACTATGTCGAGATCGGCGATGCCCCGGGTGCCGACAGCGCCCTCACCCGGGCTGCGGCGCTCGCCCCGAAATGCAACGAGGACATCGCCACCTATCGGAACGACCTGTGGGGGAAGATTCTCAACGCCGGGCTCGCCGCCTGGCAGGACGGAAAGCAGGATTCAGGGCTCGCCCTGCTCCGCGTCGCGGCCCGACTCGAGCCGCGGAATCCCAAGACCTTCGCAACCGTGGCGGCACTGTACGCCAGCCGCGGGAATGACGACTCGGCCTCTGTCTACTACGCGCTCGCTGCCCGAACCGCGGGAGATGATCCCAACTTCGCGCAGGACAAACGGGAGGCGCTCGGGAACGCCTGGCACCTGGCGGTGCGGAAGGTGCAGGGCCACCCAGCGGCGCAGCGGGCCGGACGCGTGCGCGCAAGCCTCGATTCGATCCAACGCGGGATCACGGGCGACTCGACAGTGCTGGCGCGGCTCGTGGCGTCCTCTCAATCGCGCAGAGCGCGCAGTGCCCATTTGGCCCCGGCGGACCAACAGCTTTTCAGTCGCGATTCCACGGCCCGTGCTCAGGCGGTGGCACGGCAGCGGGCGAACCTGGCTGCCGCGCTGCAGCAGCTCGCGGCGGACTCGAGCGCGCTCACCACGGCATTCGTACCGGCCATTCAGGCGCTGAGCGACTATCTGGCGGTCTACCCTGGTGACGTGGAAGCCGCGACGTCGCTCGCCATCCTGTACGCCCAAAGCGGTCACGCCTCCCAGGCCGCGGCCGTCTTCGATTCCCTTGCCGCCCATGCGAAGGACCTGGATCCCGACGCCCTGTTCGGACCGGGGTCGCGCTTGGTGGGGCAGGGCCTGTACCAACCTGGGGCGCGCGCGCTGGCCCTGGGCCTGGTCAAGAATCCGTATCGGCGGGATGCCCTGTTCTCGCTGGCGGCCGCCTACTATCAGTTGCGGGACTCGGCCTCCTTGCTTCCGGCCGCCCAACGGCTGCTCGCGCTCGACCCGCTCGGCAGGCCGTCGCTCAAGCTTGTCGCCGCCGGCTGGGATTTTCGCGGCGCGCGGGACTCGGCCAAAGCTTACGTCGCGCGGGCCGACACGGGGCTCGCCGTCGAGATCACCGTGCCGAGCTTCCTCCCCGATAGCGGGGGCGCCGTGATCTCGGTTGTGGCCGCTAACCTCAAGGCGAGCCCGTCCCGGCCGTTCCGGATCACCCTCGACTTCCTCGACGCGACCGGCCAACCGGTCGCCACTCACACCCAGGGTATTCCCGCTCTTCCCCCACGGCAGAGCCAGGCGTTCGACGTGAAGGTGACCGGCCGCGGGATCGCCGGCTGGCGCTACCGGGCTTCATAAGTCATATTACCGTAGCCACCGGAAGTCATAGCCTGCATTAGAGTTGCGATGCCAGGCTTCATAAAGTCCTTGAAGGTAGCGGCACGACGTGATTCGCATTCAAGCAGTGGCACCGAACTCCATTGGGAGCGAGCTGGGGCTCCTTCCCGGAACCGAGCTCCTGACCATCAATGGCCGGGCGCTCGAGGACTTTCTCGACTGGGAGTTTCTGTCGGCTGACGAGCGGTTCTTGCTCCGCGCTCGCCTCCCGCATGCCGAGGAGGTGGAGTACGACATCGAGCGACCGGAAGGGTTTCCCATGGGCGTCACGCTCGAGCCGCCCCGGATTCGGCGCTGCGCGAACCACTGCGACTTCTGCTTCGTGGACGGAAACCCCGCCGGACTCCGCACGCCCCTGTACATCCGCGACGACGACTACCGATTGTCGTTCCGGTACGGCAACTTCGCGACGCTCACGAACCTCAAGTCCTGGGACGTGGAGCGCATCGTCGAATATCGGCTGTCGCCCCTCTACGTCTCGGTGCATGCGACCGACCCCGCAATCCGTCGCTGGCTGCTCCGGAACCCGGAGGCGCCGGAGATCGTGCCGCAGTTGCGCTGGTTCACGGGGCAGGGGATCGCGTTCCACGCGCAGGTGGTGCTCGTGCCCGGCGTGAACGACGGCGCCGAGCTGGAACGCACGCTCGCCGACCTGTATGGCATCGGCCCCGGTGTGCTTTCGGTGTCCGTGGTCCCGGTCGCCCTCACCGAGTTCTCGAAACGCCATCTGGTCCGCGAGCCGACGCCGGAGGAGTGCCGAGCGGCGCTCGCTGCCGTCGATCGCACCGCCACCTGCGCGGTCGCCGAACGGGGTGCTCCCTGGTGTTTCGGAGCCGACGATCTGTACCTGCAGGCGGGCGAGCCGTTGCCGGCAACCGAGTGGTACGGGGATTTCGAGCAACGCGAGAATGGCGTGGGCTCGGTCCGCTTTCTGCAGACCCGGATCGCCGCCGCGGTCGGACGCCTTCCGGACCTGACCGGGAAGCGAATCGGGGTCGTCACCGGCACCGCCATGGGTGCGCTCATGCCGCAGGTGATGGACGAGCTCACCGCGGCGACTCGGGCGCGGTTCGAGCTCGTGGTCGTGGAGAATACCCTGTTTGGGCCGACGGTGACGACGGCGGGGCTCCTCCCGGCCAGCGCGATCGAGCGGGCCCTCGTGACGCGGCCGGATCTCGATCTCGCGCTCCTGCCGGCGGAAGCGGTGAACGACGACCTGATCTTCATGGACGACGTAAACGCGCACCGGTTGGCGGAGCGCCTCCCCATGCCGATCCGTCTGTCCTACGACTTTGCGGACGTCCTGGCGGAGGAGGAGGTCGCGGCGTGAGCGGGACCTCTACGGTCGCGATCATCGGTCGGCCCAACGTCGGGAAGTCTACGCTCTTCAACCGGCTGATCGGTCGACCGGAAGCGATTGTGGACGACCGCCCCGGCGTGACGCGGGATCGGCATTTCGGAGCGGCCGAATGGAACGGACGGCGCTTCTGGCTCGTGGACACCGGCGGGATGGTGCCGGGCGCCCAGGACCAGCTCAGCCGCGCCGTGCGAACGCAGGTGGAAACGGCGGTGGCCGAGAGCGATCTGGTGCTGTTCGTCGTGGACGTGGCGGAGGGCGTCCAGCCCGTGGACTTGGAGATCGCCGCCTACCTGCGCAAGGCCCGCCGGCCGATGATCCTTGTCGCCAACAAGGCGGACCATCTGCCGGCCGACACGCGACATCTGGCGTTCTACGAGCTCGGTTTGGGCGATCCGTTTCCGATGTCCGCGGCGATCGGGACGAGCTCGGGGGACCTGTTGGACCAGATCGTGGCGCGGCTCCCGCCCGCCGTCCCAACGGACGAAGCGGCCGAGATCCGGGTGGCGGTGGTGGGGCGCCCGAACGTGGGCAAGTCGAGCCTCGTGAATCGCCTCCTCGGCGCGGAGCGCCTGGTTGTGGCCGACGAGCCCGGCACCACGAGGGACGCGATTGATTCGCCGCTCCCGTGGCGGGGTCGAACGCTCGTGTTCATCGACACGGCCGGGTTGCGCAAGCGCAGCAAGGTCGAGGACGACATCGAGTTCTACTCCACCCTTCGGACATCCCGCGCGATGGAGCACGCTGACGTGTGCGTCCTCGTGGTGGATGCCAAGGACGGCATGCACGTGCAGGACCTGAAGATCGCGAACGACGCCTGGGAGCGAGGCGTCGCGCTCATCATTGGGGTCAACAAATGGGACCTGGTCGAGGAGAAGGACTCGAATACCGCCGTACGGGGCGAACGGGAGCTGCGGGAGCGAGCCCCGTTCTTGGAATTCATCCCCTTCTTGTATGTCTCGGCGAAGACCGGCCAGCGGGTGACCAAGCTACCCGACTTGATCCTCGAGGTGGCCGAGGAGCGCGCCAAGCGCGTGCCCACGGCCGAGGTGAACCGGGTGCTCGAGCGCCTCCTGGACCGCCAGCAGCCGCCTCAGCCCGTTGGAGAGTCGGTGCGACTGTTGTACGCCTCGCAGATCGGCATCGCGCCGCCCCGGTTCGCCATCGTGTCCAACCGGCCTGACGCCATCCCCGAGGCGTACGCACGCTACCTCGTGAACGGGTTCCGGGAGGCGTGGCAGTTCACGGGCTCGCCCGTGAACCTCAAGTTCCGCCGCAAGCGCGAGGCTGCCCGCCGATGAACGACTACGGGCTCGGCATCCTGCTGGTCCTGGCCTACCTGATCGGGGCGACGCCCACGAGCTACCTGGCTGGCAGGCTGGGACGCCGGATCGATCTCCGCCAGCACGGCTCCAAGAACCTCGGCGCCACCAACGTTTACCGCGTGCTCGGCTGGGCATATGCGGTTCCGGTGGCGCTGATCGACGTGGCCAAGGGCGCGATACCGGTCGAAATCCTCGGGCCGTGGGCCAATGGCCCGGCGTGGTTCACGGTCGCGTTGGGCCTCGCCGCGGTGTTGGGGCATATCTTCTCGCCGTACGTCGGGTTCAAGGGCGGCAAAGGCGTGGCGACGGCGGCTGGCATGTTCCTCGCCCTGGCGCCGATCGCGGTTCTGATCTCTATCCCCATTTGGATCGCGGCCCTATGGTTGTCGGGCTACGTGTCGGTCGCTTCGCTCACCGTCGCCGTGCTGTTCCCGGTATGGGTGCGACTCGCCACTCCACATGAGCCGTACACGTTCTGGGCTGCGATGGTCCTGGCCCTGATCATCGTCTACTCGCACCGGCACAATATCCAGCGTCTCAGGGACGGGACGGAAAACCGGTTCCGTACTCGGAGGGGCGTCGGACCGACGGACGGTCCGACGGTCCGGCCGTCCGACCCATGACGCGCGTCGCGGTCGTGGGCGGAGGGGCGTGGGGCACGGCACTCGCGGACCTGCTCGCCCGGAAGGGAACGTTCGAAGCGGTCACGCTGTGGGCACGCGAACCTGAGGTCGTCGAGAACGTCAACCGGGAGCACATGAACCGTCTGTTCCTCCCAGGAGCGACGCTTGCCGCCTCGCTCACCGCCGAGGGCGACGTGGCAACGGCGGTGCGCGGCGCCGATGTCGTCGTGTCCGCGGCGCCGTCGCATGCCGTGCGGGAAGTGATGACGCGCGCCAGCGCCACGACGGACCGGCGCGCCCTGGTCATCAGCGTCTCAAAGGGGCTCGAGCCAGAGCGGTTGACCACGCTTTCGTGCGTCCTGAAAGACGTGCTCGCGAAGGGCACGCCGATCGCGGTGCTGTCCGGGCCTTCTTTCGCCCAGGAGGTCTACGCGCGCCAGCCGACGGCAGTCGTGGCGGCCGCCCGGGACCACGCCGTCGCCCAGCAGGTGCAGCGGGTCTTCTCGGTGGGGCATTTCCGCGTGTACTCCGCCACCGATGTGATCGGCGTGGAGCTCGGCGGGGCGCTCAAGAACGTCATCGCGCTCGCCGCGGGGATTCTGGAAGGCCTCGGGATGGGGTACAACACCCGGGCCGCGCTGGTGACGCGCGGGCTGGCCGAGATCACTCGTCTGGGAGTGGCGCTCGGAGCCGAGCCGGCCACGTTCGCGGGGCTTGCCGGCATGGGGGACTTGATCCTCACCGCCACGGGGCCGCTCTCGCGCAATCACACGCTCGGGGTCGAGCTGGGGCGCGGGAAACGACTCGAGGAAGCGCTGGCCGGTCGGGCGTCGGTGGCCGAGGGCGTGAACACGGCCCGCTCGGCGGTGACGCTGGGCGAGCGGCACGGCGTGGAGCTCCCGATCGCGCGGGAAGTGTCCGCCGTGCTGTTTCAGGGCAAGTCACCCCAGCGCGCACTGGTGGACCTGATGGAGCGGGAGCTCAAGCCGGAGCAGTGGGGCGGGGGAGAGCCATGAGCGCTCCACATCCGGTGCAGGAGTTCTTCTCGATCGGCGAGGTCTGCCAGCTCACGGATCTCAAGCCGCACGTGCTGCGGTACTGGGAGAGCCAGTTCCGCTTCCTCAATCCGGCCAAAAACCGGTCGGGGAACCGCGTGTATCAGCGGCGCGAGATCGAGCTCATTATGCTCGTCAAGCACCTCCTGTATACGGAGAAGTACACCATCGAAGGCGCGCGACAGAAGATCGAGCAATACCGCCGCTCTGGTGAGCTCAAACCGGAAGCGCGACGCGCGCTGGCGACGCAAACCGTGAAGGATCTGCGCGCCGAGCTCAAGGCCGTGCTCGCCGTGCTCGAAGGGAACGCGCCCAATGCCGGGGCGCGCTGACGAGGCCGTCGCGGTCGTCATCCCCGCCTACCAGGCCGCCGCTACCATCGCCGGGGTCCTGACGCGGAGCCGCCGCGCCGCGCCCGACGCGACCGTGTACCTTGTGGACGACGGATCAACGGATGGCACGGGGGACGAGGGACGAAGGCTGGGAGTGACGGTGCTCGTCCACCCCCGGAACTCAGGGAAGGGCGCCGCGTTAGCGACCGGCATCGCGGCGGCCATGCACGGTGGGGCGGGGGTGATCGTCACTCTCGATGCGGACGGGCAGCACCCGCCGGAAGAGATCCCTCGGCTCGTGGCGCCGGTCGCGAGGGGCGACGCGGACGTCGTCCTGGGGTCCCGCGAACGCAACGCGGCGATGCCGTGGCCACGGCGCTGCACCAACTGGCTGTCCGCCACGCTCGCCTCCCGTATCGGGGGGGTGGAGGTGCCGGATGCTCAGACCGGCTTCCGGGCCTTGTCGCGCCACATCGCTGAAGCCATCCGGCCGACGGAGCTGAGCTACGACTTCGAAATCGCTTTCTTGCTCGCCGCGTTGGCACAGGGCTTTTCGGTACGGTCGGAGCCGGTACCGACCGTATACGCGGGGCGGCCCAGCCACTTTCGGGGTTGGGCGGACACGTGGCGGCTGGCGCGGGTCTTCATCCACTACGGCCGGGAGATCATGTTCGGGACACGATGAACATCCTGATTTCGAACGACGATGGCATCCTGGCGCGGGGACTCGCCGTGCTCGGCGACGTCTGCGCGACGTTGGGGCAGGTGACGGTCGTGGCCCCGGACCGCGAACAGAGCGGGACGTCGCACTCGCTCACGTTGCACCGCCCGTTACGCGCGACGCGCCGGCCCGACGGCACGTTCCAGCTCGATGGCACTCCGACCGACTGCGTGCTGCTCGCCATCGGTATGCTCATGCCCCAAAAGCCGGACTTCGTGATTTCGGGGATCAACCACGGCCAGAACATGGGTGAGGACGTGTTCTACTCGGGCACCGTCGCCGCGGCGATGGAAGGCCTGGTGGCCGGTGTCCCGAGCATCGCCGTCTCGTTCGCCGGCTCGGACTTGGATACGCTGGAGACGCACAAGGAGGGCCTGCGTGACCTGCTCAAGCGCATCATCGCCGTCCAAGACTTCCCGAAGGAAACACTCTTGAACATCAACCTCCCCGCCATCCCCGGCGATGAGGTCAAGGGGGTGAAAGTCACGCACCTCGGCAGCCGCGTGTTCAGCGAGGAGATCGCCTTGATGAAGGACCCGTGGGGGAAGGACATCTATTGGATCGGCGGCGGCCATATCACTTGGACCGGCGGCGCTGAATCGGACTTCCGCGCCACGAGGGACGGCTACATCTCGGTGACGCCGCTCCACATGGACATGACCAACTATCGACTGATCGAGGTGGTGCGGCAGTGGCTCACCGGCGACTGACCGGCGCCGCGGACACCTACGCAGGTTACCGGGTGCGGCTCGTCGAAACGCTGCGAAGCCGCGGCATCCGGAATCTCGCCGTCCTCAAGGCGTTCGCCGAGACCCCGCGGCACCTGTTCGTGCCGCCGGCCGTGCGACACCGCGCCTACGACGACGCCGCGCTGCCGATCGGCAACGGGCAAACGATCTCGCAGCCGTTTATGCAGGCGCGCTACCTCGAAGCGCTGCGACTGACCGGAACAGAGCGCGTCCTCGAGATCGGGACCGGTTCGGGGTATCAGACCGCTCTCCTCGGAGCGCTCGCGGACACCGTCTTCTCCGTCGAGCGCGTGGAGGCCCTGGCCGTCGCGGCTCAGCGGTCGCTGCGGGAGGCGGGGGTCGCCAACGTGTCCGTACTCCTCGGCGACGGAACCCTCGGGTGGAGCGCATACGCGCCGTACGACGCGATCCTCGTCGCGGCCGGCGGCCCGGAGGTCCCGCCGCCACTCGTCGAACAGTTGACGCCGGACGGCCGGATCTTGATCCCGCTGGGGGGGGAACGCGGTGCCCAGGTCCTCACACTGGTCGAGCGGACCGGGGAAGGGCGCGCCGGTGAGCTCCGCCACACTCCGCTGGGAACCACTCGATTCGTCCCCCTGGTCGGAGAACACGGCTTCGATGCTTGAATCGTTCGTCACCTGGCTCTTGAACCTGTTCCGGGGCATGGGATACCCGGGCATCATCGCGCTCATGGCGGTCGAGTCGTCTATCCTGCCCCTGCCGAGCGAGCTGGTCATGCCTCCAGCGGGCTATCTCGCCGCCAAGGGCGAGATGAGCGTGATCGTCGCCGTGGCTTGCGGTGTACTCGGAAGCATCCTCGGGGCGCTGGGCAACTACTGGCTCGCGCGCTGGTTGGGCCGCGCGTTCTTCCTGCGTCTGGGGAAATACGTGCTCATCACCGAGAAAGGGCTCGATCGGTCGGAGCGCTACTTCGCCGCCCATGGCGAGATCAGCACCTTTTTGGGACGCATGCTTCCCGTGGTGCGTCATCTCATCTCGATTCCAGCGGGCATCGCGAGAATGCGGCTCGGAAGGTTCGCGCTGTTCACCGGGCTCGGTGCGCTCCTGTGGTGCAGCATTCTGACGGGCATCGGTTGGTTCATAGGGAGCCGTGAGGACGTCATCCTCGAAGTGCTGAATCGGGAAGCACAGCGGTACGCGGGGCGCGCCATCCTCCTGTTGCTCCCGGTCCTGGCGCTGGTCACCGCGGTCTATGTCTGGTGGCACCGCCGGCGTGTCGGGTCGGCCCAGCGACGCCAGGAATAACCACGTCCTCATGACTGCCAAACGCTTCCTGGTCCACGGACGGGTTCAGGGCGTGGGATTCCGCTGGTTCGTCGGACGTCAGGCGGAGCTCCTGCGGCTCCGCGGGTTTGCCCGTAACCTGCACGATGGCTCGGTGGAGGTCATCGCCGCGGGGTCGGACGCGGGATTGGCGCAACTCGCGAAGGCGCTCGCGCGAGGACCCGCCTCCGCGCGGGTGGAGCGTGTGGACGCAAGTGATTTTCCACATGAAGAGTCACTTCCGAACGACTTTGACATCAAGTAGTTGGAGGTGGCGCCGGTGAACCAGGCTACTGCGGTCGGCGAAATCTACGGAGCCATCCGCGACGTCCCCGATTTTCCCAAGCCGGGGATTCTGTTCAAGGACATCACGCCGTTGCTCCTCAACCCCGCGTTGTTCCGTCGCGCGATCGACCTCATGGCGGAGCCGTTCCACGCGTCGGGTGTGACGCGCGTCGTGTCGATCGAATCACGGGGATTTCTCTTGGGCGCGCCGATCGCGCTCGCGATCGACGCGGGCCTCGTGCCGATCCGTAAACCCGGGAAGCTGCCCGCGGCACGGGGGAGGGTCGAGTACGCACTGGAGTACGGCACCGACGCCCTGGAGATGCATCGGGACGCGGTGAGTGGTCACGACCGGGTGCTGATCGTGGACGATGTGCTCGCGACGGGCGGGACGGCGGGGGCGGCGGCGAAACTGGTGCGTAACCATGGCGCGCAGGTCATGGGGTTCACATTTCTCATCGAGCTGGATTTCCTGAAGGGTCGAGAGCGGCTCAGGAACGAGCGGATCGAGGCCTTGCTGCACTATGCGTAAGCTCCTTAAACCACGCGGTTTAGGCCCTCCGTAGCTCAAGCGGATGTTGGACTACTAGGGCTGGCCGGAAAGCAGCCTCCATAGTCCGCGCGCCGAGAGGATGACGGAGAAAGTGCCGGTCACGCCGAGCGCGAGGAGTGTCCAGATGAACAAGAAGGCTCCGCTGGACTTGGCGAACTCGCCGCCAACTCCCTTCCCCATCATGTGGATGACGGGAACGCCCGACGCAAGCAGCGACCCGAGGAGCATGATGACGTACCCCGATCGCCGTTCCGTAAGCACCAGCGTTCCGTACAGCCAGACGACCAGGATGGGCACCGCAGTGAGGTTTGTGGCCGTTCCTGGCTCCATCCCCCGGACGATGTCGTCCGTCAGGTGAATCGAAAACAAGAGGATTGAGAGCAGAGACGCGATGGTTAACATGACGTTGTGTCTCATTCGATATCCTCCATTCTAGACCTGTGTACGCCTCTCAATGAGGCACATGATCGGCTGCGAGCACTCTAACCTGCAACGCGAGCTCCATTAGGTCTCGAGCGCCTGGTGGCTCCTCAGCTCGAGGGAAGAGAGCGCACTAATCGTGACGTAGTATCCGTCCGGATCCCGGAGCGAGAACTCCTTTGTTCGAGTATTCGGGTTCGCGTGCGGCTCCTCTTCGAGCCGGACGACGAGCGCGCGTGCCCTTTTCAGTGCCATATCGAAATCGTCGACGCGGAAGAACAAGAGGAGTCCGTTGCCAGGTGTCGCGTTGTCCGGGCTCATCAACGACGGATGCTCGTGCGCGCCCCACTGGTGGAGGCAGAGCAGGACAGTTCCGTCCGTATCGAGGATCTGACCAAAGTAGGCATGGCCCGGTTGTGTCTCGGGTTGGCCGAAGAGCGACTGGTACCAGATGAAGCTAGTCGGCACGTCGCTTACGCCGATCATCGTCCACGTGCGTTTCATGACATTTCGCCGGTCGGCCTAACGGATCGCGCTTAAGCTGCGGGCGCAACGCACACGGGTGCAAGGCCCTAGAGCTGCCGATCGAGCCTGCGGACGAGGGAAGGCAACTCTTCCCACACGAGCGCCCGGGAACTCAAGCGCATGTCAGGCGACCCTCAGTTCGTATAGACGATCGACACGCCATGCACGCGAGTCGCTGTCTTGAGCACGCGATCCGAGGGGTTGTAGCGCACGACCAACAGGATGTCTGCGACCCAGGTGGGATGGACTTCTGGCCCGCCGAGTGACCAGTCCGTAGCGCCGCCACTAGGGGCTTGAATCGCTAGGACGTTTCCTGAATCCGGGAGCCACTCGGTCAAATCGACGAGGGAGACTTCCGTTGTGAACTCGTTCGCGGCACGACATTGGTGCGCTGCAACAGCGGCAGACCTTTGGGGGGCGCCGGAAATTCAGCGACGAGCGTGGAGGTGCACATCCTGGCGAAAACTTGGTAAAACACCGCGGCCCCGAGCCCAAGAGGTATCTCGTGCCCATCACGGCCATGATAGCCGGGCGGACTGGGTTGGGCTCCCAAGGTGTGGGCTGAGTCATGTAGGCGCCTTACTAGTATCAGACGGCGAGGGCACGCAACCTAATTCAGCTGCTTGACCTCAGAACGCCGTCAAAATGCAGCGGGGCACAGCCGCGCCGCTAGACTCGGGCTTGGGGCGGGGTATCTCCGTGCCCCCTGTCCGAACCGAGGAGACGGCTCGAGCAAACGCCCGCTCGCTTGTCAATGACTTTGGGTTAGCCGGGTTGAAGAGAACTGGCTCCGAAGGTAGCTTGCACGTCGCGTCCGCGCCCGTAGCTCAGGTGGATAGAGCGAGCGGTTCCTAACCGCTAGGTCGCCTGTTCGAATCAGGCCGGGCGCATGCTGGGGGGGTTTTCTGGTGGACGGTGAATAGAGTCAGCCGAACGAGTGCGGCAGCGGTGAAGCAAGCTGCCGTGGCAAATGGTTTTTGAACAGGACGTCTGGGGAACGTAACTCTACCGTATTCAATGGGTTAGACGGCGTTGACGGCATAGCACGTCATACACGTTTCCGAAACCGTTGGCCGGGTGTTCGAGTCACCCCAGGGGCGCCACTGAGAAGGTCCGGCAAGGTGAGGAGGTTCGCGTTTCATGGCAACGACGGTGACAACGGCACCACGCCCTGCGGATGAGGAGTTGACCGTGTGGGCCGGGCTCACGGCGTGGGTCGGGGCCCACAAGCGGTGGTCGGCGTACGCCGGTGTCGTACTGATCGTCGGCGCGGGGCTCTACGGGTGGAGCCTGCTGTCGTCGAAGACGGCCGAGCGGAGCGCGAGCCGGCAGCTCGAGCAGGGTCGCCTCGCCCTGGACTCGAAGAACTACCCGCTCGCCGCGAGCGTGCTCTCGCAGGTCGTGGAGAACTTTTCGGGGACGCGGGCGGCAGACGAGGGCACTATCCTCCTCGCGCAGGTGCGGCTCGCCCAAGGCCAAACCCAGCAAGCGATCGATGTCCTTCAGCGGTACGCGCGGAAGGCCGACAAGCAGTTCCGGGCGCAGGCCTACGGGTTGCTCGGGGCGGCCTACGAGAACGCGGCGCGGCCCAAAGACGCCGCCGGGGCATACGAGTCGGCGGCGGACGAAGCCCAGTATCCGTTCCTGCGAGCGCAGTTTCTGTCAGACGCCGGTCGCGCGTGGCTGGCGGCGGGCGACACAGCCAGAGCGCTCGCGGCGTACCGAACCATTGCGCAGAAGCTCGACTCGACGAGCGCAGCCGGGGAAGCGAAGGTGAGGATCGGGGAGCTCACGAAGGGGGGGTCGAGTGGAGCAAAGTAGGTGTCCCACTGCGGTCCGTACTTCGTATAAGAAATGTTATGTAAAGTTGATCAGGATCGAAATGTGGAGAAGCGCCTCAGTTAATCACACCCCGAACCACGAGCCTCGCCTCCCCCCCAAGCCACACATCGTCATACTGCTCGGCTGACGCCTTCCGCACCCATACCTCGAGGCGCCTCCGGCCCCGGGTCCAGAAGGAAAGCGGCGGTTTTGCCAGACCCCATTCGACCAGCGCACAGGCCGCCGCGACGGCCCCCGTGCCGCACGCCAGCGTCTCGTCCTCGATACCACGCTCGTAGGTGCGCATGCGCCATTCCGACGGCCGCGGCCCCCCTGAGATGAAGTTGACGTTCGCGCCCGCCGGGCCGAGGACCGCGTCAGACCGGAGCGCCTTGCCGCGCCCGATGACGTCGACCAGGTTCACGTCGTCGACCAGGACCACGAGGTGCGGTACGCCGACCGTTCCGAGCACCACCCGCTGCTCGCCAGGCGCGCTCGAAAGGCCATCGACCCGCGTGGGTGTCTTGACCGGCGCGAGATGCAGCTCGGCGCGCTCGCCCTCGCCGTCGCAGCGACTGTCGTAGGTCCCGGCGTCGGTCTCGAGGGTCATGCGCGTGCCGCGCGCGAGCCCCAGTCGCGCGGCAAGCCGGGTGCTGCACAAGGCCGCGTTCCCGCACATCGCGGCGCGCGAGCCATCGGAGTTGAAGTAGATCATTCGAACAGCGTCCGCCCCGGACCCGGGTCCCACGAATACGAGGCCGTCGGCCCCGACGCCGGTCCCCCGGGCACACACCGCGCGGATGTCCTGATCCGACCAGTCGCCGGGAGGCGTATGGCGGGCATCCACCATGACGAAGTCGTTTCCCGACCCCGTCATCTTGTAGATCGTCGTACCGACTAGATGCGGCCGAACCAGGCCATCAGTCTGAGCCGCGGTACCATCCACACCGCTTCCCGCACGATCGCCCGATTCATTTTGCTTTGCCCCTCGGTTCGGTCGACGAACACGATCGGGATTTCCTTCAACGCGAACCCTTTGCGCCATGCCCTCACGCTCATTTCAATTTGAAAGGCGTACCCGTTCGAGCGGACCCGCGACAGGTCGATCGTCTCGAGCACGGTCCTGCGAAAACACTTGAACCCCCCAGTCAGGTCCCAGATCCGGAGCCCGGTGAGCCAGCGGGCGTAGATATTCGCACAATACGATAGCACCAGGCGCCCCATCGGCCAGTTGACGACCGTCACCTTTCCGTTCAGGTAGCGGGAGCCGAGCACGAGGTCGGCCTGGCAAATCGTGCCGAGAAAGTCCTTTAGGTGCGCCGGATCGTGAGAGAAGTCGGCGTCCATCTCGAAGATATAGTCGTACCCCCGCTCGAGTGCCCACCGGAAGCCGGTCAGATACGCCGTCCCGAGCCCCAGTTTACCCTCTCGGTGGAGGACGTGCAGGCGTGGCTCTTTGACCGCCAGGGCCTCGGCCAGCCGCCCCGTACCGTCGGGCGAGTTGTCGTCAACGATGAGTATTTCGATACGCGGATCCTGGGCCAGCACCTGGGGCACGAGGTGTGGGATGTTCCCCACTTCGTTGTACGTGGGGACGACGACCAGGGCTCGCTCACCCATTCGCCGCAGTATGGTGCGCGCGGCGCGCCGCGCGCACCCCCGTTGCCAACAGGCCGAGGAGCAAGATGGCCAGCGAGGCGAGCGTGATCACCTTGCCCCGCTCGTACAGCTCGGAGCGGAACGTGAGCTGCACGACCTTCGCGGCCGCTGGCACCGCGACCGTGATCAGGGCGTAATCGCCCCGCAGCACCGGAGACGGTCGGCCGTCCACGGTGGCCTGCCAGTCGGGATACCAGTTTTCAGCGATTAGGACGTAGCTCGCTTGCGGAGGCGGTGGATCGATGGTCACGGTCATGCGCCCCGGCTCCCAGGCGGTGACGACGGCCCGCGACGGGCTCGACGGGGGCATTTGCTTCAACGGCTCGGGTTCGACCGGCTGATCCCTGCTGAGGAGCGCGAGCCGCGAATAGTCCATGCGCGGGTCGAGGAGCGCCGGAATAATCGTGGCCGAATCGACTTTGACGGCTCCCGGCACCACACGCGCGTACGGCGCCGGGGCGAGGCGCTCGAACAGACGGGCCCTCCCGGCGTCGCCGTTGAGAATAGGCACGGTGTCGAGGACCCGACGAAAGCCGGGAATGGAATCGACGCTGCGGCCTTCCGAGGGCGCGATCGCGTAGCGGACCGCCAGCAGATCCCAGAGCGGCAGGAACCCGAGGTTCTTCCATTCGCCCTTGCCCCCGAGCAGCTCGTCGTAGTAGCGGACCTCGTTGCCGTGGTAGCCCAGGACCTGGGGCACGTCGAACGTTGCCAACACGGATCCGGGATACGCTCCGAAATCCAGGACGCGATATGGCGGAGGAGTGGCGGCGACGTGGTCGATGAGCGGATCGCGGCCGTACGGCTTCATGTAGCTCCAGAATTGATGCGCGTTGAGCCAAAGGTCCGTGCCGACGATCAGGATCAAGGCGAGCGCCTGCAGCCGCGGCGTGAGACGTTCCGACCCGTAGCCGAGCACCGCGGCGACACCCACCAGGGCGAGCCCGCTCGAGACTGCCCCCCACAGGATGGCAGACTGCGCGACCTGCGCCGCGGCGATCGCATTGCGCCCGGTAACGGCCTGCACTCCGGAGGCGAGGCCCTCAGCGACGTGGCCGAGGACGCCGGTGAGCCCGAGGAGGGCAACGACTGCGCCGAGGATCAACGCCGGGGTCATCGCGCGGCGGCTCCTCTCCGTGAGCGCGCGCCCTACTCCGAGACCGGCGAACACCGCCGTCGCGAGCGCGACGATGAAAAAGGCCTGTCCCGGTGCGCGAGTCTTCTTAACGAGCGGCATGACGGCCCACCACAGCTTGTAAAACGGGGTGGCGGCGCCCAGGCTCACGAGCGCGAACAGAAGCCCGATTCCGCCGGCCCAAAGGACGAACCGTCGACGTTCGCGCGCCATCGCGCCGAACACGGCCAGTGCAGCGACCGGTAGGCCGAGGTACTCGGAATGCAGCTTGAGGGGGTTCGAGCCCCAATACGTCCCATGTGACGTCGAGCCGACGAAGTTCTTGAGAAAGAACTCGGGGACATGACTCCACGGAATCGCGAACGACGTCGAGCCCTCGAACCCGTGGTAGCCTTGTGCACGCGGCGAGAATGGGATGTACTCGAAGAACGGCAAGAGCTGAATCGCGGCGACCCCAAACGCCAAGAGCACGGCCACGAGTGCCCCCCCGAGACGGAGCGCTCGCTCCCCTGCCCCGCTGTCGCCCGCTTCCTCGAACGTGAGGTATAGGGCGAACACCCCAGCGGCGATGAGGGAGTAATACGCCAGCTGAAAATGGCCCAGCAGTGTGAGCGCGGTCGCCACTCCGAGCAGCGGGTAGCCTTCCCAGCGACGGTCGCGGAGTGCGATGACCAGTGCGAGCAGCATGAGCGGAAGCATCGCCGAGGCGAAGAGCTTCCCGTCGTGTCCCGGCGACGGATACGACGCGATGAGGCCCGACAGCTCGTAGGCCAGGCCACCGACGACGGAACCAATCCACCCGACGCGCAGCCGCCGGAGCAGCAGATAGGTGAACAGACCGGCGAGGATGTAGTGAAGGACGAAGCTCACGTTGCCGGCCGTCGTGGCGGGAACGATGAAGCGCAACAACCAGGTCGGATAGAACATGTCCCCGTGGCCGGCGGCCACGAACGGCAGGCCACCGAACACCTCCGGGTCCCAGAGCGGCAGGTGTCCCATGCGCTTGTACCACTCCGCTCCCCACGCGTGGAACGGGATCCCGGACAGATACTGGTCACTCAACGGGCTAGCGAGCCACAGGCCGCGGAGCATCGGAAGCGAGAGGAGGGCCGGCCACAGGGTGAAGGCGGCGACCGCCAACAGGGCGGGCCGTTTGGGCTCGAACGGGGGTGTCGGTGCGGCGGGAACGTGATCGCTCAAGGGGACTCCTGCGGGCGATGTCGGAGCGGCAGGGTCACCAGGGCAGCCGCGGCCTCGAGGACGGTCAGCAGGATGCGCGACGCGACGCTCAAGGCCACCGCGCCCCCGCTCCCGAGGAAAGGAGCCAGCAGGCCGATCAGGACGAGCTCCCGAACCCCCACCCCACCGGGAGCGAACAGGGCCAGGAGGCCGAGAATGTACCCGAGGGTAAACGCTCCCACTGCGGTTCCGAGCGGGAGGTGCGCGTCAGGCAGGAGCCCCCGGCACAGCATCCAGAGGGAGGCGCCGTACGTTCCCCAGGTGAGCACCGTTAGGAGCGTACTTGCGAGCACAGCGCCGAGGCTGAGGGGCTCGAGGGGAGACGACGCGCTCACGAAGCGTCCCAGCCACAGGGCCGTTGGCCGCCACGCGAGCAGAGCGATGGTGCCCAACGCGGCGACTCCCGCGAGCAGCAGGCGCAGCGGCGGTGCCGCCTGCGGGGTCACTGCCGCGACCACCGCGACGCCGCTCCCCAGCGCCACCGCCTGGATCACGAAGGCCGACGCGGTGGCCGGCCCGACGGGCACGCCCGCCTGTTGGGCCAGTACGAGCAGCCCGGCCACGCTCCACACCTTCCCCGGCACGTAGCGTCCGAGGTTCGCGAGGGTCCAGATGCGGGCAGCGGTGGGAAAACGGAGCCGCTGGCGCCACCCGGCCAGGATGCGGCGCCAGGACTCGATCTGCATGACGTAGGTGACCAGGACCATGACGGCCGCAGCGGCGATCCACCCCGGCGCGATCGTGAGTTCGACGTGGAGCGAGCGAAACTCCGTCCAGTGGCGCGCGATGGAGCGGCTCACGAAGGCCACCACCGCCACCGTGACGAGCCCCTGCACGGCCCAGAGCCAGCGCCGGGGAGAAAGCCGCGCGGTGGGTGGAAGGATCAGCGCGATGCTCAGGTCTTGACGAACTTGTAGACGACGGACCGCGCGAGGAGCCACGGCGCGGGAATGGGCGGATAGAAGTAGCTGCCACCCCAATCGTCCAGCCGGAAGCCGTTCATCTCGCCGAGACGCGAGATGGTCTGACGCGTCCAGCTGTAGACGTGTCCCCACTTGTCGGGCACGTGGAAGAGATTCCAGATGATCTCCTTCACGTGGTAGGGATTCGGTACCGACGCGATCCACAGGCCACCGGGACGCAGGACGCGGTGGATCTCACCGGCGGTGCTGTACGCGGTCGGGGTATGCTCGAGCACCTCGATCATGAACACGTAGTCGAACGACGCGTCCGCGAACGGGAGCCCGGACGTGATGTCGTGGATCAGGATGTCCGGGCCGGCAAACTCGGGGGCGATGTCGAGGCCCTGATACTTGATATCGGGCGGCAGATAATGCCGCAGGTCGCCGTCGCGAGAGCCGATATCCAGCACGGCGCTCCCGGGGCGCACTTGCGCGAGCTTCGTCGCTTTGCGATACCGCATGCGCTCCTCACCGGCGTTGCGCCAGTGGTAGCGTGCGCTGTAGAACTGGGCGAGCTCCGGGGAAGACGGTGCAATCCTGGGGCTCATCTGCCGGTGGTTGCCTCGGCGTGTAAGGTGTGGTGTGTTTGCGTCCCGAATACGGCGGCAGCCGGAAAGATACGGCCGGTGGAAAGGTGCGGAAAGGCCGCGGCGCCAAGGGGGTTTGCCGTGGTTCACCCGACCGCTATAGTACGAGCTGATGCGCATCCTTCACGTCGTCACGGCGTTTCCGCGCTTCCCGCACGACATCATCGCACCCTGGCTCGTGGAGCTGCTCAAGCGGTTTCAAGCGGCGGGGCACGAGGTCGAGGTGTTTGCGCCGGCCTACCGTGGTGGTGGCAATCGCGAGGTCGACGGGATACCGCTCCATCGCTTCCGCTACTTCCCGGCTCGCTGGGAGGACCTGACCCACGATCAAGGGACCCCGGATCGCGTCCGTCGCTCGCTGCGCTACAAGATCATGCCGCTGTTTTACGCGCTGGGTGGCATGCTGGCGATCTGGCGGGTGTGCCGGCGACGGTCCTACGACATCGTCCACGTCCATTGGCCGGTCCCGCACGCCCTGTTCGGATCGGTCGCGCGGAAGGCGTGCGGGGCGGCGATGGTGACGCTCTGGTACGGCGTCGAGCTGCGCTGGGTGAAGAGTCGCCTGCCCTGGCTCAAGGCGTTCCTGCGGTGGGCGCTCAAGACCTCCGACCAGGTCGTGGCGATCTCCTCCGCCACCGCCCGGGAAATCGCCGAGCTCGTGCACCGGCCGGTGCCCGTGATCCCGTATGCCGTCGGATTCGCGGCGGCGCCAGCCGACCTTCCTCCGCGGCTGCGCCGTGCAGCCGACGATCCGTTCGTGGTTCTGTTCGTCGGCAACCTCATCGAGCGCAAAGGGGTGCGTTACCTCATCGATGCGGTCCACCGCCTCTCGTCTCGGATACCCACACAGCTGCTGATCCTCGGCAAGGGAGGAGATGGGGCCGAGGGGTCCCGACTGCGGGAACAGGTGAAAAGCCTCGGCCTGGAAGATCGCGTCGAAATGCCGGGACGTGTCCCCGAGACGGAGCTGCACCGGGCCTTCGCCCGCGCGAACGTCCTCGTCCTGCCCTCCATCGTTGACGCGCGGGGTGATACCGAGGGGCTCGGTGTCGTCCTCCTCGAAGCGATGAGCTATCGCCTCCCGGTCATCGCGAGCAACGTGGGTGGCATCACGGACATCGTCGCAGACGAAAAGACCGGCCTCCTCGTGCCCCCCGCAGACCCGGCGGCGCTCGCCGGTGCGTTGGAACGGCTGGCCACCGACGCATCGCTCGCCGAGCGGCTCGCGGAAGCCGGGCGCCGATACGTGCAGGAGCGTTTCAGCTGGCCGGCGATCCTCGAGGCCTGGGAGGCCTGCTACGCCGCGGCGCTCGCGCGCCGTTCAGCGCTTGAGGGTCGCGAGCACGCGCTGGCTCGAATCCTCTAGGCTGAGTGGCTTGGGCGCTTGCACCCCGGCGTGGGCGTCCATGCGTCCGTCGGGGGAGACGCGCTGGACGCGCAGGCTCCGGCGCGCCCCGCGCCACTCCACGATGGTGCGCAGTGTGCCGAGAAACGGTGCCTGCGCCACGATCCGGCTCACCAGGGAGCGAAAGGCGTCAGGCGCGTCCGGGTACCCGAGCGGCGGGCTCAGGTTGGGGTGCCAGACGCCCACCCACAGCCCCTCCACCTGGCGACATGTTTCGGCGAGCGCAGCTCCGTCGGTGATCCAGGTAGCCGGATCTTCGACGCCGCCGTACTTGCTCAGCGTACGATCCATCCAGCAAAAGGGCGCCTCGTCGAGTCCGATGGACCGCTCGGTCGACGGGTCCCACAGCGGCATCACATCGGCGATTCCCGCACGGAAGCCGTTACGATCGAAGAATCCGCACGTCGAGTCGTATCGAAAGCCCGCGGCAGTCATGCCTCGGTGGGTGGTGCCGGCACGCATGCGGAGGAAGTGCTGTCGCACGCCCGCTACGGGGTGGCCGACCAGTCGTTCGAGCCGCGCGCGCTGCTCTTGGAAGAGCTCCTCCCGGTCGGCTGTCGCGAAGCTCCCGTGGAGGCCGATTTCTGAGCCGCGATCGGCCAGCGCGTCGACGATGGCTCGCGCCGCTCGACCCTCCAGTCGGTACGTCAGGTCTCCCGCGCGCATGGTCGTGAGCGTGGGCGTGCCGCAGAGGACGAACCAGGTGGACACGATGCCGTGAGCACTTTCGTCATCGAGTACCCGGCGCACCGCCTGCGCGACCGGGTCACGCCCCAACGCCCCCAGGGCGGCCAGAGCGGCGCGCGCGACCCGTCGCAGCTCGCCCTTGCGTGCGAGCTCGGCGACGCGCAGGAGGGTGAACAGCGGCCAGTACGCCACGACGTCGAGATCGTGCGTGAACGCGGCCGCCCAGCGCTTGCCCTCCGGCCACGGAGTCGCCAACGCCACCGGCCGGCGGCCGGCACTCCCGACCACCGCGTCTCGCAACCGCGCAGCGGCCCGCGACACGACAGGATCGGTGGCGAGACCCGCTTGGACCAGCTCGTTCTCGCCTGACGGCGCGCGATCGTACCGATCGCGCGAGGGTGTCCCCCGCTCCGTCGTGGTGTTGGCCACTTCGCCGATGCGGCGCAACACCGAGCGCGGGACCGACACCGTGCCGTCTCCACGCTCCAGGTACCAGTCCCGGGCGACGCAGGTTCGGATGTCGGGCGCGCCCACGTCCCGCTCGGCGACGAGCAGCCGTACCACGTCCACGGACGGGTCGTCTACCGGAGGAATGCGGGCGAAATCGATGAGCAGGTCGAGAGCGTAGCGCTCGATACCGGTGAGGCTCGCCTGCGGGGGCAGTCGAATCACGAGTGCACGCAATATAATAGCCGCCGCTTCGTGCGGCATTTATCTTACGCCGGACCACACACCGAACCGGAGCGTTTCCGCGATGGCTCAGCCGCTCATCCCGAAGGACCGAATCCCGTGGCGCCACCTCGCGCTGTTCGGCTGGCTGCCGAGCCCGCTGAAGATCCTCGCATACCGGTTACTCCTCGGGTACCGCATCGGTCGTCGCGTCCGCTTCAGCTTCGGCGGCATCGTCGTGGGGACATCGGTGGAGATCGGGGATCACGTGGAGATCGGGTTCCTCGCCATCGTGCAGGGGAGGACCATTCGGATCGGCCGCTATTCGAGCGTCGGGACGATGAGCTACCTGTCCTGCGAGACGATCGAGATGGGGGAGGACGCGAAGATCCGCGAGCAAGTCTACGTCGGCGGGCCGCAGCTCCCCGAGTCGCGCTTCGCGTTGGGCAGCCGCACGATCATCCTGCAGCTCACCTCCATCAATCCGACGAAGCCGGTGATCATCGGGGACGACACCGGCATCGGCGGACACTGCCTCATCTTCACGCACGGGGTGTGGCTCAGCGCGCTGGATGGGTATCCCGTGACGTATGAGGCCGTGACGCTCGGCAAGAGCGTGTGGCTGCCCTGGCGGGTGTTTGTGATGCCCGGCAGCACGATCGGCGACGGCACCGTCATCGGCGCGAACTCGCTCGTGTCCGGGCCGATCCCGGCAAACAGCCTGGCCGTGGGGTCACCGGCGAAGGTGATCCGGTCGGCGCCGGACTTCCCTGCCCGGCTGAGCGACAGCGAGCGCGCAGCGCTGGTCGAGACCATCATGACTGAGTTCGATCGCTATGTGCGGTACAACGGTGTCTCGGTGGACGAGCAGGGGCCGTTCCGAGCATACCGGTTCGGGCGCAAGGCGTGGCGTCTGTTGCGGCTGCGCGGCGGCGCGTCCGTGTCTCCCGATCGCGCGGATACGGTGCTCGCGGAGTTCGCCCTTCCGGCCGAGACGCTCGCGGGCTTTCGTAAGCGGGGTGTGTATTGGCTTGACCTCGGTGGCCGGACGCGAAGTCGGGAGGGTTCGCCGCTCACGGAGGAGTTGGCGCTCTATCTGGGCCGTTACGGCGTGCGGCTCGCGCGGGACGCCTGAGCTACCCCCGTCCGGTACCGTCGCCCGAGTCGCGGCCGCGTCCCTGGTCGATCTCTCGCCGCAGCGTGCGGAGCTCTTCCCGCATACCCGCGAGCATCTCCCCCACGAAGCCGAAGCCGAACAGGATCAGCCCCGCGAGCACGAGCAGGAGCACGAGGTACAGGAACGCCCGATTGCCCTGTTCGAGCACGTAGCGCTCGATCAGGGCGTACACACCAACCAGGAACCCCAGCAGGATCAGCACGGCTCCGGAGACCCCGAAGAACAGCATCGGCTTGCGACCGAAGCGCAGCTGGAACCACACCGACATGAGGTCGAGTACCCCCACCGGAATGCGGCCGATTCCGAACTTCGACTTGCCCGCGCGGCGCGGCTGCAGGGGTACCGGCCGCTCGGCGAGCCGGAAGCCCTCGGCCGCCGCGATGACCACCATGAAGCGATGCCAGTCGGGCCGCGTGGTGAGGCCGTCCATCACTTCGCGGCGGTACGCCTTCACCGAATTCAAGTCCGTGACCCGCACGCCGAACAGCCAGCGGCAGAGGCCGTTGTATATCCACGACACGAAGCGCTTCTCGTAGTGCCCTTGCTTCGTGCCCGTCACGAGGTCGGCCCGGTCGTCGAGGATCGGTTGCACGAGGTCCGGGATGTCGCTCGGCCGGTATTGCAGGTCGGCGGGATAGAACACGAGGATCCGGCCGCGCGCGGCATCGGAGCCGGACGCGAGCGCGTCGGCGATGCCGCGCTGGCTGCGATGCGTCACGACCCGCACGAACGGATGCTTTGCCGCCAGCTCGCGCAGCGTCTCCGCCGTGCCGTCGTGGCTACCGTCGTCGATCACGACGATCTCGCAGGCGTAGGGCAGCGGGAGAAGCGCCTCGCGCGCCTGGCGGACGAACTCGGGGAGATTCTCGGCCTCGTCCTTGGCGGGAACGAGGACGCTCACTTCGGGCGTCGCCGCGCCGGTGGCGAGGCTCACAGGCGCTTACGCATGCGGGCCGGGAGGATGCTCAGCTGGTCGCGATACTTCGCCACCGTCCGCCGGGCGATCTTGACGCCCTTCTGCGCGAACATCTCGACGATCTGCTGGTCCGTGAGGGGATTCTTCGAATCCTCGTCCGACACCATCTTCTGGATCTGGGCGCGAATGGCGCGGGCGCTGGCATCTTCGCCTGTGGTGGTCGAGAGCCCGCTCGAGAAGAAGAACTTGAGCGGCAGGAGGCCCCGCGGCGTCTGGACGTACTTCTCGTTCGTCACGCGGCTGACGGTGCTCTCGTGCATGTTGATCACGTCGGCCACCTCCCGTAGCGTAAGCGGCTTGAGGTACTCGACGCCCTTCTCGAAGAACTCGCGCTGCCGGTCGACAATGAAGTTCATGACCTTCAGCATAGTCTGGCGCCGCTGCTCGATCGCCTGGATCATCCAGTGCGCGCTGTTCATGCGCTGGTTGATGAAGTCCTTGTTCTCGCCCTGGAATTTCTTCTTGTCGCGCGCGATGTCCTGATAGATCTTGGAGATGCGGAGCCGCGGCAGCCCCGAGTCGTTCAAGAAGACCTTGTACTCACCGTCGATCTTCTCGACGACCAGATCCGGAATGATGTAGGCCTCGTTGGCGGACGAATACTGCAGACCCGGTTTGGGATCGAGCTTGGCGAGGTCGTCGGCCACCGTCTGCACTTCCGCCGCGTCGAGCCCGAAGCGCTTGCCGAGGTCGCTCCAGCGATGGGCCTTGAGGTCGTCGAACGCCTCCCGCACCAGGCGGTACGCGAGCGTGTCGGTCTCCCCGCGCGCTTCGAGCTGCAACAGGAGGCATTCACGCAGATCGCGTGCGCCGACACCCGGTGGGTCGAGCTTCTGGACGACGCGGAGCATTTCCTCGGCTTCGGCCAGCGTGAACAGTTGAGGCTGGATGTCCTGCTCCGACTCGACGGCGTGCTCTTCGAGCAGCTGATTCGCCCCGCGCACGATCTCCTCGAGCGTCGCGCCGAGGTAGCCGTCCTCTGCGATGTTCCCGATGAATTCCTCCGCGAGCAGCTGTTGGCGCGGGGTCAGGTCCAGGAGGCGCACCTGCTCGCGCAAGTGATCGGCGAGGTCCTTCGTCTCGACCGGCACCGGCTCGACGTACTCGCGAGCCTCGCTCATGTCCCGCGGTGGCGCGCTCGAGTCCGAGCCGTCGTCGAGCAGGATGTCCTCCCAGTCGGGCTCGTCGTTCTTCTCCGCCTCCTTTGCGTCCTCCTTCGCTTCCTCGGGGAGGGGCACCTCCGTCTCGTCCTCTGCTTCCACGAGCTCCAGGAACGGGTTACCGAGTAGCTCCTGCTTCAGATGCTGCTGCAGATCGAGCAGCGGCATATACAGCAGGTCCATCGCCTGGTACAGCCGCGGATTGATCCGAAGCTGCTGGGACAGCGCGGCGTGCTGCTGGAGGCCCGTCTTCATACCGGCTGCGGCTGCCCGAGGCGGGCGCGGAGGCGGGTCGTCAGGGTCGGGCCGAGGTACAGATTGGCGACGCGGTCGTCGAACACGAGGTCGCGAACGGTGCCCGCAACCTGGACCTTGCCCTCGAACATGATGTAGGCACGATCCACGATGTCGAGCGTCTGCTCGACGTTGTGATCCGTGATCAGCACACCGATGCGGCGGTGGCGCAGCCCGGCGACGATGGTCTGGATGTCGTGCACCGCGATCGGATCGACGCCCGCGAAGGGCTCGTCGAGCAGCATGAACCTGGGCTCGGTCACGAGCGCCCGGGTGATCTCGAGGCGGCGCCGCTCCCCTCCCGACAGCTGGAAGCCTTTCTGCCGCCGCAGGTGCTTGATCGCCAGCTCGTCGAGCAAACGCTCCAGGCGCAGCGCGCGGGTTTCCTCGGCCAGCGGCAGCGTCTCGAGAATCGCCCGAACGTTTTCCTCCACGGTCAGCTTGCGGAACACCGACGGCTCCTGCGCCAGGTAGCCGATGCCCATCCGCGCGCGACGGTACATCGGCTCGTCGGTGATGTCCCGGCCATCGAACCCGATCTGCCCGCCGTCGGGGCGGATCAGACCCGTGATCATGTAGAACGTCGTGGTCTTCCCCGCCCCGTTCGGTCCCAGGAGACCCACGATCTCACCCTGTTCGAGCTGGACGCTCACGTCGTCCACCACCGGGCGACCCTTGTACACCTTCACGAGCCCTCGTGCCTCGAGGCGGCTGCCGTCGGTGACCACCGCGTGCTCGCCGCTCGCCGCCTCGGCGCGCGCGACCGCGCGCTCCGCCGCGTCGAGCAGCCGGTCCGCGATGTCCGCCCGGTCGGCGAGCACCTCGGCCCACGTCTCACCCGTAAACGTGATCGGCGTCGTCTCGGACAGCATCCCCACGGGATACTCGACGATCTTCAGGAGGGCGAGGCGGGGCAGCACCGAGCTGCGCAGCGTCGCGCGGAACTGCTCGACCGACAACGCGCCGAGCTCGGGGAGGCCTCCCCCTGCGCCTCTCGAGTGCGCCCGGAGCTTCAAGAACTCCTCCCGGTAGGCGATCGCGAGCTCGCCGAGCGAGGCCCCGCCTCTCCCGTCGGCAACGCGGGCGAGCGCGGCGGCGACGAGCGGGAGCGACGGATCCCGCGCGGCCATCAGATCGGCCACATGCTGGGGCAGGAGCGGTGCAGTCATCGATTCGGGGGAGGAGGAGACGTCGGATGCTTCGAGGTATCCGGCGGCGCCGGCGGCCGGTGCTCGAGCTGCACGCCATCGGCGTGTCCCGTAACGGTCACCGTGTCGACCTTCTCGCCCTTCAGCACGATGCGGATGATCGTCCCGCGGGAGTAATTGATTGACGGCCCGGCCGTGTCGTGCTCGCTCTGAATGTGCGTGAGCGCGCGTGCGTTGTTTCGCGAAATGAGCTCGTGGAGTTTGGTCTTGCGGGCGCCCGCGGAGTCGGGAACCTGCGCCCACCGGGCCGTGAGGGAATCGCCGGCGATCCAATCCACATCGGCGTTCTTGGTCGAATCCTTCTTCGACGTGGAGAAGGCGTGGCCAAAGGCCCGGGCCTCCGTGAGCACTTCGCCCGGTAGGTCGAGCGCCAGCGAGTCCGACCGGATGGTGTTGATCGTCGACACGGCGCGCGCCCGCACGGAGTCCTTCGGGCCCCAGGCGAGCGCCCGCTGTAGCTTGCTCCGGTCGAGGTGCAGGTGGATCGTGTCCGCCGTGAGCCGCCAATCCGACCCCGTCGCCACGCCGTTACCGAGTGCCTTCACGCGCTTGACCTCGCGGCCCGCCAAGCCCAGTTCGATGCGCGTTCCCGTGAGCTTGTAAGCGCGAGTACCCTTCCCTTCTACGGCCGGCTTGCCGATGAGTACGCCGAACCCCGCGGGCTGGTCGAGCTGCATCGAGTCGCCCTGAGCCGCGAAGTCGCTGCGGTCGATCGTCACCCGACCGCCACCCCACATCCGGTCGTTTCCCTTCATGCGCACGCGATCGGCTACGATCACGTAGGGCTCGCCCGAATCGCCGGTCGTGCGATAGTCGATCGTGGGACGGCCCGAGCTGTACATCTCCAGCGTGTCGCGGATACCGGACACGGCACGGTAGTAGGTCAGATTGGGCCCGCGCAGCACCGATCCGGTGTTGCGGTTCACGGCCACCACGTTCTTATGCGCCTCGAGTCGCTCTTGACTGAGATAGTAGGCCGCCGTAGTCGCGTCCAGGGTGAGCGTGGTGTCCCGGATGTGTACGATGTTGCGCTGCCCGATCATGTCGAACCGCCGGACGCCGGCGAACCATGCGACGCTGTCCGCGGAGAGTGTGGTGCCCGTGCCGTCGCAGTGCGCCAGCACACCCCCGCCCGCGAAGACATTGGTCTCCCCTGCGCGCACCTCCACCTGCTGCGCCTGCCGGCCTACGGAGTCGATCACGACCTTGCACGGCCGGCCGTGGCTGGTGTCCGGGGGCGAAGCAGGTTGCTGGACGAACGCGACGAGGAGCACGGTGGCCATCATTGGTTCGGCAAAGTGAACTTGCCGCCCGTGCCGGTGGGCTTGGTCGCTGTCACGACTTTGAAGTCCGGGTCGGCCGTGAAACCCTGCCCCACGATGTGCCGCCCCGGCTCATCGAAGACGAACACCTGATCGGAGCTGACCTGGTTCCGGGACTGGCTGTAGCGAATCACCGCGGTGCGGAGTGTCGCGCTGTCCGTCCGTACCACCACGACGTGAACGCGCGCTTCCATGTCGCCGGTCTGCCAGTGGTACGTCCCTTCGCGGGACCTAAGGGTCGAGGTCTGTGCGCCACGCTGGTCGAAGAAGGTGATGCGCACGTTGCGCAGCTCGGCGGTCTGCGTGGGCGAATAGAAGTACGCCGTGTCGGCCAGGACGTGTGCCCGCTGGATACCCTCGGCGGTCACGTAGTGCGACATGTTGAAGAGCACCTGGTCGGCCGAATCAGCCGCCTGGATGACGGCGGTCGGCTTGATGCCGGTTTCGCACGACGAAACGAAAACTGCGGAGACGAGCAGCGTCGAGAGAAGACGTGGAAGAGCGACCTGCAGGCGCGACGCTGTTCCTCCACGCAGCTCCTCCACGCCTTTGCTCGATTCAGTTCCGTCTTTCATGCCGCTCCCGCCTTCATCAGGTCGTGCAGATGCACCATCCCGACCACGCGCCGGCCGCCGTCGAGCACGGGGAGCGCCATAATGCCGTACCGCTCCATCACCTGGACGGCGGCGCCCGCCAACACGTCCGGTGTGGTGGATTTGGGCGTCCGGGTCATCACGTCGCTGACGGGGATGTCGAGAAACCGATCCGTGCGCTCCATGAGGCGAGTGAGATCACCCGCAGTCACGACGCCGACGAGGCCGCCCGAGCCGTCCACCACCGCCACGGTGCCGCGCTTCTCCGCGAGGAGCACGACGCACTCGCGCATGGGACGCTCGGGGCTGAGGGTGGGCAGGTCGCGATCGAGCATCACGTCGGCGACGCGCAGGAGTAGGTTTCGTCCGAGGGTTCCGCCGGGGTGGAGCGCCGCAAAGTCTTCGCGCCGGAAGCCCTTGACCTCGAGCAGCGTCACGGCGAGCGCATCGCCCAGGGCGAGCGCGGCGGTCGTGCTGGCCGTGGGGGCGAGCGTCTCGGGGCACGCCTCTTCCACCACGCTCGCGTCGAGGGCCACGTCGCACTGACGCGCGAGCACCGAGTCGGGATCGCCGGTGAGGGCGATGATCGGCACGCCCAGACGTTTGAGCTGGCCGACGAGGCCGAACAGCTCGTCCGAGGCACCGCTCTTCGAGAGCACGAGCGCCACGTCCTCGCGGCCGACGAGCCCCAGATCGCCGTGCAGCGAATCCACGGGATGGAGAAACGATGCGGGGCTCCCGGTCGAGGTGAACGTGGCGGCGATCTTGCGCGCGATCAGCCCCGACTTGCCGAGGCCCGACACGATCAGGCGCCCCTTAGCGGACGCGAGGAGGCGTACGGCGGCCGCGAACGCCGGGCTCAGCCGCTCGCCGACGCGTTGGATCGCGGCGGCTTCGAGGGCCAGCACCCGGCGCCCGCGGTCAACGAGGTCGGTGGGCTCCGTGCGGGGCATCGCCGCGCTCCACGAAGTACTTGGTCAGCAGGTCTTCCCATTCGCCGCGGGCCTTGAGGATCAGCTCGGCAACCTCGCGCACAGCCCCCTGGCCGCCCGGCGCGCTCGTGACGAGGTGCGCGGCGTCTTTCACCTCGGCCACGGCGTTCGCGACCGCGATGGGGAGGCCCACGCGCGCCAGCAGGGGCAGGTCCGCCAGGTCGTCGCCGACGAAGGCGCACTGCTCCCAACTGAGCCCCTGACGGGCCAGCAGGCCCTCGAAGGCCGGCAGCTTGCGCGCGGTGGGGTCCTGGATCAGCTCGTCCACGCCGAGCTCGCGCGCCCGCAGGGCGGTGGCGGCCGACTCTCGCCCCGACACCCACACCACGGCCAGCCCGGCGGAACGGAGCATGCGGACGCCAAGGCCGTCCTGGATGTGGAACCGCTTGAACTCGACGGGGTGATCGCCCACCATGCCGACGTAGATCCCGTTGTCGGTGAGCACGCCGTCGACATCGAAGCCGACCAGCTTCAAGCGGTGGGCAAGCGAGACGCCGATCACTCGCGCACCTCCTCGGGTCGGGTCACTCCTCTTTGGGGCTCGCCCCTGACCACCACTCCGCCCTTCCCCTCGGACGGCCCCGTCGGGGAGTGACCCGAACCGGCGAGGTCGTTGAGCGGGTCGCGCGCCCCGCTC
>CAYXIK010000033.1:15468-29790 GCA_964465315.1 uncultured Gemmatimonadaceae bacterium | reverse complement strand
GCCGGCGGTTGGGGTCTGCTCGCGCGTGGCGCCGAACACGGCCCGACACCCGCGCGCCCGGCGCCCGCGCACCCGCTACGGGCCCGCCCGGTGTCCGCCGCGCTCGCGCGGGCCGACTCGCTTTCGTGGACGGTGCAGCTCGCCGCCTACGCCGGGCTCGACAAGGCGCTCGGGCTCGCGGACCGCTTGAACGCGCAGGGAGTCAAGCCGTTCGTCACGCCTGTGGCGCTCGGAGGTCGCGGGGGAGCCACGGTGTGGTACCGTGTGTTCGCGGGCGCCTATCCGACGCGCGACTCCGCCCTGAGCGCCCGCGCCGATCTGTGGGCCCGCCAGCTCGCCGATCGGGGCCAGGGCGACGTGCTGCGGGCGCCCTACTCACTCGCCCTCAATCGACAGGGGAGGCGGGCCGCAGACAGCCTGCGGGCTCGCGGTATCGCGGCGGTCGCCTGGGATTCAGGACGGCTCCTGGTAGGTGCATTTGAAACGCCCGAGCAGGCGACGGTTCTCGAGGACCAACTCAAGCGCGCCGGCGTTTCGGCGACCCTCGTCACCCGGATGACAACCACACCATGAGATTGACCCGGCTGGAGCTGGCGGGATTCAAGTCCTTTGCAGGGACGGTGGAGCTCCCGTTCGAGGCGGGGGTCACGGCGATCGTGGGGCCCAACGGATGCGGGAAGTCGAACATCTCCGATGCCGTGCGCTGGGTGCTGGGCGAGCAATCGCCGCGCCTCCTGCGGGGCGGCAAAATGGAAGATGTCATCTTCCAGGGCTCGACCGGCCGCCGTCCGGTCAACGTGGCGGAAGTATCGCTGGTGTTCGACAACTCGGACGGAACGCTTCCGGTAGCCTACCAGGAAGTGGTCGTCACGCGTCGGCTCTCTCGCTCGGGTCAGAGCGAGTATCTGCTCAACCGGTCGCCGGTACGGCTCCGCGACGTACAGGACCTGCTGCGCGGCACCGGGCTCGGGGCCGACGCCGCGGTGGTCATGGAAGCCAAGATGATCGATGCGCTCCTCTCCGAAAAGGCGGAGGAGCGCCGTGCGCTGTTCGAGGAGGCCGCCGGGATCGGCCTGTATCGCGACCGCAAGAAGAGCACGGAGCGGCGCCTCGAGGAAACCGCGGCAGACCTGGCCCGGCTCGACGACCTGGTCAGCGAGGTGCAAACGCAAGTCCGAAGCCTGGCCCGTCAGCGCGGGAAGGCGGAGCGGTACGGCAAGATGATCGAAGAGCGGTTCGGCGTGGCGTTGACGCTGGTGCGGCGCGAGCTCGAGGATTTCGATCTCGCCCTGGGCAGGCTCGGCCAGCGTGCCGAGCACCTGTCGGCCGCGCTGCCCGCGGACCGGGGGCGGCTCTCCGAAACCGAGCGGGAGCGCGAGGCGCGGGCGCAGGCACGGCACACCGGCGAAGCGCGTCGCACTGAGGTCGAGCGCCGTCTCGCCGACGCCAAGGTCGAAGTGGGACGCCTCGAGGGCGATCTGGCGCTGGCAGCCGAGCGACTGCGCAACGCCGGGCAGCGCCGGGCCACGGCGGGGCAACGCCGGGAGCGGGAAGAAGCGCGCGCGGTGCAGGCGGAGCGAGAACGCAAGGCGGCCGCGGCGGAGCACGCGGCGGCCGAGCGCGATCTCGCCTCTGTCGGCCAGGAGCTCGCGGGCCGCACCGCCCTCGAGCAGGCGGGTCGGGATGGCTTGCTGGCGCAGCGCGCCGCCGTTCGCGATCTGGAAGAAGATCTCCAGCGTCGGGCGGAGGCATTCCGGGCGCTAGAGGGTGAGCGCGCCGCGCTCGAGCGGGAGCGGGCGGAGCTGCGCCAGCAAGTGGCGCGCGCGTCGCAGGAGCGGCTAGCCCGCGACGCCGCGGAGCGGGCGGCCACGATGGAAGTGCGGACGCTGGCGCAGCGCGCCGCGACACAGGCGCGGGAGGCTGTACAGGCGGTCGAGGCGCTCGAGGCGGCGCGGCGACACGTCGCCGAGCTTAAGGTGCAGGAGACCCACGGCCGCACGGCGCGCCGCCAGGCGGAAGAGGCGTTGGCGCAGGTGACCGCGCGACGCGACGCCCTCGCCGAGTTGGAGCGCGAGCGCGCCGGCCTCGCGCCCGCGGCGCGCGCGCTGCTCAAAGCCAAGACGCAGTTCGGCGACGCGGTGATCGGCCCGCTGTCGGACTTCGTACGCACCAACCGGAGCGACGCGACCCTCGCCGAGCAGCTGCTGGGCGAATGGCTGCACGCCGTGCTGGTGCGCGACGCCGCCGCCGTCGACGCCATCCGCCAGTGGCACACCGGCGCGCAGCCGGGACCGCTGGTCCTCCTGCCGGCGGTGCCGGGTCCCCGGCTGGCCGCGGATGGCCATCCACTGCAGGAGGCCCTACGCGTGGACGGGCCCGCGGCCGCCTGGGTGCGGGCGCTCCTCGCGGGACACGAGGTGCTCGAGGGCGGGAATGCACTGCGCCGGGCGAATGGCGCCGTCTTCCTCGCGAGCGCGAACGGGGCCGGCGGCGGGCCTCTCGAGCGCCGCGCCGAGCTCGAGACACTGAGCCAGGACGCGCGCGAAGCCGAAGCCCGCCGGGCCGCCACCGCCGGCGCGCTCGAGCGCACGCTCGGCGAGCTCAGCGCCGCCGAAGCCGCGTTCGTCGAGGCCGGGGCCTGGTCGGAGCGGGCCCGTCAGGGGGAGCTCGAATCGGGAGCCTTGAAGGGTGACGCGGAGCGCGCGGCTGCCCACGCGCAGCGGGAGGCCGCGGACGCCACGGCGCAGGTGGAGCGGCTTTCGACGCGACTGGAGGAGGTGGAGGCTCGCCTCGCCGCGCTGCACGGGGATCTCGAGCGACACGAAGTCGAGCGCGTGCGGCTGGACGAGCGCCTGGGGGGAGAACGGGCGCGGCTGGTGGATCTCGAAGCGCAGCAGGAAGCAGCGCGCGAGCAGCGGGTGCAGTGGCAAGTGGATGCCGCGCAGGTCGAAGCGCGGCTCACCGCCGCCCAGGAGCGATCGAGCAGCGCCGCGGCGGTGGCGCACGAGGCGCGCGATCAGGCGGCCGCGCTCGCTCAGGAGATGGAGACACTCGAGCGCGAGGCTGCCACCCTGACCGCGCAGCGAGCACAGTGGGAGGATACGCTCAAGGAACGACGCCACGCCCTCGGGGCCTTGGAGCGGGCGGCCCTGGAGGCCGAGGCGCAGGTGGGGCAAGCCGAGGCGAGCCTGGCGCAAGCGGAAGCGGCCCTGGACGAGGTCCGGCGGGCCCTCGATGCGCGCGGCGCCGAGGAACACAAGCTCGAGCTCGAGCGAACGGAGGTCCTGGGTCGGCGGGCGGGCCTGGTCGCGCGTGTAGAGGCCGAGTGGCGCAAGCCGCTCGATCGGCTGCTCGCCGAAGCACCGGAGGTCGCGGGTGACCTCGAGTGGCTGCGCCAGGAGGACGAGCGGCTGCGCGCCGCGATCGACGCCGTCGGGCCGGTGAACGCGCTCGCGGTGGACGAGCACGCCGAGGAAACCAAGCGCCTCGAGTTCCTCATGACCCAGCGTGACGACCTCGTGGCCGCGCGCCAGTCGCTCCAGCAGGCGGCGCGAGAAATCGATCAGACGGCGAAGACCCTGTTCCTCGATTCGTTCGGCAAGGTGCGCGAGAACTTCCGCGGAGTGTTCCAGACCTTGTTCGGCGGTGGCGAGTGCGACGTGCGCCTCGCCAACGAGGACGAACCGCTCGAGAGCGAGATCGAGATCCACGCCGCGCCGCGGGGCAAACGCACGCAGCGGATCCACCTGCTCTCGTCAGGCGAGCGGACGCTCGTCGCCGTGTCGCTTCTGTTCGCGATCTTCCTCACCAAGCCGAGCCCGTTCTGCCTGCTCGACGAGGTGGACGCGCCGCTTGACGACGCCAACGTCGGTCGCTACGTGCGCCTGCTCGCCGAGTTCAAGGACCTGACGCAGTTCATCGTCATCACCCACAATCCGCGCACCATGCAGGCGGCCGATGCGGTCTACGGCGTCACGATGCAGGAACCGGGTGTGTCGACCATCGTGGGCGTCCGCCTCGGCCAGATGGAACCGGCCTGAGTGGACCTCGTCACCGTCGGCACGGGGACGGTCGCGCCCTCCGCGACCCGCACGTCGGCCTGCCACTGGGTGGCCCGGGCAGGCCTCAAGATCCTCCTCGACTGCGGGGCGGGCGCCCTGCACCGCCTCGCCCAGTTCGACCTCCCGTGGCACCAGGTGAGCCACGTGGTGTTGTCACATTTCCATCCGGATCACTGGGGCGAGCTCCCGATGCTCGTGTACGCCCTCAAGCACACCACCCGGCCACCACGCCAGGAACCCCTGGTGATCCTCGGCCCGCGCGGGGTGGTGCGTCTGATCAAGCAGCTCGCCGAGGGCTACGGGTCCTGGCTGCTCGACCCCGGATTCCCGATTGGTATCCTCGACGTCCAGGACGGCGAGCCGTTCCCGCTCGATCGGGACGTAAGCCTGGAAACGTTTCCGGTGCCGCACACGCCCGAGAGCGTCGCCTTGTCGCTGACCGCGCCGGAAGGCCGGCTCGTCTACACGGGCGATACGGGCCCGTCCAGCGAGCTCGCTCGGTGGGCGGGCGGGGCCGACGTGCTGCTCACGGAGTGCTCCGTCCCCAAGGAGATGGCGATGGACATCCATCTCACCCCGGAGCAAGCGGGAGATCTCGCGCGAGAGGCTGGGGCGCGGCACCTCGTCTTGACGCACTTCTATCCACCGGTAGAGACTTCGGACCCGGCCCGAACAGCCGGGGCGCGGTTCACCGGCCGGATCACGGCGGCCAAGGATGGCGACCGGTTTACCATCGGAGGGGGAGGGGGAGGCAAGTAGCAGTGCTGATCGTCATGCGGCACGGCGCGAGCGAGGACGAAGTCCGTCGCGTCATCGCGGTGATCGAGGAGATGGGGTATAAGGCACGACCCATGCCGGGCGCGCAGCGCACCGCCGTGGGCCTTGTGGGCAACGACGGACGCGTGGACGCGTCGCGGCTCGAAGGTCTCCCTGGCGTCCAGGACGTCATCCACGTCACCAAGCCCTACAAGCAGGTCAGCCGGGAATGGAAGGCCGAAAACACGGTGGTCCGGCTCCCGGGGGGCGTGACGGTCGGCGGCCCCGAGGTCGTGACGATCGCCGGGCCCTGCTCTGTCGAAAGCGAGCAACAGATCATAGAGGCGGCGCGCCAGGTGAAGGAGGCGGGCGCGGTGATCCTGCGCGGCGGCGCCTGGAAGCCCCGGACGTCCCCGTATGCGTTCCAGGGGTTGGGCCGTCCGGGCCTCAAACTGCTCGCCAGGGCGCGCGAGGAGACGGGCCTTTTGATCTGCACCGAGGCGATGGACCCCGAGGGCCTGGGCTACGTGGCGGAGGTTGCGGACATCATCCAGATCGGCGCCCGTAACATGCAGAACTCCACGCTGCTCAAGGCGGCCGGCCGGGCCAAGAAAGCCGTTCTGTTGAAGCGCGGGATGGCCGCGACAATCGAGGAGCTGCTGCTCTCCGCCGAATACGTGCTGGCCGAAGGGAACCACGACGTGATCCTTTGCGAGCGCGGTATTCGCGGGTTCGACACCGCGACGCGCAACGTCTTCGACCTCACGGCGATTCCCGTAGTGCACAAGCTGTCGCACCTGCCGATCATCGCGGATCCGTCACACGCCACCGGGCTCCGGGACAAAGTCATCCCGATGGCCCGCGCGGCCGTGGCGGCCGGCGCGGACGGGATCATGGTCGAAGTGCACCCGAACCCGGAGCAGGCGCTCTCCGACGGCGCCCAGACGCTGTTCCCCGAGCAATTCGCCCAGCTGATGCGGGAGATCCGGGTGATCGCCGACGTGATCGGGCGGCGCGTCGCAGAACCAGCGTCAGTGGGGGCCTGAGAAACGGAATGTCGGAAGGTTGGACGGTCGGACTGAGGCGTGCGCGAACGGCGATCATCGTGGCGACCCTTCCAACCGTCCAACCGTCCAACCTTCCCGCCCAGGATCCCTGGCCCGCCCTCGACCGCGCGAGCCAAACCTACCAGACCGTCACGAGCCTCTCCGCGGAGTTCGTGCAGGTGATCACAAACCCGATGATCGGTACGCCCGACACGACGCACGGCCGGCTGTACCAGATGCGCCCCAGCCGCTTCGCGATGCGCTTCACGGATCCGAAGGGCGACCGCATCGTGGCGGACGGTCGCTTCCTCTGGCTGTACACGCCGAGCACCACGCCGGGTCAGGTCATTCGCTCCCGGATCCCGGAGTACGGCACCACAGGCCCCAATTTGATTGGACAGTTCGTGGAGCAGCCACGCGAGCGTTACACCGCGCATTACGTCCGCGCCGATTCGCTCGATCACACCCTCGTGGACGTGATCCGGCTCATGCCGAAGGCGCACGACCGCCCTTACAGCGAGGCCGTGATTTGGGTGGGCCGGGAGGACGGACTCGTGCACCGCCTGGACCTCACCGAGGCCTCCGGTCAGGAGCGCACCGTGATCCTGCGGAAGCTCCAGGTGAACGGGGGCGTGCCGGGACGGGAGCTCACGTTTTCACCCCCGTCGGGGGTACGCGTGGTAGATCAGTAGCCCAGGCTTCACTTCGTCGCCGCTTCCAGCGGGACGGGTTCAAAGTACCTCGGAACAACGACTTTCGTGTTCGGCGACGCGGTCTTTACTTCACGCAAGAACGACTGCAGCGCGTCCAACGCTGGTTGCTGGGACGCGCCATACGGGGCCATGAAGTTGTCCCAATGTGTGGGAAGCACCGTCGCCGGGAAGCCGAGATCGCGCAAGAGGCGGCTGGTGTAGTCGTAAATCTCCCCTCGAGACGCAGCCGCACCGATCAGAGCGACGTCGGGTCGCAATCCTTCAATCTCGCGCTCGATGTAGTTCATCCCTCCAAATGCCAAAATCTGATGGCCGTGAAAGCGAATCAGGAATGCGAGCGTACCGCCTTCCGGATGCATTTGCTGGAGGGTCAATGGAGCCGTCATCCCTTGGGGCGCCTGAGCGGAACTGAAGTAATGCTTGTGGTCCAAGGCGCTGTGAATGCTTGGAATGACCTTCAGCGAGAACGTCGCGAATTGGTAATCCTCCCCGCCGCGTACGGTGATCAGTTGCGCTTCGGGCACCCCATAAGCCCGAAGCACGTTCTCGGTGCTCTCTGTGCCGATGACGGCAGCGTGCGTTTTCAGCGCGATATGAGGAACATCTAGGACGTGATCATAGTGCGTGTGCGTCACCAGGATGAAGTCGGCTCGTGGGACGTGTGAGTCGATGACGGCCACGTCCGGGACCGGGCGGTCCTCCCATCCGTACACCGGGCGTGTGTCCCCAGGTGTTCGCGCGATGAGTGGCGCACCCCGCGGCGAGGGCCCGATAATCCGTGAGAGATAGGGATCGATCAGGACGATTGTGGTTCCGTCGCTGATCTCCCACCCTGCAGTGCCGAGATACCTAAGAATGACCTGCCCGCTCCTCTCGCCTGGCGCACCACCTTGGCCCGGGAGGATACAGACCACAGTCGCACTGAATGCAAGAGCAACCAATCCGACCGATCCGATACGCCACGAACGTTCTCGTTGATGCGGCAAGGGCACCTACCTGCCTTTCATGACCGTGGGTACGTCAGTGGCCAGGGCGGCGGCCACGCGGGCCGCGGTCGCCGCATCCATCCCCCGCTTCTGCGCGAGCTCGAGCGCCGCGCGTCCCAGCACGCGATACAGCACCGCATCATCGGAGGTCAACGCCGCCAGGTGGCGACGGACGGTCGCCTCGTCGCCCCGCGCGACGGGCCCGGTGAGGGCGGCGGGAGGCTGCTGCCGCTCGAGATTCTCGAGCGTGCCCTCGACCAGCGGGCGCAATGCCTGCCATGCCTCCGCATCGGACAGGCCGGCGTGGCGTAACAGCCGCTGGGCGATCGCCTCGACCACCACGAAATAGTTCGACGCGAACACGGCGCCCGCGTGATACATCGCCTTCGCGCTGGACGGGAGGCGAAACGGTCGCATGTCGAGGCCCCGCGCCAGGCCCTCGGCGACCTCCACGGCGCGCGGCATGCCTTCGACCGCGACCCACGCGCCGTTCAGACGTTCCGCCGCGCGTTCGGGGTCGGAGATCGTCTGCAGCGGGTGGAACGAGCCCAACGCCGCGCGTGACCCGACCAACGGCGCGAGCGCCTCTTGTCCCTGGGACCCAGAAAGGTGGAGCACCACCTGCTCGGCGTGCACCGCGCCGGCGCGCGCCAGCATGCCGGCCAGGGGCGTGATGGCGTCGTCCTTGACGGCGAGAATGACGACGCCCGCCTGGGCGATCCAGGCGGGCGGCTCGGTCTCCGGGCCCACGGTGAGGGCGAGCGGCTTGGGCACTGGCTTCTTGTTGCGCCCGTGCAACCGGACGTCGTACCCGCGGGCTGCGAGCGCCAGCGCCAGTCCCACGCCGACGCGACCCGGGCCGATGATCCCGAGCACCGGGGCTGCGGTCGGCCGGGGACGCCCCCGCACGTCAGTTCCGGTTCGTGGCGGCCGGTTGTGCCATCGCGAGCGCCAGCAGGTCCTGGGGCGTCTTAGCGCGCCGCGCCAGACCGAGCGCAGCCCTCACCTGCCGGTCCTCGTCCCGCTGACGCCGGACCTCGACCGAAAGACCGAACACATAGCGCGCGATCTCATAGCCCAGGTCCTGCGAGATGACTTCGCGGGCGCCCACGAGGACGCTGTCCGGCACCGCTACGCCCCGCGCGCGCACGCGCTTTATCACCTCGTCGGCCATGTCGGGCGTGACCACGAAGGTTGGGCTCTTCACACGCCCCGAGGTCTTGGCCTCCAGCGCGTAGCCGGTGCGAACGTCCTGGTACGTCGTGATCTTGTTGCCCAGGGCGCGGATGAAGGCGCGCTCCGCAGTGTCGAAAGTATCGGGAGCCACGAACAGATCCGGTCGGATACCGCCCCCGCCCAGAAGCACGCGCCCGTGATCCGTATGGAAGATCTGCGCGGAATCGGTCTTCGTCGTGTCCTTGCCCAGCTCGGCGGCCTCGGCCTGCGCCACCTGTTCCTCTTCGCTCTTGCTCTTGCGCTGAATGGTGCGACCGCTGGGCGTGTACCACCGCGCGGTCGTGATCTTCAGCGCCGTCTCAGGCGTGAGCTGCCACAGGGATTGCACCAGGCCCTTCCCGAACGTCGGCGTTCCGACCACCACGGCCCGGTCGTGATCCTGGAGCGCGCCGGCGATGATCTCGGCGGCACTCGCGCTGAAGTTGTTCACGAGCACGACGATCGGCAGGTTGGGCCACTGTTGCGACTTCGCGTCCCGGTACGTCCGCGTGATGTTGGGCGCGCGACCGCGGGTCTCCACCACCTCCTGGCCCGGATCGAGGAATAGCTCGCTCACGGCGACCCCCTGGTCGAGCACGCCGCCGGGGTTGTTCCGAAGGTCCAGGATCAGCGACTTCATGCCCTGTTTGGTGAGGTCCGTGATCGCCTGCGTCAGCTCCGGTGCGGACGTCTCGCTCACGGTGGTGAGCAGGACGTAGCCGACTTTGTCCTCGAGCAACATGGAGACCCGCACGGAGCGAACGTGGATCGTGGCGCGGGTGAGCTTGAAGGCAAGCGGCTGCTCGATACCGACTCGCCGGACCCGGAGCTCGACCGGACTGCCGGCCGGGCCGCGCAGCTCCTTCACGGCCTGGTCCTGCTTCCAGCCTTCCGTGGAGCGTGAGTCAAGCGCGATGATCTGGTCGCCGGACTGGATGCCGGCGCGCTCGGCGGGGGTGTCGGGCAGCGGTGCGACGACCGTGATCCAGCCGTCCCGCACCTCGATCTGAATCCCGAGGCCACCATAGTTCCCGGTGGTCTGCTCATTGAGCGCGCGGAAGTCGTCCCGCTTCAGGAACACGGAATACGGGTCGTGCAGCTGGTCCAGCATGCCGTCGATTGCCATCTGGTACAGCCGCCGCTCGTCGATTGAGTCCACATAAAAATCGGCGACGTGAGCGAGCACGTCCTCGAACAGGCGCGCTTGCTGGTAGACGGAGCCGGTCGGTTGGGCTTCCTGCTGCAGGAACCATCCACCCGTGGCGAGAGCCAACCCGGCCGCGGCCGAGACCATTACGACGTTGCGCAGCTTCATGAGATGCCTCGTGTTGAGAGCGCGGTGACCGCCGTGACCTCGCGCCAGGCGGCGTCCTGCACGACCTTCTTCGGCTGTGTCGCGTCCAGATGTACGACACCGGACCCCGCGGCCCGGCGGTACGCCTCCCGCACGCGATGATGAAACGCGTCGTCCTGCCGCTCGAACCGGTCTTGAATCTTGCGCGCCGCGCGCTGTCGCGCGCGCCCGAGCTCGACCGGGACGTCCAGCACCAGCGTCAGGTCCGGGACCAACCCGCCCGTGGCGAGCCGGATGGCCAGCGTCACCTCCGGCGACGGCAGGCCGGCCCCCGCCACCTGATACGCCATCGTCGACAGGTCGAAGCGATCAGTCACCACCACCTGCCCCGCCTCGAGCGCCGGGCGGATTACCCGCTGGACCAGGTCCGCGCGCGCAGCCAGAAAGAGAAACAGCTCCGCCACCGGGGAGATCTCGTGGGGAAACTTGAGCGCCACCTTGCGTGCCGCTTCCGCCACCGGCGTCCCCCCCGGTTGCCGGACCGCGACCACCGGGAGGCCCTCGGCCAGGAGACGCGCCCCCAGCCAGCGCGCCAGCGTCGACTTCCCCGCTCCCTCGGGGCCTTCGACGACGATGAACACGCCCGACCCCGCGTCCATCTAGCCCAGCGTGATGATGGGGCTCGCCGCCCCTTGCTTCATGCCCTCGTAGATGCGGGCGTTGACCTTGGCCATCATCTTCTCGAAGTTCGCCTGCGCTGCAACGACCTGCTGATACACCGGATTTCCCTGGACGCTCTGGAGCGCGCGGTCGTACTGCTCCACCTGCTCCTTCGTGGGTTCCCGCCCTTCCTGCGACGCTCGCTCGATCGTCCCGGCGATGCGCTCGACCTCGGCGAGCAGGTCCCGGCACGTCGCGTCCTCCTTCATACGGTCGCTCGCCCGCAGCAGTGCCTTGTACTCGTCACTCTGACCCAGGAGCCGTCCGAGTTCCTGTGCCTTCTGGTCGATCACGCGTCCTCCTGGAGGCCGGCCAGCAGGTAGCGCGGCCGGCCGAATAGGTCGTCGTACACGGCCACGCGCCGCCACGCGTAGGCGCACGCGAGGGTCCGCACGGCCTCCGCGCGCCGCTCGTCGATCTCGAGCGCCAGGAAGCCGCCGGGCTCGAGCAACACCCGAGCGCCCGCCAGGAGCCCGCGCGTCGCATCGAGTCCGTCCGGCCCGCTCGCCAGGGCCTCGCGCGGCTCCCAGAGACGCACGGCCGGATCGAGGTCCAGGTATTCCGCGTCCGTCAGGTACGGGGGATTCGACACGATGGCGCGCAACCGCTCTCGAGTGAGCGGGGCGAGCAGATCGCCATCGCGAATCTCGACCGGCACCGGCGGTCGCACGAGCGCGACATTCTCCCGCGCGAGCGCCGCGGCAGCGGGCGCCCGCTCGACGGCGATCACGCGATCAAAGGCTCCCTCGACCGCCAGCGAGAGCGCAATGCAGCCGCATCCGGTACCGATGTCGGCGACGACCCCCGACATTTCATGTTGCCCGTTCCCCATCGCCCGAACGGTTCGCAGGACGAGATCAACGAGTCCTTCGGTCTCCGGGCGGGGAATGAGCGCACGCCCATCGATCCCGAGCTCGAGGGACCGGAAGTGCGTCGTCCCAGTGGCATAGGCGAACGGCGCCCCACTCGCTCGACACTCTACCGCATGCGCGAAACGTCGCGCGGTGTCGGGAGCCACCGCGCGGTGACGCAGGAGCCAGACGTCCCCAGGCGTGGCGCCCGCGACGCTCGCCCACAGCGCGCGCGCTTCGCGTCCGGCGTCCATCACTCCCGCGCCCGCAAGCCGCTCGACCGCGTCGCCGAGCGCGTCTGCAATGGTGGGCCCCGGCGTGCTTACGGGCGCCTCGCGCTCACGCACTGAGGCGCTCCTTCTCCCCGGCGAGCCGCAGAGCGCCGATCAGATCGTCGAGATCGCCGTCCAGCACTTCAGAGAGGTTGTGCACGGTGAAGTGGATGCGATGATCGGTCACCCGGTTCTGGGGAAAGTTATACGTCCGGATCTTCGCGGAGCGGTCGCCCGTTCCGACTTGGGCACGCCGTTCTCTGGCGCGGGCCGCTTCCTGCTCGGCGAGCATCTTGTCCAAGAGCCGTGAGCGCAGCACCTCCAGCGCCTTGACCTTGTTCTGCAGCTGGCTCTTCTGGTCCTGGCACTGCACCACGAGGTTGGTCGGCAGGTGCGTGATGCGAACGGCGCTGTCGGTTGTGTTGACGCTCTGCCCTCCAGGCCCCTGCGAACGGAAGACGTCGATTCGCAGGTCCTTGTCCTCGAGCTTCACATCGACCTCCTCGGCTTCGGGGAGCACCGCCACGGTCGCCGCTGACGTATGGATGCGGCCCTGCGATTCGGTGACGGGGACGCGCTGCACGCGGTGCACGCCGGATTCGTAGCGGAGCGTCCCGTACGCACCAGGGCCGCGCGCCGTGAAGATCGCTTCCTTCAGGCCCCCAAGGCTGCCCTCGGAGAGCGAGACGACCTCAACCTTCCAGCCGCGCCGCTCGCAGAATCGCGTGTACATGCGGAACAGGTCGGCGGCGAAGAGGGCGGCTTCGTCCCCCCCTGTGCCGGCCCGTATTTCGACGATGGCATCGCGATCCGCCAGGGGGTCGACGGGGGTGAGGAGCTCGGTAAGACGTTGCTCCAGCTGGCCGATCTCGGGACGCAAGCGCTCTACGTCGGCGCGCGCGAGCTGCGACAGCTCCGGATCACGGTCCTCAAGCACCTCGCGCGCCTGGGCCAGCTCGCCCTCGAGGCGCCGTAGTCGCTCGTGGGTTTGGCGAATCTGGTCCAACCGGGCGTGCTCGCGGCCGAGTTGCTTCAGCTTGGCCGGTTGCCGCGCGGTCTCGGGGTCGGCCAGCTCTCGGGCGACCTCCTCCGCCCGCGCGAGCGCCTGGCGGAGTCGGGCCTCCATGCGTCAGCCCGAGGCCTTTTCGGCCCCGTATTTCTGGCGGAAACGCTCCACCCGCCCGGCCGTGTCGACGAGCTTCTGCTTGCCGGTATAGTACGGGTGGCACTTAGCACAGACCTCAACGTGAATTACGGGCACGGTGGAGCTCGTGACGAAGGTGTTTCCGCACGCGCACTGCACCGTGGCCCGCCGATAGGTGGGGTGAATCCCGGGTTTCACTGCACTCGATCCTTGACTGAAAGTCGAACGACGCGAAGAGCGGAAATATAACTGGCACCATAAGTTGGCAGCAAGCGTCGAGCACCGCTCCGAATTGACACCGGCCCCACCAGGACGTAAGCTTGCCCCACCACAAACCAGCCTCCAACCCCAGCTCGAGCCCCAGGGCCCGCTATCGTGTCGGTCACCGCCATCCTCCAGAGGGTTCCGCTCTTCAGCCAACTCGCGCCCGCAGAGCTCGAGCGGGTGGCCGACATCACACGCGAACGCAGCTACCCACGCAACTCCGTCATCCTGTTCGAAGACGATCCGGGCGACGCCCTGTACGTAGTGGCGAAGGGCCAGGTCAAGGTCGTGCTGATCGGGGAGGACGGACGGGAGGTGATCCTCTCCGTGCTAGGCGAGGGAGACTTCTTTGGCGAGATGTCCCTCATCGACGAGGAGCCCCGATCCGCCCACGTGATCGCCATGGAAGACTCGAACTTGCTCGTGATCCGGCGCGAGGACTTCCAGGCCATTCTGCAGCAGTCTCCGGGCATCGCCATGGGGCTCCTGCGGGAGCTGTCGCGGCGGCTCCGGCGCGTGGACGAGAAGGTGGGGAGCCTCGTGCTCTTGGACGTCAACGGCCGCGTCGCCCAGCTCCTGCTCGAGTTGGCCGACGAAGCCGGCTCGGAGCGCATCACACGTCGCCTGACGCACCACACGATCGCGCAGATGATCGGCTCTTCGCGTGAGACGGTGAGCCGGACGATGCGGGAGCTGGTGGAGAAGGGCTACATCGAGATCAGCCGCCGCGAGATCCTGATCCGCGACCGCGCCGCGCTGGAAGCGTCCGCCGGTCGGTCGTGAGGTGGGTCACGATGGCCGGGTGAGGCGGCGGCTTGTCCTACCTTCATCATTTTCCATAACTTAGCGCGAGGATACGGCGTTGCCGGGACGGATGCCCTACACGGTGACCTTCTGGGGGACTCGCGGCTCCATCCCCACCCCGGGGGCTCACACCGCGCGTTACGGCGGCAACACGCCGTGTGTGGCGGTGGAGGGCTCTGCGGGAGGGGGAGGGGGA
>CAYXIK010000033.1:0-15368 GCA_964465315.1 uncultured Gemmatimonadaceae bacterium | reverse complement strand
CGGCGGCAACACGCCGTGTGTGGCGGTGGAGGGCTCTGCGGGAGGGGGAGGGGGAGGGGGAGGGGGACGGGAGGGTCGGCTCGTCATTCTGGATGCCGGCACAGGCATCAGGGCCTTGGGACGCGAGCTCGTGGAGGATCAGAACGGGGCCGTGCGGGCGGAGATCCTGCTGTCGCACGCGCATTGGGACCATATCCAAGGGCTGCCACACTTCAAGCCGTTCTTCGCGCCGGGCAACGCCGTGCGCATCTGGGGCTCGCGCCAGGGAACGACCTCGCTCGAGGCAATTCTGCGGCAGCAAATGGACCCGGCGGTGTTTCCGGTTCCGCTCGACGCGCTCTCGGCGAAGCTGACCGTGCAGCAGGTGGAGCCCGGCGAGTTCACGGTGGGCCCTTTCCGGGTTCAGTCGACGCGGCTGCGTCACCCGGGCACCACGCTCGGCTACCGGCTCACGCCCGCGTCGGGCGGCCCCAGCATGGCCTACGTGACGGATAACGAGCTGGGGCCGGGGGGTCATTACAACACGGGACCTTCGTGGCGAAAGGACTTCGTGGCGTTTCTGAAGGGCGCGGAGCTGCTGATTCACGACGCGATGTACACGCCCGAGGAGCTGGAGGAGCACCGTGGGTGGGGCCACTCGACGTTCGAGGAGGCGGTGGCACTCGCGGGTGACGCCGGCGTAAAACGACTGGTGCTGTTCCACCATGAGCCCGAGCATGGCGATGAGGAGATCGACGCCCTGCTCGCGGCCGCGCGGCGCCAGGCGAGAACGAAGGGCCTGCCCGCCGAAGTGCTGGCGGCGCAAGAAGGGATGACACTGACCCTCTGAGACGAGGAGTGAATCATATGCGTTCGCGTTGGCTGGTCGCGTTCGTGACGCTCGTGCTGGCCGCGTCCGGAGCCTGGCGCGGATTGGGCGCGCAAGGTCGGGGTCAGGACACCCGCCCCGGCATCGCCGTGATGCCGTTCGACAACAGCGGGTCGTACGGACAGGACAAGGAGAACTTCGACGCGCTGCAGAAGGGCATCGCGGGAATGCTCATTTCGGAGCTCGCTGCAAATCCCGCGGCGCGCGTGGTAGAGCGTGCGGAAATCCAGAAGCTCCTCGACGAGCAGAATCTCGGCGCCACCGGCCGGGTGGACCCCCAGACCGCCGCGAAGGTCGGCAAGCTCGTCGGCGCCCGATACGTGATCACGGGAACGTTCATCGATTTCTACGGGGATTTCCGCCTCGACGCGCGGATCGTCAACGTCGAGACCAGCGAGATCGTGAGGGTGGAAACGGACCGGATGCAACGGGATCACCTGTTCGATATCATCCGGAACGTGGCGTCGCGGCTCATGAAGGACACGAACCTGCCGCCGCTCCCCAAGCAGGCATCGGACCAGCGCATGAGCCGACAGATCCCGACGGAGGCGCTGACGTTCTACTCCAAGGCGCTGCTCTATCAGGACCGCGGTCAGAAGGACAAGGCCGCGGAGATGTACCAGCGGGCGCTGACGGTCTTTCCGGAGTATGCGGAGGCGCAACAGGGACTCCAACGCGTCAAGAACTCGTGAGGTGACGGCGCGGCCACCGTGCCCGCGCCGGGCATGCCGTCGTGAAATACCTCCTGCTCCACTCGCCCGGCTGGGACCCGGCGAGCGTTCGACCGATCCTCGAGGCGGCCCAGATCGAGACCCGGGCCGCCCGCGTCCCGCGAGACCTCGCCGTCGACGAGCGGCCCTCCGTGTTTGTGCTGGACTCGGAGTGCCGCTCAGTCTTTCCACTCGATGTGCTCCGGGCGTTCGTGGACGCGGGCGGGGCGATCGTGGCGCTGGGCCGCGAGGGAGAGGCGGACCTCCCGCCGGCGATGCCGTCCGAGCTGCTGTCGGGTTTCGTGACTCACCCTCCGGGGCCGCGCCAGCTGCTCGTGGCGGTGCGCGCGGGGTACCGGGAGGCGGCCGCCCGCATGGAAACGGCACGCGCGCGTCACGAGGCTGCGAGTCGCAGCCGCGAGATCGGCGAGCTGACGCGCATCGGCGTCGCGCTCGGCACGGAGCGCGACCTCAAAGCCCTGCTCGACTTGATCCTCACGCAGGCTCGACGGATCACGTCGTCCGATGCCGGCAGCCTCTACCTCGTCGAAACGGGCGAGCAGGGCCCGAAGCGCCTGCGGTTCCGCCTGGCGCAGACCTACTCCAAGCCCGAAGCCCCCTTCGTCGAATTCACGATCCCAGTCGACCGGTCGAGCCTGGCGGGATACACGGCAGTCACCGGCGAGCCGCTCGTCATCGATGATGCCTACTTCCTGCCTCCGGACGTGGAGTACAGCATCAATCGCTCCTTCGACGAGCGCTATGGCTATCGCAGCAAATCCATGCTCGTGATCCCGATGAAGGATCATAAAGAAGAAGTGATTGGCGTCCTCCAGCTCATCAATCGGAAGCGCAACCCGGACGCGGTGCTCGCCGATCCGGCGGACGTGGAGCAGCAGGTGGTGCCGTACTCGAAGCGCACCGTGGAGCTGGTGACGGCCCTCGCGGGTCAAGCGGCCGTCGCCATGGAAAACAGCCGGTTATACGAGGAGATCGAGCGCCTGTTCGAGGGGTTCGTCAAGGCGGCCGTGCACGCGATCGAGCAGCGCGACCCGACCACGTTTGGCCACTCGGGACGGGTGGCCAACATGACCGTTGGACTCGCGGCCGTGGTCGATCGCGCGGAAGACGGCGCGTATCGCGCGGTGAAGTTTACTCGGGAGCAAATGCGTGAGATTCGGTATGCCGGACTGCTTCACGACTTTGGGAAGGTCGGCGTGCGAGAGCAGGTGCTGGTCAAGGCAAAGAAGCTCTACCCCCTGCAGTTTGACCTGATCAAGCAGCGCCACGACTTCGTGCGCCGCACCGCGGAGCGAGAGTTCTGGAAGCGGCGCGCTGAGTTCCTCGAGGCGCACGGGCGGGAGGGGTACGATGCATTCCTACGCGCGCTCGAGGACGAGCACCGAGCGGACCTCGGGGCGCTGGACCGCTTTCTCGACGTCGTGCTGGAGGCGAACGAGCCCACGGTGCTCCCAGCCGGACGGTTCGAGGAGCTGCGCGAGCTTGCGCGGCGCAGCTACGAAGATCTCGCCGGACAGGCCCACGCCCTCTTGTGCGAGGAGGAGTTACGCTACCTCACGATCCCGAAAGGCTCACTCGACGAGACCGAGCGCCTCGAGATCGAGAGTCACGTGACGCACACGTACCGGTTTCTGCAGCAGATCCCGTGGACCCGCGAGCTGCAGCACATCCCGATCATCGCGTACGGACACCACGAGAAGCTCGATGGGGGCGGCTACCCGCGTCGCGTGACCGGTGAAGCGATTCCGATTCAAACGCGCATGATGACGATCAGCGACATCTATGACGCCCTCACCGCGGCCGACCGGCCCTACAAGCCCGCTGTGGCATCCGCGCGGGCGCTCGACATCATGACGGATGAAGTGCGCACCGGACAGCTCGACTCGGAGCTGTTCAGGCTGTTCGTCGACGCCAAGGTGTTCGAGACGAACGCCTAGCTGAGAAGCAGTTTTCCCGCTATCACTAGCAAGAACGCCCCGAACGCCTTTCGCAGCGTGGCGTCCTGCATCCCACCGGCTAGGTGGGCGCCGGCGAACGCCCCGATGAAGAGGCCGGCCGCGATGATGACGGCGTAGGGGATGTTGACCTGCCCACGCCGGTAGTACTCGAGCGCGCCGAGGATGCCAACCGGAAGCAGCAACGAGGCGAGCGAGGTGCCGTTCGCCATGTGCTGCGGCAGCTTTACGAGCAGCACGAGCGCCGGTACGATCACGACCGCTCCGCCGACGCCGAACAACCCCGATACCACTCCCGCCACCAGGCCGATCAGCGCCACCAGCACCCAGGTCATCGGTCGTCTCCGTGTTGTGGTTGGGCCCCCCCCGCTCCCCATCCGCCGCCACCAGGCGTCTCGATACGCAGCACGTCCCCCGCAACGAGGGACGCGCTCACCTTGGACCCGAGCGCGGCCCCGTTCAAGATCGTGGCGCCCGGTGCGCCCTCGCGACCACCCGCGGCCCCGCGTGGCCCGTGCCGCCGCCGCTCGGCGAGAATGCCCGCTTCCAACGGAGCGAGCGCTTGGAATTCGCGCACGACCCCGTCCCCGCCCGCCCACCGTCCGGCGCCCCCGCTACCACGCCGCAAGGCGTAGGTCCGCACCCGCAGCGGGTATTCCAGCTCGAGCACCTCGACAGGCGTGTTGTGCGTGTTGGACATGCCGACGTGCACACCGGACGGGCCGTCCGCGCCGCGGCTCGCCCCCTGCCCTCCACCGATGGTCTCGTAGTAGGTCCACGCATTCCCCCCACCACCGGTCCCTCCGAACGTCACATTGTTCATCGTTCCCTGGCCCTGCGCCGGCACGGGGATGCCGCCCGCCACGAGGGCGAGGAACAGGGTGTCGACGATGCGTTGCGACGTCTCGACGTTACCGCCGGCGACCGCACTCGGGAACCGCGCGTTGACGAGACACCCAGGCGGCGCCGTGACGCTCACTGCGCGCTGCAGGCCGCCGTTCGTGGGGACATCCTCGGGAAGGAGCGTCCGTACTACGAAGAGCGCGGCCGACCGCGCGACCGCGAGGGGACAATTGACGTTGCCCCGGGCGGCCGGGGCGGTCCCGGCGAAATCGATGTAGAAGCCACCGTCTCGGATCTCGACCTGGACGCGGATTTCCAGATCGACGTCGTCGACACCGTCGCCCTCCAGCCAGTCGCTGGCCCCGACGTCGACGCCGTTCAGGCGACCCAGGGCTTCCCGCGCGCGGCGCTCCGCGTAGTCCAGGAGGTCACAGGCGGCTAGGCGAACGGCCGCCGGCCCGTAGCGCGCCGCAAGCGCGCGCAACCCATCGGCCCCGCGCTCAGCGGCCGCGCGCTGCGCCGCCAGGTCGGCACGGCGGGCGTCCGGCGTCCGCACGTTCGCGAGCAGGAACCGCTCGATGTCCGGCGTGAGGCGCAGCGGCGGCACGACGACACCCTCGGCGAAGATCTCGCGCGCGCCGGCCGGCATGCTGCCCGCCTGGACGCCGCCCACGTCGGAGTGGTGCGCCCGAACGACGCTGTAACCGCCCACCGCGCCGTCGAGCTCGATGGCGCCGATGACGGTCAAATCAGGAAGGTGCGAGCCGCCCGTGTACGGATCGTTCAGGATGAACACGTCTCCCGGCGCCGGAGACAGCGCCCGGACGGCGGCCACGGACTCGTGCATCGCGCCGAGGTGCACCGGAATGTGAGCCGCTTGTGCGATCATCTCCCCCTGGGGGTCGAACAGCGCGGCTGAGCAGTCCCGACGCTCTCGGATGTTGGGGGAGACCGCGGAATGAATCAGCACCAATCCCATCTCTTCGGCCACGGACGCGAAGGCGTGCCCCATGACCTCGAGGCCGACGGCGTCGAGGCTCACGTGCGCTCCAGCACCAGAGCGCCGGACTCGTGCACAGTGCCGTGCCACCCTGGCTCGACCAGCGCGGTCGCATCGCGGCCCGCGAGAATCGCGGGACCCGTGAGCGTGACGCCCGGTGCGAGCGCGTCCAGCGCCCAGACCGATGCCGTCACCCGCTGTCCACGGAGGTTGATCGGGCGGCTGGCCCCGGGATGGCGGACGTCGCGGTGGGTGCCCGCGAACCGCGGCACGGGCCCCTCGCGCAGCGTCACCACGCGAAGATTCACGAGCTCCACCGCCTGAGCGTCCCCCCCTCCGGCGTGCCCGAACCGCGCACGATGCTCGGTGAGAAAGACCTGTCGAATCCGGCGCGGGTCGTCGTCCGTGACAGGCACGGTCATTTCGTAGCCCTGGCCGGCAAAACGACAGTCTGCGTAGCGGAGCAGCGCGCCACCAGGCAGCTGGCGCGCCCCGTCATCGAGGAGAGGTGCGAACGCGCCTGCGATGTCCGCGGGCGCAAGGTCGTCGAGCATGCGGTGCAGCGACGCGATCCGGTCGACACGCTCTGCCGCAGACGCAAGACCCATCGCGGACAGCGCCCCGGGATGGGGCGGAATGACGATCGCGCGCATCCCCATCGTCTCGGCGAGCAGACATCCGAACAGCGGGCCGGCGCCGCCGAACGGCAGCAGCGCCATGCGGCGCGGATCGAGCCCCCGGGCCACACTCACGCGCTTGAGCGCGCGCGCCATGACGGCCCCCGCGACCGCGACGATCCCGGCGGCGATGGCCGCGGGGTCCCCGCCCGCGAGCGGCGCGAGCGTGAGGAGCGACCGCTCCGCGGCGTCGCGATCGAGGCGGACTTCGTCCGCGAGCGGATGCTGGGCGTCGAGCCAGCGGAGCGCGAGGCACGCATCCGTCACGGTCGGACGGTCACCCCCGCGCCCGTAGCACGCGGGGCCCGGAACCGCTCCGGCGCTCTCCGGTCCCACCTTGAGCGCCCCGCCTTCATCAACGCGCGCGATGCTGCCACCCCCGGCGCTCACCGTCTCGATCAGGATCGCGGGCAGGGCCAACGGGACGCCCGCCACGCTCCCGGCGCCTTCGCCGTGTGGGAGTCCGCCGCGTACCAGGCTCGCGTCGGCGCTCGTGCCGCCCATGTCCAAGGTCAGCAGGTCGCGCACGCCGACCGCCGCACCGACCAGGCGGGCTCCGACCACGCCTCCAGCCGGACCGGACAGGGCGAGCGACGCGGCCCGCGCGGCCGCAGCTCCGGGCGACAACGTGCCTCCGCTCGACGTCATGACACGGAGCGTCCGCACACCGCGCCCCCGCATGTCTCCGTCGAGGCGCTCCAGATAAGCGGAAACCCTGGGACGGAGATACGCCTCGACCGTCGTCGTACTGGCGCGTTCGAACTCGCGGAAGACCGGTAGGACCTCGTGACTCGGGGCGATGGGGATACCGGGAAGCGCTTCGCGCAGTGCCACCGCGAGCTGCTTCTCATGCTGCGGATGCCGGAACGCGAACAGCAGCGCGACGGCAACCGCCTCCGGAGCGAGCCGCTGGACCGCCCCGACCACTCGAGCGACCTCGTCGTCCGTGAGCGGATCGATTACGCCCATCGGACCGGCCCGCTCCGCGACGCCCAAGACGTCGGAACGGGCGACGAGGGGTGGCGGGTGGTGGCGAGCCAAGTCGTACAGCGCGGCACGATCCTGCCGGCGCAGCCACAGCAAATCCTCGAAGCCCCGGGTGGTGACCAGGACTACGCGCGCGCCGCGCCGCTCGAGGAGTGCGTTGGTCGCAATGGTGGTGCCGTGGATGAGCACGTCCATGCCGCCGCTCACCGCATCCAGCGCGCGCCCCAACCCCACGGCCGGTTCGGACGGCGTGGTGGCGACCTTGCGAACGGCGATCTCGCCGTCGTCGGTGATGGCGACGAGATCCGTGAAGGTGCCGCCCACATCGACGCCTACCCGCACCGTCCCTCCCCCAATCTCACAGCCGTCCCTGCCGCGATTTCGTAACCCACAGCACGCCGGCAAGGCCGAGCGTGACGAGCACCACGAGCGTTCCCACCCAGTCGCCCCAGCGCACGTACAGCGGGATCACGTCGCTCGTGTGCAGGACGCCCGCGACCTCATCCTCCCGCTCCAGCCCGGTCTCGATCGACGCACGACCCAGCGGGTCCACGAGCTCGGAGATACCGTCGTTGGCCGCTCGCGCGATGCCCGCCCGGGTCTCGATCGCCCGCATCACGAGGTGTGTCGCATGTTGGTACGGGCCGGCCGTGCGCCCGTACCACCCGTCGTTCGTGATGTTCACCAGGAACTCGGCGCCAGTACGCCGGTAGCCGCGGGCGAGAGCCTCGAACGCCGACTCGTAGCAGATCATCACGCCGAACCGCCCGATCGGACTCGCGTAGAGCGGCAGGCCTGTGCCCATTCCGAACCCACCGAACCACTTGAGCTGGAGCCAGCGGGGCGGGATGAAAGGGACGCGCTCCACGATCGGCACCAGATAATGCTTCTTGTATACCGGATACGGCTGCCACCGTCCGGCGGTATCGAAGTAGAACGCCGCGTTGAAATATTCGAGTGACCCACCCGGATGGAACTCAGCGTACACGCCGCCCGTGAGGATCGGCGTCCCTGTCTCCCGAGCCAGGCCGCCGATGGCGGCGGGCCACGCGGGGTGCTCGAAGAAGTAGCCCGGAATGGCCGCCTCGGGCCAAACGAGTAGTCTCGGATGGTGCTCTACGTCCAGCGCCCGGGACATACTCAAGAGCTTGGCCACCATGCTGTCGCCGTGGCCAGGGTCCCACTTCTCGCGGAAGCCCTCGTTGGGTTGGATCAGGCCCACGGTCCCGACCTCGCGGATCGGGAGCGTACGCACGCGCCAGGCGCCATAGCTCCAGGCGGCCAGGATTGTCACGAGCAGCGCGACGATCGGGCGCCACCGAATCGAGCCTCTCCCCTCTCCCGTCTCCCCGAGCAATCCCTCCACGACCATCACATTGCACCACGCCAGCCACAACGTCACCCCGCGCGCGCCCGCGACGTCGGCCCACTGCACCACCGTCGGGGCGTCCGCGAGCGACGTGCCGAGGCCCAGCCACGGAAAGCGAATGTCTCCTTGATGACCCACGGCCCACTCGACCGCCGTCCAGGCGACCGGAAACACGACCCACAAGGGGACCGCCGGCAGGTCGAGGCGCACGCGCGTCACGAACCAGAAGAGGAGCGCGTGCCACAAGCCGAAGATCGTGATCGTCGCGAGGTACCCGAGCGCCGACAGCGGCGTGAAGTGCCAGAGCGCGACCACCAACCAGTACAGCACCACGCCCTGACTCGCGAAACCATACCAGAACCCCCAACGGAGGCCGCCGCGCGGGTCCCGCGCCTGCTCGAAGCGACGGAGCAGCATGACGGCCGGGACGACGGCCAGGAAGCTCACTACGGGGAGAGAAAACGGCGGGTAGCTGGCGCCGAGGAGAGCGGCGCCCACGACGACGAGTGCCGCCGCCCGCCGGGTGGGACCCATCACAGGAGCACGTCGCGCCCTTCGTCGGCGGAACGGTACACGGCGTCGAGCACTCGGTGGAGCGCCAGCTGGTCGCGCGGCGGAGGAGCGTTGACGTCTCCCCGTATGACCGCGAGGAAGTACGTCCACTCGGCGCGGTACGACTGCGCGAACGGCGTCTCGCGCCCCGTGGCGCCGGTGGGGGTCACGTCGGTGACGCTGCCGTGGAGCTCCTTGAACACGCGCAACGGCTGGACGCTAGCCGAGCCCTTGGTGCCCACGAGATCGAACCAGAAGCGCTCCGCCTCGCCCATGTGACGCCAGGTCACGTCGATCGAGAGCGAAACACCGTTCTCACATACCACGAGGGCGGTCGCGAGGTCTTCGACGCCGTCCTTAGCCTGCGACATGGTGTGGGCCGCGATGCGCTTGGCCGTGGGCCATCCCGCGAGCCACAGCCCCAAGTCGAGGAGCTGGAGGCCGAGGTCGAGGAACGCGCCGCCGCCCGCCTCCTGCCGACGCAGCCGCCAGGCGACCATGTTGCGGCTCGGCTGAAACGTGTACCAGCCGCAGCGGATCGCCTGCAGGACGCCGATATCACCGCCCGCGAGGAAGCCTCGCACGGCCTGCACGTCCGAGCGGAAGCGGTGGTTCATCCCGACCATCACCCGCTTGCCGTACTTCTCGCTCGCCTGCAACACGCGCTCCACTCCGGCGAGGGTGAGCGCGAGCGGCCGCTCGCAGAGCACGTGCGCGCCGGCCGCGAGAGCCGATACGACGTGGATTTCGTGAAGGTGGTTCGGCGTGCAGATGGCGACGGCGGCCGGGCGGGCGTACTTGAGGACCTCCTCGATGTCGTCGAACGTTTCCTTCACGTCGAAACGCGTGGCCAGGGCCTGGGCCTTGCTGATATCCGAATCGCAGATCGCGGCCACCTCGACGCCCGGCAGCCGTCGCAGGACGGGGAGATGCGCCACCTGCGCGATGGCGCCTGCCCCGATCACCGCGACGCGCACAGGGTCGCTCACCGGCTGCTCCCGCGTTTGTTAGCCCCCCACCGATACGCGACACCGGTCCGCAGGGACGCGGTCGACACGCCACTCGACAACACACCGCGTCCCTCGAGGGTGAGTCTCCACCGACCCGCGCCGATCTCGGTACCGATCGTGCCGTTCAGGCCAGCCGTGATCTCGTTCAACGCATCCTGGACGAACGTCCCGTTGATAGCCGCGCCGCTGCCATGCCGGAGATGGGCGCCGATCCCGACCCCCAGGTAAGCCGTGACGGTGCGACTCTGCGGCAGGATGTATTGCAAGTCCACGTCCCCGGTGACGTCGCTCCACGTGACGCGCCCGAGGTTGATCGTATCGTCCCCGGTGGGATCGATCACGACGCTCTTGAGACGCTGTTCAAAGCGCGCGCGCGCCGCCGAGCTAAAGTTGGCCTTGTAGTACGAAAGGCCGAGCAGCACGCGGACGTGCGGGGCAATAAGGCCGTAGTCGAGCCGCAGGCCGCCGGTGAGCGTGCCCCGGATGTTGCTGCCTCCGAGGGGCCCGACGTCCACCTGGAGGGCGCTGGGCTTCAGGTTGTCGTAGGAGAACTGCTCGAGAACACCTTGGGCTGACAGTCCGACCGTCGAACCGCCGGACAACAGCACCAGCCCGAGTACAACACACCGTCCGACGGCCCGACTGCCCGACCGTTCGACCGGCTCAGTACAAGCGCTCGACATTGGTCCCCGGGAAGTAGGTCGTGACGATCTTCTCGTAATCCTGCCCCGCACGCGCCCGGCCCACCGCCCCCCACTGGCAGAATCCGACGCCGTGCCCCCACCCCGACCCCATGGCGACGACCCGGGTAACCTGTCCACCCTCCTTCGTCACCGACAGCCGGAAGGCGGCGCTGCCGAGCGGCTGATCGGGCTGCGCCCGAAGCACGGCGCGCACGTCCGACCCCGGCACTCGCACATCGCCGTGCTCGAACGCGATCCGCAACTCCCCGACGCGGCCGGAGGAGGTGGTGCGCGTGATCTCGATATCGGTGATGCGTTGCAGCCCACTGCCCGCCACGTTCATCACAGCCGGGAGTGTCCGCGACAATATAGCGCGCAGCCTAACGGCGTCCCATTCCTCGCGCCAACGGAACCGCGGAGAGAGCTCGCAATAGTAATGCCCGCCGCCGGACGCGTCGGACACCGGTCGCAGGTACGGTTGACCGCGCGCCATTCTGAACGCCTCGTCCACCGCCGCGGTCGACGACCCGCAAGTCGAGTGGAAGTACGCATCGATGAGCTCGTCGTGGTAGCGGACCACCTCGCCGCGCGTGGAGTGCAGGGCCTCCCACACCGCGGGCGTCTCCGCCGCGACCCCCGTGTAGACTTGGTCGCGCACATCGGCCCACGCGTCGAAGCCCTGCGCCTCCCAGCGGCCGCGATTCCGGAGGGCGAACGTGCGCGAGACCACCGCCTGCGCGAGCATCGCCTGCCGCTCATCTGTCCGGCGCGGTCCCATTTCCCCGCCGATTACGCCCGCGAGGTAGCTCTCGACCGGCACGCGGTTCATGAGCGTGAGTCCCGCAGGATCGCGGATCACGTTCACCCGGCCGCGATAGCGACGCCCGTTCACCATGGCGAACCGGTTTTCGGTGACGTTGACCGCCGAGAGACCGGCATGGCGCTCCGAGCGGGAGCCGTCCGGCTTAACGAGGCGGACGCCCGACGTATCGGGTACGATCGTCCAGCTCACGCTGGAAGGAATCGAGCCGATCGGCTCGCCATTCGTGTCGTCGGTAACGAACAGCTCGCCATCGCCTCCGAGCGTTACGCTCGGAACCCCGACCGCCAACCCGATCCGCACCTCCGGCTCCGCACCTGGTGTGACGGCGGATGGCCCCGGCACGGCGCCCGTGCACGCCGCGGCGACGAGCAGGCTAGCCAGCGAGCGCTTCGCCCAGGGCCGCGTCGAGTTGTGCGATGGTGTGATCGATGTCGGCATCGGTATGTGCGCTGGAGACAAATCCCGCCTCGAACGCCGAGGGGGCGAGGAACACGCCGCGTCGGAGCGCGGCCCGGTGCCAGCGCGCGAAGAGCGCGGTGTCGGAGCGCTTGGCGTCCGTGAAGTTCCGCACGGGACCGGCCGTGAAATAGGACCCCCAGAGCGAGCCGGCGTGTCCCGCGGTCATGGGAACTGCGTGGCGGCGCGCGGCGTCCCCTATACCCGCGACCAGCCGGGCGGTTCGGCGCTCGAGTACCTCGTAGAAATCCGCGCGCTCCGTCTGTCGCAGCGTGGCGAGCCCGGCCGCCATCGCGACCGGATTGCCCGCGAGCGTCCCCGCCTGGTACACCGGTCCCTCGGGCGCCACGAGCCGCATCAGGTCGGCACGACCGCCGTATGCCCCCACCGGCACTCCCCCACCGATGATCTTGCCCAGCGTGGTCAGGTCGGGCCGCACCTGGAGGCGCTCCTGGGCGCCACCAGCCGCGACGCGAAAACCGGTCATCACCTCGTCGAAGATCAGCAGGGCGCGGTGGCGGTCGCACAGCGCCCGGAGCGCCGTGTGGAACTCCGGCTCCGGCGCGATGAACCCGCAGTTCCCGACATACGGCTCGACGATCACCGCGGCCAGCGTGTCGCCGCGCCGCCGAAACAGCTCTTCGACGGCGCGGGTGTCATTGAACGGCAGCGTGAGGGTGAGACCGGCGAGCGCGGCCGGCACGCCCGGGCTGTCTGGTAGACCGAGCGTCGCGACGCCGCTCCCGGCCTTCACCAAGAAGCTGTCGGCGTGCCCGTGGTAGCAGCCTTCGAATTTGAGGACCGCCTCCCGGTGCGTCGCGGCGCGCGCAAGTCGCACCGCCGCCATCGTCGCTTCCGTCCCCGAATTGACGAACCGCACCATTTCCACCGCGGGCATGCGGCAGCGCACGAGCTCGGCAAGCTCGACCTCCGCTTCGCAGGGCGCGCCATACGTCCACCCCCGCTCGGCCGCAGCCCGGATCGCATCGAGGACGGCGGGATGCGCGTGCCCGAGGATCAGCGGGCCCCAGGAGCAGACGTAGTCGAGGTACGATTTCCCGTCCGCGTCGGTGAGCCGGGCGCCCTTGGCGCTGGCGACGAAAAAGGGCGTCCCGCCTACCGCCCGGAACGCCCGCACCGGTGAATTCACGCCACCGGGAAGCACCGCCTTCGCCCGCTCGAAGAGCTCCTCCGAGCGACTCACGTCAGAGCCACCGCCCAGAAATCGTAGTCTTCGCTCGCCGTGATCCGTGCCCGCACGAGGCTCCCCGGGGCGCCCCAACCGCCCCGCTCGAGGTGGGTCACTCCGTCCACGTCGTCCGCCTGCCAAGGCACGCGTCCCACGTGCGTCGCTCGGTCCTCCACCGGATCCGCGACGCTGTCCACCAGGACCGGCGCTTCCCGGCCCACGAAGCGGGCGAGCCGCTCAGCCGAGATCGCCCGCTGCACCTCGAGGAGCTCCTCCAAACGGTCGCGCTTTACGGCATCGGGCACGTCGTCGGGATACGCCACGGCGCGGGTCCCTTCCTGCGGCGAGTAGGCGAACGCCCCCAGGCGGTCGAACTGTGCCTCGTCGAGGAACTCGAGCAGCTCCCGGAAGTCCTCGTCGCTCTCACCCGGGAAGCCCACCAGGCACGTCGTGCGGATGGCCAGGTCCGGGATCGCGTTCCGGAGCCAGCCGAGCTTCTCCCTGAGCGTATTGCGTCGCTCCGGCCGCCGCATGCGCTCGAGCATCCGGTCGGAGGCGTGCTGGATCGGCATGTCGATGTAGGGGACGATCCGCGAATTCCGTCCCATCAGCTCGACCAGGCGGTCGGTGATCCCCGCCGAATAGACGTACAGCAGGCGATACCACGGAACCGACGTGCCCGCGAGCAGCGCTTCGAGCAGTTGCGGCAGCTTGGGGCCTGCGCTTCCCAGATCGCGACCGTAGTGGCCGAGATCCTGAGCGACCAGGTTGATCTCGCGGGCGCCCTGCGCCTCGAGCGCCTGGGCCTCGCGCACCAGCCGCTCGAGCGGCTCGGAACGGTGCTTGCCCCGCATCAGGGGAATCGCACAGAACGCGCAGGTGTGGTCGCACCCTTCGGAGATCTTCAGGTACCGTACGTGGGCCTGGTCGCCAAGGAACTGCCGCACCCCAGGGTGCACGGCGACCGGGTCGTCGATCAGGCCTCGTTGGGCGAGCTCGGGTACGAGGTGATGGAGGTCCGAGAAGCCGAGGAACAGATCGACCTCGGGGATCTCGCGCTGCAGCTCTTGCTTGTAGCGCTGCACCAGGCACCCCACGGCGACGACCGCTTTCACGCTGCCTCGCGCCTTGAGGCTCGCGGCCGAGAGGATCGCATCGATGGACTCCTGTTTGGCGGCGTCGATGAAGCCACAGGTGTTGACGAGGATGACATCGGTGCGCGGCAGGTCCGGCGTCACGATCGCCCCGTGGCCCACCAGCTCGCTCACGAGCCGCTCGGAGTCGACCGTCGCCTTGTCACAGCCGAGCGAGATGACCCCGAGCTTCATCCGCGGTAGTTCCCGAACCGAAGTTCGAGCCCGAAGTCCTGCGCCCGCAGGAAGGTGATCACGTCCTGGAGCTCGTCCTTGGACGGCGCCTGCACGCGGATTTCATCGCCCTGAATGGATGCCTGGGCCTTCTTGAACTTCCTGTCCTTGATCGCCTTGACGATCGCCTTCGCCTTTTCCTGCGGGATGCCCTGCGTGAGCTTGATCTCGCGCCGCACGGTGTCGTTCGCGGCGGGCGTCACGGCGCCGAGCTCCAGGTTTTTGACGGGGACGCCGCGCTTGACCAGCTTCCCCTGCAGCACGTCGAACAACGCCTTCATCTTGAAGTCGTCGTCGGCCACCAAGGTCAGCGTCGCCTTCGCGCGGTCGAAGGCGATCGAGGCCTTCGACCCCTTGAAGTCGTAGCGCTGCGCGACCTCTTTGGTGGCCTGATTGACGGCGTTGTCGACCTCCTGGAGGTCGGCGCCGGTAGAAACGTCGAAGGACGCAAGGCTAGCCATAGGGCGGTAATGTACCCGCCCCGGACCTAGAACAGGAAGCTTTCGAGCGCGCGGGCTCTCGAGACGTGCCGCAGGCGGGCGAGCGCCTTTTCCTTGATCTGCCGCACCCGCTCGCGGGTGATGCCGAGCAGCGAGCCGATCTCCTCGAGCGTCATCGGCTCCTGACCCTCGAGCCCGAAGTAGAGCCGGAGAATCTTGGCTTCGCGCTCTTTGAGCGTGGCGAGGACTTCCTCGATCGACTCGGTGAGCGCATGCTCGAAGATCTCGTCGTCGGGGCCTGGGTTCTGGGTGTCGGGGAGGTAATCGAGAAGCTTGTTGTCCTCTCCGGGCGTGAGGGGGGCATCGAGCGAGAGGTGGGCCTGCGAGATGGACAGCGTCTTGGCGACCTCCTCCTCGG
>CAYXIK010000032.1:11003-29971 GCA_964465315.1 uncultured Gemmatimonadaceae bacterium | reverse complement strand
GGCCGCAGGCGCGCGATTCGGTCGATCAGCTCCGACAGCTCCTGCTGGGGAAACGGCACCGCGTCGAGCGACAGGGTATCACGCCGCGCGTACTGTAGGTCTCGCTCGACCCGCATGGAGCCGAGCAGGAAAAGACCGATGGTAACTGACGATGGAGCCTCGAGACCGTAGGAGAGCGACCGCGTGCCCACCGCCGCCGATTCCGCGACCGCGGCTCCGGCGGTGCCCCACGTCACCTCGGCGGGTTTCCCGCTCGAGTCCCGGACCGTAAACCCAACACTTTCGTCGAGCGCGTCCGCCCAGACGTTCAGGACCCGTCCCGTCGCGCCGTTCACGTAGACCTGAAAGGCGTTGCCCCGAGCGTCTCGGAACACGCGCGTGCTGTACCCTTCGTACGCGGCGGGGTCGTCGAGCCCCGGTTCGGGGAAAGAGAGATAGGGTAGAACACTGTCGAGGATTCCCACTCTGAAGAGTGGGCCCGGCACGGCACTGCCCTGAAGGGCAGCGATCAAGAAGGCGAGTGCAATCATCTCGCCCTGAACCGCGCCGAGTCGCCCTCGACCACGATGTCGTATGTCTTTCCCCGAACGGACACGTGCCGGAGGACGAGGCGCCTGACCGCCGACGGAAGCACGGGCCGGTAAACCGGCCGCAGGCCGTCGTCCGTGAGCCGGAGCCCCGTGTAGCCGTACACGACCTGTTGCAGGAACCCACCGGCACCCGTGAGGAAGTTCACCGCGTCGTTCCGCGGGGTCTCCGCGAGCGCGTAGAACGGGGGCCGCACGTGTCCCCGGTAGCTCAGCGGGAGCAGGGTGTCCACCAGGGCGCGCTCGCCTAGCTCCGCGGCGATCACCGGGTAGAGGGTCTCGGTCATCATCGCCCCGCCGCCTTCTCTTATCATGAGGCGAATCGCGCTCTGGATGTCGTTTCGTTTGGTCGTGTCGCTCATGGGCAGCCCTAATGGAAAGGCCAAGAGGGGCACGACCGATCCTCGCTTGGCCTCGGGCGCGCCTTCGTACGTCGGATGGTACTGGTCCGCGGAATCGTACGGGATGTAGAGACCCGCCGCCACGCGGGCCCACAGCGTGTCGGGAGCTCGGCCCACGCGGGAGCTGGCGAGGGTCGCGAGCTGGAGGTTCTTCCGGGCGACGGCATTCGTGTACGTATCGTTCCCGATGCCGATGAGTCCCTCGTCGACCGATACGATGTGGGTGATGTCGTAGCGCTGCTTTGCAGCATTGAACGTCGCCCGGCTCGCCCAGAAATTCGCCGTCGCCCGAAGCACCGGCTCGCCGTAGCGCGCGAGCCATACGGAGTCCCCGGTGGCGAGATAGTACTGCCACTGGGCGAGCGCTACGTCCCCGGTGATGTGATTCTCGTACAGCGCGTTCTGCCAAGCGAAGCGCGGTGTGGTCTCCTCGCCGAGCTCGTCCGATTCCCAGGGGTACATCGCGCCGCGATGGCCGTTGCCACGCGCCCTTCGCTCCGCCGCCGGGAGCGCGCGGTGTCGGAACATGACCATGGAGCGGGCGAGGTCCGGATGCAGCACGAGCAGCGCCGGGAACATCCACGTATCCGCGTCCCAGAACACGTGCCCATAGTAGCCCGCGGTAGAGAGTCCCATGGGTGGGATGCTCTCGCTCGTTCCTTCTCGGATGCTCGCCAGGAGATAGAACTGCATCGCGTGGAGCACGCGCTGCAGCTCGGGGTCGCCGTCGACGACGATGTCGGTCTGCCACAGGCGGCGCCACACGGCGCGATGTGTCTCGAGGGTTGCGGGGTAGCCGGCGGCGAGCGCCGCGCGTGTAGCCGTCGAGGCGGCCCCCCGCGAGCGGCCGAGCCCGATGAACTTGGCAACAGTGATGGGGACGTTAGGCGTCGCCCGGAACGTGAGCTCGAGCGCGACCCCGGAATCCGAAACCACCGGCCGCACCGACAGCGGCTGCTGGCGCGTGGGCCAGCCGGCCCGCGCGGAAAATGCCACCGGCGTCCCCCGCCCTTCTGTCCGGCCCGCGAGCGAGACTTCGCTCGCGGTCGCTCCTCGACTCTCGACATTCACGTAGCCCGGATACCAGACCTTCTCGAGCGTCCAGTCCGGCTCCGTGTGCTCGAGCTTGGCGAGCGCGAGCCGGTGCGGCGCGGGCCGGGGACGGAGCGGAAACGAAAGGGTCACCGTGCCAGAGTCGTGGGGCAGCAGCACGAGATTCACGACCGCGAGCCGCGGGTCCGCGCGCGAGATGAACGCCTCGACCGAAACAGCCGTTCGTCGGTCGCCGTGGAGCCATTCGTAGCTCGTCCGTAGGACTCCCTCGTACATGTCGAGCGTCTGGCGGTAGTTGCGCAGGCTCGTCGAGTCGAGCGTGGCCTGGCCGAGCCAGTGTTGGCCGTCCGAAACGTCGATCGCGTTCCAGGCGGGGAGGGCCGCGATGCGCGGGACGTCGCCCGGGCCATGGTCGTAGACGCCGGATGCGTAGGAGAGCGATGCCGTGGCGCCGAGTGGGGTGGAGACGAGACTGAACGCGCCGTTGCCGATGAAGGCGGGGGCGCGGTACGTGGGATCGGTGGTACTTACGATGAATGTTGAGTCTTGGGCGGACAGCGAAACGATGAGAAACAACAACAGCGAGCCAGCCACCGAGAATGTTCGGTGGGAGGTGGCTGGCTCGCTGGACTTCACGCCGCGGTCATCCGTGGCGCATCGACTAGAACTTGTACCCGACCGACACCTGCAGCGCCCGCGGTAGAATCGGACGGCCGAGGAACAAGTTGCTCGTGCGACCGTTGGGAAGCAGGCTCAGACGAGGGTTACCCTCCTCGAGACCCTGCGACTGATACACATTCCACAGGTCGGCGCGAATGGTCACGCCACTCGTCGGGAACGTGTAGTCAGCGCCGAGGTTGAGATAGCTGTACGTGGGCAACTGGTTCACACAGGTGCCGTTCGCGGCGCAGCGGCGGTCCACGAAGTGCCAGTCAGCGGTCAGGCTCGGGCCGGAGCGCGCCACATACGTCACCGCGAGGTTTCCGATGATCGGCGGCTTGCCCGCCAAGAGCGTACCCACGTCGGCGCCGCTGCCGCATCCTCCCGGCGGGGGGCAGCTTGCGAACTCTGCGCGGAGCCACGTCCAGTTCGTCACGGCGCTGAAGCCACTGTTGGGCAGGTGGCCCGATCCCTCGAACTCGAGCCCGTAGGAACGGACCTCGGGACTCGGCTGAACGATCCAGATCGATTGACCCGTAACGGGGTCCAGCACCAGCCCCTGACTGACGATGTCCTTCAACACCGTGTAGAACCCGTCGAGGGTCACGCCGAAGTTCCGAGCGGCGTGCTTCACACCGACTTCCCCGGACCAGTTCCGCTTGGACTTGAACAACGAGACTTGCTGCTGCGCCGAGGCAACCAGGAACTCGTCCAGCGCAGGCATCTTGTATGCGCGGCTACCGAGGGCGTACAGAGACGTCTGATCGGTGAGTGCGTAGTTCAGCCCCACCGAACCCGACCAGTCACCGATCGTGCGACTGAAATGCTTGTACGAGGACGCCACACCCCAGACATCCTGATTGACGATGTTGAGCGAGTTCAGGCTGTCGCCGTTGACGGGCCTCACGGTCGAATTCTGCGAACTCTGCACGTAATCGTCTCTCTCATACCGTACGCCCAGGTCCGCACGCACCCGCTCGCTCAACTTGAACGATCCACCCAGCACCGTCGAGAAAACCGTCGTCTGCCCTTCGCCGTTCACATAGTTCGACAGGAAGCGACGGAAGCCATTTTTGGTGGCAGCAAAATTCGCCGGCAGCGTGAAGGTCGTGCTGTCCTGGACGCCGGCAGCAGTATGGTCATGGAAGCGCACCGTGGCATTGTTGAGGGTCAGGTCAACGAAGTGCGGGTTGTCCTGAACGTCCATGAGGATGTCGGTGAAATACCACTGGTTCGTCTGCTGATAGTTCGCAAAGTAGAGGCCCAGGGAGACGTTGTGCCCCCCCTCGAGCGCCTTCTTGAAGGTCAACTGATCCTGGAACGCCGAGATCGGCTTCGCGACGTGCCACTCGCCGCCCGGAGAGAGCAGGCCGTTGGGATTGTTGTAAACCGTCGGGCTGCCCGTCGGGCTGAGCACGTTGGGGTAGGTGAGCGTGACCGTCGGCGTTCCCACGACGACGACATTGTCCAGGATGCGACCCGCTGGAATCGTACCGTTGTTCTGCAGCACGCCGAACGCGTAGTTACCCCAATACTGGGTCAGCCACGAGTTCACGAACGTCCCCGCGTCCTGCACGTCGAACGGCAGGATGGCGTTCCACTCCTGCTGGTCATTCATGATCTGCGCGCTGTTCTCCAAGTTCCAGCCCTTCGCGAGATTGAAGCCCGCGGTGGCGGTGAGCCAGTAGGCCTTCGTCTGCAGCCCGTGGTCCAACGGCAGGAGAAGCTGACCGTCGGGTGTAGGAACCTGGATGTTGTTCCCCTCATTCGTATTCATCGAGCCGTAATCCGAGAACCCAGGCACGTTCTGATAGTTCTTCAGGTTCGTCGAATCCGGATACATAAACGGCAGATCGAGAATGAACTGGTTGCGGTCGTTGATGACTTTAAGCGAGGTCCGGAAGTAGCCGTTGTCGAAGTTTCGGGTGATGCTCGCTTTGAACTGTCCGCCCTCGGTGCCGGGGAATCCGGGAAAGCGTGCACCCCGGTTGTAGCGGTAGAAGCCCCCGGCGTTAAAGCGCCAGTCCGCACCGATCGGCCCGTTGACGTTGAAGTCGTACCGCGCCAATCCCCCCGTCCCGCCGTACGCCATCATGCTGCCACTCGTCGCGGGGCCGCCGGTATGATTGATCAAGTTGATGATCGCGCCCGGGGTGTTCGACCCAAACAGGGCAGAGCCCGCCCCGCGCACTACCTCCATCCGCTCGACGTTTCGATCGATGCGGAAGAGGTTGTCGGCGTTCATGAAGAAGGTGTGCATCGTGGGGAACACGGGCAGGCCGTCTTCGAGGAACATGACGTATTCGACGCCCAGGATCCCTCGCATCTCGTAGTTCTCGTTGACCTCACCGCCCGAGCTCTCGACGCGCGTGAATCCTGGCACCAGGCGGAGCGCTTCCGTGGTGCTCCGTGGCGCCGCCTGGATCAGGTCCGCGGCGCTCAGCACCGTGGTGGCGTTGCTCGTTTCCAGTTTGGTCCGCGGCGACTCGGTTCCCGTAACCACCACCGCCTCGAGCTTCAACGGATCCACGGCCAACGTGAAGTCTTCCGTCGCCTGCCTTCCGGCCGACACGCTGACCGTCTTTGTCTGGCCGCGATACCCGATCAGACGAGCCCGCAGCGTATGCGACCCCGCCGGAACGCCTTCGATCACATAGGTGCCGTTCGCGCCGGAGACCGCGCCCTTGCCGACCTGATCAATAGTGAGCTGGGCACCCGCAACTGCCGCGCCCTGCTCGTCGGTCACCTTACCGCCGACTGATCCGGTTTGCCCCCCTTGTGCCAATGCGCGCGCGCCGGGAAGCATGATGCTCAGCGCCGCTGCCGCGATGAGAGTGCGCCTACGATTGCTACTCAGCATACCGATTCCCCCTCCGTGGAATGAGAGATGCCACGGCCCACAACCGGTAGGACCTACGCCAACGCCACGATTGGCCTGGTCATCTGTCGCGGCCTACAATGACCGCCGGGCAGACAGTCGTCAAGGAGTATCCGGCACGGGCTTCCTACTGTTGCGGCGCCGCAACATATACATCGGCACGCCCAGCGCGATGAGAACCGCACCCACAACCGCGTGCGTCGGATTCGCGAGGACGGAGCTCAGGACCACGTACGCCGCCGCGATCACGAACAGCGCGGGCGTCCAGGGATAGCCCGGGACCCGGAACCCGACGGCGGAAGATCGGTCACGCGCCCGGTAGACGAACAGGCTGGCCGCCGTAAGACCGAAGAAGATCCAGTCGCCGAACGTCACATAGCTCACGAGCTGTCCGAAGGTCCCCGAGAGCGTCAGGACGATGGCCCACGTCCCCTGCAGGAGCAGGGCCGCGCTGGGCGTCCGGTGCACGGGATGCAGGCGAGCGAGCGGGGGAAAGAACACACCGTCCGCGGCCATGGCCTGAAACACGCGTGGGGTCACGAGGATCACGAGATTCAGGAATCCGAACGTGGATACGGCGATGCCGGCCGAAACAATCGTGCTCCCGACGGGGCCGAGCACCGCTCGCATCACGCCCGCCGCGGGCGCCGAGCTGGTCGCGAGGCCGCCCGGCCCGAGGGCGCGGAGATACGCCACGTTCGCCAGCAGGTAGACCGTCACCACGACCACCACCCCGAGCACGAGCGCGCGCGGCAGGTTCCGCTCCGGGTCGATGATCTCCTCGGCGATGAAGTTGGTCTGCTGCCAGCCGCCGTAGGTGAACAAAATCGGGACGAGGGCGGTGCCGAGAGAGACGACCACCCCCCACGTCCCCGCCGGGGCGTTAACGGGCGGTAGAGGGCGGTAGAGGGCGGTAGGGGTGATCGCGAAGAGACCGGCGGCGATCAAAGACGCGAGGGCGGCCAGCTTGAGCACTGTGAAGATGTTCTGCGTAATCGCGGCGGGCTTGACCCCGAAGTGGTTGACCCCCGTGAGGAAGACGATCGCACCCACGGCCACGGGAGCGGCGAGACCAGGAGAGAGCCCCGCAAGCGCCAGCGTGTAGCTCGCGAACGTCACCGCGACGGCAGCGATCGCGCCGGTGGCGATCACCAGCAGAAGCGCCCACCCATAAAGGAAGGCGGGGAGCGAACCCCACGCCTCTCGCAGGTACACATACCCGCCGCCCGCCTGCGGGCGCCGCGCCCCCAGCTCGGCGAAGCAAAACGCGCCGATCAGCGCCACCAACCCCCCGACCACCCATGCGATCAGGATGAACGACGCGGATCCGGCCCCGGCCCCCGCGGCGACCGTGGACGGCGTGAGGAAGATGCCGCCGCCGATGATGCCGCCGATGACGGCCATCGTGGCGGAGAACAAGCCGAGGCGGCGCGCGTAAGTGACGCCGCTGGGCGATGCGCTCACGCCGCAGAAGATGACGGTGCCCGGCATGTTCGGATAGCGTTGCCCCCTTCCCTCGGCGTGTCCTCCGGTGCACGTTGTTTTCATCCTCCGCGGAGACGCCCGCTCATGCCCCCGATCAGCTTTACCGTCAACGGCAAGCGCGAGACCGTGAACGTCACGCCCGACACCCCCCTCCTCTGGGTGCTGCGCGACAACCTCGGCCTCACCGGCACGAAATTCGGCTGCGGCATCGCGCAGTGCGGCGCTTGCACCGTCCACCTGGACGGTGTGGCCACGCGCACGTGTGTGCTCCCGGTCGCGGCCGTCGCCGGGAAGAAGGTCACCACCATTGAAGGCCTCTCGAAGAACCGCTCGCACCCGGTGCAGCGTGCCTGGATCGAGGAGGACGTGCCGCAGTGCGGGTACTGTCAATCGGGTCAGATCATGGCGGCCGCCGCACTGCTCGCGAAAAATCCCCATCCCACTGACGCGGACATCGACGCGACGATGACGAACATCTGCCGCTGTGGGACCTATCAGCGCATCCGCGCGGCCATCCATCGCGCGGCGGGAGCGTAACGTGACCCCCCCGCGGACAGAAGTCACACGGCGCGAGTTTCTGCAGACGGCGACGGTTGCCGGCGCGGGCTTGGTCATCGGATTCCATCTGCCCGCGGGCGGTCGTCGCGGCATCGCGTACCCCACGCCGTTCGCGCCCAACGCCTGGCTGCGCATCCATCCAGACGAGAGCGTGCTCGTGATCGTGGATCGCTCAGAGATGGGCCAGGGCGTGACGACGTCGCTGCCGATGCTCCTCGCGGAGGAGCTCGAGGCCGATTGGTCCAAGATCAAGATCGAGTCCGCCCCGGTGGACAAGGCGTACATCAACCCGATGTTCGGCATGCAGGGCACCGGGGGCAGCACGAGCGTCCGCGCCGCCTATACACCGCTCCGCAAAGCCGGTGCGGCGGCGCGCGAGATGCTCGTCACGGCGGCCGCCGAGACCTGGGGCGTCGACAAGTCGGAGTGTCACGCGGAAAAGGGCGCCGTTGTCCACGCCTCGAGCAAGCGGCGGCTCACGTTCGGGAAGCTCGCGGCGAAAGCGGCCACCGTCCCCCTGCCCCACGACGTCCCGCTCAAGGATCCCAAGGATTGGAAGATCCTCGGCACGCGAGTCTCGCGCCTCGACACACCACCCAAGGTGAACGGGGCGGCGGAATTCGGGATCGATGTGAAGGCGCCGGGCCTCCTCGTCGGGGTGATCGCGCGGAGCCCGGTGTTCGGTGGCAACGTGAAGAGCTTTGATGCGACCAAGGCCAAGGAGGTGCCGGGCGTCCGCCAGGTCGTGCAGATCTCGACCGGCGTCGCCGTCGTGGCCGATGGCTACTGGCCCGCCAAGAAGGGGCGGGACGCACTCGACATCACTTGGGACGAGGGTCCGAACGCAGTCGTCTCGAGCGCCACGATTTCGGAGCTCTTTGCCAAGAACGCCGGGCAGGCCGGCGCCGTCGCTCGTCACGACGGTGACGCCGAAGGCGCGCTGCCGACCGCGGCATCCAAGCTCGACGCCACGTACGAATTGCCGTTCCTCGCGCACGCGACCATGGAGCCGATGAACTGCACCGCGCACGTGCGGGCGGACGGCGTCGATATCTGGGCGCCCACGCAGTTCCAGACCGGTGCGCAGGGTGTGGGTGCCGGCATCGGCGGCGTGCCGCCCGAGAAGGTCAAGGTGCACACCACCTACTTGGGCGGCGGGTTCGGCCGGCGCTTCGAGCTGGATTTCATCAAGGAAGCGCTCGAAGCCTCGAAGGCGACCGGCGCACCGGTTAAGCTGATCTGGTCCCGCGAAGACGACATCCGCAACGCCCAGTACCGGCCTGCGTCGTATCATCGCCTTCAGGCCGGCCTCGACGCCGGCGGTCAACCGGTCGCCTGGACGCACCGGATCGTCGCGCCGTCGATCCTGGCGCGAGTCTTCCCGGACACGGTGAAGAACGGCCTCGATGGAGAGGCCGTGGAGGGTGGCGTGGGCATGCCCTACGCGGTGTCCAACGTCCACGTCGACTATGTCCTCACGGACACCGGCATCCCGGTGGGCTTTTGGCGCTCCGTGAACAACTCGTTCAACGCCTTCGCGGTCGAGACGTTCATCGACGAGCTGGCGCACGCCGCCAAGAAGGACCCCTACGAGTATCGGCGCGATCTGCTGGGCAAAGCGCCGCGCCACCTCGGCGTGCTCAACCTGGCCGCGACCAAGGCCGGATGGGGAACGCCCCTCCCCGCGGGTCGAGCGCGCGGCATTGCCGTGTTCAAGTCGTTCGATACGCATGTGGCCGAGGTCGCCGAAGTCTCCGTGGATTCGGACGGCGCGCCCCACGTGCATCGCGTGGTGTGCGCCGTGGACTGCGGACCGGTCGTGAACCCCGGCATCGTGGAAGCTCAGATGCAGAGCGCCATCGTGTATGGCCTCACGGCGGCGCTGTGGGGCGAGATCACGATCGACAAGGGACGGGTGCAGCAGAGCAACTTCCACGACTACCGAATGCTGCGGCTGGCGGAGATGCCGGTGGTCGAAGTGCACATCGTCCCGAGCGCCGACTCGCAGGGCGGTGTGGGCGAGCCCGGTACGCCGCCGATCGCGCCTGCGGTGTGCAACGCGATTTTCGCGTTGAGCGGGAAACGGATCCGGAAGCTGCCGGTCGGGAAGGTGACCTAACGACCGGTGCGTGGTGCGTAGTGCGTGGTGACCGACGGTGCGCACCGCAACGACGGTTCGCGTCGGACGCAACCACGCACCACGCACCACGCACTATAGAGAAAGTGCCATGAGCTCCCCCACCTCGATCACTCGCCGCGACTTCGTCGAGACGACTGCCGGTCTCGCAATCGCGTTTTCCATGGGATCGGAAGCAGCGGCCGGCGTCCGCTCCGCCTCAAAGCCTCCCTTCGCCCCCAATGCCTGGATCCGGATCGACGCGGACGGGATTGTCACGCTCACGCTCGACCGGTCCGAGATGGGTCAGGGCTCCCAGACCGGCCTCGCGATGATTCTCGCCGAGGAGCTCGAGGCCGACTGGTCAGCGGTGCGCCTCGGCCCCATGCCGGAGAATCCCGCGGGCTGGTCTCGGACCATGAGAACCGGCGGCAGCCATGCGATCCAGGGCTCGTGGGATCTGCTCCGTAAGGCGGGCGCTACGGCGCGAGAGATGCTCCTCACCGCTGCGGCGGAAACCTGGGGCGTCGAGAAGTCCGAGTGCCACGCTGAGCAGGGTGCCATCGTGCACGCCGCCTCCGGCCGGCGCCAGCCGTACGGACGGCTCGTTGCCCGCGCCGCGGCCCTCCCGGTGCCGAGCGACGCGCCGCTCAAGGATCCCAAGGACTTCCGCCTGGTGGGCACCCGCGTGCGCCGGCTCGACACACCGGCGAAAGTGGACGGCAGCGCGGTCTTCGGGATCGACGTGAAGGTCCCGGGGATGCTGATCGCCTCGATCGAGCGCTCGCCGGTCTTGGGCGGCAAGGTCAAGAGGCTCAACGCCGAATGGACCAAAGAGCTGCCCGGAGTGCGCCACGTGGTCGAGCTCGAGGCGAGCTCGTGGATGGGTCCGGCAGGCGGGTGGGCGGCCGGGTGCGCCGCCGGCGTCGCGGTGGTCGCAGACACGTACTGGCAGGCGGTCGTGGGCCGGCGCGCGCTGCAGATCGATTGGGACGCGGGCGATGCCGTCGCGCTCGACTCCGCGAGCGTGCGCTCGCAGCTTGCCGCGCTCGCCGCACGACCGGCCGTCGTGGCGGAGACGGTCGGCGATGCCGGCGCCGCCCTGGCCGGTGCGGTGAAGCGAATTGAAGCGGTGTACGACGTGCCGTTCGTGCACCACGCGACCATGGAGCCAATGAACTGCACGGCCCACGTCCAGCCTGATGGAGCCGACGTCTGGGCGCCGACGCAGAACCAGGGAGACGCGCAAAAGGTGGCCGCCCAGGTATCAGGGCTGCCAGCGGACAAAGTCCGGATTCACACGACGCTTTCGGGCGGCGGCTTCGGCCGGCGACTCGAGCCCGACTTCGTGTCCGAAGCGGTGCGGGTCTCGAAGGCGGTCGGCGCGCCGGTGAAGGTCATCTGGTCGCGTGAAGACGACATGCGGAACGGCTTCTACCGGCCCACGAGCTATAACGTCTTCCGGGCCGGTCTCGATGCCACGGGCCGGCCGGTCGCATGGACACATCGGATCGCGGGCACGCCGCTGCGTCTCAAGTTCGGCCCGCTCGAGAAGGGCATGGACGACAGCCTGATCGACGGTGCGGTCATGCTCCCGTATGCGATCCCGAACGTCCTCGTCGATCAGGCTACGCTCGAGCTGGCCCCGGTGCCACGCGGCCCCTGGCGCTCGGTGGGCGTGTCTCACAATGGCTTTGTGACGGAGTGCTTCCTGGATGAAATCGCCGCGGCGGGCGGCCGCGATCCCTTCGAGCTGCGGCGAGAGCTGTTGCAGAAGAAACCACGCCACCTGCGCGCGCTGGTCCTGGCGGCGGAGAAAGCGGGCTGGGGCACCCCCCTTCCCGCGGGGCACGGCCGCGGGATCGCGCTGGCGGAATGGGGACCGACGGTCTGCGCCGAGGTCGCGGAGGTCGTAGTGGACGGAGACGGCACGGTCCACGTGCCCCGGGTGATCTGCGCGGTCGATTGCGGGCCGGCGGTGAATCCCGGTCAAATCGAGGCGCAGATGCAGGGCGGGATCGTCTTCGGCTTGAGCGCGGCGCTGTACGGCGAGATCACGCTCGCGGGCGGGCGCGTGGTCCAGGGCAACTTCGACACCTACCCTGTCGTGCGCATGCCGGAGGCGCCCGTCGTCGAGGTGCACATCGTGCCCAGTACCGACGCACAGGGCGGCACCGGTGAGCCAGGCGTCCCGCCGATCGCGCCGGCGGTCTGCAACGCGATCTTCTCGGCCACCGGGAAGCGGATCAGAAAACTGCCGATCGGGAAGGTCGTCGTCTAACGACCGGCGCGGCGTCGCCACCGCCGCGCGATCCACCAGTCCAGCCAGCGATCGGGCAGTCGCAGCAGCAGGCGCGTGAACCAGCTATGAGCTGAGACCACGCGGCGGATCGGGGGCCGTCGTGCGGTGAGCGCGTACGCGACGAGCCGCGCCACCCGATCAGGGGGCGGCGCCTCCTCGCCGGCACGCAGAGCGCGGCGGCGGACGCGCTCCATCACCGCCTCATACGGCGTCCCGCGGTAGCGACTCAGGTCCATCGCCTCGACCTTGTTCCAGATCCGGCTCTGGAAGTTCCCCGGCTCGATCACGATGACCTTGACGCCGAACGGGATGAGCTCGCGGCGCCAGCTGTCGGAGATCGCCTCGAGCGCGAACTTCGACGCGGCATAGGGCCCCATGAACGGGAGCGCCGCCCGGCCGGCCACCGAGGTGATGTTGACGATCCGGCCTCGCGCCGCCTTGAGGAGCGGCAGGAACGCCTGCGTCACGGCCACGGCACCGAGGACATTGACCTCGAGCACGTGCCGGATGTCGTCGATGGGGAGCAGCTCGAGGGGGCCGGCGGCCGGAATCCCGGCGTTGTTGACGAGTCCGACAAGCGGCGACGCGCCGAGCGCCCGCGTGACCTCGTCACGGGCACGCGCGATACTCGTCGCGTCCGTCACGTCCATGTGCACCGGCGTGACGCCGTCCGCGGTGACCACGGCCCCGTCCCCGGCCGCGCGGACCGTGCCGAACACGCGAAAGCCTCGAACGGCCAGGTGCCGGGCGATGGCGGCACCGATCCCGGACGAGGCACCCGTCACCACCACGCTGCCGCCCATTCGTGAATTTACGACGCGGGGCGCTTACTGCGCGATCCGATAGACCGTACCGCCCCCATCGACGACGTAGATCTCGCCGCGCGCGTCCTGGCCGAACGAGTGCGGGCTGCCCAGGCCGACATCCGGCGTCCAGAGCGTACGCGTCATCACGGCATTGTTCGAGAACGTGAAGCTTCGGAGCCACGCGCCACACAGATCCGAGAAGAAGTACTGGCCGACGAGCGCCGGTGACCGCGCGCCGCGATACACGAGCCCGCCCATGACCGCGCAGCCGTCCGCGTGCGAGTACTCGTTCCGCGGGAGGACGAGACCGGCCGAGCTGCAGGGGTTCGGGTTGAAGCAGTGCGTTCCCTCCATGATCCGCCACCCGTAGTTCAACCCGGGTTGGCTGGTGGGTTCGACGTCCACTTCCTCCCAACTGACCTCCCCCACGTCCCCGATGTACAGCAGTCCGCTGGGCGGGTCGAACGAAAACCGCCACGGATTGCGCAGGCCGAGCGCCCACACCTCAGGCGCGCCGCCGCCGGTCTTGTACGGGTTTCCGGTCGGGATCGCGTAGGGATCTCCCCCGTCCACGTCGATCCGGAGCAGCTTCCCGAGCACCGAATCGGGGTTTTGGGCCCGGTTCTGTGGGTCGCCCCCGGAGCCGCCGTCGCCCATGCCGATGTAGAGCATCCCGTCGGGCCCGAACATCACCAGGCCGCCGTTGTGATTCGGGTAGGGCTGCCGGACGAAGAAAATCACCTTGTGGGATGCCGAGTCGGCGACGTTCGAGTCCGTTGCGCTCACGTTGAAGCGCTCCACGTGCGTGTCGCCGTTCAGGTCTGTGTAGTTCACGTAGAAGAAGCCGTTGCTGGAATAGCTCGGGTGGAACGCCATGCTGAGGAGCCCGCGCTCGCCACCTGACCCCACGCGACCGGTGATATCGAGGAACGGCGTCGCGAGCGCCTGCCCGTGCTGCACGATGCGGATCGTTCCCGCCTGCTCGACCACGAAGAGGCGGGCCGTGTCGGCTACCGGGGCGGTCACATAGAGCGGGCTGGCGTAGCTGCCCGCGACGGGCACGAGATGCAGACTGCCCGAGCCTTCGGGGGGGAGCATGATCGCGGTGGGCATGGTGTTGCAGGTGAGCAGCGCCAGCGCGCAGAGCGAACCCGCGAGCGTGAGCCTGTGATGGGTCATCGTTCGGGAACGATAGCCCCTCTGCCGCGCCGGACGGTGACGTACGCCTCACCCGCGAGGGTCGCCGGCGGCAGCGCACGCCAGTCAGGGGGTCGGGCGGACCAGCACCGGCCGCATCAGCAGGCCGGTGGTCGACACCCGCACTTCGTACTGCGCGGGCGCGCCCGCGGCGACGAACGCCGCCGAGCCGTACTCCGCGTCCACGAGCGGGCCGAGCATCCGGCGGCGTGCCAGAAAGAAGAGATCGACGAGCGGCGGGCGAGTCAACTCGTACGTCGTATGCGGCTTGCGCCGCTCGTCCGCCACGTCGTTATAGCGCCCCGCCACGCGATCGAGTTCGAAAGCCGTGTGGAGGCCCACGAGGCTCGCGAGCGGGTGCCACTTGAGGATGCGGGCGTCCACGTAGAACGCGTCCCCGGCGATCTCGTACATCGCGAGGCGGCGGTCGGGAAACACGATCGTCGCACGAAAGCGCTGCGGCGCCACGGGCTCAGTGGTCACCGTGGCCGCGATCTCTTCGAACGTGAGGGCCCGGTATCCCCGCAGGCCGACGATGATCGCGCCCATAAGCGCGGCGAGCGCCAGCAGGAGGAGCCCGGCCAGGCCGCGGACGGCGCTCCCCATCCAGCGACGATCGCCGGCGGCTCGGTAGGCCGCGCGCAAGACGAGGATGCCTGCGGCGAGCAAACACAGCCCGGTGATTACGAGACGAATGGTCATGTCGGAGGTCAAACCTAAGAAAGCAACGGAATGACGGAAAGACGGAATGGGGATGGCGTGCGGACAGCCGTTCCTCATTCCGTGGTTCGGTCGTTCCGTCGCCTTATCTTATGAGTTATGCCCCTGCCCCCGGCCGACACCGGCGTCCAGCTTCTCAAGCCCGCACCTCCGGACTGCACGGGCGTGCTGAGTCCCGGGGCCCTTCACTTTCTTGCCGCCCTCGCGCGGCGATTCGAGCCGGAGCGGCGGCGCTTACTCGAGCGTCGCGTCGCGCGCCAGCGGGAGCTTGACGCCGGGCGGCTGCCCGACTTCCTCCCCGAAACCCGAAGTCTCCGCGAGCGCGAGTGGACCGTCGCGCCGATCCGCCCCGATCTGATGGACCGCCACGTCGAGATCACGGGGCCAGTCGAGCGCAAGATGATGATCAACGCGCTCAACTCGGGCGCGGACGTCTTCATGGCTGACTTCGAGGACGCCAACGCGCCCACGTGGGAGAACAACGTCCAGGGCCAACAGAACCTGCGCGACGCGGTGAACCGCACGATCGCCTACACGAGCCCGGAGGGAAAGCGCTACTCGCTCGATCCCAAGACGGCGACGCTCGTCGTCCGGCCACGGGGCTGGCACCTGATCGAAAAGCACGTACTGGTGGACGGCCAGCCGATCGCCGCCTCCCTTTTCGATTTCGGTCTCGCGTTCTATCACACCGGCGCCGCGCTGATCGCGCGCGGCTCGGGGCCGTACTACTACCTCCCGAAGCTCGAAAGTCACCTGGAGGCGCGTCTCTGGAACGACGTCTTCAACTTCGCCCAGGACGCGATCGGGATCCCCCGGGGAACGATCCGCGCCACCGTCCTGATCGAGACCATCCTCGCCGCCTTCGAAACGGACGAGATCCTGTGGGAGCTGCGCGATCACTCGGCGGGGCTGAATTGCGGCCGGTGGGATTACATCTTCAGCTACATCAAGAAGCTGCGCGGCCGGCCGGAGCGGGTGCTGCCCGACCGCGCGCGGGTCACGATGGAGCAGCCGTTCCTGCGGGCGTACGCCGACCTCGTGATCCATACGTGTCATCATCGGGCCATACACGCACTCGGGGGGATGGCGGCGCAGATCCCCATCAAACGCGACCCGGCGTTGAACGCCCAGGCGCTCGAGAAAGTCCGGCAAGACAAGCTCCGCGAGGTGCGGCAGGGGCACGACGGCACATGGGTCTCGCACCCGGGCCTCGTGTCGGTCGCACGTGAGGCGTTCGCTACCCAGCTCAAGGGACCGCACCAGATCGATCGGCGGCGGGACGACGTCCGCGTCACGGCCGCCGACCTGCTCGCGACCCCGCCGGGAGACATCACGGCGGAGGGGTTACGCACGAATCTGAGCGCGGCGCTCCAGTACCTCGCCGCGTGGCTCCACGGCAGCGGGTGCGTGCCGATCAACGACCTCATGGAAGACGCGGCGACCGCGGAGATCTCGCGCGCGCAGGTGTGGCAATGGGTCCACCACGGCGCCCGGCTCGACGACGGGCGCCGCGTGACTGCGGCAATAGTGCTGCAAAATCTCTCTGAGCTCGAAGCGGACCTACCCGAACGGGTAGGTGCGGGGGTGTTACCTGCCAATAAGTTTTCGCAGGCGAGCCGGATTCTGGCCGAACTGACGACCGGCGCGGAGTTTGCAGAGTTCCTCACGACGGTCGCGTACGACTACCTCGACTGACGACAGGGACGGCCATCTCATGGACAAGCAGAACATCATCGCCGCGCTCGAGCGCGAATGGACCACGGACAGCCGCTGGGACGGCATCAAGCGGCCCTACACCGCGGCCGACGTGTGCCGATTGCGCGGCACAGTGCCGATCGTATACACGCTCGCCGCACGGGGTGCGGCGCGGCTATGGAAGCTCCTGCAGGAGGATGCGCCGGTCACCGCCCTCAGCGCCATCACCGGCGGCCAGGCGGTGCAGTGCGTCAAGGCGGGACTCACAGCCATTTATGTGAGTGGCTGGCAGGTGGCGGGCGACATGAATACGGCATTGCATACGTACCCCGACCAGAGCCTCTATCCCGCCGACAGCGTCCCGCAACTCGTCCATCGCATCAACAACGCCCTGCTCCGCGCCGATCAGATCTCCCACATGCAGGGCGACGACTCGATCGACTGGTTGGTGCCGACCGTCGCCGACGCGGAGGCCGGCTTCGGTGGGTTGCTCAACGCCTACGAGCTGATGCTCAACATGATCGCGCAGGGCGCGGCGGCGGTGCACTATGAAGACCAGCTCGCATCACTCAAGAAGTGCGGACACCTGGGCGGCAAGGTGCTCGTCCCGACGAGCGAGTTCATCACCAAGCTGATCGCCGCGCGCCTCGCGGCCGACGTGGCCGGCGTGAACACCGTGCTGATCGCGCGGACGGACGCCCTCGGCGCCACGATCCTGGCGAACGACATCGATCCCTACGACCACCGGTTCATCCTGGGCGAGCGGACCACCGAGGGCTTCATTCGCGTGCAGCCCGGGATCGACTCCGCCGTCGCCCGCGGCCTGGCCTACGCCCCGTACGCGGATCTCCTGTGGTTCGAGACGTCCAAGCCGGACTTGAAGGAAGCCAAGCAGTTCGCCGAGGCGATTCGCGCCAAGTACCCGCGCAAGCTCCTCGCCTACAACTGCTCGCCCTCGTTCAACTGGAAGAAGCACCTGAGCGACGCCCAGCTCGCCTCGTTCCAGCAGGAGCTCGGGGCGATGGGATACAAGTTCCAGTTCGTCACCCTGTCGGCGTTCCACGCGCTGAACCACAGCATGTTCGCGCTCGCGAAGGACTACGGGAAGCGCGGGATGGCGGCGTACGCGGACCTGCAATCCCGAGAGTTCGCCTCAGAGGCCGACGGGTATGACGCGGTGCGGCACCAGGAGTTCGTGGGCGTCGGCTACTTCGACGAGATCACCCAGATCGCCACCGGCGGCACCTCCTCCGTCACCGCGATGGAGGGCTCGACGGAGAAAGAGCAGTTCCACGAGCCCAAGCGGGACAAAGCGGCCGCGGGTCGCTGAGGGCCGACGCGGACGACCAAGAGCCGGGCGGCGAGAGCCGCTCGGCTTTCTTCGTTCGTGGGGACCGAGGGATCGTTGACAGCCCCGCCTTCGCGTCTACTTTGGGAGCTATGAAGCGCTCGACGCTCTACAGCATCGCCGCCGTGCTCGCGGTGGCCGCGCTGTTCTTCTTCATGACCACGGCCCGGGCCAAGGTGCAGTGTCGCGTCTGCACCGAGTTCCGGGGACGCACGAACTGCGCGACCGCGGTCGGCGCCACCGAGCAGGCGGCCCGCGAGGGCGCCCAAACCACAGCGTGCGGTCCGATCGCTAGCGGCATGGACGAGCAGATCGGCTGCGGGCGGACGCAGCCGACCGTGGTCCAGTGCGCGCCCCGCTAAGCGTCGTGTCCGAACTCTCGCTACCCCGTACTCCTATCCCCGCGAACCTCCTGTTGACACAGGGCGTGTCACGGCCGGGCCAGATCTTCGTGATGGAGCGGGTGCCGCACCACGACGGCCCGGAGACGGTGCTCGAGCTACTGAACCGGCCCGAGGGATTCTTCGCGTTCCGGCCGGCAGAGGACGACGAAGTGCAGCTCGTGTCGAAGGGCCAGACGGTGTCCCTGTCTGTGGACCGTCAGGCCCCGATCGCCGATCCGGCCCGGTTGTCCGCCGCACGGACCCTCGGCGTCGAAATTGTGCTGGCCGGTGGTTCCACTCTGGGCGGGTGGGCCAGCGTCGAGCTGCCGGAGGGGCACGCTCGGCTGCTCGACTATCTCAACGCCACGCCGGAGCCGTTCTTCGCCGTGTGGACGCACGCGGCCACCTATTACGTGAACCGCGCGTTCGTGATGTACGCGCGCCCTTTGAGCTAACCGATGCCAGCACGTATAGATCCGTTCGTCGACGTCCTGCTCCGGGAGCGAGGCGACCAGCTGTACCTCCTGCCCGACGAACCCGTCACCATGGTCAAGGATGGCAAGCCGCGGAAGGTCAGCCGGCAGCCGCTCACGGACCAGCACATCTACGCGCTCCTCGTGGAGGTGGCGCCGTCGGAGTCGGCGGACCACATCGACCAGATGGCGGAGACCGAGTTCGAGTACGCGGCGGACCGGGGCCTGGTGAAGGTGCGGATCGTCCCCGACATGGGCAGGCTGACCGCGATGGTTGCGCCGATCGATCGGGGAGCCGACGCCGGG
>CAYXIK010000032.1:0-10903 GCA_964465315.1 uncultured Gemmatimonadaceae bacterium | reverse complement strand
GCCGCGACCTTCAGCCATCGCCGCTGCCCCGATGGTGGAGAGCCCGAGCCCCGTCCCGGCCGGGAGTTCCGCTCCGGCGGGACTGCCCGCCGACTTCGCCGCGCCACAGTACAAGGCTGCTGAGCGCGCGTTGGGCGAGCTGCTCAAGGCCTTGGTGCACTCGTCGTCGTCCGACCTCCACCTGCGCGTGGGTGAGCCGCCCGTGTTCCGGACGCACGGCGAGATGAAGCGGCAGGGCACGCCGCCGCTCACCCCCGAGCAGCTCGAGCTGATGCTCCTTGCCGTAATGCCGGAGCGGAACCGCGCGGAGTGGAAGGAGACCGGCGACTCGGATTTCGCCTATGAGATCGGCGGGCTCGCGCGGTTCCGCGTGAACGCGGCGCGCGACCGAAAGGGCCCGATCGCCGTCTTCCGGGTCATCCCCGCCAAGGTCGTCACCGCCGAGCAGCTGGGCATCTCCAAAGAGGTCCAGCAGCTCTGCTACCTCACGAAGGGCCTCGTGCTCGTCACGGGCCCCACCGGGTCGGGCAAGTCCACCACTCTGTGCGCGCTGATCGACCTGGTCAACCGGACCCGCACGGACCACATCATCACGATCGAGGATCCGATCGAGTTCGTGCACGAGAACAAGAAGTGCGTCATCACGCAACGCCAGGTCGGGGTCCACACCGAGAGCTTCAAGCGGGCGCTGCGGTCGGCGCTGCGCGAGGACCCGGACATCGTGCTCGTGGGGGAGATGCGCGACCTCGAGACCATCGCCGTCGCCATCGAGACGGCGGAGACCGGTCACCTCGTGTTTGGCACGCTCCACACGACCACGGCGGCCTCCACCGTCGACCGCATCATCGACCAGTTCCCGGCGGACCGGCAATCACAGATCCGGGTGATGTTGTCGGAGTCGCTCAAGGGCGTCATCGCCCAGACGCTCTGCAAGAAGGTAGGGGGCGGGCGGGTGGCGGCGCGGGAGATCTTGCTCACCACGCCCGCCATCGCGAACCTGATTCGCGAGGGCAAGACGTTCCAGATTCCCTCGATCATCCAGACGTCGAAGCAGCTGGGGATGCTGACCCTGAACGACGCGCTGCTCGATCTGGTCGAGAAGAAGGAGATCAGCGCAGATGAAGCCTACATCAAGTCCGTCGAGAAGGCCGGGCTGGCTGCGTCGCTCAAGGCGAAGGGGCACAAGGTGACGATTACAGCTTGACCTGCGACGCGTCGAACGTCGCCTTCGGGAATCGCATCTCCAGGGCGTCCAGCGTTTCGACGAGCAGATGCGATATCACCAGGTTCCGAAACCATTTCTTGTCCGCTGGGACGATGTACCACGGTGCGGTCGTCGAGCTGCAGCGGGTGAGCGCGTCCTCGTAGGCAGCCTGGTATTTACTCCACAGCTTCCGCTCCGCGAAGTCCGCAGCCGACAGCTTCCACTGCTTCGTCGGGTCGCGCAGCCGCTCCTCGAAGCGCTGCTTCTGCTCCTCCTTGCTGATATGCAGGAAGAACTTCACCACGATCACGCCGCCCTCGCATAAGAGCTCTTCGAACTGGTTGATCTGATCGTAGCGACGGGACCAGACCTCCTGCGGAACGAGCTTTCGCACGCGCGCAATCAGCACATCCTCGTAGTGGGATCGGTTGAAAATCGCGATGTCCCCTCGACGTGGGACTTCTCGATGCACGCGCCAGAGGAAGTCGTGATCCGCCTCGTCGGCGGAGGGCGTCTTGAACGCCGTCACGCGGCAGCCCTGCGGGTTGAGCCCCGTCATGACATGGCGGATCGTGCCGTCTTTCCCGCTGCCGTCCATGCCCTGGAGGACTACGAGCAGGGCGCGCCGGTGCTCTGCGAACATCAAGTATTGCAGCTCATCGAGGCGGGCCATGCTCTTGGCGAGTGCGGTTTGGCTCGCCTCGCCCTTCTTGAATCCGAGCGTGTCCCCGGGATCCCAGTCGGCCAGGCGCACCGGCCTCCCTGGCAGGACGCGCAGCTTGTCGCGCAGCTTCATCGTCGAGCCCCCGAACGCGAGTTGCGCCCGAAGCTATCGCCCGAGGCTGGGGGCGACAAACGAGGCACCCGGCGGGCATGGTGCGATTGGCCTTCCCGCGTTTCACATTCGTACCTCTTACGATTGGAAACGCGGTTACGCACGTTGGAGCCGTCGCGGTTCATCGCGGACGTGCCCATCCCACCGGCGCCCGACCCTAGCGGAGGCCCATATGGCAAACCCGGTCCTCGACGATCTCAAGCGAGTGTATCACCGCACGTGGTGGGCTCTCCTGCTGCGCGGCCTCTTGGCCCTCGCCGTGGGCGTCTTCGTCTTCGCGCGACCACTCGAGTCCGTCGCGGCGTTCGCGTTGGTGATCGCCTTTTGGGCTCTCTTCTCCGGCCTGGTCGACATCGTGCACGCGATCGAGCTGAAGGCGTTCATGGCCCACTGGTGGGTCCTGTTGCTCTCAGGTGTCATCGGCGTCGGGTTCGGGATCGCCGCGCTCGTGTACTACCCGATCCTCTCGCTGACCTTCGCCGTCGTGTGGGTCGCGTGGTGGCTGCTGTTCACCGGCGTCCTCGGCATCTATGCCGCGCTGCAGCAGAGAAAATTTGGCGTCCAGTGGGGCTGGATCGCGGCCATCGGTGTCCTGAGCGTAATCGCGTCGGTGTTCGCGCTCCTCGCGCCGCCGGTCACCCTCGCCGCGATCATGGGACTGATCGCCGGCTTTGCGATCATCGCGGGTGTCGCGCTGTTGATGGGCGCGTTCAAGCTCCGTTCGCTCATGCACGCGTAGAGGCGGCCCTGAGGTTAAGTTCGCGCTCGACCACGTCCTGCTGGGGATCTAGTATTCAAGGACTGAGAAACTCTGACAGGGAGATCACGATGCCCCGCACCACCACCACTCCGCGCCGGGACCGGTCCGTCGCACCCCGCGTCCCCTCGGAGACCAGCGCCCGTGACGGGCGGCTCTATACCACGAAGAACGATCTGCCCGAGGCCACCCGGCGGGAGGTCATCCGGCTGCTCAATCAGCGTCTCGCCGACTCCATCGACCTGCAGACACAGTGCAAACAGGCCCATTGGAACGTGAAGGGGCCTACGTTCATCGCGCTCCACAAGCTGTTCGACGAGATCAACGAGGAGGTCGAGGAGTACGCGGATCTGCTCGCCGAGCGCGTCGTCCAGCTCGGGGGCATCGCCGAGGGAACCGTCGGGGTCGCCGCGGAGCGCTCGAGCCTCGTGGACTATCCGCTCGGGCTGTCCACCGGCGCGGAGCACGTGGCCGCTTTGTCCGATGCCCTCGCCATGTTCGGGCGCACGGTGCGGATCGGCATCGAGGAAATGAATGATCTCGAGGACGCCGGTAGCGCCGATATCCTGACCGAAATCTCGCGCGGCGTGGACAAGTGGCTCTGGTTCGTGGAAGCGCACCAGCAGGGGGCCTGAGTCACCTTCGAGCAGGGAGCACCGGAATGGACGAATACGAGGACCTGGAGCGCAGTCTCGACCCGCACCGGGACGAAGAGCGGGCGGCCGCGGCCGCCGAGGTGGCGGCGCGCCTGCGGCGCCGCGGCATCACCGTGACCGGCGCCGACCGCTCCGAGGAACTGGTGAACCTGCTGTCGGCGGTCGAGCGGTTCGAGGCCGCGGTGGAAGCCCACGGCGGCGATCTGATGGTCGACGACCTGACGAGCTCGCAGCCGGACGACCAGCACTTCGTGGTGCCGCGGCGGCGGAAGGGCGAGACGCCCCAGGCGTACATCGGGCGGATCGATGAAGCGACCGTCCGACTGCGCAGCCATCCGCGGCAACCCGACTAAGGGCGCTTACCGCCCTCCGACGGCCTTGTACAGCGCCGCGTAGGCGGTCGCCGCGTCCGTTCGACCTTGCGCCAGACGATCCTGGGCCTCGAGTTGCGTCCGCTCCGCATCCAGCACCTGCAGAAAGTCGGTGATCCCTTCGCTGAACCGCAGGCGCGCCAGATCGGCGGCACGCTCGCTCGCAGCGCTCGCCTCCTGCAGCCGCTCCACCCGCACGCGAGCGGCGCGGTACTGGCTGAGGCTCGTCTCCACATCCTGCATCGCGGCCAACACGACCTGACTGTACTGCGCGCGAGCGGCGTCCTCCCGCGCCGCGGCGGCATCGACCTCTGCCTTCACCCTGCCCAGGTTGAGCGCCGGCCAGGTGAGCACCGGCCCGATCACATAGCGTATCGTCGCCTGATTGCCCACAGAATTGAACTCGGGCGCCGAATAGCCCGCGCTTCCTCCAATCGTGAGCCGCGGGAGGTAGCTCGCCTTGGCGGCCCCGACCAGCGCGCCTTGCGCCGCGGCCTGTCGCTCCGCGGCGGCCACATCCGGCCGGTACCGGACCACGGTCTCTGGATTCCCGATCGAGGTGACGTCCGGAAGGGCGGGGATCGGTGCCGCCTGGTCGAGCTCACGGGCAACCTGCGTAGGCGAGCGACCGACCAGAACACCGATCCGGTACTGCGCCGCGGCCACCTCGGCTTCGCGAGCCGGAATCGAGGCTAGCGTCGAACTCAGCTGGGCTTGGGCCCGCTCGGTATCGAATGCACTGCCGCGGCCGGCGTCGAGGCGCTGTTTCGTGAGGTCGAGCGTGTGACGCTGATTCTCCGTGTTTTGCCGAGCCACTTGGAGCTGCTCCTGGGCGCCCCTCAGCTCGAAGTAGGCGCGCGCCAACTCCGCGGTCAGCGTCACCTCCACATCGCGCAGCTGTTCCTGCGCCACGCCCACCAGCGCGCCCTGGGCTTGGACACTGTGGCGGATGCGCCCGAACACATCCAGGTCCCAGGATGCATTGACGCCTGCGTCCCAAATATTCTGATCCGGCAACACGCCCGAGAAGCCGGGGAACGTCGCGCTCGAGAGTCGCTGCCGGGAATAGCCCGCGGCGATGGTCGCCGAGGGCGTGAGGTCCAGCGCGGTGCGGACTCGATCCGAGCGGGCGGCACTCACCCGCGCCCGCGCCCCCCGGACGTCCAGGTTGGTGTGCTGCACTTCGCCCACCAGCCGCGACAGGGTACTGTCGCCCAGCTGCTCCCAGTAGTCAGAGGAAATGCCAACCCGATCTGTCGTCTCCGCGGGCGCCGAACTCGACGGCGCCGCGACATACAAAGCGGGAGCGGTTCGACCGGAGTCCGCCATTTCCCGGAACGCGGCCGGGGCCTGAATCGCGGGTGATCGATACCCTGGGGCCGAGGCGCATCCGTATAGCGTAAGGATTCCCAGACCGTAAGTCAGCGCGCTACGCATACGACGCCTCCCCTGCGATGGCGGGTTGGGGCACGAGACCCTCGTTCTCCACTTCCGTATCGGCCGCTTCGGGACGATGCTCGGCCGCAATGAGCGAGTAGAACACGGGGACCACGAACAGCGTGAAGAGCGTCCCCACTGTCATGCCCGCCACCAGCACCGTCCCGATGCTGTTGCGGGCCGCAGACCCGGGCCCCGTCGCAAACACCAGCGGGAGGTGCCCGAACACCGTCGCGGCTGAGGTCATGAGGACCGGCCGGAGCCGGGTGAGCGACGCTTCCCGCAGCGCCGCGAGCTTCGCGACGCCCTGCGATTGGAGCGTGTTAGCGAACTGCACGATCAGGATGCCGTTTTTCGCGATCAAGCCCACGAGCGTGATCAGCCCCACCTGGGAATAAATGTTGATGGTGGTAAGGTTCATGTAGCTGAATACCAGGGCGCCGGAGATCGCGAGCGGCACCGAGCCCACCAGAACGATCAGCGGGTCCCGGAAGCTCCTGAACTGCGCCGCGAGCACCAGATAGATCAGGATCACGGCGAACCCGAGGGTGACCGTCAACGCCGCCCCCTCCAGGCGGATCTGACGCGACTCGCCCGCGTAGTCGAGCCCGACACCCGGACCTGCGGCGGCCGCCGCCGCGGTCTCGAGGACGCGCAGGCCCTCTTCCTTCGTTAGGCCCGGCTTCACGCCCCCGAAGATCCGGACTGCGTTGCGCTGCTGGAACCGGTTCAACGTCCTCGGCGCGGTGGTCGATTCGATGTGCGTAAAGGTCGAAACCGGCACGAGCCGACCGCTAGGCGTCTTGATCTTGAGATCGAGCAACGGACCCACCGTTGCACGGCGGTCGTCGCCAATCTGCGGAATCACTTTGTAGCTGCGGTCGAAATAGTTGAACCGGTTGACATAGGCGCCGCCCAGCAGCGTGCCGAGCTCCCGACCGACGCTGGCGAGGTCGAGCCCCAGGTCGGCGACCTGATCACGGTCGATCACGACCCGCGCCTCCGGCAGATCGATCTTCAAGTCGGTATCGACATAGAGGAACTTGCCGCTCTTCCATCCGGCACCCAGCACGGCTCCCACGGTCTGGAGCATTTGCTCGGGTGGAACGTCGCTCGCCAGTATCAGCTCGACGTCGTACTGCCCGGGCGACGGGAGCGGCGGGTCGAGGCGGGGGAACACCTGAAGTCCCGGTACCTGCGAGACCGCTCCGTACAGCTGGCCGTACATCTGCTCGGTGGTCCGCTTTCGCTCTTTGAAGTTCTTCGCGACCATCCCGCCAAACCCGCCCCAGTTGGCCGTGATCGACCACATGAACTTTGCCTCGGGGAAGGAGGTGACTGCCTTCACGACCTGGAGCGACGCCTTGTTGGTCGCTTCCAGAGAGGCATCGGGCGAGGCCTGCATGAACAGACTGATGTGACTCTGGTCCTCGATCGGAGCCAGCTCACGCCGCGAGTTCTGGTACAGCGGCACCGCCGCGAGCATGACCAGCACGGCGGCCGCGACAATCGCCCAGCGCATCCCGAGCGCGCCGTCGAGTAGCCGCTCGTACCGCCGGCGGACCGCCTCGAAACCACGGTGCACCAGCAGTGACAGCCGGCCCTCACGGCCCTTCTCGTTGACGAAGCGCGAGCTCATCACTGGCGAGAGCGTGATCGCGACGAAGCCCGATACGACGACCGCGGCGGCGAGGGTGATCGCGAACTCCAGGAAGAGAGACCCGGTGAGCCCCCCCTGGAACCCGATCGGCGTGTACACCGCCGCGAGCGTGATCGTCATCGCGATGATGGGACCGACCAGCTCCCGGGCGCCGATGAGCGCCGCCTGGATGCGCGTCTTCCCCTCCCGCACGTGCCGCTCGACGTTCTCGACCACGACGATGGCGTCGTCCACCACCAACCCCACGGACAGCACAATCGCGAGGATGGTGAGCAGGTTCAGGCTGAAGCCGAACGCCCACATCACGATCGCCGCGCCCACGAGGGAGACCGGCATCGCGACGAGCGGCACCAGCGCCGTCCGTATTGAGCCCATGAACAGGAACACCACGAGGCCGACGATGACGATCGTCTCGACCAGGGTCTTCGAGATCTCGTGCAGCGCGTCGGTCATGAAGACCGTCGCGTCGTAGGCCATCTGCATGTCGATGTCGGTCGGCAACGTCGTCCGGATCCGAGCCATTTCGGCGTGGAGCCGGCTCGCCACTTCGATCTCGTTACTGCCGGGTACAGGCCAGACGCCGAGGTAGACCGCCTCCTTGTCGCTGAACTTGGTGACGAAGTCGGCTTCCTCGGCGCCCAGCTCCACCCGGGCCACGTCGGAGAGCCGCACGATCGCCCCGTTCCGCTCGGCTACCACGAGGTTCTTGAACTCCTCGGGCGTGCGCAGATCGGTGTTGGCCAGCAGGTTGACCTGCACCAGGTCGCCCTTGGTCTGGCCCACGGCGGCGAGGTAGTTGTTGCGCTGCAGCGCCGCATGCACGTCACCCGGCGCGAGGTTGAGCGCGGCCAGGCGGTCCGGGTCGATCCAGATCCGCATCGCGATCGGACGCCCGCCCACGACGTCCACGCGCTGTACCCCGGCCAACGTGGAAAGCTGGGGCTGCATGTTCCGCGTGAGCCAGTCGGTGAGCGTCGGGATGTCGCGCTGGGAGGACGTGAAGCTCAAGTAGAACGACGCGTAGGGCCGGTCCGCCCGCTGAACCTCGACGACGGGCGGCTCGGCCTCGGCGGGCAGCTCGGAGCGAACCTGCTGCAGCCGGGCGGTGACTTCCGCCAGCGCCGCTGTGCTGTTGTGGTTCAGCTTCAGGTGGACCGTGATGGTGCTGACACCCGCGCGGCTCGTGGACTCGACGTAGTCCACACCGCTGATAGCGGATACGGCACGCTCGATCGGCGTCGTGAGAAAGCCCCGCACGGTCTCAGCACTGGCGCCGTAGTACACCGTGGTGATCAGCACCGACGAGCTCTGGATGTTCGGGTACTGCTGCACCGGCAACGTGGTGATCGCTCGCCATCCCACGAGCACAATCACGAGGTTCACCACCGCCGCGAGAACGGGGTGTTTAATGAACGTATCGGTCACAGAGCGCATGGACAGTGTCCCCTTTAGCGAGAAGAATCGCCCGCGACCAACACAGCTTCGCGCAGCTTGAAGGACCCCGAGGTGGCGACCTGCTGGCCGGGGCTGAGACCGTTGAGGATCACGACCTCGTCCCCGAGCACCGGGCCGCTCTGCACCGGCTGCACATGGGCTCGGGTCTTGCCCGTCGAGTCGGCCGCGATCAGGAAGACGTGATCGCCGCCTGGCCCCTTGCGGAGCGCGCTGACGGGAATCGCGACTACAGCGATCGACGGCCCCACGGGGACCTCGACGCGCACGGAGGCACCGGGCGCCGGGGAGCGGCTCGCAATGCGGGCCCGGACCAGAGCGTTCCGGGTCGTGGGATCGACCCGCGCATCGACCGCGACGATGTGGGCCGTGATCGGGTGCGGGTCATCGGCGGCGAACACAGCGACCGCCTCACCGGGATGCAGCCCGGCTGCGACGGCCTGCGCCGCGGTGAAGTCCACGTTGGCGGCCGCATCGACGCCCTGGAGCGTGGTGAGCTCGGTGCCTTCGTTCAGGTATTGGCCGGGATGCACATCGGAGAGACCGACGCGGGCCCGGAACGGGGCGCGGATCGTCTTGCGCCCGATGATGGCACGGGTCCGCGCGATCTGCGCCAGCGCGACCTCTCGGGCGGCGCGGGCTTGGTCCACCTCTTCTTGGGACGTGGCCTGCGCCTCCTGCAGGCGCTCGAGCCGCGCCAAGGTGGTGGCGGCCAGGTCGGCTTGGGCGGTCTCGGCATCGAGCTCCGCCTGCTCCACGGAGACGTCCAGCGCCACGAGCACCGTGCCGGCCTCGACCACCTGGCCGGGGGTCAGCATCACGCGGCTGACGGTGCCCGGAAGCTCGTTGCGTAAGGTTATCGACGTAAGCGCGAGAACCGTGCCGACCGAAGTCGTCGTGGGGCGATACTGGCGCTCCCGGGCGACGGCGAGGTTGACCGACTCAACGGGCTCGGGCTGGCTCGCGGCCGCCGCGTTGGCGGCTCGCGCGCTCGCGGACTTCCACGCGGCGAGCGCCGCACCGGTCACGAGAACGGTCCCGAGCAACAGCACGGACCTGATCCATTGCTGACTTCCGAGAACGCTGCGAGGCATATGCCACGACCTCCCTGGGGTTTCCCTGCGACGGTAATACGGTTGTATAACTATTTGACAGTACGGCAAGTCAACGGTGCCAGATACGGTTCTCAGGCTCGCTCAGGCGCTTCCCCCGCGCGCGTTTCCTACTCGGCGCATCAACTCCGTCGCGTATGCCTTCAGCACGTCACGACGGACCCGAGCGTGCATGAACTGCCCTTCGCGCTCCGAGTCGACGAGCCCCGCCTGTACCAGCTCCTTCAGGTGGTGCGAGATCGTCGCCTTCGACACTGGAAAGTCCTGGCACAACTGCTGATACGGACATTCGGCGCTGCTGCCGATCGCCTCGAGTAGCGCGAAGCGGCGGGGGTCCGAGAGCGCCTTTGCGATGCGCTCGAACTGCCCCGGCGCCAGCCGTCCCTGTCTGACCTGTTCGACGTACATAGTTAGATAACTGTCGAACAGATAACGGCCGGTCAAGTGCAACGGTTCCCGCACTCCCGACGAGCCCGCGCCGCTCCATACCTTTGTCGAACGGAGGGGGCCCAATTCGACATTCGGCCGACCGGTTCGGGGATCACGGGCGCCCGTTGGGAGTGCCGCGTCGGCTGGGGATCAGGGTGAGCAACACGCGCACCAACCCGGCGCCAGAGGGGTCGAGACCGGAAACGAAGTCCAAAAAGGCCCTCGCTACTCCGAATTGCGCGCTGTAACGGGTCATGGACACGCTTCAGAAATGAATCAAGCTGTCGTGAAGTTCCCGCGTTAGCTTTTGCTTCATGGGCAAGGGCCGGCTCGAGGCATTCAGCGACGGCGTGATCGCCGTCATCATCACCATCATGGTCCTGGAGCTGAAGGCGCCGCATGGCACGGGGCTCGGCGCGCTCGCGCCGGCCGCGCCGGCGCTGCTCACCTACGTCCTCAGCTTCGTGTTTGTCGGTATCTACTGGAACAACCACCATCACATGCTGCATGCCGCCCAGCACATCGATGGCCGAGTCCTGTGGGCCAACCTGCATCTGCTGTTCTGGCTGTCCCTCGTGCCGTTCACGACGAGCTGGGTGGGAGAGTATCCGAGGGCCGCCACGCCGACGGCGCTCTATGGTGGAGTCTTTCTGATGGCCGGTGTCGCCTATTTGTTGCTGCAGCGAGCGCTCATGGCGCGGAACGGGCCGGGTTCGGTGCTCGCGCGTGCGGTCGGGAAGGACTTGAAGGGCAAGCTCTCGGCCCTGCTCTACGCCGCGGCCATCCTGCTGGCCTTCGTCAGGCCGTGGATCGCGGACACGCTCTATGTGCTCGTCGCGCTGATGTGGCTCGTTCCCGATCGGCGCATCGAGCGGGCGATCGAGCTCACGCGCCCGTAGGGTCCAAAAGAGCCACCGGTCGGATTTGAACCGACGACCGCTCGATTACGAATCGAGAGCTCTACCACTGAGCTACGGTGGCGCGATTGAA
>CAYXIK010000031.1:0-30233 GCA_964465315.1 uncultured Gemmatimonadaceae bacterium | reverse complement strand
CACGACCCCCTGGTTGCAAACCAGGTGCTCTCCCAGCTGAGCTACCGCCCCGAACCAGCTACAAGATAACGGGTTGCAGCATCGCGGCGTTCCATGCGACCGAGCGCGTCATGAGTGAGGCAGGCGTCAGTGGCTTTGGGGGACCAGCTGCTTGACGTCCTTCAAACGCTGACGCGCGTCTTCCACCTGCTTCGAGAGCGCCGCGGGCGCGAGCGCGATGAACTGGGTGTAGTAGGCGATGGCGAGGGAATCCTTGCCCTGCCCTTCTCGGATGTACGCCAGCGGCAAATAGGGCTTGGCGAAATACGGATCCGCGTCGACTGCGAGGCGGAATTGCTCGGCGGCCTCCTCGAAGCTCCGCCGCGTCATGAGCAGCACGCCGTACAAGTAATGAATGTCCGCTCGCGTTGGCGCGAGCTGTGCGGCTTGCTCGTACTCTTTGATTGCCCCGGTCGTGTCATAGGAAGCGAGCGCCATCCTCCCGAGCGCCATGCGCGCGGGGTAGAACCCGAGGTTCTCGACCAGCGCCTGGCCGTACGCCTCTTGAGCAGCCGCCTTCCGGTCCTGCGTCTCGCGCACCCGGCCGATGCTGAATTGCAGCATTTCCTTGCTGTTGTAGACCCGCACGAGCGTCGATTCCTCGCTCTGCCGTTCGACTTGGCGCTCGGCTTCGAACTCCGCCGCCGCGCTGTCGTACTGCAGCAACGGAATGAACGCCCGGGCTCGGCCGGCATGCAGCCCGTACTCCTTCGGCTTCCGGGCAATCGCGACCGCGTACTGTTTCACCGCCTCGTCGAAGCGCCCGCTCCCGTAGGCGAGCCAGCCTTTCAGTTCCGGATCGGGTATCATGGCGAGATCCACCTCGTTGATCTCGCCGTCGGTCGCCTCGCTAATCGCCTGGAAGAAGTCCCGCGCCAACACCGCATCGAGTTTCGTGTAAATCAGCGGCTCCCGCATGAGCGCTTCGTACTTGAGCGAATCGATCTTCGCGTTTTCCTTCTGATTCCTCGACTTCTCGCTCACGAGCGCGAACATGTCCCGGTGCTGCCTGGTCAAGAGCAGCGCCGCCCACCGACCGTACCATGGCTCCGCGCCAGATGGCTCGAGCCGCGCAGCCCAGTAGAACGCGTCGGCGGCTTTTTCGGGACGATCCGTTAGATGCTGCATGCCCCACTGGTAGTACGCGCCCGCGCTGTTCGTGTCCCGTCCGGCATCGAGCTTCGGGCGCTTCGGCTCTTTGATGTGGCCGTCCTGGCCGCTCAGCCCCAGCGCGCCCGCGAGCGTCACCGCGACCGCGACGGCGCGATAGATGGAGGGCCAGCAATGGGCGGGCATGGACATATGATGCGCCGGACCGGGCGGCGCGACTAGGGCGTTTTTGCGGCGGCGCAGGTCGGTTTGCGACATGGGTCAAGAGCCGATAGCATTGGCCATGCGCTCGCGCATCACGTGCATCGTTGTCGGCGTCCTCGCCGCGTGTCACGCCGGCCCCGCTCCGCTCCGTCTCGGCACCACATACACGGTACAGCAGTCCGGGGCACTCGCGGTGCTCGAGTCGCTCTGGACCGGGCCGCCCCTGGCGACCGTGATCGCGCCCTCGGGGCAGGTTCTGCGGGCCGCGGCGAGCGGTGACCTCGACGTGGTGATCACGCACGCACCGCCGCTCGAAGAGCGACTCCTGATCGGACCGGGGCATGCGCAGCTCCGCTGCCCGCTCGCGGCCAGCCGCTTCGCCGTCGTCGGGCCCGCGTCAGATCCTGCACAGGTCGCCACGGCAACCAGCGCGGCCGAGGCGTTCCGCCGCATCGCGCGAGCGGGCGGACCGTTCGTCTCGCGTGGTGACTCGTCCGGGACGCATGTGAAGGAGTTGGCGCTGTGGCACGCGGCAGGCGTCCGACCTATCCCGCCCTGGTACCTCGAGTCCGGCGCCGATCAGGCCGCCACCCTCCACCTGGCCGACGAGCGCCGGGCCTACGCCCTCGCAGATCTGCCGACCTACGCCAGGCTCGAGGGCCTCGCCGCGCGGGTGCTCTTCGCGGCGGACACGGCGCTCACCAATCCGTACACGCTGTACGTGGTCCGTCGCCCGAACCTCCACGCGGCGGCGGTGTCCTTCGCGTCCTGGTCCATGACGCGAGGTCGCGAGGGAATTCTGCAACTGCGCCTTGGTGACGGGACACCGGCCTTCGTCGCCCGCGCCAGCGACTGCACGGCTATCGGGAAACCGTGAGGTGGTATCCCGCGAGCGAGCGCAGCTGGAAGTCGCTCGACGCCGCGACCCCCTGAATCGAGGCGGTGTACTGCGCCGCTTGGCCGACGTCCGCGACGCCGATCGTGAGGATCGCGCCGTTCGTGAGCGACCCGGTGAGCGCGACCTTTGTGATGGTGGACAGCGGTTGCGGGAACGCTCGCAGACCGGTGCCGGCCGTCACGCTCGTGAGAGCTTGGGGACCCGCAATCGTCAGGAGAACCGCGCCGTCTGCACCGGCGTTGGGCGTCCGCAGGGAGATGGTGAGCACGCCCGCGACGGGGCCGCTGCTACTGCTGCAGCTCCCAGCCGCGGCAAGCAGCATCGCCGCCAGGATCCCTCGCGCCAGCCATTTCATCGGGACGCTCCTTTCTTCGTGCTCGCACCGACCAGCCGCGCCCGCTGCTGCGCGCTGAGCGGCGCCCCCGTCGCCTGCACCCACGCGAGGAAATCCCCGAGGTCGAAACCACCGTTGTTATTCCCCAACTGGTCGAGATCGGAGAGCTGTGCCGGCGTGAGGGCGCTCGTCCCGGTGAGCAGTTGCGCCACCAGTTCGGCGGTGGTGAACGTCTCGAGGAATACCGCCCGCACCGAGTAGGGCCGGGTCATCGGCAACGTCACCGAGAGGTTCTTCGTGACCGTGTCCCCGGCCCACCCGAGGAACGACCGCACCGCGCTCGTGTCGGTGGCGGTGAGCGTCACCGGCGTGCCTTCGGTGACGAACGTGTCGGTTGGTACCGACGCGGTGATCCGGCCGCCGACCGTGGTCGTGTACCTGACCTGGTGAGCGCGTGCCAGGGTTACGGTGAGCGTCTCCGGCGCCGCGCTCGTGACGTACGTGAAGCTCCGAGGCTGTCCGCCGGACCACTGCACGAATATCTGTCTGGTTCGCCCGCCCGCCGTGAACTGCGTGTCCGCCACGCTCACCGTATGGCTCGAGCTCGGGGACAGAATGTCACGGAACACGTGGTACGCCACGGCGTCGAACTGAATGACCGCGGTCGTGTCGGTCGCTCGGACCACCCACACCGGATATCCGACCCGGAACTGCATCGCGCCGCTCGGCACGAGCTGCGCGATCTGATCGAGCACGACACCGGCGGGCAGGCCGTCCACGTTCCGGAGCGCCGCCGGCATACTGGTCGGCGTGAACGCGACGTTCCCGGTGGTGCCCGGGTAGGAATCGCCCGCGTCGCCGCGGTCGGAGCACCCCGACGGCGGCGTCGAGTTGCACCGGGCGCCGTTGGGATTGGCGTCGAGGTTCCCGAGTCCATCTGCCTGCACCACCGCGAGCCCGTGGATCGGGCCGGCATTGACGCGATTATCCTGATCGATCCCGTGTTGCGCGATCTGCTCGGAGTCGACGTGATACACGATCAGACCGCCGCCGCAGGGCGGCGGCGTCGCGGTGCGGTACCACACCTGACAGTGATACTGAATCATCGAGCTATCGGCCTCGACTCCCTGCCGGTTCTCGAGCAGGAAGTATTCTCCTCGCGTGTTCGCCCCATCCACGGGGAGGAAGAAGGCCGTATCGGAGGTCGGCGCGGCGCCAAAGCTGTACGTGCCGCCCCTGCCGAGCGGCACCACGGTCACCCACCCGAGCTCGCCGAGCGACCAGGAGTCCATCCGAGAAGGGCTGAACGGGGAGGTGTAGTTGCCACTGCCCATGAGGCTGTACTCGCCGACGCCCTCGGTGAGTCCGTCGGTGTCGTACAAGTCCGGCAAGCCGAATCCGTGCCCGGTCTCGTGGGCCACCGTGCCGATCGGCATGATCTGGGTCGCGTCGCACGACCCTTCACCCCCGACGCCGCTTTCGAGGATGTAATCCGAGATCAGGACGGGGGTGGACTGACCGTTCACGATCGTCGTGGAGTGCGTCGTGTACGGTGCCCCGGTGAGAAAGAACCGGTGCGCCCAGAGATGGTTGTTGTTCGCGCCGCCGCAGGCGCCATCGATCGCCGGCTGAATGAACGCGACGAGATCCACGTACCCGTCGCCGTTGAAGTCGTACTGCGCCCAGTCGACCTGGTTGTCGAGCTTGCGGAGCGCCTCACGCAGACCACCTTGCATCCGCAGGATGGCTTGGGAGCTGAACAATCCGTTGCAATTCGTGTTGCCGTAAGGATTGCCGGTGCACGTGCCGGCGGTCCCGGTGTAGGTGACCTCGTTGGAGTCGAGCGCCGCGTAGCCATACGTTTGCCCCTGCACGCTCAGCAGGCCGTTGGACATCTGCTCATAGAAGCTGCGGTACGTGTATGGACGCCCGGCGGAGGCTCCCGTGGGTTGCGGGGCAAAGAGGACCTGATCGTACTCCGTGGTGCTGCGGATCTGAGCCGCCGGCGTGTCCTTGAACTCGATGAGGATCGCAGGAACCTGGAGCACGCCAGACACCGCGACGTTGGACCGAAGGGGCGTGCCCCCGGCGAGCGCCGCGCCGCCCCCGATCGCCATCGGAGCGTTCAGCGCCCCGAAATTCCGGCCCGAGAGCAGGCGCCGGCGAAGAGCCCGAACGGCGCGCGCGTCTCGGCGCCACACGCCGTCCTTGCGAAAATCCAAGCCACGAATTTCACGGCGCACGGGCGGGAGACCCTGGTGAGCCTGGGCGATTGCAGCCGTTACGGGAAGGAACGACATCGCGAGCAGGACCAGGACCAGACGTCGATGCAGCACGGGCATCCTCACGGTTCTCGGGGCGTCAACTGGGGCAATCTACCTTAGGGCGATGCCGGGGGAGAAGCTGTGCGGCGCCTCACGCCGCGACCCGCGAGTACGACACCCAGCGCCATGAAGCCGATCACACCCCCGACGACTTTCGCCTCGTAGATCCACGGTGTCGCTTCGTCGGCCGGCGGGACGAATCCGAGCACGATCGAGAAGAGCACGGCGGCGAAACCGACGAGTCCGACGGCGGCCGTGCGAACGTCGCGGAGGCGGCGCAGCTGCAGGTACGCGGCGAAAAGGTAGAGGTAGGGGATGAAGAACAGGATCAACGTCGTCTGGGTGAGCACGAGGTAAGCGTTTTTCACCGTCGTGCCCGCGAGGCTCGCGATTACGAAGACCGTGGCGATGACGCCCTGCGTGAGCAGCCCCACGTACGGCGTCTGCCACCGCGGGTGAATCCGGCCGAACGCGGGCGGCAAGGCCCCATCCACGCCCGCGACAAACGGGAGCCGCGCGGAGCCCGCGAGCCACGCGCCGACGCCGCCGAGGTTGCCGAGCACCAGCAGGATCGCCACGATCGCCGCCGCGGGCGCGAGCCACGATGCGCCGAGCCGCTCGACCAGCGCGGCCGTGGCCTGGGGCATGCCGTTCGTGATGCTCACGGTCTCGTGGGGCAGCGCGACGAGCATCGCCGCCGTTCCTATCACGTACATCGCGACGATCGCGAACCCCGAGAGCGCGATGCCGCGGCGCAGCGTGCGCGCGGGGTCGTGGATCTCGTCGCCCAGCGTCGGCGCGAGCTCGAGCCCGGCAAACGCGAACGTCATCGTCGCGAACAGGTTGATGGACTGCAGATCGAGCGTCGCCGGCGCCAGTCCACGCGCGGTGAACGACGTGGCGCTCCCGCGCGTTGCGAGGGACCAGATCGCGAGCGCGACGAAGATCAACCCGGGCAGCCACGTGCCGTGGCCGCCGAGGTTCTGGAGTCGCTTCCCCACGCGCAGGCCGACCACGTTCATCCATACCGCGAGCCAGAGGCCCGCGAGCGAGACCAGCGCGATGAATCCGGTATCCTCCCCCAGGCGCGCGAAGCGCGGCCCGGCAGCGTAGGCCGCGATGGCCGCGGTGCTGACGAGCAGGGACGGGAAATAGAACAGGTTGTTCACCCAGTACCCCCACCCCGCGACGAAGCCGTGCAGCGGGCCGAACGCGCGCCGCACCCAGCGGTAGATTCCGCCGGCGCCCGGATCGATGTCGGCGAGCTCGCGGACCGCAACGGCGGAGGGCAAAAAGAAGATCACCATCGCCACGAGCCACAGACCGAGACTCGCGAGCCCGAACTGACTCGCGGCCGTGGTGAGCCAGCGCAGGCCGACGATCGCGGAGATGTTGAACAGCACCACGTCGCGGAGCCGCATGACCCGGGGCAGCTGCTGATTCACGCTCACGGTCCCGATCAGGGAGCGGTGGGGTGGACGGTCGCCGCGAGCCAGCCGATGCCGCTGCCGAGCACCGCTCCGCCAATTACGTCCGTGGGAAAATGTTTACCGGCGGATACGCGGAGCACGGCGACCCCCAGCGCCGCTCCAAACACCAGCACGGCGTTCCGGGTGCGGTGGGGTAGCCGTTCCCGCCCCGCCATGACGACGTAGGACGTGGCCGCCGCGAACGCGAGCGACGCGTGCCCGGAGGGGAAAGACCGCCGGTTATCCAGATCGGAGGCCGCAGCGGGGGCGGCGGCCGTGTAGAGCACCGGACGGCTGCGGTGCGTGAGCACCTTGACCCATTCAGTCGCGGCGAAGGTCCACCCGACGGCATTCGATAGGACGGCGACATCTCCGCGCCCTTGCGCCGGCGTCGCCCCCTCGAGCGACGCGATTCCCGAGAAGCCCAGCACCCCGACGAGGGCGACCGTGCTCGCGGTGCCTGCCGATCCGGAGAACGTGTGCAGCGCGACGCGCTCGAACCCGGAAAGGGACGCGGGATCGCATGGCGCAGGGTTGCCACACGGCGGCGCGCCGCGCGGCAGACCCGCCACGTGCGGTATCAACCCCAACCCGCCCGCGGCGGCGATCGACGCCCCATCCCACCACGTGACGCGATAGGGCGCCTGCGCGCCGACGGCGCGCGCCAGGAGAACCAGCGACGTAAACGGCACTGCTGACCGGAACATCGGGGGCTCGTTGGAAACGGGAGGCCTTCAACTTACGTACTGTCGGCTGCGCCTGCTCACGCGGCGCGCATCTCGTGTGGCCTTGCAGTTTTAGGGCCTCGCCACTAACCTGTAGGCTGCATTTTCCCTATCTCGCGCCCGGGGGCCCCGTGAATACCGAGACCCTGCAGCACGTCGCCCTGTTCGACAAGTGCAAGAGTTTCACCAAGGCCCGGGAGCTGCAAGCCGTCGGCCTCTACCCGTATTTCCGCCCCATTTCACACTCGGAAGACACGGTCGTCGTTATTGAGGGGAAAGAGCGGATCATGATGGGCTCCAACAACTACCTGGGGCTCACGCATCATCCGGAGGTCCTGGCGGCGGCCAAACAGGCACTCGAGCGCTACGGATCCGGGTGCACCGGCAGCCGGCTCTTGAACGGCACGCTGGACCTGCACGAGCGGCTGGAGCGGGAGCTCGCGGAGTTCTTCGGCAAGGAGGCGTGCCTCGTCTTCTCGACCGGCTATCAGGCCAACCTCGGCGTCATCTCGGGGCTGGTGGGGCGCGGTGACGTGGTGTTCCTCGACAAACTGGACCACGCGTCGATCGTGGACGGCGCCAAGATGTCCTACGGCGAGACCGTGCGCTTCAATCACGGCGACCTCGGGAACCTCGAGCGCAAGCTGCAGCACGTGCCGGCCGGGACCGGGATCATGATCATCGTCGACGGCGTCTACTCGATGGAGGGGGACATCGCCGACGTTCCGAACCTGCTCAAGATCGCGCAGCGGTGCGGCGCGGCGCTCGCCGTCGACGACGCGCACGCCGTCGGCGTGCTCGGCCCGCGCGGCGACGGCACGGCCGCCCACTTCGGCCTCACCGACGAGGTGGACCTGATCGTCGGCACGTTCTCCAAGTCGCTCGCGTCCATCGGCGGGTTCGCCGCGGGGTCGGAGAGCGTGATTCATTTCCTCAAGCACAACTCGCGCCCGTTGATCTTCACGGCCGCGCTACCGCCGGCGAATACGGCGGGCGTGCTCGCCGCGCTGCACATCCTGCAGCGGGAGCCCGAGCGGCGGGAGTGCCTGTGGGAGAACACGCGCCGGCTGCAGGCAGGGCTGCGCCACATCGGCTTCGACATCGGCCCGACCGAGACGCCAATCGTACCAGTGCTCATCGGACCGCTCGAGAAGACGTTCCTCTTCTGGCGTAAGCTGTTCGAGGCGGGCGTGTTCACGAACCCCGTGGTCCCCCCAGCGGTGCCGCCGTCGCAGTGCCGGCTCCGGACCAGCCTGATGGCGACCCACAGGCCGCAGCAGATCGACCACGCGCTGGAGGTGTTCGCCCGGCTCGGGAAAGAGCTGGGGGTCATCTGAGCGCTCCGCAGATCGTGCCCGTCACCGACGGGCGCGGTCTGGATCGGTTCATCGCTTTTCCATACGACCACTACCGCGGTGACCCGCTCTGGGTCCCACAGCTGCGGATGGACGTCCGCACGCTCCTGTCGCCCGCCAAGAACCCGTTCTTCCAGCACGCCGAAGCCCAGTACTTTCTCGCCCGGGACAACGGGCGGGTGGTGGGCCGCATCGCCGCCATCAAGAACGATGCGCACACCCGCGAGCACGGCGACCGGGTCGGGTTCTACGGCTTCTTTGAGTGCGTGGACGATCAGGGGGCGGCATCCGCGTTATTCGACGCGGCGGCGGGGTGGCTCCGCGAGAAGGGGTTCCGGGTAATGCGCGGGCCGATGAGCCCTTCCGTCAACGACGAGTGCGGCCTCCTGGTCAATGGCTTCGACACGCCGCCCACGTTGATGATGCCGCACAACCCGCCCTACTATGTCGCGCTCCACGACCGGTACGGGTTCGCCAAGGCCAAGGATCTGCTCGCGTTCGAAAGCGCGGGCGCACAGATGCCCGAGCGCATCGCACGCGCCGCCAAGGTGATCGCCCAGCGGAAGGGGATCATGCTCCGGCCGCTCAACATGAAGCGGTTCAAAGAAGAGGTCGAGCTGGTCAAGGCCCTCTACAATCAGGCCTGGGAGCGCAACTGGGGGTTTGTCCCCCTGACCGAAGCGGAGATCGATCACCTAGCCAAACAGCTCAAGCCGATCGTGGTCCCGGATCTAGTGTGCTTCGCGGAGCGGGAGGAGAAGGTCATCGGGTTCGCCGTCGCCCTCCCCGATCTGAACGTCGCGCTCAAGCACAACCCCTCGGGACGTGTGTACGGCCTCCCGAAAATCCTGTGGTACGCGCGCAAGATCCACCGCTGCCGCATCCTGCTGCTCGGCACCTTGAAGGAGTATCGCATGAGCGGCGTGGACGCCCTGATGTATCACTGGATCTGGACCAAGGGCGGCGCCCTTGGATACCACTGGGGTGAGGGCGGTTGGATCCTCGAGGACAATACGGCGATGGTCAACGGCGCTCACCAGCTCGGCTTCCGCCCCTACAAGACGTACCGAGTCTACGACAAATCCCTGTGAGGGCGTTCGTCACCGGCGGGACGGGATTCGTCGGTGCACACCTCGTGCAGGTCCTGCGGGTGAGGCGCGACGAGGTGACCTGTCTGGTGCGCGACCCGGCCAAGGCGGGGGCGCGCGGGTGGAGCGACGTGCGCCTGATTCACGGAGACCTGGACGACGCGGCCGCGCTCGCGCAGGGGTGCGCGAATGCCGACGTGATCTATCACGTCGCCGGGCGGATCAGCGCCCGCGACCTGCCCGAGTTCATGCGCGCGAACCGCGATGGCACCGCCAACCTGCTCGAAGCGGCGGGGTCAGGGTGGCCAGGGCGATTCGTGTTCGTGTCCTCCCTCGCCGCCGGGGGGCCGACGACGCCCGGGCACGCGATCGATGAGGCCCGGCCTCCAGCACCCGTCACGCCGTACGGGCAGAGCAAGCTCGCCGCCGAGGTGCTCGTGCGCGCGATGGCGGCCTCCTGGACCATCGTCAGGCCGCCCGCCGTGTACGGCGAGTGGGACCGCGAGTTTCTCAGGGTCTTCCGGCTGGCGCGGCTGGGCGTTGTGCCTGTGTTCGGTGACGGGTCGCAGGAACTCTCGGTCATTCATGCCGGGGACCTCGCGACCGCGCTCGTGGCGGCGGCCGCGACGCGCGCGGCCGCCAACCGGACGTACTATGCGGCCCATCCCGTGGTGACGACGAGCCGGGAGCTCGTACGAGCGATCGGACGCGCCGTGGGACGGGAGCCGCGCATCCTGCCGCTGCCCGACCCGCTGGCCCGGGCGCTCCTGTGGAGTATCGGCTCGATCGCTCACGCGGCGCATCGGGCCACGTTGCTCTCGGCCGACAAGGCGGACGAATTCCTCGCGCCCGCGTGGACGTGCCGGGCCGACGCCCTGGTTCGCGACACCGGTTGGCGTGCGGAGACCGACCTAGACACCGGGTTGCGGCGCACGGCAACGTGGTACCATTCGGAGGGGTGGCTGTGAGCGACGCGTTCGACGACGTCGGCGGTCGGGTTCCCACGACGGTGCTCGCGGCGTGGCGCAGCGCGTTGCAGCGCCGCTTCACCGCAGTCGACCTCGTCACGCTCCTGTACGTCGCCTTTGCTACGGCCGCAGTACTCGCCTTTTCGGGCGCGGACCACGCGGGCTGGTATTGGCTCCTCACCGCGCATGCGCTGATCGTCGCGCTGGTCCTGCTGGCGCCGGCCGGGCGCCGGGCCGGTGCGCTGGGACGATTCCTGGGCGACTGGTACCCCATGCTGCTCCTCGGCGGACTGTACGCGGAAGTCGGAGTGGTAAATGTCGATCTCGGATACCAGCACGATCTGCTGATCCAGCGGCTCGAGGTATGGGTCTTCGGCTCGCAGCTTTCCTACCGGTGGATCCGCGAGATGCCGAACCCGCTGTTGTCGTGGCTGCTGCACACATGCTACCTCGCGTACTACGCGATCCTGTATGCGTCACCCCTCGGCCTGTGGATCAGCGGGCGCCGAGACGCGGCCCGGCGCACGATCTTCGCGGTGATGGTCACGTTCTACCTGTGTTACGTCTTTTTCCTCTTTTTTCCCGTGGCCGGTCCGCGTTACGCCTTCGACCTCGTCCACAACGCCGCCACCGACGTGTGGCCGGCGCGGCTCACGCAATGGCTGCTCGATCGCGGTGATTCGTGGGGTGCGGCGTTTCCGTCCTCGCATGTCGCAGCGGCCGTTGTCGCCTGCGTGTGCGCGCTGCGTTACTGGCGACCGCTCGGCATCGTCCTCGCGCCGCTGACGCTGGGGTTGGTGCTGTCGGTCGTGTATGGTCAGTTCCACTATGCGGTCGATGCGGTGGCCGGCCTCCTTGTGGCGTTTGCCGTGCTGGCCACGCAGCACATTTACGGGACCGCGGCGGCCGCAGCGCCGGCGCCCCTGGCCGAACAGAAGCTCGAGACCGGCCCCGCCTAGCGCTCGAGCGCCGCCGCGCGCGAGGCGACGGTGTCCAGGTCGCCGCCGAGCGAGTCCATCCGGCGTTGAAACCGACAATCGACGATGAGGAGTCCCACGACGTACGCCGCGAGATTGACCAGGAAGATCACCTCGAAGATCAGCGGATACGGGAGCCAGATGCCGAAGTAGAGCGCGAAGCGCTTCACCCCCGGGTCGAGCTTCGAGCGATCCGCGATGCTCGTCATGAGCAGGATCGCCGCGAGGGCGAGGAGCACGAGCTTCCAGGACGCGAGCCCGGCCCAGCCGAACCCGGCGAAGATGGCCGCCTCTGACAGCCGGTCCACGAGGGTATCGAGGCGCCGTCCTGCGTCGGACTCGAGGCCGTACATCCGCGCGATGCCGCCGTCGATCCCGTCGAGCACCTGGCCGAAGGCCATCAGCCCGAGGCCCCAACCCAGACGACCTGCCGCCACCGCCGCGCCCGCCGCCACGCTGGCAACGAGCGTCGCCCACGTCACCTGTGCCGGCGAGAGCCCGAGCGTGACGTGGCAGAAGCGCAAGAGCGGCCGGATGACCCGATCGAGCCCACGACCGACGCCCGGCGCGAAGTCATACATGCCGCTTCATCCAGAACATCAGCGCGTTCAGGACGACCAGGACCCCGGCCAGCGTCCATTCCTTGATCTTATCCGGAATCTCCGTGAGCCAGCCGCGGGTCACCCACGGGGAGTACGGATAGAACGGCATCTTCTCGAACCGAACGCAGTAGTCCATGGCCACATGGATCGCGAAGAAGATGATCGGCACCACACTGCCCAGGAACAGGCAGAGAGGCACGATCCACAGCAGCGCGACCGGCTCCTGCAGCGAGGACCGCCAGTAATACCCCCGCTTGTCGCGCAGGCCGACCGCCTTCAGGTAGTACGGCGCCTTCACGACATGGTCGACATCCACGCCCACGCCGAAGGCGTACGCGAGCACGCGGTCTCGCCCCTCGAGGCCCATCGCCTGGACACCGAGCGTCGTGGCGAGGAAGTGCGTGACGATGGTCACGGGGCGGCCGCCCGCTCCGGCGCACGCCGCCCCGACAACCATACCAAGCCAAGCCCTCCCCCGATCCACCCGAGGTCCCGCACGCGACTGACGATGGCGGTATAGACGCCCAACCCGGGATCAAGGCCGAGGAGCTGGAACACGAGGTAGAGCGAGCCTTCCTTCGTCCCGACTTCGAACGGTACGAAAAAGATGAGGTTTTGGACGAGCGACGTGAGGCCCCCGATCACGTACGCTTGGGCGAACGTAATGTTCAGGCCTACGCCCATGGCGATCAGCACGTACTCGAGCATGAAGATCGATCGGCTGAGGTATTCGAGGGCGAGCGCCTGGACGAAGCGACGTGGCCGGCGGTGATAGAAGTCCGTGATTTGCTCATCCATCTGCGCCAGGGTGGCCCGCTTCGGCTCGAGGCGGCGCGCCACCCGCTCCACGAACAGTATCCGGTGCATCAAGTCGAGCAGCCGCTCGAGACCTCCCTTTCGGTGACCGGTCAGGAGCAACAGCGTCAGCGCCGCCAACACCGCGAACGAAACGACGAGGCAAACAAGGATGGCCGGGCTGTGCGGGAGCAGGACGATGCCGAGGATGACCGCCGTGAGGAAACTGAGTAGCATCCCCAGCGTGTGGAGGATCTGATAGATCACCACCGATCCGGCCGCCCGTCGCAGCCCGAGCCACGGCGCTACCGCGGCGATCTTGAAGGGCTCGCCGCCGACGTTGACCATGGGCGTCATGAAGTTGAGCGAGAACCCGGCGGCGAGGATCGCGTACGTCCGCCAAAAGGGCGGATGGCTCGGCTCGTCGGCCATCGTGAGCCACCAGGCCCAGGCGTTGCAGAGATACACCACGCCGTACAGGAGGAAGATCGGCAGGAACAACCAGCCGGTCCGCGCCGCATCCGAGAGCAGCCGCTCAACGCCAATCTGGGCGACGAGGTAGGCGAACACGGCGGCGCCGACGAGGAACGCCAGCAGCTGGATCTTGCGACTCACACGCCGCCCGGAATCGCCACCGTCCTGCCGGTCCGTGCGGCCACGTATGCATCTTCGACGACGCCCGCCACGCGCTTGATGTCGTCCACGAAAGGCGCCGTCACCGTGGTCGGGTCGCCTCGATCGAGCGCCGCCACGAACGCCTCGAACAGACAGGCGAACCAGCGATGGTACGCCGTCTTCTCGAGCTCCGCCGAGAAGTCGTGTCGCTCAACTTTTCCCCCCCGCTCGAGCCGCAGCTCCCCGCCCGCCCACTCGATCGATCCCTTATTCCCGACGAAGCGAATCCGGTTTTCCCTGGTCCGCGCGGCCCAGGTGAAGAACATGGTGACCAGACGCCCCCCCGGGTATTCGAACCGCAGCGCGGCCGTATCCTCTACCTCGTAGCCGGTATGGCGCAGCCGACCGGTCCACGCGCCCACGGCGCTCGGCATCCCGGCGATGTCGAGCAGCTGGTATACGAGGTGTGTGCCGTGGTCGAGCAGCACCCCGCCCCGCCCCGCCGCGCTCGTGCCACGCCAGGGCGTGGCTCCGGCGACAGCCTCACGACCAGGATCGGCGGTCACCCGGTAAACCGAGAACTCCGCCAGATGCCAGCGCCCGATGGCGCCGGCCGCCAGCCATTCCTTCACGAGTACCCACACGGGGTTGTAGCGGTACTGGTGACACGGCATCACGACGCGGCAGCTCGCCCGTGCCGCCGCCGCGATGCGACTGGCTTCGGCGCGCGTGAGGGCGACCGGTTTCTCACACACCACGTGATAGCCCTGCTCGAGGCCCCAGAGCGTGAGCTCCAGGTGCGAGGACGTGGGCGTACAGATGTCGATGAAATCCACGGGGGCGAGTTCCCGCAGCCCGTCGCGGTGCGGAAGAAGCGGGATGCCGTCGACGGGTGGGACGCTCGCGGCACTGTCCACCAGGGCGACGACGTCGACGCGCGCGCCGAGGGCGCCGCAGAGCGCCGGCAAGTGGGACTGCCGCGCGATGCCGCCCGCTCCGATCACGGCACCGCGGTACCGCTTCGGCTCAGGTGACGCGGGCGTAGCCATGGCGCTCGACGTCGAGCAAGCCGCCCAGGGCGGTGGCGTTCCACTCGTGGATCCACAGGAGCACCACGAGCAGCAGGCTCATCCACACCGCTTCGATCCAGAGGAAGGCGGAGACGTGGGCGGTGACTGCGACGACACCGAGCAGCAGAAACCGGATGTTCTGCCCGAGCCAGGCGCATAGAGGGAGCACGACGCTCTGTCGCGCGCGGTACTCGGCACGGAACTCCTCCGGTACGCTTCCCCCCGCGCGTCGCAGCAGGCGGATGAGTTTGACCGAGCGCGGGAAGAGCTGCGACTGGCGCAGAACGTAGTCGCGGTAGACTCGCGCGCCGAACCGCTCCAGCAGGCCTGTCGGCGGATGGGGCTCCAGGTCCTCGGGGAGGTCCAGCTCGCCACGGTTCCCGACGCCGATCGAGAGGAACGCATTACGCACAAAATCGACGGCGGCGCTCTGATAGGTGTGTGCCAACCCCGCGGCAGCCACGAGAAGGAACGCGCCCGGCCACCAGTAGCCAGCGTGGATCAGCCGGTAGATGAGATGAAAGTAGAGGTTGATGAACCGGAGGCTGTCGCTCGCGCCGTCGAGCGCGCGGCCAAGCCGGGTCGAAGCACCGCGCAGCCGCGCGAGCTGTCCATCGGCTGAATCGAAGATATCCGAGACGATGAACAGCGCGACCCCGATAAGGTTCGTCCAGCGGTCCTGATAGGCGAACAGATGGCCGGCCACGACGCCGATCACCAGCGACCACAGCGTCACCTGGTCAGCGGAGACACCGGTGGGCACGAGCGCCCGGGCGATCCGGATGCCGATCGGGCGGAAGAAGTGGAGATCCACCCACTCCTCGACGGCGTGCCCCTTATGCGATAAGTCGCTCGGCGGCTTCACCCAGGACGTCTTTCATGGTGGCGAGTGCGCCCATGGCCTGCTCCTCCTCGATCACGAGTGGAGGATTGATGCGAACCTCCGGGTTATAGATCATCGCGAGCACGCCGCGCGACAGCAGCGTGTCGAAAATCCAGCGCGCCATTTTCTTGTCCAGCAGCCGACGCGTCCCCGGCACGACCAGGTCCATCCCAAGCAGTAACCCGCGCCCGCGGACATCCGAGACGATCGGCAGCTCGGACTCCCAGCGCTTCATTTCCGCCAGCATCTTGGCGCCGAGCCGGCGCGCGTGCTCTACCAGGCGGTCCTCCACGATCGTCTGAATCGTCACGTGCGCCGCCGCGGCTGCGAGCGGATTCCCGCCGTACGACGACGAGCTCCCGCTGGGGTTGGCCCACGGCTTCGAAAACGCGATTTCCTCGCGGACGATGACCCCGCTCATCGGGAAGCCGCCGCCGAAGCCCTTGCCGACCGTGAGGATGTCGGGGAGGACGCCCTCGTGCTCGATGGCGAACATTTTCCCCGTGCGCCCGAACCCGGTGATCATTTCGTCGCAGATCAAGAGCGCTCCCAGCTGGTCCGCCAGGTCGCGGAGCAGCTTGAGGTAGCCCGGCGGAGGCACGATGTTGCCCGCGGTGCCTTGGATCGGCTCGACCATGATCGCCGCGACATCCTTCGTGGTTTCGAGCTCGATCTTCTTGCGTAGAAAATCGACGCAGTGCCACTCGCAGGAAGGGAACGTCTTGTCGAAGGCGCAGCGCGCGCAGGACGCGTAGGGCGACAGGTAGGCGCCCGGCATGAGCGGGCCGAGCGCGTGCTTGAAGCTCGATCCCAGGAGCGGCAGGATCCCACCGGTCTTCCCGTGAAACCCACCCCAGAACCCGATGACCTCAGTATGGCCGGTGCGTGACTTGGCGAGGCGGAGCGCCGCCTCGACCGCCTCTGCGCCGCTCGAGTAGAACTGCGTGCGGTTCAAGTCACCGGGCGTCAGCTCGGCGATCAGCTTCACGAGGGCGGCCCGATGCTCCGTGGTGAAGCTGCCCACGTGTACGCGGGCGACCTGGCGCTGCATCGCCGCGACGTACTTCGGGTGCGCGTATCCGAGGCTCGCCACGCCGACGCCCGCCAGCAGGTCGACGTACCGATTGCCGTCCACATCGTACAAGACGGCGCCCTCCCCGCGGTCGATCGAGAGCTGGCTGAACAGCGCCACGCTCTGTGTGCCGGGCGCGAGATACATCGCCTCGGCGTCGAAGAGGGCCTTGGACTGGGGACCGGGAACCTGGATGCGACGCAAGGTATGGGTCACGAATGTTTCCGATGAGCAAAGCGATGAGTGATGTAGGCCGCAATCGCGCGGGCGGCGTCGTCGCGGAACGGCGCGAAGCTCGGCCAGTCGTTGATATCGATCAGCACCGGGCGGTCCGGCTCCGGAAACGCCACGTCCCCGCCGAACACCTCGAGCCCGAGGATCGCCGCCGCTTCGAACGCGAGGGCCTTGAGCCGGTTCTCGTCCACCACCGGCCGCTCGCCACCGAACCCCGCGTCCGAGCCGTACCAATTGAAGAAGCGACCGTCCGTCACGCCATAGAACTTCACCACCGGGCCCGGCACGTGCTCCTGCAGCGCGACCCAGGGAATCCCTCGCCACGTAAACGCCTGCAAGGCCTCCGCCGCAGCCTCGAGCGACGTGGCCAGCACGTCCTCCGGGCGCTCGGCGTGCACGTCACCACGTTTGATCCACACTTTCTGGTGATCCGGGCTCAAGGCGCGCAGCTGCTCGGCCGGCGGAAGCGGCGCGGAGCTCGGGTGAATCAGCGTCCGTGGAAACGGCAGTGTGCTGTCGCCCAGACGCTTCACCAGGCGGTACCGGTGACAATTCAGTGCGCTGGACGGACGGTTGACGACGACGATGCCATCGGACTCGAGCGGCATCAACTGCTCTGCCGCGAGCGACCCCTGGCACATGTTGAGGTACAGCTCTGCCGCCGGAAGACGGCCCTGCTCCACCTCCCGCTCGGTCGTCTTGACCGCCCGCCATCCTTGGGCCTCGAGCTGCCCGACGGTGGCGTCGAGGATCGCGGTGTCGTTCACGCGATGTTGTTGCGGGGAGTACGACGGGCTCCGGTAAATCGCGACCAGTTGGGCCAAGGCGGCGTCGCTCCTCGGGTCCGACGTTCAGGCCTCACGCGTGGCGAGCCACGCGTTGGCGTCTTGGAGATCTGATGGCCGATCGATATCGATGATGCGCGGCACTTCCACCGCCTTCACCCGCCGCCCGTCAGCCACCAACGCCTTGAGGAAGCCGCGCATCTTGTTCCCGCCGCGAGCCACCATGTCGCCCGCCGCGCAGCGGATCCCGGCGCTGAGCCCGTATACGCCACCCGTGACACACGGCGGGGCGAGCGGCTCGTCGCTGACGGCGCGAACGTCGCTCTCCCCCTGCCGGCTCACGTACACCGGAGACTCGTCATCCACGTACGGCGTCACAGCGAGCACCATGTCCGCGCCCTCCCCGAGGTACCGCTCGGTGGCCCGATACACCGCTCGCCAATCCGCGGGCCGCATGACCGTGTCGACCATGCTGCAGAACACCGGGCCCGCCGGGACTGCCCGCAGCCCCGCGACCAGTGTATGCAAGGACGAGGGCGTGCGACAGTCCACCACTGTAAGGGGGGGGCCAAACCGCCGGTCGTCAAGCAAGCGCCGGACGTCCGAAAAATCGGTTCGGACCGCGCAGGTCAGGCTTTCACACCCCAACACCGCGAACGTCTCGAGCAGCCCCACGATCTGCGGGCGGCCGGCGACCTCGACCAGCGGCTTGGGCACCGGGATCCCACCGGCGGCGAGCCGCGACCCCTCCCCTCCTGCCAGGATCAGCCCGTGCACGTCAAGCGAGCACCCTTTCGACGTCGGGAAGACGATGAATCCGCGCCGTGGGAACGGGCCCGGCGGGCGCTACCCGGTCGGCCGGCGCGAGCCAACATGTCTGCATGCCGAGATTCGCGGCGCCGCGGATGTCCGCTTCGAAATTGTCGCCCACCATCCACGCGCGTTGGGCCGGCGCCTGGAGCGCGGCCAGCGTATGTGCGAAGATGCGGGCGTCTGGCTTGCTCCACCCGACCACGGCGGAATCGCTGACCACGACGAACAATCTCGCCAGGTCGAGCTCCTCCAAACAAGGCTGGAGATTGCCGGTGAAGTTGGACACGACCCCGAGCCGGTAGCGCCGCCCGAGCCGCTCCAACACCGGCCGGTTGCGGGTCACGATCGCCACCGCGTCGGCGTGCAGGCGCTCCGCGAGCGCATGCGCGTCCACTCGATCGGGCAGCCGCGCGACGAGCAGGCGGACCTGCGCAGCAATGGCGGCCCGGAACCCGAGGGCCTGAATGCCGGGCAAATGCGCGAGCGCCTCGTCCGTCGCCCTGAAGATCGGATCGAAAGCCGCGAACTCGAGGGAGCCCCCAGCGGCGCGGTACGCAGTGTGAAATCGCGGACTCCAATACACACCGTCCGCGTCCAGCGTGCCACCGAAGTCGAACAGCACGACCTCGGCCGATGATCTAATGGTGGCCGTGCCCGGAGTGCTCGTGCGTGTTCTTCATGGGCATGGACATCGGCTTGCCCCCACCGCCCATGTCCATCATGTCGTGGCCGCCCTCGAGCCGCATGTAGTGGCGATAGTCTTGTTGGTAGAGCGAGTCGCTTCGGTCCGCGGCCGGCCACTGGACGCCGTGGTCGGGAACGAACAACCCCCCGACCACGCCCATGCCGCCGTCCGGGATCGGTTCGCCCGTGGGGTTGTCGTACGAGACCGTGACCCGGTAGCGGTGATCCGGGACGATGTGAACACCCAACCGCGTCCAGCCGTACAGCAGGGCGATCGGGATGGACTCGATCCGCCCCGCGGAGTCCGCGATGGGCGCGGCGCGGTAGATGGTCTGTCCCGTGGTCGCATCCGCGAACTCGATCACGCGGCCGTAGTCGTGCATGTGCCCACCCAGGCCAACGATCTTGCCGGCCACCGCCGGGTGGCCCTCGTATGTGCGCGACGAGCGTCCGGGCGGAAGTGTGAAGGACTTATCCCCCACCGGAAACGCTACGTCCATTTGCCACGGCGACGCGCGGAACAACGGCCAGGGCCGCCCGCTCGGCGTGAAGTTCATCACCAGCCGCACCCGCGCCTGACGGTATGTCGTGGCCGTGAGATTCTCGACCATCGCGCTCGCCACGACGTGCTCGCTCTGTTGCAACGGCAACCCGAAGAGAAGCCAGGGGAGGCGGATCGCCCCCGTCTCGTGTCCGGCGGCCAACAAGCGGCGGGAGATCGGGAGAAACAGCTCGCGATGATCGGGATCGATGAGATTGTAGTGGTGGATCAGCTCGTCGGGGAGCTTCGTGCCCGCGCTGTCAACCACCTCCACGCGGAACCCGTAGATGGATCCGGTCTGCGGAATCTCGAGCGTGGCCACCGGCGGTTGCACGATCGCGTGATGCGGTGTCTTGGCCGGCAAGTCCACGGGAGCGAGGTCGATGACCAGGACGTCCGCGCGAGGATCGACGTAGATGCGGGCGCCGCTCGCCTCGTGCGAGGCAGTTCGGTCGCCCAGGGGGAGCAACACCAGCAGACCGAGGAGGAGGCGGGTCATAGCGCGGGAATTGTAATCACGAGACCGAGCGCCGGGCAACGGACCTACTTCACCCCTCCCCGGCCGATACCACTGCCGACACGATCACCGACACGGCCGAGGAGTGGCGCCTGGAGGGCCCCGCGGCGCCTCCACAGCCGCGCGAGCCCGGCGGCCGCGTAGGGTCGCCCCAGCCCGACCACGACGAGGACCAGCCCCCCGCCGAGCAGGAGCCACGCCGGAATCGGGACGAGCAGGCCAAGCCCGGCGATGAGGAGGAGGCGTGGGAACCGGCCGAGCGCCACGGCCGCGAGAAATTTGGGGAGCGGGTATCTCCCGAGCGGCGCCAGGATCCGCACGGTCGAATCGGGAATCGGCGTGAAGATGACGATCACGGTGGTCCAGAACGGCGCATGAAGGAAGGCCTCGATACTCCAGCGGACCGCGCGGCGTGTCCGCAGGGCGGCGAGCTTCGGCAGCTCTGCGGCTCGGTCCACCAGCCAGTAGTTGAGCGCCTCCGCGAATGACGCCCCCAGTGTGCCGACCAGCGCGAGCAGCCACGCTGGGTAAAACCGCGCGTAATAGAGCAGCGTGGTCTCGAACGCGGTCGGCAGGAGCGGCGACAGCGGCCCGTGCACTACGCTGGCGAGCAGGAAGAAGGCGAGGAGCTTCACGCGAGTAGCCCAGCGTAACGCCACGCCACCACCGAGAACACGGCCCCTTCGAGAATCCACGGCCATGGCTGGCGGTAGTAACCCGCGTACATGGCCCGGCCCCAATACCCGGTGTTCTTCCAGAGATTCAGCGAGAAGCGCCGCCGACTGAAAGGAAGCAGGAGGGGGATTCCTGTGTCCGTCGGCAGGTCCGCGACAACGTGCGCCGCAATGCTCGCGAACGCGAGGCCGCCGAGCCAGGGACCGAGCAAGACGACGGCGAGCACTCCGACGGCGGCGCAAAACGCCAGGCTGTGGCTCCAGGTCCCGTGGAACTCGGATGGGGCTAAGCCGGCGCGGACGATGAGCGAATCAGCGTTCGGCAGGAATTGCGCCGCCCCGACGACGGCGAACGTTTCCGGGCGCGGGTCGAGCGAAGCGATCGCGAGGGCGATACCGAGGTGGCCGAGCTGCATCGTGTCTCCCGGTGACGGGTACCGGGACACGATCCGCCTACGGTCTCAAGCCGCTTTCAAGCGGAGGACGCGCCGCGATAACGCCGGGCCTGTCCGGGCGTGATCATCTCCTGCAGGAGCACTGCGCGCTCGATCGGCGCCGCGAATACGTAGCCGCGTCCGTCCGCCACGAGCCACCGGTTCCACTCGAGCAAATCGAGCGTTTCCTCGACGACCGTGCGTCCGAGTGCCGTAGCGCGCGCCAGACGACCCGCGCTGAGCCGGTCGCCGAGCGCCGCCGCCGCGCCGAGTACGTGTTGCGCAGGCTCGGGGAGGTCGCGGAACCGCTGGCAGATTACGCCGATCACAGACGGGGGAAGGTCGCCCGGCAACGAGTCGACGAGGGTCCGCTTGGGCGACGGCCACGCCCCCACATCGGACCCGGACGGAGGCGTGAAGCCACGAACCACGGCGTCGAGCATCGCCACTGCAAGGAGGGGAATGCCCGCGGTGTCACCTTCGAGGCGGCGCGTGAGGCGCGCGGCGTCATCGGCGCCGTATCGCGGGAGCGCCCAATGGACGAGCTCCCGGAGTGAGCTTTGGTCGAGCCGCCCCAGACGGATGACGGCGCCTTCCAGATCGCGGCCCAGGTGCGACCGCACGTTGTCGAGTCGCTCCGCAGTCGGCGACCCGCGTGAGAGGCCCAGCAGGAGCAAGACTGGTTGGGCCGTGATGTCGCGCGCCAGCGCAGGCAGGATTGCGAGCACTTGCTCGTCGAGCCATTGCGCGTCGTCGAGCGCCAGCAGCGCGGGCCGCTCCGCCGCAATCGCACGCACCGCGGCGCCGAGCGCGTCGCCCGGGGCCATGGCGCGCACCGCGGATCGAAACCGCCCGGCGAGATCGGGGTCGAGCTGAGCGAACGCCGCGAGGGCCTCGGGCGGCGCGCCGCTGATCCCGGGCGCATCCGCCAGCCCGCTGGCCAACAGACCGGCGAGCGCGCTCCACGGTATCGACACATCGGTGGGTACCGCGCGGGTCGCGGCGACCGTTGCTTCATCCAAGCGCGCGCGCGCGAGCAGCTCCTCGAGGAGCCGGGTCTTCCCTTCTCCGGGCTCTCCCTCGAGGAGCACGACTTGTCCCCGACCGGCCTGCGCACGCCGCCACGCGTCTGTGAGCTCTGCGAGCTCTCCGCCACGACCCACGAGTGGGGTGCGCGCGCGCGCCGCCGGTGGGGGGGGCGCGCTGATCACCCGACGCCCGATCCGCGCCTCCCGGATTCGCTCCACGAGGCGCGCGGTCTCGACGCTCGGCTCCGCCCCGAGCGTCGTCCGGAGCGCCCGCGCCAGCTCCTCGGCCACTTGCAGCGCTCCGGCCCTGTCTCCGGCGAGCGCGAGCGCGCGCATCGCCGTGCGCGCCACAATCTCGGACGCCCGGTCGAGCGCCACGGCACGCAAGGCGGTCTGCGCCGCAGCGGCCGTGTCGCCCTTTTCGAGCTCCACCGTGGCGCGTCGCTCGAGCGCCTCGAGCGCGCGCGTGCGCCACAGCATGCGCTCGGCCGCGAGCCAGTTCTCGAACTCGCTGGCCTCCCGAATCGCCAGCCCCTCGAGAAACTCGCCGTCCACGAGCGCGGTGGCCCCCGCCCAATCGCCACGCCCGCACAACTCCGCGAAGCGATCGCAGTCGAGCGACACTGCGTCCGGGGCCAGACCCACCTGATCCACATCGGCGCGAACACTCGCGTCGCCCAGCACACGGCGAAGGACACGGAGCGCTTCGCTGAGCGAGTGGCGAGCCTGCTTCTCATCACGGTCGCGCCACAGCAGGCCCACCAGGTGTTCGCGCGTGCGACTCCGGCGCGGACTGCGCGCCAGATATACGAGCAGTGCGACGTGCTTGCGCCAGAGCAGCTCAGCAGGGGCGTCCGCCCCCGCCACCGTAATACGGACCGGGCCGAGCACTCGGCAGGACACGACAGCCATGGCGCCCCGATTATCGGGGCCGCTGCGACCAAGGGCAAGCGCGGCTACATTCTCAACCGGATGCAACCGCCTGCCCTCGATGCCGTGCAGCGCGCGGTCGGCGACCGGTACGAAGTCCTGAGTCTCGCCGGGGTCGGCGGCATGGGCGCCGTGTTTCGAGCCCGCCACCGTACTCTCGGCCACATCGTCGCGGTGAAGGTCCTGCCCCCTGAGGTCGCGGCCAGCGGGATGCGTCGCGAGCGTTTCCGCCGCGAGGCCACCCTCGGTGCGTCGCTCAATCATCCGAACGTCGTGCGGGTGTACGACTTCGACACCCGCGACGGGATGAGCTTCCTCATCATGACCTTCGTGCGGGGTGATTCGCTCGAGGAGCGGCTCCGCGCATCGACGCGCCTGACCACCGATCAAGTGCTCCGCATCGTGCGGGAAATCGGCGACGCGCTCAGCTACACCCACCGGCGCGGGATCGTCCACCGCGACGTCAAGCCGGCGAACATCCTGCTCGATGAAGACAGCGGACGCGCGTTGCTGGCCGACTTCGGCATCGCCCGCGTCGAAGGCGCTGAGGACACGTCTCTCACACAGCCCGGGGCAGCGATCGGCACCCCTGGCTACATGGCCCCGGAGCAGGGGGTCAGCGGCCGCGTCGACGGGCGCGCCGACCTCCACGCGCTGGCGGTCGTCGCATTCGAGGCGCTGGCTGGTGCACCTCCCCCTGTCCAGAGCCGACCCGCGCTACTGGTGCGTGCCTTACGGATCGGCCCAGCGAAGCTGTCCGCCCGCCTGGCCGCCGCGCTGATCGCGCCGCTGGCGGGACGACCGGATGACCGGCCCGCCACGGCGGGCGCATGGCTCGCGCAGCTGGACGCCGCACAGCGCCGGCCGTGGCGCCCGTGGGCGGCGGCGGCGATCATCGCGGTGACGAGTGCCGGGGTGTTGCGCGTCGTCACAGGTGCGCACGGCAGTTGCGGGCTCCAGCGCGACGAGCCGAACCGCCTCGCCGTGATGCCGTTCGCCGTCCTGGGCACCGCACCATATCCCGCGTCGCAACTGCCGGAATACTTCATCTCACGATTCCGGCCGGTGGAACGGCTGGGCGAAGTCGTCTCCTTCGGTCGGGTCGCCGCGCAGCTCGGGAGTGAGGTCCCGTCCAACGAGGAAGCCCGAGAGCTCGCCTGCCGCCTCGGCGCGCGGTTCTTCGTGCTGGGAAGCGTGGCCTATGCCGGACCGGCGGTCACGCTGAACGCCACCCTCTATGAGGGCGGACGCTCCCGCCGGAGCGGTACGGCAACGGGCCGCGTCGGCGTTGACGAATCCGCAGTCATGGATCGCGTATGGGCCGCGCTCTACCCCGAGTTCACGCCCGGCCCCGACGTCACGCTGCCGAATGGCGGACCCGAAGCGCTCGCGGCGTACTTGAACGCCGAGGCGGCCTTCCGGCGCGGCGACTACCACACCGCCCGGGACGAATACACGCGCGTGAGCCACGCCGACACCAGTTTTGCCATCGGACGCCTGCGGCTCGCCCTCGTCGCGGCCCAAGTCGATCCGACGGAGCAAGGCTTCGGGTCCGCCCTCCGCGGCGCGGAGCGCCACCAGCAGGGGCTGTCGACCGCGGACAGTCTATTGCTCGACGGGTTCAGGCGCCTGGTCTCGGAGGGCGACGGTCTCGCGGCCCTCGACCGGTTCAAGCGCGCCACGGAGGAAGCTCCCGGATATCCGCAGGCGTGGTACGTGCTGGGCGAGTTCTACTTCCATTTCGGCGGCCTGTTCGACCAGCCGGTCGACGAAGCGGGAACCGCCTTCAACCGGGTGCTCAACATCGACCCGCGGTTCTCGCCGGCCATTGCACACCTGATTCCGCTCGCCAACCAGACGGGCGACCGCGGTGCGACCAAGGACTTCATTGAGCGGTACTTGCGGATCGATTCCACGTCCGTGGTGGCGGAGGCGGTAGGGATCGCCGACACACTCGTGCTCGGCACGGTGGCTGCTCAGCTCGCCCTGCTCCGAACCGTCTGCCGACACAGTTTCCTCGCGCTGCAGACGCTGGCGTTTCAGGCAGCCGAGTTCGGTACTCGCGTGCAGCGTGAGGGACCGGCCCGCGTCGTCCTGCGATGCCTCGATCAACGTGGGACGACCGATGCCGAGCGGCGGCGCGCACTCCGAATGGGGATCGCCGCAGACCTCGCCGCTGGCTGGCCCGACAGCGCCAAGCAGCGCCTCGAGCGAGCGACCGGGGCCTGGGCCGCTCAAGAGCGCGACCTCTGGGTGCTGGTCACGCACGCGACCTACGTGGCGACACTCGGAGACCCGACTCCCGCTGCGAATCGCTTGCGTGCGCGCATCCGCGCGGCGCCCGATACCGACGCGATCGCCCACTGGGTGCTGGCGCGGGTCGGGGTCGAGCGAGCCCGGCACGTGGCCGCGCTCGCCCGGCTCGCGCCACGTGGCCCTGTACCCGTGAGTCTCATGGCTGATCTCGAGGCGCGGGACGCCCTGAAGCGCGGGGACACAACGCGCGCGCTGCGCCTGTGGGACGGTGCCACCCGCCGCTACGCAGTGCTAACGGTGCCGCTCGACCTCGTCGCCTCTCTCTGGCCCTTGCGCCTCGACATGGCGCGCGTGGCCGTGGCGCGCCGTGACACAGCGGCCGCCACGCGCGCCTGTGGGTCGTTCGAGTCCCTCATCGGCTACGTAGATCAGGTGGCGCGGCCGGAAATCGAGCAGCTGTGCCGGACCACTCGATCACGCTGACGGACGGACGTCAGGGACACCGAGGCAGCGGGTCGGGGAAGCTCGTCTCGAATCGGTTGTGGCTCCAGCAATTCCCTGTTCCGGCGGGGACAAAGATAAGATCGGCCGCCGGAATCAACGGGATCGGCGACGCGACGCTCCCGTTGCCTACGACGCGGTTGTGCACAATCCGGTCGCCATCCGGATCGGGCTCGATATCCCCGAATGCCTCTGGTGGCAACCCCGCGAGCTGACCCAGCACCAGCGTGCTCGCCACGCCGATGCCCGTGAATTGATTCCCCGTGACCAGGTTCTGCTCGACCGTCACCCGATCGGCACCGACGACGAGAACCCCCGACCCGGTAGGCACAAAGGACGCCAGGTCGCCGGGCGGGGCAAAGTTGGGATGATTGTTCTCGTGCACTCGGTTTCTTGCGACGAGCACGTCGCTCGACGTCTTCACGTCCAGGCCGGGTAGGAGTCTCGCGGCGCCAGTCGAGGGCGCGGGCACGTTCCAGCACCCCGAGCGCCCTCGCGACGCTCCCGCTCGCCAAAAGCTGGTCCGCTCGACACACCAGCACGTCCACCGACCGCCGGCGCCAGTGCTCACGCTCCGCCGCCAACCACGTGTCGAACTCGGACGCCCCCTTGACGCTGAACCCCTCCATGAATTCGCCGTGCACGAGGCTCGCGGCACCGGCGTAGTCGCCTGCAGCGGCGAGAGCCTCGAGTCTGTCGGTATCGAGCTGCACCGCTTCGGCCGTCACTCGCACCTGGGCGCTCTCGGACTGGAGCGAACCGTCGCCGACGGAACGGCGCAATTCGCGGAGGGCTTCGTTGAGCGAGCGTCGCGCCTTCGCCTCCGACTTGTCTCCCCACAGCATGCCCACGAGGTGCTCGCGCGTCCGTGCGCGCTTGGGCGAGCGCGCGAGATACACCAGCAAGGCGAGATTCTTCTTCCACAGCAACTCGGCGGGAGCGGGAGCCTTGCGCACGCGCAGGTCCACCGGCCCGAGCGCGCGAACCTCGATCACGCGGCCTCCTTGCAGCCGAGCGCGATGATCCTGCGGGCTGCACTGTCCGCCCGGGCCCGGTACGCAGGTTCACCGGCCGCCCAGACCCGTGCGACCGCGCGGTAGGCGCGACAGATGCCTTCCGGATCCGCTCCGGATCGCTCCAGGAGCTCACCCAACCGCCACCGCGCCAGCGGAGCGAACGCCCAATCAACCTCCGCAGGCTGTGGATCTCCGGTCGGATAGCCATACAGGTCGGAGTTCTCTTGCCATCCGAGGTCGACGGCGGCGGTCGCCGGATGCGGTCCGCGTTCGCGCCAGGCCGCCCGCGCCAGGTGCAGCACCGTGCGGAGAAACGGATCATCCGTCTGCTGTGCCGGCAGCCCCGTCAGTGCGTTCGTGGCCGACAGCGCGGAATCGTACGCCCCGCGAGCCGCGGCAGCTCGAGCGAGGAGCAACGTGGTCAGCACCCGGGGCGATGTCTCTCCTGGCAGCAGCGGGCGAGCCGGTGGATCGCCGCTCCCCCGCGCCTGCTCCACCGCGGTCAGCATCCACGCCGCGCGACGCCGCCGGTCGGTCGGTCCCATCGTGTTTGCCGCGACAGTCTGCAGTGCTGCTCGCGCCGCGGGCCAGCGAGCTTGCGCTTGCGTCGATTCGGGACCGAGCAGCACGAGCGCGGCCGTTAACTCGTCGGCAAAGATTGCGAGCTCCGGAAAACGGGAGCGGAGGGCAGCCGCGAGCGCCAGCGCCGTGTCCGGCCGCCCCATGCCGACGAGCGCGAGGATACGGGCGACACTCGCTGAGCGCTCGAAGAGAGGATCCGACATGAGCTGCTCGGCAAACGCCAGCTCGCCTTGAGGTGCCCCGAACCCGGCGAGGTATCGCGCGCCCGCGTCCAAGTCCTTGATGCCGGCGTTCCGTGCGATGCGCACGAGTCGGTCGGTCGACTGCCGCGCGATCTCTGGTGGAAGGAAACGCCACGCGAATGCCAGCTGCACCACGGCGATCGAGGCATACGAGGGATCCTTCGCGTCCGCGAGGGGCTCCACTCGAGCGAGCGCTCGTGCCGCCCGTGCGGAGTCACCTTCGGCGACGTGGAGCCACGCAAGGTGTCCGAGGGCGGGAACGAAGTCGGATTGCAGGTTCAGCACGTCCCGGAACGATTGCAGGGCTTCGCCGCGCGAACGCCCAGCCAGCGGACCGCGATGCAAGAGCTCGTCCGCCCGACGAAACTGGCCGAACAGAAAGTCCTTCCAACGCCGTGCCAACACGTCCATCGACTCGAGTCGGGCGGCTTCCGGCAGCCGCTCCGCGCCGATCAGTATCCGATAATGCTCCGGGAAGGACTCGATGTGCGCAAAGTATTTCGCGCTGTCGCGCGGATCGTCTTCCAGGTCGAACCAGCGGCCGACCTCAGCGTGACGCCAATAACAAAGCCAACACGTCGAATCAAACACCGCGGCTTCTGCATACAAGGCGCGGGCCACACCATAGCGGGCTTGTGTGAACGCCTTCTCAGCGCGCCGAAACGCGCTCCGCGCGACCACGTTCTTGGGCAGCACGCTCCGCGGTAGCGATTTATCGAGCGATCCTTCGCTTCCGAGGATCGCACCGAACACCCGGTCGGCCAGCGTGTCCGCGAGGGCGCGCCACGCACCCGACGGACCTACGACCCCGATCGTGTCCACGCGCGCCCCATGCAGTTGGATCCGCAGGGCATCCCCGTCACGCGCCAGCTCGATGTGGACCCGGGATCCGCCGGGCCACCATCGGCGCCACCCCGCCACACAGTGGGAGGACAGCTCTGGATAGCGGTCCAGGGTCCGCGCCAGCGCGCACGCGACCGAGTCCACAAGCGCCGGCGGTACGGGCGCCGCAGCGCTCGCGGCACCCACCCGAATGTTGAACGTGGACGAGGGGGGCATGCACGATCGGATGATCAACCCGAGCACCGTGCCACCCAATCCGATGCCGATCGCGTTCCGCTGGTACCGGCGCACACGCGTGTGCCACAGCGCCCGACGGAACGACACCGCATCTGGCCAGCGATCCGCCGAGTTGAGCGCCAGGCTGCGCTTCAGGACGCGCGCCACGAGCCACGGCACCCCCGACCAATCCGCGTCCGTCGGCGGACCCTTGTCCCAGTGGCGACCCGTGATGGCTTCGTAGATTACCATCCCGGCCGAGTAGATGTCGGTGCGTGCGTCCGCCTCCACTCCCGCGAACTGTTCCGGGGCCATGTAGGCGGCCGTGCCCACGGTCACCCGCGGATTGGATCGCTCCTCGTCCGTGAGCCGCCGGGCGATGCCGAAATCGGTCAGGACACCGCGCCCGGCTTCGATGAACAGATTGGCGGGTTTGACATCGCGATGGATCACACCGTGTGCGTGCGATACCTCAAGGGCCTTGAGGAGGTCCCGACCGAGCTCGCGCGCGCGGTCGGTCGGGAGCGGCCCCTGTTTCGCGAGATGACTCTGGACGGTGTCGCCAGCGAGGTAGTCCATCACGTAGAAGTCGATGCCCAACCGCTCATCGACATCGTGAACGGGAACGATGTTTGGGTGTCGCAGCTGCCTCAGGGTGCGCGCTTCGTTCCGGAACTGCTTGGCTGACTCGACGGTCCACAACTCTGGCCGGAGGACCTTGACCGCCACGGGACAGTCGAGCGCGACGTCGCGGGCGAGGTACACCGTTCCCATGCCACCGCGCGCCAACTCGCGCAGCAGCTCGTAGTCCGGCGCCAGGGCCGCACGGAGGCGCTCGACGAAGGCCGACACGGAGACCTCGACGGGAGAACATCCCGGCCCCCACGCCGAAAGTCAAACGGCCCCGAAAGATCCGGGGCCGTTGCGCTACGCCACGCGGGGTCCTGTTACTGCACCTTGATCGTGATCTTCATGTTGAACGCGACGTGCGGCATGCAGTAGCCCTTGTACGTCCCCGCCGGCGCTCCGACAAAGGAGATGTCATACTTCTCGTTGGGCTGCGTGAGGAAGGGCCCCGTCAGATCGCTCATCGCGTTCGCCATGCCCTTCTTCAGGCCCTCTGCGCCACCCTTTGGGATAGAATCGGCGAAGAACGCGATGTTGTGCGGACCGCCCGAGACGTTGATGAACCGGACCGTGGTCCCCGCCTTCACCGTGAGCGTGGCCGGCTCGAACGCCGCCTTGGTGGTCCCATCGCCCGTCATCTTCACTTCGACGACGGACCCAGCGGGCTCGGCCGCGGGCGCGGCGTTCGCCGCAGGCGTGGGCGCAGCTGTGGCCGCGGGGGTCGCACCCGCCGCCTGCGCCGTCGCAGGCTTCTGTTCGCTGCCGCAGGCGATGGCGCCGAA
>CAYXIK010000030.1:0-31764 GCA_964465315.1 uncultured Gemmatimonadaceae bacterium | reverse complement strand
CCATGGTGTCGACATGCTTGCGCATTTCCGCGATGCCCATTTCCGCCTGGCGCATGCGCTTGCGGCCCTCGAACAGGAAGGGCTTGGTGACGATGCCGATGGTGAGGGCGCCCAGGTCGCGTGCGATCTGGGAGATGATGGGCGCGGCCCCGGTGCCGGTACCGCCCCCCATGCCGCAGGTGACGAACACGAGGTCCGCGCCCTGCAGCCCGTGGAGCACTTCGTCGCGGTTCTCCTCGATCGCCTGGCGACCGATCTCCGGGCGCGCGCCGGCGCCTAGCCCGCGGGTGAGCTTCTTGCCGATTTGCACCTTCACGTCGGCCTTGTTGTTGAGCAAGGCCTGCGAGTCGGTGTTTACGGAGATGAATTCGACGCCCTGGAGTCCCTCGTCGACCATGCGGTTCAGGGCGTTGCCGCCGCCGCCGCCCACGCCGACGACTTTCATCCGCGCGTTCTGCGATACGGTCTCTTCGAGCTCGAAGATCATGGCTCCCTCGGGTGACCGATCAGAAGAAGTCCTGCAGCCATCGCTTCAGCGGTCCGAACAGCTTCTCGACGCCCCCGCTCTTCACGAGCGTGCCCCCTCCACCACCATGTGCGCCACTATGCGCCAGCCGGCGCGCCGCGTACAGCACCAGCCCCACCGGCACCGCGTACCGCGGCGCCTGCACACTGTCCACGAGCCCCGAAATCCCCTGCTCCGGGGTTCCCGCCCGCACCGGGACGGCGAACACTTCGCGGGCGAGCTCCACCATGCCCGGCAGGTGCGCCGTCCCGCCCGTCAACACCACGCCCGCCGGCAACCGGCCTCCGCCGAACCCCGCCCGCTCGAGCTCGCGCTGCGCCAGCTGGAAGATCTCGTCCACGCGCTGGTGGATGATGTGCGACAGCAGCTCGCGCGACGCCTGCCGCGCGCCCTGGCTCGGGGTGGACGGCAGATTGATCATCTCCGCCGCGTCCACGAGCGGCTGATAGGCCACACCATGGCGCTCCTTCAACCGCTCGGCATCCGCCTGCGTCACCCCCAGCCCCTGCACCAGATCGTTGGTGACGTGCGTGCCCGCGAACTTGAGCGACGCCAGGTGCCGGATCTTCCCCTCGTGGAAGATCGCCACGCCGGTCGAGCCTCCGCCCACCTCGATCAAGGCCACGCCCAATTCCTTCTCGTCGTCCGTCAGCACCGCGTACGACGCGGCGAGCGGCTCGAGCACCAGCTCGACGGGGCGGTATCGCGCGCGCTCGACGCTCTTGCGCAGGTTCTGCGCGGCCGTCGACTGCACGGTCACCAAGTACATCTCGACTTCCAAGCGGGTCCCGGTCATCCCCACCGGGTCCGAGATGCCGCGTTGCTGGTCGACCACGTACTCCTGCGGGATGTCGTGCAGGAGCTCCTGGTCTCGTCCCAGCGAGACGGCGCGCGCCACCTCGTTCACGCGCGCCACGTCCTCCACGGTGATCTCGTCGCCCGACACCGCGACCACGCCGGGCGACGTGCGGGCGGAGACGTGCTCGCCGGCGATCCCGCAGGTCACGGTGCTCACCTTGACGCCCGCCATCCGCTCCGCGTCGCGCATCGCGCTCGTGATCGAGCGGCTCGTCTCGTCGATATCGCGCACCATCCCGCGCCGCACGCCGGCATTCTTCGCCAACCCCACGCCCAGCACCTTGGCCAACGGCATCCGCGGCAAGTCGCCGACGACTTCCGCGATCACGGCGCACGTCTTGGTGCTGCCGAGATCGAGCCCGGCCACGAGCTGGCGGTCCCGGCTCACGCGCCTCCCTCACCGCCCTTGCTCGCCGTCGGCTTCCGCCGCACCACGACTTGGCCTGCGAAGCGGGCGTCGAGCTCCGCATACGTCTGCCCCTTCGCGGCGAGATCCTGCGCCACCTGTGTCACCGCTCGTATGACCTCCGGTCCGGCGTCCCGTCCGACCACGACCCGGCGTCGCGACCCGATCTCGAGGACCACGGCGCCGCGGCGGATCGTCCGCGCGCCGGTGATGGAGTGAAACAGCGCCGGATCCACGGACTGTATCAGCGCTAACACGCCCACGACCCCGGAATCGGCGCTTGCCGCGATGGGCAGGTCGAGCCCGCCCCCGCGCGCCGGGTCGAACGGGAGCGTCCGGCCGCCGGCATCCACCACGACCAACCCTCTCGACCCGCGGGGACCCGGCGCGAGCGCGGCCGGCTCGACCTCGCGCACCTCCACCGTCAACATGGCCGGCAGTCGGCGCATCACGCGCGCGTCCGCCACGCCCGCCAATCCGCGCACGCGATCCGCCAGAAGCCGCGTATCGCTGAACACGCTGGCGCGGGGGCCCAATCGCAGGGCGGCGATCACCGCGTCCGGGGTCAGGTTGCGCACGCCCACGAGCTCGACCTGACGGACCCGGAAGAACGCGAGGCGCTGCAGCACCAGCGGCGCGGCGAGCCAGCACGACCCCAGGACCGCCGATCCCGCGAGCCCCTTCAGGGCGCGACGCCGCCACCGAGGCCAACGCCGGCGCTTCACGCGCCCTGCCCCTCCTTCCGGCGCCGCTTCCCCAGCCGTTCGATCAGCTCTGGTCCCACTCGCGTGACGTCTCCCGCGCCGAGCGTGAACACCACGTCGCCCGTTTGGACGGTTTCGAACACGCGGTCCGTGAGGCTCGCGCGATCGTGCACGGCGACGGTCGTGGCCCCCGCGCGCGCGGCGCCGCGTGCCACCAGCTCGGCGCTTACACCGGGAAGCGGTTGCTCCCGCGCCGCGTAAATCGGCGCCACCACCACCACGTCGGCTGCCGCCAGCGCGCGACCCAATGCATCGCCGTGCAGCGCCGTCCGCGAAAACAGGTGCGGCTGAAACACTGCCACCACGCGTCGCCGCGGAAACGCCTGACGCGCCGCCGCCAGCGTCGCCTGCACCTCGGTCGGATGGTGCGCGTAGTCGTCCATGACCGTCACGCCCTGCGCCTCGCCCACCCGCTCGAACCGGCGCCCCACGCCGCGGAACTCGGTCAGCGCCTCGAGCGCGCGTTCGAGGTCCGCGCCGAGCTCCTGCACCACCGCGAGCGCCGTGGCAGCGTTGCGCACGTTGTGGAGGCCCGGGACCTGCAACCGCAGCGTCAAGGCGCGACGCCCTCCTCCCGGAAACTCGAGACGGGCCGTCGAGCCCCGCTCGCCAAGCTCGAGCGCGCCGATGCGCACGTCGGCATCGCTGCCCGTCCCCACCCGCCACACCGGCGCCGGGACTCGCGCCGCGACCCGCCGCGCACCCGCGTCGTCCCCGCCGGCGATGACCCGCGTCGCCCGCCCCGCGAACTGCACGAACGCGTCCTCGAGCGCCGTTACGCTCCCGCCATAACACTCGAGGTGATCGGCCTCGACGTTGTTCACGACCGCTACCGTCGGTTCGAGCGAGAGGAACGCCTTATCGAACTCGTCCGCTTCGACGACGTACAACCCCCTCCCGCCTCGGCTCGCACCGACTCGGGCATTGCCGCCCCACCTAGCGACGCGGCCGCCGGCGAGTCCCGTGGGATCCCGCCCGGCGGCCGCCAGCGCCTCCGTGACCATCACCGTAGTGGTCGTTTTCCCGTGCGTGCCCGCCACGGCGACCACTATTCCTCCGGCGACGGCCTGGCCGAGGGCGTCGGCCCGCCGTACTACCGGGACCCCTAGGGCGCGTGCTCGCTCCAGCTCCGGGTGGTCTCCCGGTACAGCAGCGGTGACCACAACCGCCCGAGCCCCGACCACATGCTCGGTATCGTGTCCCCGCCAAATTTCCACCCCTTTGGCTGCCAAATCGGCGGCGCCGGAGGGGTCGTTATCACAACCGGTTATCGCTATTCCCTGCTGCCTGGCGAGGAGTGCCAGGCCGCTCATACCTGCTCCGGCGATCCCCATGAAGTGGATCGGACGGGGATCCACCGTTGCAAACAAGGTCATTAGTGGGGGGCTAATATAGCAAAATTGCTAAACTTGCGAAAGAGACCACGACGTTTTTAGTGCGTCAGTGTCAAAATCTTCGACACGATTTCCCGGGCGGCGTCGGGGTGTCCGCGCGCCCTCGCGTTGCCACTCACCGCCTCGAGACGCTCCCGATCGCCTAGGAGGGACTGCACCCGTTCGGCGAGGGCGTGCGGCGTGAGCGCCGACTCAGCGAGGTGGATCGCCGCGCCTGCGGCCGCGAGGGCGAGCGCGTTCTGAGTCTGGTGATCGGCCGCCGCTGTCGGGAGCGGCACCAGAATGCTCGGCTTCCCCCAGGCGCACAGCTCCGCCAGCGTCATCGCGCCGGCCCGCGCCACGACGAGATCCGCGGCGCGGTACGCCGTGGCCATCGGGTCGAAGAAGCCACGGACCACCACGCGCCCCGGTACGGCGTAGCCCGCAAAGGCCGCCGCCTGCGACTCGCCCGTGCCCCAGAGCACGTTCATCCCGTCGAGCAGGCGCCGCTCGAGCGCGCCTGCGACGGCATAGTTGATGGCCCGCGCGCCTTGGCTACCTCCGAACACGAGCAGCGTGGGACGCTCGGGGGCGAGCCCCAGGTCGGCGAGGACGGTGAACCGGTCGCCCTCCCCCGGCGCTCGGGGGCGCACCGGGTTGCCGAGGGTGAACACGTCCGTGTTCGGCCCGGTCGTGAGCCGGGCACGGGCCTCCGGAAAACCCAGGTGCACCTGACGCGCGCGCCGCGCCAGCCAGCGCGTGGTCACTCCGGGAAAGGCATTCTCCTCGACCAGCGCGGTCGGGATGCTGGCGCGCTGGGCGCGCCAGACCACCGGACCCGCGGCGTATCCGCCGGTGCCAACGACGATCGCCGGTCGTTCCGTCTCGAGTACCCGTCCGACGGCGCGCCACACGCGACCCGCGATCAATGCCCAGCGCACGTTCTTCCACCATGTCCGTCGGTAGATCGGCTCGATCGGCAGCAGGTGATAGCGAAACGGGTAGCGCGGCAGCACCTGGGCCTCAATGCCGCGCTCGGCGCCCACCAGGACGGGCTCGAGGTCCGGCCGTGCGTCGCGCATCGCTTGCGCCAGCGCGAGCGCAGGCATGAGGTGGCCGCCAGTGCCGCCGCCGGCGAGGATGATCCTCATCGTTTCCCTCACGCTCCCGACGCGCGCCGCCCTCGCCCGATGCTGATCAGCACTCCCGTCGCCACCAGGGCCACGAAGAGGCTCGAGCGCCCATACGAGATGAATGGCAGCGTGATACCCGTCGCGGGCAAGAGCGCGAGGCTCACGCCGATGTGCAGCGCCGCGGTGATCCCGATCAACCCGGTGAGCCCGACCGCGAGCAGCTGGCCGAACGGATCGCTGGCCGATCGCGCGATGCGGAAACCGAGCCACACGAACGTGCCAAACAAGACGAGGATCCCGAGGATGCCCAGGAAACCCCACTCTTCGCCGATGGTCGAGAAAATGAAGTCGGAGTAGGCGTACGTGAGATACCCGAGCTTCTGCTGTCCCTGGCCCAGCCCCACGCCGAGCAGCCGCCCGGCGCCGATGCCGACGAGTGATTGGTGCACCTGCCACGTGGCTTCGGAAGGCGCGCTCCCCGGATTCAGGAACGTGACCACGCGAGCCAGCCGATACTGCGCGCTCGCCACCGCGCCGAACAGGACCGGCGTAGCAGCCAGCCCGAGCGCGAGAAAGTGCCCGATGCGCGCGCCCGCGGTGAAGAGCACCACGCCGGCGAGCAGGGCCACGAGCAGCGCCATCGAGAGGTTGGGCTCGAGAAAGATCAGCGTGATCACCGGCGTGAGCACGACGATGAACGGCAGCAGACCATACCGGAACGTGCGGATGCGCTCCCCCTTTTTGGCGGCGAGCATCGCGGTCCAGACCACGACGCCGAACTTGGCGAGCTCGGAGGGCTGCACCGTCACGAACCCGAGATTGACCCACCGACGCGCGCCGTTGATGCTCGGCGCGATGGCGTGCGTGAAGGGGAGGAGAGGGAGGAGCAGCAACAGGGCGACCCCTGCCAGCACCGGCCAGGCGGCACGGCGCCACCGCCGGTAATCCGAGCGCGCGAGGAGCGCGGCGACGATGCCGCCCACCGCGGCGCCCAGCGCCTGCTTCAGGGCAAACCCCGAGCCGACCTGTCCGCCGGCGATCGTGAGGAGGCTCGAGGCCCCGTACACCGCCGTGAGGCCGAACACCACCAGAATCGCGGCGACGAGCACGAAGAGGCGTGTTTCCCAGCGAACGTCTCTCACATCGCCTCCACGAGTTTTCGAAATGTCGCCCCCCGTTCCTCGTAGTTCTTGAACATGTCGTAGCTCGAACAGGCGGGTGACAGGAGGACCGCGTCTCCCGGCCGCGCCGCGGTGTGCGCCCGCGCCACGACGTCCTCGAAGGTCGTCCCGCGCTCGAGTGGCACTTGGCCCTTCAAGTCGCGCTCGACCTGCGGTCCCGCCTCACCGTAAGCGATCACGAGCCGGCACCGCTCCTTGAGCAGCGGCGCGAGCCGGGCGTACGGCTCTCCTTTGTGGCGCCCGCCAAGCAGCAGCACGAACGGACGGTCCATGGCCTCGATCGCCACCACCGTCGACGCGATGTTGGTCGCCTTGGAGTCGTTGATCCACCGTACGCCACCGACTTCGCGCACCGGCTCGAGCCGGTGCGGCAGGGCGCGGAACGAGCGCAGCCCCTCACCGATCACGCCCGGCGCCACGCCGGCTTCGTGCACGGCGAGCGCGGCGGCCAGCGCATTCGCGACGTTATGGTCGCCCAACAGCACCAGCTCGTCGCGTGGCAGCAGCGCGTGACCGCCCAGGCGGAGCTGGCGATCGCTCGCATCGTACCACCCGTCGGCGGGACCGCGCAGCGAGAAGAGCACGCGCCGCCCGCGCGCGCCGCCCGCCAGGTTGAGCACGGCCGTGTCGTCACCGTTCAGGATCCACACGTCGCCGTCGCTCGCGTTCCGAAACAGGAGCCGCTTGTCGGCGTAGTAGGCCTCCACCGCCGGATAGCGGTCCAGGTGGTCGGGCGCGAGGTTCGTGACGACGCCGATCGCGGGCGCAAAGTGCGGGCTGTCGTGGAGCTGGAACGACGAGACCTCGACGGCGAGCCACTGGTAGGAGTCCGCCTGGAGCGCGACGTCCGCGAGCGGGCGACCGATGTTCCCCGCTGCGTCGGCGTGCAGGCCCGCCACGCGCAGGAGGTGTGCGACCAGCGCGGTCGTGGTCGTCTTGCCGTTCGTTCCGGTGATGGCGATGCACCGCGTCCCCTTCCCCGACGCGGCCAGCGCACGGAACCCCAGGTCGATTTCCGAGAAAATCGGCACGCGGGCTTCGCGCGCGGCGGTGAGGGGCGGCGCTTCTGGCGGGACCCCGGGCGAGACGATCACCGCCACGGCCGAGCGGATGCGCGCGAGGTCGTGCCGTCCGACATCCACGGACACCCCCGGCAGCGCGCGCAGCGCCGCCAGCGCGTCCGCGCCGTACGGATGATCCGAGGCGTCGCTCGCGTACACGCGAACGCCCTCGCGCGCGAGCAATCGGGTGGCGGCCACGCCGCTCTTGCCGAGCCCCACGACGGCCACGGTGCCCCCCCCCCGCCAAGCGTCCGCGATCACCGCACCTTCAGCGTCGCGAGCGCGATCGCCGCGCACAACACCCCCAGGATGTAGAACCGCATGACCACCTGCGGCTCGGCCCACCCGAGCTTCTCGAAATGGTGGTGGAGCGGCGCCATGCGGAAGACCCGATGCGCATCGGCGAATTCCTTCCCGCGCTGTCGCTTGTTCCAGCGGTACACGCCCGTCTGGAGCAGCACCGACACCGCTTCGGCCACGAACACTGCGCCGGCGATGAACAGCAGAAACTCGGCCTTGAGCATGATCGCCACGGTCCCGAGCGCCCCGCCGATCGCGAGTGCTCCGGTGTCGCCCATGAACACCTGCGCGGGGTGCGCGTTGAACCACAGAAAGCCGAGCGCGGCGCCCGCTAGCGCCCCGCAGAAGATGGCGAGCTCGCCCGCTCCCGGCAGGAAGTACACGCCCAGGTAGTGCGCCGCATCGAACCGCCCGAATAGGTACGCGAAGATCACGAAGGCGCCGGCGGCGATCGCCGTGAGTCCGGTCGCGAGCCCGTCCAACCCGTCAGTGAGGTTCACCGCATTCGAGCTGCCCGTCACCACGACCGTGACGAACGCCACATAGAGCGGCGGCCAGAACGTCACCAGGATGTACTTGAAGAGCGGGACCTGCGTCGATGCCGGCGGGAGGTTCGGCGCCAGCGGCCAGAGGAGCAGCGTAACGGCGAGTGCCACCCCGAAGACGATCTGGCCCACTAGCTTCCAGCGCGCGACCAGCCCCTGTGACTTTCCACGCACGATCTTCAGGTAGTCGTCGATGAAACCGATGGCTCCGGTCCACAGCATGGCGACGACCGCCACGAGCACGTAGCCACTGTCGAGCCGGGCCCACAGGAGGGTCGGCACGACCGTCGCGAGGATGATGATCAAGCCACCCATGGTGGGCGTGCCGCGCTTGCTGTGGTGACTCGTCGGGCCCTCGGCGCGGATGACCTGCCCGACATGCCGGTCGCGCAGCCGGCGGATGATGACGGGGCCGGCGAGGAACGCCAGTAGTAGCGCCGTGACGACGGCGCCCGCGGCGCGAAACGTGATGTAGCTGAACAGGTTGAAGAGGATATGCTGCTTGGCGAGCGGAGCGAACAGATGATAGAGCACGCGCGATCCTCAGTTCAGGTACCGGAGCACCCGCTCGAGCGCCACTCCGCGGGACGCCTTGAGCAGGACGACCTCGTTGCCTCGGAGGGCAGCCTTGAGCCGCGGACCCAGCGCCTCGACGCTGGGGGCCGTGAGCAGTCGCTCGCCGAGCGCCACCCGGTGCGGCTCGAACGCGTCCACGAACTCGCCCACCGCGGCCACGAGCGCCGGTCGGAGCGCCGCGATCTCAGCCGCCGCGGTCGCATGCAATTTGGCACTCTCCGCTCCCAGCTCCAACATCGAGCCCACCACCACGGCCAGCGGCCGCTGGTGCCGGCCGGCGAGCCAGTGAGCGAGCTTCACCGCCCAACGGAGCGATCCGGGGTTCGCGTTGTACGTGTCGTCGATCACCGTGAGACCACGCTCGCCGGGCGTCAGCATTGCACCGCGCCCGCCGGGCAGCCGTACGCCGGCGAGCGCCGCCACCGACCGCGCGGGGTCCGCGCCGGTCTCGCGCCCCACCGCGAGCGCCAGCATCGCGTTCTCGATCTGATGGAACCCGATCACCGGCAGGGTGACGGTGTGACCGCGCCAGGTGATCCTGGGATGCCCCCCGTCGTCGAGCTCCGCCGCATCCGGTCGGACCTGCGCTCCCTCGCCCGTCCCGGCGACGACAGTGGGCGCGCGACGGCGCGCCTCCACTGCCAGCTCGAGGGGGTCGGTTCCGACCACCGCCGTCCGCGCTCCTTCGGCGAGTGAGACCTTTTCCTGCATCACGCCGGCGAGCGACCCGAAGCCCTCCACGTGCGCGTAGCCCACGTTCGTGATCACGGCGATCGTCGGCTCGATCACATCCCGGAGGCGAGGGATCTCTCCGGGGACGCTGGCTCCCGCTTCGACCACGAGCGCTTCGGCGTCGTCCGGGGCGCCGAGGATCGTGAGCGGCACCCCCACGAGATTGTTCAGATTGCCGCTCGTGGCGTGAACCCGGTACGTGGTCGCCAGGGCCGCGCGGATCATTTCCTTAGTGCTCGTCTTGCCGCTCGAGCCCGTGATGGCCACCACAGGACTTCCCGGCGGGAGCCGGCGCCGACGGGCGCGAGCCAGCTGGCCCAGCGCCGCGAGTGTATCCTCGACCTCGAAGAACGGCAGGCCCTCCACGCCGCTTGTGCCCCGGCGCACCACCGCGGCCGCCGCGCCCTTGACCTTCGCCTGATCCAGGAACGCGTGCGCATCGAACCGCTCCCCTTTGAGGGCGATAAACAGGGTGCCGGGTGCCAGGTCTCGGGTGTCCGTCGTGACGCCGGGGAACCGCAATCCCGTGGGCCCTGATACGCCCAGGGCGCTCGCCACCCCCGCCGAATCCCACACGGTCACGATCCTCCCAACTCCCGCACCACCTCCCGCTCGTCGAAGTGCTGCTTCTCCGTGCCGATCACCTGGTAGGTCTCGTGCCCCTTGCCCGCGAGGAGCACCGTATCACCCGGCCGCGCAAGCTCGAGCGCCCGGCCGATCGCGCGGCGCCGGTCGACCTCGCGCTCGTGGGGTTTTCCCCGCATGCCGGCTTCGACCTCGTCGAGAATCCTCTCGGGGTCTTCAGTGCGAGGGTTATCGGACGTCGCGATGGCGAGGTCCGCGAGCCGGACGGCGATCTCGCCCATCGGCGCCCGCTTGCCGCGGTCGCGGTCGCCCCCGGCCCCGAACACGACGATGAGCCGCCCGGCCGTGAGCGGGCGCAGCGTCTCGATCGCCCGCTCGAGCGCGTCGGGTGTGTGCGCGTAGTCGCGGAGCACCGTGGCCGGTCGCGCGGCGATCCGCTCCATGCGGCCCGGCACTTGTGGCGCGCCCGCCAGCCGCTCGGCGACGGTTTCGACCGGCACGCCGAGCCCCCACGTGCAGGCGGCCACGCCGAGCGCGTTCGCCACATTGAAGCGCCCCAGCAATGGCAGATGCACCGGGGCGGCGCCCATCGGCGTCACCAGCTCGAAGCGCGCGCCCGTCGCGTCGAGCGACACGCGCCGCGCCGTCACGTCGCCCTCGCGCTCCCCGAACGTCACCCGCCGGTGCGCCCGCCGCAGCCGAACCCAGGCCGGATCATCAGCGTTCACCACCTCGAGCCCGTCGGGCGCGAGGTAGCCGAGCAGCTTGGCCTTCGCGCGGAAGTAGTCGTCCAGCGTCTTGTGGTAGTCGAGGTGGTCGCGCGTAAAGTTGGTGAACACGCCGGCGCGGAACACGAGCCCGTCTACGCGTCCCTGATCGAGGCTGTGCGAGGACACCTCCATGGCGGCGCCGCGCGCGCCCCGCGCCACCAGCGCGGCGAGCGTCGCCTGGAGATCGATGGGCCCCGGCGTCGTGAGGTTGCCGGCCTCGCTGGGAACTGCGGCACCCTCCGGATCGAACGCCCCGAGGGTGCCGATCGACCCCGTCGGCTCGAGTGCCGAGAGCACGTGGCACAGCAGGGCGACCGAGGTCGTCTTGCCGTTCGTTCCCGTGACGCCGACCAGGTCGAGTTTCGTGGCGGGACGTTCATACCAGGTTTCCGCGGCCGCAGCCGCGGCGCGACGCCCGTCGCGGACGAGCACCTGGGGCAGGTCGGCGTCCTGCTCGCGCTCGACCAATGCAGCCGCGGCGCCCCGCTGCCGCGCCGCAGTCACGAACTGGTGGCCGTCCTGAACCGCCCCGCGTACCGCGCAATACAGCATCCCGCGCTCCACCTTGCGGCTGTCGGCGGTGAGCCCCGTGAGCTCGGGCCAGCTGTGCAGGTCGGGCGCCTCGACGAGCAGTTGCGCGCGCTCGAGCGCGCCGACGATGTCCCCGAGGCCGGTCATCGCCGCGGGCGACGCGGGGAGGAGGGCGCGCGGGTCGGAGTCGACGCGGGGGGAACGGCGCGGGGCGTGGGGGGGGGCTGCGCGAACAACGTGACCACCGACCCCGCGTTTGCGCTGTCACCCCCCGCCGGCCACGTGTGCTCCGCCGCTCCCCACCCCCGCAGCGCCACTCGGAATCCGCGCCGGTGCAGCGCGCGTACCGCCTCTCGGATCCCCAGGCCCGTCACGTCCGGCACGGCGCGCCGCGAGCCGACGGCCGCGCTGTCGGGGTGATAAGGCCACGGAACCACGTACGGCACCACGCCGCCGTCGTCTTCGACCGGCGCCGCGACCGCGCGCGGTACGGCGGTGGAGAGGCGCGCGCGGTCGAGCGCGACCGTGCGGGCCGCGAGGGCCTGCTCGAGCATCGACCGCGTGACCGGTGCCGCGGTCTGCGCGGCGAAGTAGCTCCCTTTGTGCGGGTTGTCGATCTTCACGACCAGGACGAGCTGGGGCCGCTCCGCCGGGAACAGCGCCGCGAAGGACGCGGTGTACTCGCCCGCCGCGTAGTGCCCGTTCACGACGCGACGCGCCGTCCCGGTCTTCGCGGCCACCGGAAAGTTCGTGAGCGCCGCCTCGGTCCCGGTACCGCGCTCCACCACGCCGCGCAGCAGCTCGCGCAACGCCGCGGCCACCGCCGGGGAGACCACCCGCCGGACCGGCTCGGGACGGTGCCGATACAGCACCGTGCCGGGCGCGCCCACCTCCACGCCACCGCCCCGCACTTCGCGTACGAGGGTGGGCTGCAGCAGCACGCCGTCGTTCGCGAGCGCGCCATACGCCGTCGCCACCTGGATCGGTGTCACGGAGAGCTCGTATCCCATGGCCAGGCTCGCCGCGCTGGGCCGCTGCCATTCCGAGGGCGGCCGCAGCCGCCCAGCCGCCTCGGCTGGAAACTCGATGCCCGTGGGTGAGCCGAATCCGAAATCACGCAACATAACGTACTGCTCGTCCGGCTCGAGCCGGGCGGCGAACTTGACGATGCCGATGTTGCTCGAGACACGGATCGCGTCCGCCAGCGTGAACGAGGGCTGCGGGTCTTCGTCGGTGATGGTGCGACCCGGTAGGCGCCACTTGCCGCCCTCGCCCGATACGTGATCCGCGGGCGCCACGCGGCGGAGCGCGAGCAGGCTGGCCGCCGCGAAGATCTTCGCGATGGAGCCGGGCTCGAACGTGTCGGTGAACGCGCTGGGACGGGCGCTGCCCTCCCGCGTCCGCGACGCGAGGGCCAGCACCTCCCCCGAGGTCGGGTCGAGCATCACGACGTCACCGCCGTCCGCGTCCATGCGTCGCAGGGCGTCGTCCAGAGCCCGTTGCGCGATCTCCTGCAACTCCGCGTCCAGCGTGAGCACGACGTCGAATCCCGGAACGGGTGCGGCGATCACGCGCGCCGGCGACTCGTACTCGCGGCCCGCGCGGTCTTTGAGCACCACCGCCGCCCCGGACCGGCCCGCGAGCAACGTATCGAGTGTCTTTTCGAGCCCCGACCCGCCGCGCCCGTCGTCCCCCAGCCGACCGATCGTCGCGCGCGCGACGCCCGGGTCGGGATAGAAACGGTTGAGTACCGCCTCGAGATGCACGCCCCGGACGGCGCGGAGCGGCTGCACTTCGAGTGCGCTGTACGGGCCGGCGAAATACGCGTACCCCTTACGCAGCGCCTCCTGCCAGCTCCGCGACGGGAGGCCGAGGCGGCGACTGATCAGCGCTCCGTCAGCCGCGGGATCCCGCAGCTCGTTGGGAGCGATTCCGACGTGATACGTCTCCTGGGTGACGGCGAGGGGAGTGCCGTGGCGGTCGTACAGCGTGCCCCGGCGCGCCGGGAGCACGATGCGCTCGGTGCGCTGCGCCTTCGCCTCCTCGGCCCAGCGCCGGCCCTGGACGATCTGCACCTGGGCCGCGCGCGCGACGAGCAGGGCCAGAGCCGCGAACACGCCGAACTCCACCACCTGCATGCGAACCGCAAGCTTCGCCATCTACCGCGATCCACCCGCTGCCGGGATGAGGACGATCTCGCTGTCGCTCGGCAAGTGCAGACCCAGGCGCGCCTGGGCGCGCGGCACGAGCACGGCGCGGCTTTCGGCGGTCCGGATCCGGCGCTCGAGGTCGGCGCGATGCCCCTCCAGGTTGGCGCGCCGGGCACGCAGGTCGGTGAGCTCGCGCGCGGCGCGGATAGCGGCGGTCTGCCGAGCGTAGACGATCCACGTGGTCGCGAGGAAGGCGACGAGCCACGCGGCGACCCAATGACGGCCCCTAATCATCGGCCGTCACCTCGAACGCCCTGAGGCCGGCCGAGCGGGCTCGCGGGTTGTCGCGCACCTCGGCAGGCGCGGCGCGGATCGGTTTCTTGGTGAGCACGCGGCCGAGCGGGCGGCCGCGACAGGTGCACACGGGTTGGCCGGGCGGGCAGACGCAGGGCCGGCTCCAGTCACGGAACGCGTTCTTGACGATACGGTCCTCGCCCGAGTGGTAGGTGATCACCGCCAGGCGGCCGCCGGGTTGCAGCGTGGCGCGCAGCGCCGGCAGCGCGAGCTCGAGCTGCTCGAGCTCCTGATTCACCACGATGCGGAGCGCCTGGAACAGCCGCGCGAAGTCGCCCGGCCCCGAGCGCGGGCCCCGCGCCTCACGGATCGCGTTCACCAAGTCGTCGCTCGTGGCGAACGGCGCCCCGGCGCGACGCCGCACGATCGCCCGCGCGAGGCGTCGGGCGCGCGGCTCGTCGGCCAGCTGGTGGAACACGTCGGCCAGCCGCGCCTCGGGCCACGTGTTGAGGACATCCGCCGCGGTCACCCCCCGTCCCGCCGCCATCCGCATGTCGAGCGGCGCTCCGGGACGAAAAGTAAACCCCCTGACGTCGCTATCGAGCTGGTGCGACGAGACGCCGAGGTCGAGGAGGATGCGGTCGGGCCGGAACGTCTCGATGCTACCCAGCACCTTGGCCGAGCCGAAGGCCCCGGTCGAGTAGCGAATGCCGTCCTCGCCCAGCTCGCCGCGGGTCGCGGCGATCGCCTCGGGATCGCGATCCACCGCGAGCACCTCGGCGCCCGCCGCCAAGAGCAACGCGGCGTGCCCGCCCCCGCCCACCGTGGCGTCCACGGCGCGGCGGCCGCCTTCCGCCCAGGCCCGCACGGCGCCGGCGAGGACCGGAACATGGTACGTGGCCGTGATGCTCCCTTCCCACAAAGCGAAAGCCCCGCCTGCCGTGGCAGACGGGGCCGGATGCGTCGTCCCGCGAGGCGGGTTCAGGCGGGGCTGACGGGGCTCGAACCCGCGACCTCCGGTGTGACAGACCGGCACTCTAACCAGCTGAGCTACAGCCCCCTGCGACGGAGGGTGGCAATATAGGCCCGTGCCGAAGTCAATTCAATGGTTCAGAAATTCTTGCACTTGAAGGCCTGCTTCACCTTCAGCATGGCCTCCTGGTACTTCGCGATTCCGCCCTCAAGCTGCGCGACGAACTGTGGTGAGACGCGGAGGCCGAGATCCATCGCGTCTTTGGTCCGCTTGATCCGCTCGTTGATTCCCTTCGCCTGCTCGCAATTCTTCGACTTCGTCATCGCTGCGTAGGGACCCGCCAGCGTCTGGAGAGATGCGAGCCCGTACCAGAAGCTCGCCTGCACACGAATCTGGTAGCGCGGTCCCACGGTGTCCGCGGGCGTCTTGGGTGCGAGCACCGTGAGCATTTGGTCGAGCCACGGGTACGCGTGGTCGTAGGCGCCCGCCTGCGCGAGCTTCGATGCCCCGGTCAGCATGATGACCAGGGCGTTCAGACGTTGCGTGGAATCGCTCGACGCGAGCGCCCGATCGATGAACACCTTTGCGGAGTCCACGCGATCAGCGAAGGCCGCGCGGAATTGCCGCAACGCCACGGTGTCGCCCTTTAAGCGACTCGCCTGGGCCGTGTCATAGGTCACCGCGTCCACGATCGCCTTGGCCACGAGGAGTGTGCTGCTCATGTCGTTGGGATCGATCGCGAGCGATTGCTTATAGGCCCAGAGCGAGGAATCCCGCTGCCCCTTCATGTCGAACGCCGCACCCAGCGTCTTCCAGAACGCGGCGGACTTGGGAACATGCCGCACGGCCACGTGACTGAAGAACAGCAGCTGCTGCGTGTCCGCGAGCTGTTGCGCCGCGCCCAGGGCAGCCTTGAGGAAGGCGGTGTCCGCCCCCTTGGAGGTGTCGGCGGTGTATTGCGTGATGAGTCCGTCGATGATGCAGCGCGACAGGCCGCCTTCAATGCAGATGCGCAGGCGAAAGTCTTGCACGCGCTGATCCGCCGGATTGCGCACCAGCCAATCGTCGAGCAGCGTCTTGGCGCGCTCGAATTGCCGCTGTTGCCGCAGCAGCTCGGCGATGCCGAGGCGCAACTGGACGTTCTGCGGCTCACCCGAGAGCTCGCGGATCAAGGCGTCGATCGCCTTCAGCGTGTCGCCCTTTTGCTGATAGATGTGGGCGATGTTCTCCCAGGCGGTCGCGTTGAGGGAGTCGCCCTTGGCCGCGCGCTGGTACGCGACCAGCTGGCTGTCGAGGGACATGTGCTGCGCCTCGTACACCGTGGCGATGCACATGTGGGCCGCCGGGAGGTTGGGCTCGATCGTCAGCGCCTTGCGGGCGGCGTCGATCGCCTTCGGGAACTGACTCTTCTGACGCGCTTCCGTGCACTCGCGGGACTGCTCGGCCGCCTTGACGACGTTGTTGAGGCGCTGGGCGATCCCCTCGCCGAGCGCCGCTGCGGTCCCCGGGTTGGGGCTCGAGACCGACACGAGGGCCGCCATGCCGGAGCTGCCGATGTCGCGCATGCGAATGCTCGCGCCGAGCGCGCCGTTGCCCCGCTCAAGCGTGCCTGTCGCGTACGCGTTGACGGTGAGGAAGCGCGCCAGCTGGTTGGCCTGCGTCTCGTCCAGCAGGACGTCACAGGGATAGTCGGACGCCTTGAGCGCCTCGCACAGCTTCGGCTTGGGGATCACCTGCACCTTCGAGCGCGCCATCTGCCCGAGCTTCTCGCGTGCCACGTCCATGACCGCGACGCTCATCGCGGAATCGGTCGGCGTCTTCGCCGCCAGGGGCAGCACGAGCAGCTTCATGGCCGGCGGCTGGTACGACTGCTGCGCGGGAGTCGCCGCGGCGATGCAGCTCATCCCCACGACGACCGGCAGGATTCTCACGCGTGCATTCCTCACGTTTGCGTTTGGTACCCCAATGGGCGAAGAGGGATTCGAACCCCCGACTTCCTGCGTGTAAGGCAGGCGCTCTGAACCGCTGAGCTATTCGCCCGTCGCACCGCCGACGTCTACAGGGCGAGGCCTACCGGAAAGAAAACGCAGTACCCGAGGACGAGCAGAATCGGCGCGGCCGTCGTCGATCCCTGATGCAGCAGCCAGTAGCCCAGGGCGAGCGCCACGACGGCAGCCGACAGGAACAACCAGTTCTTGGGTCCGAAATGCAGACGCGAACGCGCCAAACCCAGGTCGGCCATAAGGGCAGGAGTTTACGCGGCAATTTCAACGTCGTCAAGCACTTGGCTCGTCGTCCTCGGGGATCACCCATCCCTCATCGAGTCGCGCCCGGCGCGGCTCGTCGCGGCGCCGCCGCAGCCGCACGAGCCACACGAGCGCCAGACCCAACAGCGCCCAGAACAACCCCGCGGCGCTCGCCCACCCCAGCCACCCGTAGCGCGTCTCGACATCGCGCTGCCACCGCATTTCAAAATCGCCCTCGGTCACGTGGTACGTATCGCGCAGCGCGGCGTCGAAAGACGGGTCGCGTGACAACCAATCGACCAGCGGCGTCAGGCCTTGCCGACCTCCCCACCGCTCGAGCAGGAGCACGGCGGTCGTTGCCAGGGCGTAGGCCGTCGTCGCGTCGGGCCGGTCGCCGCGCAACTCCCGGTCCAGGTCATCGAGGTCGAGCTGCACGCCCCGGGCGACCTGCCAGTTGAGTTTCAACGCGTCGAGGCGGTCCCACTCTCCCGCCGCCACCGCGGCGTATCCTTCCTCGAACCAGAGCGGCAACGGGCGGCCCACGCGCCACCGCAGGGCCAGGTGCGCGAGCTCATGTCGGAGGGCGCCGGGCAGATCGACGCTTGCACGGTCGGATAAGAGGACGATTGTCCCCCGCTCCGGGAACGCGGCGCCTTCACTCCAGCCCGGCAGGCGCCCGCGCGTCAGGGAATCGAGGGCGGCGCGGCTCGGCGCGAGGATCAGGCGGATGGGGCGATCGGGCAACGGCCCGACGCCCGCGAACGGCGCCGCCCGATCCGCTGCCTCGGCCAAGGCGGCGGCCAAGCCGGCCTGAGCGGGCCACGCGACGGCGGTCACCCGCCCCACGGTGACGGTGGTGAGGGGAGTCGCCTGCGCAACGAGCCACGCCAGGACTAGGAGCGCGGCGGCTCCCGGCCCTGGCGCGCCTGCGCCAGCGTGTCTTCACACTTCTTGCCCCAGGGATTGAACTTGTTCGCCTTGAACCCCGCTTCCCAGGTCTGCTGCGCCTGCTCCTGATCGCCGCCGAACCAGTACGCCCGCCCCAGCTCGTAATAGGCCTCGATCAGGTTGGGGCCGAGCTTCAGCGTCTTCTGGAAGAACGTCTGCGCGTCTTCATACATCTCGCGCTGCAGGTAGACGAGCCCGAGATAAAAGTGGGCGTACAGCGTGGCCTTCTTGTCGTTGTCGAGACGGATCGCCTTCGAGAGGTGCTCGATCGCCTCGCCAAAAATGCGCTTCTTCAGGCAGATGTAGCCGACGTTGATGCGGGCGAGCGAGTTCGCCGGCTCCTTCATTAGAACCTTCTGGAACGTGGCGAGCGCGTCGTCGTACTCCTCGTGGAGCATCTGCGCCCAGCCCAGGAGCGACTCGGCCTGCGTCTCCCCGGGCGAGAGGTGGAGCGCCTTATGGAGCGACTGGATCGCCCCCGAATAGTCGCCCAGCGAGATGAGACTCCACCCCTTCTCGATGAAGGTGGAGGCACCGATGTGGTCGGCGTGGACCGCCGGACGAGTCCCCGTGAACTCGGGGGCGGACGCCTCCGCCGTCGACGCCGAGACCTGCTTGAAGCGGTCCACGAGCTTGCGGACATCTTCCTTGAGCGCCGTCAGCTCGCCGATCAGCGCGTCGACCTGCTTGAAGTAGTCGATGATCTCGCGCTTCACGGCCTCGCGCTCGGCCCCATCCGACACCGATTCGAGGCGAGCGGCGATCTGCTCGTACTCGGCCCGAAGGGCGGGCAGGGGTGAGTCGGTCATCAGGCTTTCGCCGGCTCCTTCACCGCGGTGTCGAGCGCGAGCTTTTCCTTCGATGTTAGCAGCCGGGCGGTGTTGAGCACGATGATCGTGCGGCCGTCCTTCACGACGAGGCCCGTGATGTACTCCGCGGCGAGGCCCTTCACGATCCCCGGCGGCGAGGTGATCTCCGGCGCCGCCACCTGCAACACCTCGGTCACCGCGTCGACGACGACGCCGAGCTTGCCGCCTTCCCATTCGAGGATGACCGTGCGCGTTTCCTCGCGCAGGGGCGCAGCGGCCCCCAGCCGCTTTCTCAGGTCGACGAGCGGCACGGCGATGCCCTGGTACCGCAGCACGCCCTCGAGGAAATCGGGCGCCTTCGGCAGCGGGGCCGGCGCCTCGTAACGCAGGATCCGCTCCACCTGAAAAATGTTGAAGGCGAAGTCCTGGCCGGACACCTTGAACGTGACGAGTTGAACGTCGTCGCCGGCGGTCATCCGATACGGTCTCCCAGGGCATCCAGGTCGAGGATCGGGACGAGGGCGCCGCGCCGCCGCGCCACTCCCGAAGCCCACGGCAGCGACTCCCCGTGCGGGACCGGGAGCGGCGCCTCGCGCACCACGTCGTCGGCGTCGTCCACCTCGAAGGCCACGTAGCGCGCGCCCTCTCCGGCGCCGAGCTCCACCAACACCGCGGCCTGGCCACGCGCCGCAGGGGGTGGGCGATCCCCCATCAGGGCCCCGAGATGCACGACCGGCACCAGCCGGCCCCGGAGCGGCGTGAGCCCGCGCATCGAGATCAGGGCGCGCGGCACTTCGAGGACCTCCGCCAGGTCGCCGACCTCGACCACCCGGGCGAGTGGCAGTCCGTATGCCTTTCCGTCCACGTGGACCAGGAGATATCCCCTCATCCGCGCCCGCCCCCCTCCCGCGCGGCCGCGCCCCGCACCACGACCTCCATGTCGATGCGGTTCGCGATCTCCGCCAGCGGGAACACGGCGTCCACGCCGCCGATCTGGACCGCCGCCGTCGGCATCCCCGCGATCACCGACGAGCCGCGGTCCTGGGCGATGCCACCGCCGCCGGCGGCGCGGATCGCCCGCACGCCTTCCGCCCCATCCCGCCCCATGCCGGTGAGCACTACGCCGAGGCTATTGGCGCCGAAGACCTGCGCCACCGACCGGAACAGCGGATCCGCGGCCGGCCGGACCCCCCAGACCGGAGGCTCTTGATCCAGCGCGATCGCCGGACCGTCGGGTGCACGAAGCACTCGCATATGATAATCGCCGGGCGCCACATACGCCGTGTCCGCGACGACGGGCGCGCCGTGATCCGCCTCGACCACATGCAGCGCCGACAGCGAATCCAGGCGCTCGGCGAGCGAGCGGGTGAAGTTGGGCGGCATGTGCTGCACCACGAGTACCGCACTGCCGCGCCCCGTTGCGAGCCGCGGGATCACCTCCGCGAGCGCGCGTGGCCCGCCGGTGGACGCCGCGACCGCGACGGCAAACCGGGCGCGCGGGCGCAAGCCCGCCTCCGGGGCCCGTCGGGCGGGTACCGGCGGCCGGGCCATTACCGATACGTGGGACACGTCCGCCGCGAGCGCCCGGCGCAGGGCCGCGCGGAGCTCCGGCCCCATGCGCTCGAACGCCTTCCGATTCGCTTCGTCCGGCTTGGCGACGATCTCCAGGGCGCCGAGCTCAAGCGCGCGGATCGCGGCGCCGGTACCCGGGCCCGCGTGCGCGCTCACCACGACGATCGGTCGCGGCGATTCCGACATGATGTAGCCGATCGCCCCGAGACCATCGAGCTCGGGCATCTCGAGGTCCATGGTGACCACGTCGGGATCGAACTGATGGACCTTGCGGACGGCATCGAACCCGTCGCGCGCCGTGGCGACGACGCGGAACTCGCCGTCGGCCGCTACCCCTCCTCCACGCCCACTCAGCACGTCCGTCAGCACACGTCGCATGAGCGCACTGTCGTCAACGATCAGGACGCTCGGCCGGCGATCAGAGGACGGTGGCATCGGCCCCGACCGAGCGGATCTCCACGCGCCCATCCGCCACGGAAAACCGCACGGAGCGCCCTGCGCCGCCGCCCACCGCCTCGCGCACGAGGGGGATGCCCGCGCGGCGCAGCACGTCGCGGCAGGCGACGATGTTGCGCTCACCCATCTGCACCGACCCCGGCGTCATGAGCTGGGCGAACATGCTCGCCCCGCCCGCCAGCTTGGCGATCAGGCGCCGCGGCTCGGCGCCAAGCGCGGTGAGCCGTTCCACGAGAAGCGGCACGGCCGTTTCGGGAAACTTGGCGGGGTTGGTAGCGTCCCGGGCGAGACTTTTCGACGGCAGGAGAATGTGGGCCATCGCGCCGGCGCACGCGTCCGCGTCATGCAACATGATCGCGACGCAGGATCCCAGCCCAAGGGTGACGAGGACCGCGTCGCCGCGCTCGGCGGCCCAGTCCGCCACCTTGACGATCCGCTCGATCCGGGGTCGAGACCGCATCACGCGCCCGCGGCCGGCCGGCGATAGATCCGCTCGCGCGGCTCCTCGAGCACGAGCCGCTCCCGCGCGGGACCGAACAGCGTTTCGACTTTTCCGAGCAGCAGCACGCCGCCGGGCGCGAGGACGTCGGCGAAGAGCGAGAAGAGGCGCTCCTGCATGCGACGGTCGAAGTAGATCACGACGTTGCGGCACACGACCAGATCGTACGGGGGCGCGGGTGGCGGCTCGCTCGTGAGGTCGTGCTTGAGGACGCGGACGATCCGCTGCACCTCGGGCACGGGCCGCCGGGGCACCTCGGCGCTGAAGTAGCGGCGCACCAGCTCGTGTGGCATTTCGGTGAACGCCGTCTCGGCATACTGCGCCGCGCGCGTGCGCTCGAGGCTCGTGCGATCGATGTCGGTGGCGTCCACGCGTGCCCGGGAGAGCAGGGTGTCCTGCCCCAGCCGCCGAGCGGTCTCGGCGAGCGCCACGGCCACGGTGTACGGCTCTTCGCCCGACGCGCAGCCTGCGGACCAGACGCGCACCTCGCCCCGGCGCGCCGTCCACAAGGTCGCCAGCCGCGGCTCGAGCGCGCGCCACGTCTCCACATTCCGGAAAAACTTGGTGACGTTGATCGTCAGCGCGTCGAGCAGGAGATCGTACTCGCGGACGTCTTGATCGAGCAGGCGGCCGTACTCGTCGAAGGTGTGGACGCCGCGGGCGCGCATGCGGACCGCGATGCGGCGACGGAGGCAGCGATCCTTGTAGGAATCGCAGATCAGGCCCCGGGCCCGCGTGATTTTCTGGGTAAGCGCCCGGAACGCCCGGTCGTCCTGCTCCGACGTCACGACAGCGCGCTCAGGGTGTCCAGATTGGCCTTGACGAGCTCGTGCTTCGGGTTGATCTCGAGCGCCTTCTGCCACAACTGGGCCGCGAGCTCGCGATCGTTCCGCTTGTAGGCGATGTTGCCGAGCTTGAAGTAGACGTCGTCACCCAGATCGGGCGCGAGCTCCACCGCGCGATTGTACGCGTCCCACGCCTCGTCGTAGCGAGATCCGCGGTAGGCCAGGTCGCCCAGGTTCTTGGACAGCTGCGGGAGCGACGGCTCGTTCTTGCGCGCCGCGCGGATCATGTCCTCCGCCCCCGTCAGGTCACCCGAGAGCTCCTTCAGGACCGCCAGGTTGTTCTGCAGCGCTGCGTGAGACGGGTAGGCTTCCGCCGCCTCCTCGGCCAGCTCCTCGGCGGTCTCGAACTCGCCGGCGGCGGCGGCGGTGAGCGCCCGGGCCCAGAACCACGCGGGCGGCGGCACTTGCCCGAACAGCTCGCGGGAGCGATCGAGGCGGCCGGCCGCGCTCCCGTAATCGCCGCGCTTCAGCGCCACCACGCCCCACCCGAGGTACACCTTGGCGTCCGTGCGCGCCCGCGCCGCCGCTTCGCCGTACGCGCCTTCGGCCTCGTCCAGCCGGCCCATCTGCTCGTACGCGAAGCCCAGGTTGTGGAATATGGCCGGCCGCCCCCCGCCCTTCTCCGCCGCCAGGCGGAGCGTCTCCATCGCCTCGCGCCACCGCGCCTGCTTCAGCGCCACCAGGCCGATGTAGAAGTGCGCGTTGGCCTCGCCGGGCCGCAGCTCGGCCACGCGCCGGAATTCACGGGCGGCCTCGTCCAGCATCCCCGTCTTGTAGAAGGCGACCCCGAGGTTGCGGTGCTCTTCGACGCGCGCATCGGTGATCTGAGCGTCCGCGGCCGACGCGGTGCGTCCCGTGCGGTGTACGAATCCGGCCGTGATCAGGCCGTACAGCGCCTTTCCGATCTCGAACTCGCCCAGCCCGGAGTCCTCGATCACCTGGTTCACGTCGCGCGACGCGTCGAGCAGCGGCAGGAGGCGCTGCTGTGTATCGGTGAGCTTCGACTCGCTGATCGCGAGGCGGTCCTTGTCCACCGCGAAGATGAGATCGAACGAGGGGATCTTCTTCTCGATCAGGCTCCACTCGTCCACGCGCCGGGCACCCTCGAGGAGCAGCGACTCGGGGTTGATGGAGACCAGGAAGTCCTGCCGCTCGGGGCGGACGTCGGCCTCGAAGTTGAACGTGCCCTGCGTCCACGTGAACAGGTAGTAGACCGATTCTTCGATCTGCACCCGGATGTAGCGCTCGAGGTCGGCCTGGGAGATGACCGCCATGGCGACCAGGACTTGGCCGAGCTTCTTCCCGTGCTCCTTGGTCTGGCGGTGGACGGCGGCGATGAGCTGGTCCTGCGTGATCTTCGCGTGCTTGACCAGGATGTCCCCGAGCCGGTCGCGCCGGTTCACGATCGAGGCGTAGCAGATCCGACCTTTCTCGAAGTAGATGTAGCCGAAGTTCGAGCGATCGGCGATGGAGAGGCAGCCGGTCTTCTGCCCGAGCGCCAGGAGCTGGAGCACGTCCGGGAGCGACGCCTCTTTGAGCGACCCCTTGATGGCCATCAGCGAAGCTCCTCGATCACGCGGTCGGACACGTCCGCCCATTCCCAGACCATCTTCTCGCGGCTCTTGATGCCGCCCAGGCTCGAGACCACGAGGCCCGACGTACGGAAGCCGCTCGAGCGCCGGGCCTCGCGCGGGGTCTGGCCTTCGAGCACCTCGCGCGCCAGGCCGGCGTTCAGGGGCCCGTCCTGCGCGGCCGCTGCGGCGATCACGCGCTGCACCACGCCGATCAGCGCGCGCACCGAGTCGGCCGGCCGGTCGGCCAGGTAGTCGACCAACGCGGGCTCGGGCGTCACGTTCTGATGGCTCAACAGGCGCTCAAGCACCACCCGCTTCACCTCTCGGTCCGGCTCCTTGAGCTCCGCGACGAGCCCGCCCTCGAGCCGCGTCACGATTCGCTCTTCCAAACCGCTCAAGGTGTTCGGCGGAGCAGGCGCGGTGAACACGAGCTGACGCTCCTTGTCCTGGAGCAGGTTGAACAAGTTGAACAGCTCCTCCTGCGTGCGTTCCTTGCCGGCCATCAGGTGGATGTCATCGAGGAGCAGCGCCGTGGCCCGTCGGTAGCGTGCCCGCCACCAGTCCACGCGGTTGCCGTCGATCGCGGTGATCAGCTCGTCGATGAACGCCTGGGTGGAGAGACAGGCGACCACCGCGCGGCGGCCCCGCGCCAGCTCGAGGCCGATCGCGTTCAGGAGATGTGTCTTGCCGAGTCCGCTCTTCCCGATGAGTACGAGCGGGTTGTACTTCTTCCCCGGCTTCTCGAGGACGGCTCGGGCGGCACTCACGGCCACTTCGTTGGACGGACCGACCGCGTACGCCGCGAGCGGGAAGGCCGCCGAGGGTCCTGGAGGCGGCGCTGCGCCGCCGCGGACTTTACCCGCCGCCTCCTCGGCCTCGGCGAGGCGCTCAGGGTCGCGGAACACGCTTTGCCCGGCGGCCTGCGGATCGAGCTCAGCCACTTCGGCTTCGAGCTCCTTGAGGCGCTCCACGTCCTTCGTGAACGCGGCGATGGCCTGGTCCACCGATCCGGGCGCGTCCTGCTCGAGCAACGCCTCGAGGCGCTGAGTGCGATACCCCTCGCCCTCCCACCGGAGCACTGCCTCGCCCACACGCGCGCGCCAGGCTTCGACCGCCTTCCCGACCGTGACGGTCACATCGGCCAGGAACTCGCCGAACTCGTCCCCTCCTCCCCCTCCTCCACCGGCGCGTGCGCCGCCATCGCCCGGCGCGGCCGCCGGCGCCCCGCTCGTCAGGCCGAGGATCTGCTTCGCCGTTTCCGCATTTATGGTCGTGTCGTTCACGGCCTGGAAGGCGACGAGCCGGTTGAGCCCGCCCATCAGCTCGCGCACGTTGCCCGCTTCGGCCTGTGCCACCGTCTCGAGGACTCCCGGCGCGAAGCGCGCCCCACGCTCCTCCGCCTTGCGGCGCAGAATGGCGACGCGCGTTTCGTAGTCCGGCAATCCGATATCGACCACCAGACCACCCGACAGCCGCGAAATCAATCGCTCGTCCAGATCGGCGATTTCGGGCGGCGGGCGGTCGCTGGTGAGCACGATCTGGTGACCCGCGACCTGGAGCGCCTCGGTGAGCCGCAGCAGCTCGGACTGCATTTCCTTCCGGTTGGTGAGGAATTGGACGTCGTCCACGAGCAGGACATCCACGTTCTGGAAGCGGCGGCGGAACGTGTCTCCCTGCCCCGCCGCCACGCTGGCGTGAAACGCCTCGACATACTCGTCCAGAGTCATGTACTCGATGTTCAGCAACGGGGCGGCCTTCTTGGCGGCGTGGCCGATGGCCATGAGGAGGTGCGTCTTGCCGAGCCCTGAGCTCGAGTACACGAACAACGGGTTGTATGCCGCGCCCGGATTCTCGGCCACTGTGTGCCCCGCGGTGACCGCGAGGCGGTTCGCCGAGCCGACCACGAAGGTCTCGAACGAATACTTGGGATTGAGCGCGCTGGTCATGCCGCGGTCCCCGCCGCGAGCTTCTTGAGCACCAGCTCGGAGATGGCCTTGAGCGTCTCGAACACGCCCACTCCGTGGAGCGCGTCCGCGCTGAAGCTCGGGACGCCGCGAAAGTTGAGTGCGTCGTCCAGGTCGGCGGCCGAGAGGATCAGCTCCCGCGGCAGGTCCTGCTTGTTGTATTGCAGCACGAGCGGGATCGTGCGCACGTCCACGCCGTGCTCGAGCAGGTTGGCTTGCAGATTCTGGAGGCTCTCCAGATTCTCGTCCAGCTGGCGCGCCTGGCTGTCGGCGACGAACACGACCCCGTCCGCCCCCTGGAGCACCAGCCGGCGCGTCGCGTTGTAGTAGACCTGACCCGGTACGGTGTACAGCTGGAACCGCGTGGAGAATCCCGAAATCTGCCCGAGGTCGATCGGCAGGAAGTCGAAGAACAGCGTCCGATCGGTCTGGGTGGCGAGGGACACCATGCGCCCGCGACGCGAATCGGGGACCCGGCCGTAGACGTAATGCAGGTTGGTCGTCTTACCCGACCGTCCCGGGCCGTAGTAGACGATCTTGCAGGTGATCTCGCGCGTCGTAAAGTTGACCAGGGACACCGGCTATCTCCCGAACAGCGTGTTGAGGCTGTCGCTCAGCTCGCGCTCGAAGTCCGCCGCTAGGACCTGTTTGGGTACGCTGTCTTTGGGGCTCGCGGCCTGAAGATCGGCGGCGAGCTGCTCAAAGAATAACTGGACCAGGCCGAGCGACGAAGCATCAAGGTCGTAGGCCGCCAGCGCGATCAGCCGGCCGCGCCCAGTCGTCACGCCCGCGAGAAAGATCCCGTGCCGCTCGCCCTGATGGTTGAGGGCCGCGAACGGCGGCTGCTGGAGCTGGCGCGCGATCTCCTCGGTCGACGCCATGATCGCGGCGCCGAGCGCCGCGGCGGACATCACGTCCATGGCCCGCGAGAACCCGTGTTGCGCCAGCACCTGGCCGGCCGACGTCATCACGAGCACCAGGCGCGCGCCCGCCTCCTTCACGAACTTGATCAGCGGCTCGAGCGTCCAGGCTTCGACGGCGCGCGTACTCATCCCACGACCTCTGCGGCGCGCAGCAGCTCCAGGCGTACGAGCCCGACATTCACATCCGGCTCGGCCACGGCGACTACCAGAATCCCGTTCGGGGTCGGCACCACGAGCAACGCGCCCTGCTCCGCCTGCAGGTGCCAGAACAGGCTCTCGCCCACGCCCGCCGCCTCCATCGCGCGGCGCAGGCGCGTCCCGACGCTTGCCGCGAGAGCTGCCACCGCGGGTCCCTTGATCCCCTCCATGAGCTGCTCGGCCACCACGATGCCGTCCTCGGCGGACACGAGCATCGCGCCCCGCACGCCGCCCACGCGGGTGATCAGGTCGAGGGCCTGGCCGAAGCTCGCCGTCGCCGTCATCCGTGGGCCTCGAGCCAGCGGCGTGCCGCGCCGGCCGCGCGCTGCGCGATGATCGCGAGCCGGCCCATCGGCACGGCCCGGTCACGGACCACGAGGAGCAGCGCGTCGCCCGACGGCGCGGCAAGATGCACGTGCCCAAGCTTGCCCTCGGCCGCCACGCCGGTCCATTTCCCGAGGGCGAGCAGCTTTGTGGTCCGCGCCGCCTCCTGCGACACGCCGGCGAGATACGCGGCTACGGCGTCGGTCACGTCCTGGCCTTGCGGGTTCTTCAGCGCGCCACCGAGCACGCGTCCAGAGGCATCGAGCAGCAGGAGCCCTTCCTCCGCGCCTTCCAGGCCCGCGAACACGCGCGCGTCCTCGAGCGGCTGGGCCGCCGCAGGAAGCAACTCCTCGAGCGGAGCGGCCGCGGGTGCCGGTGCCGGCGGCACCGCCTGCTCGTCAGAGGGGGCGTGCCCGCTCCGCGCCAGCGCAAGCGCCTGGGCGACCCCCGGATCGTCAGGCGCCGCCCGCTGCGCCGCCTCGAGATGGGCCGCTGCCTGCTCCACGTCACCGACCTTGAAATAAAGGAAGGCGAGGCCCTTTAAGGCTCCCACGTGGGTCGGGGCGATCCGCAGCGCCATGTCCCACTCGTCGAACGCGCGCTCGTAATCGTGCTTGTCCGCGAGGATGCGCGCGAAGAGATCGTGCGCGTCCGCAAGGTGCGGATGGCGCTCCAGGCCCGTCACGGCCACGCGGTGCGCGGCGTCGAGCTGCCCCTTGTGACGCAGCAGCTCGGCCAGGCGCAGGAACACGAGGCTGTCCGGATCCTGCGCCAGCTGCGACGAGAGCTTCTTGATCGCGTCAGCCATGGATCCCCGTCCCGGTGCCAGCCGCCAGGGTGCGCGCCGCGGCCTTGGCGCGGCCCACGGCATCGGCTTGCGCGAGCTCGGACTCCGAGCGCGCGGCGAGGCGCTCCCACTGATCCCATTGCTCGACGGCCTCGCCGAACCGGCCCGTCGCGACCAGCGCGTAGCCAAGCATGCGGTGCGCGGCCACGAGGAGAGGGTCCAGCCGAAGCGCGCGACGAAGCTCCTCCACCGCGTCGGGACCACGTCCCGCGGCGAGCGCGATGCGACCGAGCAGGAGGTGCACAGCCGGATCGTGGGGATGCACGCCGGCCGCTTGCTCCGCGATCCCCCGCGCCTCCTCCAGATCGCGCCGGGCCAGGGAGTCCTCGGCCCGCGCGACCAGCTCCGCCAGGTCGGCCGCGAGCGTCGTGCGCTCGCGCTTGCCGGTGCCCGGGTCGGCCAGGACGATCACGCCCGCGCTCTCCAGACCAAACAGGGTCTTCGCGACCTCGAAATCGGAGCGCCCCAGCTCGGAGGCGATACCACGCACGTCCCGCGTTCCGTCGATCATCGCCAGCATCTCCCACTCGGGTGGCAGCAGATCGAGCCCGGCCCCACCCCCTTCCTGCGGCGGGGCGAGCGTCGGCACCACACCGAGGTGCGGGATGCGCCCTTCGATGCGGGACCACTCGTCAATGCGCCGCGCGCCTTCCATGAGCAGTGCTTCGGTCGGGATGCTCACGGCGGCTTCAGTGGGCACGTCGGTGAGGGAGCCCTCCGAGAAGGAGAAGTATCCTTCGCGCCAGCTCATTACCTCGAAGACGACCTCCTCTACCTGAAAGCGCACTTGGCGCTGCAGCTCCCGTGGGGTGATCGCGCCGAGGGAGACGAGGATCTCACCGAGCCGGCGCTTGTCTCCCTGGCGCTGCTGCATGTCGCGCGCGCGCTCCAGGTCGGCCTCGCTGATCTTGCCGGTCCGGAGCAGCAGCGCGCCCAGCGGATGCGGGTTGGAGCGGATCTCGGCGAAGATGATCTTGCCGTCCTCGAAGTAGATCGTGCCCGCGTTATGCCGCAGCTCGGACGTGACGCGCAACAGCCCTGTCTTCCGGCTCAGGTCGAGCAGCTGGAAGACGTCGTGAATGCCGAGCTCGCGCAGCGGGCCTTCGATCGCCATGGCCTATTCCGGAGCGAAAATGTGCTGCAGGTCGAGCGCCGTACGGGCGTGGATGCGCGCGCGCTGCGCGAACGGTCCGCCGGGCTCGATCCGCGTGACTTTTTCCCATGCCTGCACCGCCTCACCGTACCGGTGCAGCCGGGCCAGCACCACGCCCTGCTGGAACAGGGCCTCGACGTGCTCGGGGTCGAACTTGAGCGCGCGCCGGAACGCCTCGAGCGCCTGATCGTCGCGTTTGTCGTCGAGCAGCGCCCGACCCAAGAGCAGGAGGGCCGGGAGATCGTACGGATCCTGCTCGAGCAGCTCCGCGAGCCGGACGACCGCTTGCCGTGTCCGGCCCGAGCGCCGGAGCAGATCCGCGAGCGCGAGGGCCGCTTCGTGAAAGGTGGGCAGCGCGTCGAGAGCCCGCTCGTAGGCGTGTTGCGCCTCGCGCCACTCCTCTTTGTCCTCGTGCAGCCGCCCCAAGTCCAGCCAGACCTGGATGTATCCGGCGTCGAGCTCGAGCGCCGAGCGGTAGGCCTCGAGCGCGCCAGCCTTGTCGCCGATCCGGAGCGCGACGTCGCCCTGCAGCTTGTGGAGATCGGCGCGCGCCGGGGCGCGCGTCTGGGCCTGGTGTAGCGCGGTCAGCGCCCCGGCGGCATCGCCCCCAGCCGCGCGCCCCTTGGCCACGGCGACGAGCGCGTCCACGTGGTCGGGCGTGAGCGCGAGGAGCTCTTCCGCCAGGCCGCGGGCTTCTTCAGCGCGGGGGCCGCCCAAGGCGAACAGCGCCTTGACCTCGCCGAGCCGGGCGTCGGCGCGGCCGGGCTCGAGACCACGCGCTTCACGGTAGCGCTCGAGCGCCTCGCCGTGGAGGCCGCGCTTGGCGAAGATGTCGCCGAGCAGCACCGCGGCGTCCGCGCGATTCGCCCCCCGCTGGACCGCGCGCACCGCCTCGGCCGCGGCGACGTCCATGAGACCCTTGCTCACGTAGTCGCGCGCCAGGGCCAGCGCATCGTCCGCGGTCCGCGCGGCGGGCGGCTCCGGCGCCGCCGGAGGAGGCGCGAGCTCCTGGAAGATGTTGTCGAGGAGGCGCTGATCGAAGTTGAAGTCCTCGCCAATGGTCTCCGCCGTGACGTCCGCGGAGATCTCGGGCGCGATGCCGATGGTCGTCTTCTCGTATTGCAGGTCGATGGTGAGGGCGAACTTCTGGGACACGTAATACGGGTCCAACTCGAGGGCGCGCTTCGTAGCCCGGAGCGCGCCGTCGAAGTCGCCCAGGTTGGACAGCGTGAAGCTCAGGTTGTAGTGCGCCCCGGCGTGGTCGGCATCCGCTTCCACCGCGCGGACGAACGCGTTGCGCGCGTCCTGAAACCGCTTGAGCTCCACCAGCACGAGCCCCACGCCATTCCACGCCGGCGCGGAGCTGGGCTCGCCGGACAGCACCTGGCGGTACGCTTCGAGCGACAGCTGGAACCGTCGCAGCTGGTAGAGCAGCAACGCGAGGTTCAAGCGCGCGGCGGTGAACGTCCCCTGCAGCTGCAACGCCGTTCGGAACGATTCGATCGCCGCGTCGGCGTCGGCGCCGCGTGCCTGAACCACACCCAGATTGTTCCACGCGAGCGCGTACTTCCCGTCCACTTCGACCGCATGCCGGTAGGACGCCAGCGCCTCGTCCGTCCGGCCGGCCTGATGCAGCACCACGCCCCGCTCGTTCCACAGCTTGGGGGAGTCCGGCACCTCGCGCATGAGCGTGTCGTACAGCTCGAGCGCCGCCGTGAAGTCGTGCTTCAGGAGGTGCAGCTCGGCCATCGCCTGGAGGGTGAGCCGCCGATCCTCGCCGCGCTCCAACGCGAGCCGGTACTCGCGCAACGCCTCGTTGTAGTAGCCTTTCTGGCGGAAGGCGAGGCCGAGGTTGTAGTGCGCGAGCTCGTTCCCTTCGACCACCTGAGGCTCCGGCGCCAGCCGCTGGCGTCGCTCCTCGGTGCGGCGCTCGGCGTTGTAGCGCTCGAGCGAGAGGTTGGTCTGCGCGCGGGCGAGGGGCGGGTTGAGCTGGATGGCGCGCTTGGACGCGCCGCGCGCGTCTTGGTGCCGGCCCATGTCGCCGAGCACGAACGCCATCAGGTAGTGGGCATTGGCGTTGTCCGGGTTCAGCTCGACGGCGCGCTCGAGCGCCGCGAGCGCCTCGGCGTTCAGGCCCCGGTTGTAATAGATCTCGCCCAGGTAGAAGTGGACGACCGTGGACTCGGGCTCGAGCTCCACCGCCCGCAGGAACCATTCGGTGGCGGCCTCGGGCCGGCCGCGATTCTTCTCGGCGAGGCCGAGCTGGATGATGGACGCGACGTCGTCGGCCTTCTGGGCGAGTAGCTGCTCGAACTCACCGACTGCCTCCTCGTAGGCGCCGAGAATCGCGTAGGCCCGGCCCAGCTCCCAGCGCGCCTCGCGGTCATCAGGCGACTGGCGCAGCCGCTCGTGCAGGTGGGCCACGCGGCGATCGTAGTAGCCGGTGTCGTGGTACGCGATCTCGAGGTTCCGCTGCGCGACCTGCATCTTGGGGTCGAGCTCGAGCGCGCGGGTGAACTCCGCGATCGCGTCTTCTACGAGGCCCTTTTGATAATAGAGGACGCCGAGGTTGTTGTGCGCCCCGGCGTCCGATGGGTCGATCCGGCGGGCGAAGGATCGGAGGACGGCGAGGTCGCGTTCCGAGAGCG
>CAYXIK010000029.1:0-33813 GCA_964465315.1 uncultured Gemmatimonadaceae bacterium | reverse complement strand
AGCTTGCGGGCGATGGCCTGGAGAATGTCGATGAAGTGGAGCGACGTGGAGACTTCCTTGAGGATCTCGATGACGGCGAGCAGGTGCTTGCGCTCGCGCTCGAGCTCGGCCACACGCGCCGCGAGGCGCTCCGCATCGGCGGAGGTGGGAGCGGCGGGCGAAGGCATGGCATAGTTTGCGCCCCCGGCGGACGCGGCGTCAAGTTGCCGCGCGCGCGGGCGCGCGGTAGCTTCGGAGCCCATGCGATCGACTTGTTGCGTCGTCGTCGTTGTTGCCGCGCTCGCGAGCGTCGCCGCGGCGCAGACTCGGCCGGCGCCCGTCGCGGCGCCGATCGGCGCGTGGACACCGGTGCCCGAGCTGCCGGGGATGGGGCGGCCCGTAGATACCGCCAGCGTCGGCGCGCGGCGTCGCGCGTTGGCCGCGCGCATCGGCCGTGGCGTGGTGCTGGTCCCCGCCGGGCACGAGCGCGACATCGAGCGCGAGGTGATCCAGGACAACGATTTCCGACAGAACAACACCTTCTTCTATCTCACCGAGCTCGAAACGCAGGATGCGTGGCTGCTCCTCGCGCCGGGCGGCGAAACCATCCTCTTGCTCCCGCCGCGCAACCCCTCGCAGGAGCGATGGACCGGGCTGCGGCTCGGACCGGACAGCACCGCAGGGCGCCTCTCGGGAATCGCGCGCGTCCTCCCGACCGATTCCCTCGATCCCGTGCTCGCGAGCCTGGCGTTCCGGGGGGGGGACGGACCACTGTACGTGCCGCTCGATGCCACCACACGCGACGAGCCCCGGCTCAAAGAACTCGCGTTTGCCGGGCGCGACGTGCGGAACCTGCGGCCGATCGTGGACTCGATGCGCCTGGTCAAGGATGCGGACGAGATTGCCCGCATGCGTAAGGCGATCGACATCTCCGCAGCGGGCCACGTCGCCGCGATGCAGGCGACCCGGTCGGGCATGTGGGAGTACGAAATCGAAGCCGTCCTCGAGGGCGCGTTCCGCCGCAACGGCGCCGACCGGGTCGGCTATCCGTCAATCGTGGGGAGCGGCCCCAACAGCACCACGCTCCATTACGACGTCAACCGGCGGCAGACTCGAGATGGAGAGCTCGTGGTGGTCGACGCAGGCGCGGAGTGGGGACAGTACACCGCGGATGTGACCCGCACCTTTCCGGTGAACGGCACGTTCACAGTGCGTCAGAAGGCCATCTACGATCTCGTCCTCGCGACCCAGCAGGCCGCTTTCGATTCGACGCGTCCCGGGACCACCGTGGCGCGATTGAATCGCGTCGCGCGGGACTACATGCACGCGCATTCCGGCTCGCTGTGTGGAGACCAAGGGTGCGACGCGTACTTCATTCACGGACTGTCGCATTGGCTGGGCATGGACGTGCACGACGTGGGTGACTACAGCACGCCGCTCCGGCCGGGCATGGTGTTGACGATCGAGCCGGGGATCTACCTGCCGCAGGAAGCGCTGGGGGTGCGCATCGAGGATGACGTGCTGGTGACGCCCGCCGGGGCGGAGTGGCTCTCGGCCAAGGCCCCGAAGACCACGGCCGAGATCGAGCGCCTCATGGGGGGCGGCGGCGCTAGGTCTCGTCCTTCTCGCCCTTGATGTCCTCGAGGAGCTGTTTGGCTTCCGTCTGGTATTGGTGGTCCAGCACGTCCGCGATCGGGAGGGTTTCGAGGGTGCCGAGTTGCTCTCGCGCCTTGGAGTACTTCCCGACGTCGATATACACGCCTGCCAGCTCGTAGCGATGGAAGATATTCTGCGGCTTCAAGGCGACCGCCCGCTCGAGGGAGCGCTGGGCGTCGGCCCAGTTGCCCTTATCGAGGAAGCCCGCGCCGAACAGCAGCTTGGCGAACATCTTCTGGATACCGGAGAGGAGCATGACCTCTTCGTGCCACGCCCCGAGCACGTGATACGCCCCGTCGTGCGTCGAGTCGAGCGCGATCGCCTTGTTGGCTTCATCCAGGATGATCTGCGCGAAGCGGACGCGCTCCTTCCCGCCCCGCGTGCGGGACAGCCGGCCGAGCGCTTGCGCGATCATAAAGTGACCGTCAGCGCCGTTCGGGTTGGCGCGCACGGCCGCTTCGCCGTACGCCCGCCCGACCTCGTAGAGGCTGTCGCGCTGCTTCTTGTCGCCTTTGTCGTCGATTTGCTTCGCGATGTCCACGACCTCGCGGCTCGCCTTCCACAGCGCTTCGTAGTTGGTGGAATCATGCGCCAGGACCGCACGGTAATGCTGCAGTGCCTGGGCCGGCGCCAGTGCCGCGTGGGCACTGTCACCCAGGGTGATGTGCTCTTTCGCCGTGAGCGGCGCCTGGGCGCTCAACCGAAGGGCAATCGCGAGGCTCAGGACCAGGGACGCGGACCAGCGCATCGACAACTCCGCAATTCGAGGGGTCGCTGAATGTTGGTCGTGCCACTCATCGAGCGCAAGCGCGACGGCGGCGCGCTCACGCCGGAAGAGTGGTCCGCGCTGGTCGCCGCGTATACCGCGGACCGCATCCCCGACTACCAGATGGCGGCGCTGCTGATGGCCGTGCTGCTGCGGGGGCTTGAGCGCCAGGAGCTCGCGGCGCTTACCGATGCGATGCTCGCCTCCGGTCAGCGGCTGTCCTTCGATTCCTGGGCCACGCCGCGCGTCGACAAGCACTCGACGGGAGGCGTCGGCGACAAGGTGTCGCTCGTGCTCGCGCCCCTCGTCGCGACGTGCGGTGTCGCGGTCCCGATGATGTCGGGGCGCGGCCTGGGCCACACCGGGGGCACGCTCGACAAGCTGGAAGCGATCCCCGGCTTCCGCACCGCCCTGTCGCTCGCCGAGGCCAAGGCCCAGGTGACGCGCCTGAGCTGCGCGATGATCGGCCAGACGCCGGAAATCGCTCCTGCCGACGGGCGGATCTACGCGCTGCGGGATGTCACGGGGACCGTCGAGGCCATCCCCCTGATCGCCGCGAGCATCATGTCGAAGAAGCTGGCGGAGGGGCTGAACGCGCTCGTCCTGGACGTGAAGCGCGGCAGCGGGGCATTTCTGCCAGAGCTCACGCAGAGCCTCGAGCTCGCCAAGACCATGATCGCGCTGGGCGAGGACCGAGGGTGCCCCACCGTGGCCCTGCTTACCGCCATGGATCGCCCGCTCGGGCGGGCCTGCGGCAACGCGCTCGAGACCGAGGAAGCGATTCTGGCGCTGCGCGGCGAGGGCCCGGAGGACCTGATGGAGGTAACGTACGCCCTCGGGGTGGAGATGCTCCTCGCCGCGGGTGTGGAGAAGACGTCGAAGAAGGCGCGCCAACGGCTCGAGACCGCCATCGGCTCGGGGCTTGCCGCTGAGAAGTTCGAGCAGGTCATCGAGGCGCAGGGGGGCAACCCGAAGGTGGTGGAAGACGCGTCCGTGTTGCCGCAGGCCCAGGAGGTCGAGGTCTACAACGCGCCCCGTACCGGCGTCGTGCAGCGCGTGGAGCCGAGGCTCATCGGGCGCGCCGTGGTCGCCATGGGGGGCGGTCGTCTCAAGGTCGAGGACCCGGTGGATCCTACCGTCGGATTCGTGATCACGGCAAAGCCGGGGGACAAGGTGCTGGCGGGGGAGCCGATCGCCTCAGTCTTCGCGAAGGACCCGGCCGGGATGACGCTGGCCTTCGAGGCGCTCGGGCAGGCGATCGTGATCGGGGACAAGCTCGAGGAAAAGCCGTTGCCGCTCGTGTCACATCGCGTGACCAAGGCCGGCGTGGAAGACCTCGCTACACGTCCAGGTTCCGCACGAACTTCGCGTTCTCCTCGATGAACTTGCGACGAGGCTCGACCTCGTCGCCCATCAGTGTCTCGAAGAGCTGCGATGCTTCGAACGCGTCCTCCATCGTCACCTTCAGGAGGGTCCGGCGCTCCGGATCCATCGTCGTGTTCCGTAGCTGGTCGGGGTTCATCTCCCCCAGGCCCTTGTAACGCTGGATGACCACCGTGCCGTGCCCGCCTCCCTCGCCGTTCGAGAGCCGCTTGGCATAGGCATCGCGCTCTTTCTCCTCGTAAGCGTAGTACTCTTCCTTGCCCTTGGCCACACGGTACAGCGGCGGCTGCGCGATGTACACGTACCCCGCGTCGATAAGGAACTTCATCTCTTTGTAGAAGAACGTGAGGAGCAGGGTACGGATGTGGGCGCCGTCCACATCGGCGTCAGTCATGATGATGATTTTGTGATAGCGCGCATCATCCAGTTTGAAGTCCTCGCCCACGCCCGTGCCGATGGCCGTGATGATGGTGCGGATTTCTTCGTTGGAGAGGATCTTGTCGATCCGCGCCTTCTGCACGTTTAAGATCTTGCCCCGGAGCGGGAGGATCGCCTGGAAGCTGCGGTCGCGGCCCTGCTTGGCCGAGCCTCCCGCGGAGTCGCCCTCGACCAGATACAGCTCGGTGAGCCTGGGGTCGCTCACGCTGCAGTCGGCCAGCTTGCCGGGGAGCAACCCGCCTTCGAGCCCGCTCTTCTTGCGAACCAGCTCCCGGGCCTTGCGCGCCGCCTCGCGCGCCCGCGCCGCGCTCACCGCCTTCGCGATGATCGTGCGGGCCACGCTGGGATTCTTGTCGAAGAACTCGCCGAGCGCGTCGTTCACCACGCTCTTCACGATGCCTTCGACCTCCGAGTTGCCGAGCTTGGTCTTGGTCTGTCCTTCGAACTGCGGATCCTTCACCTTGACGTGCAGCACCGCGGTCAAACCTTCGCGGATGTCGTCGCCGGTGAGCGTGAACTCCTCCTTTTTGAGGGCTCCATCCTTCTTCGCCCACTCGTTGATCGTACGCGTGAGCGCCGCGCGGAAGCCGGTGAGATGGGTGCCGCCTTCGTGCGTGTTGATGTTGTTGACGAAGGAGAACGTGTTGTCGTTGTACCCGTCATCGTACTGCACCGCGCCTTCCACCTCGACGCCTTCCCGCGTCGTCTCGAAGTTGATCGGTTTGGGATGCAGGGACTTGCGACTCCCCAGCAGGTACTTCACGAATTCGGCGAGCCCGCCCTTGTAGAAGAACGTCTCTTCCTTCTGCTGGCCCCGGCGCTCGTCCTTGAGCGTGATCGTGAGCGCCTTGTTCAGGAAGGCCAGCTCGCGCAACCGATTCGCGAGCGTCGCGTAGTCGAACCGCGTCTCGGTGAAGATTTCGGTGTCGGGCTTGAACCACACCGTGGTCCCCGTGCCCTTGGCCTTCCCGATGACCTCGAGCTTCTTCTTGGTTTCACCCCGCTCGAACGCCATGTGATGCCGCTTGCCGTCGCGATCCACCCACACTTCGAGCTTCTCCGACAGCGCGTTCACGACGGACACGCCGACCCCGTGGAGGCCGCCCGACACCTTGTACGTGCTCTTATCGAACTTGCCGCCGGCGTGCAGGACGGTCAGCGCCACCTCGACGCCGGGTTTCTTCTCCGTCTTGTGGATGTCGACGGGAATGCCGCGGCCGTTATCCACGACCGTGATCGCGTTATCGGCGTGAATCGTGACGTCGATTCGCGTGGAGTAGCCCGCGAGCGCCTCGTCCACCGAGTTGTCGACCACCTCGTACACGAGGTGGTGCAGCCCGCGGCCCGATACCGATCCGATGTACATCGCCGGCCGGCGCCGTACCGCTTCGAGTCCCTTGAGGACCTGGATCGAGTCGGCCTGATACCCGCCGTTTCCCTTGTCCTTCGACGCCCGCGGTTTCGCCTTCGCCATTCGCGCCCTATTGTGAAAGAAGCCAGCGTACCGTCTTGATGCGCCCAGCGCCGCGCCCGGCGTTGATTGCCGCCATGATTTGCGGCGCCATCAACTGGAGCTCGTTCATCCACGCGCTCGTTGCGACGCGGACGAACAACGTGCCGTCCGGGGACACGCTCTCCGGCGCCGTGACGCGGGCGATCTGCGGGCCCACGAGCCGCGGCCAGTCCGGGATTACCTGCGCCTGCGCGAGCCGTTGGGCGAGTCCAGATTTGGCGAGGTAGTTGTTCAGCGCCTCACCAACCGCCGTCGGCCGGCCGCGTCCCCCCCGCTCCCCCCGCCCCCCCGGCCCCCCTCGTTTGAGCTCTGCCATACCCCCCCTACGAAAAAGCGCCACGGGGCATCCCGTGGCGCAGCGCGGCGCTCCCGCGCGACCCCCAGACAACCCACTAAAAATACCCAGAAGTTATTGTCATGGCAAGACTTACTCTCATCGACCACGGAAGCGCGGAGCCCGCTTTTCCAGGAAGGCCGTGAGCCCCTCCTTCATGTCCTCTGTGGCGGCCAGCAGCCCGAAATGGTTGGCCTCGAGCAGCAGTCCCTCGTCGAGCGTCATTTCGAGTCCGTGATCCACGGCCTCCAGGGCCAGCCGGACCGCGAGCGGCCCCATGGACAGGATACCCCGCAGGGTCTGCTCCGCAGTGGCGAGGAGCTCACCCGGCGGCACGACGCGCGTGACCAGGCCGATGCGGTGAGCTTCGCGGGCGTCGATCATCTCGCCGGTGAGGATCAGGTGGAGCGCGTTGCCCTTGCCGACGAGCCGGGGGAGACGCTGCGTGCCGCCGTACCCGGGGGCGATGCCGAGCTTCACCTCGGGCTGGCCGAATTTGGCGGTGTCGCTCGCGATGCGCAGGTGACAGGCCATCGCGAGCTCGCAACCGCCACCCAGCGCGTATCCGTTCACCGCGGCGACAACGGGTGTGCCGCACGTCTCGAAGCGCCGCAGCATCGCCTGGCCGCGGAGGGCGCGGGCCTTACCGTCGAACGGGCCTTGTTTGGCCAGGTCCCCGATGTCGGCCCCCGCCACGAACGCCTTCTGACCCGCGCCCGTGAGAAGCGCCCCCTTGATTTCGTCTTCCGTCGCGACCCGCTCCGCCGCGTCCGCGAGCTCGTCCACCACCTGATCGTTCAGCGCGTTCAGTTTGTCGGGGCGGTTGATGGTGATGAACGCAATTCCGTCGCGGAGATCGAACAACAGGGTTTGGTAGGTCATGGAGGGAATGGTACCACCCCGATGCGGAGTGCGGAATGCGGAGTGTGGAGTCGCCGTGAAGGTCGTGTCGCGACTCGACATCTCACCGCCATTCCGCATTCCGCAATCCGCACTCCGCATTAGGTTCAGGGCCATGAGTGTACAGGCAATTGCCTGGAGCCCCTCCGGCGCCGTCCACATCATCGATCAGCGCGCGCTTCCCGAAGCCCAGATCGAGCGCGATCTCGAAAGTGGGGAGGCCGTAGCGGAGGCGATCCGAACGCTACAGGTGCGGGGGGCTCCCCTCATCGGTATCGCGGCGGCGATGGGCCTCGTGGTGGGGACGCGGGAGCTGCGAGGCGCGTCGCGCGACGCATTCCTGGCGCGGATCGACCAGCTGGCGCGGCTCCTCGGCGCCACGCGGCCCACGGCGGTCAACCTGGGGTGGGCGCTGGCCCGCATGGCGAGGGCCGCCGCGGCAACACCGGGGACGTGGGGTGGGAGCGCGATCTGGGAGCGGCTGCAGGCGGAGGCCACGGCGATCTGGGAGGAGGACCGGGCCATGTGTCGACGGATCGGCGAAGCGGGGTTGCCGCTCCTCCCGACCGGCTCGAAGGTGCTGACGCACTGTAACGCCGGCGCGCTGGCGACGGGTGGCATCGGGACCGCGCTCGCCCCCATCTATTTGGCCCACGACGCGGGGCGCCAGGTCCACGTCTTCGTGGATGAGACGCGGCCTGTGCTTCAAGGTGCTCGACTGACCGCTTGGGAGCTCTGGCGCGCGGGCATTGCCTGCACGGTGATCGCTGACGGCGCGGCGGGTTCGCTCATGCGCCAGGCGCGCGTGGACCTCGTGATCGTCGGCGCCGACCGCATCGCGGCGAACGGGGATTTCGCAAACAAGATCGGGACCTATTCACTCGCGGTGCTCGCCCGGCATCACGGGGTGCCGTTCTACTGCGCGGCGCCGTCCTCGACCATCGATGCCACGCTGGCGGACGGAGACGGCATTCCCATCGAAGAGCGGAGTCCGGACGAGGTGAAGGTGGTCGGTGGGCGGGCGGTCGCGCCGCCCGCGGTGAGCGCGCTCAACCCGGCATTCGACGTGACTCCGGCGCGCTACGTCACCGGCTTCGTCACCGATCGAGGCCTGGAACACCCCCCATTCACGGACGGCGCCCGCCCGTGAGCGCGGTCCTCGCGATCGACGAGGGGACGACCGGCGTTACCAGCCTGGTCGTGGGCGCGGATGGCCGGATCCTCGGTCGCGGGTATCGCGAGGTGACGCAGTATTTCCCGCGTCCAGGCGAGGTGGAGCACGATCCCGAGGAGATCTTCCGGGTGGTGCTCGCGGCCGCACGTGAGGCGATGGGTGAGGCCCGCGTCGCGCCGGCGGGCGTTGGGATCACGAACCAGCGCGAAACCGTCTGCGTGTGGGAGCGCCAGACCGGCCGGCCGCTCTATCGCGCGATCGTGTGGCAAGATCGGCGCACCGCGCCGCGCTGCGCCCAGCTCGTGAAGCAGCGGAAGGCCGCCCTGATCCGATCACGCACCGGTCTCGTGCCCGACCCGTATTTCTCGGCGACCAAGATCGAGTGGCTGCTCGGGCACGTCCCCGGGCTCGCGCGGCGGGTCGCATCGGGCGAGGCGGTGTTCGGTACGATGGACTCGTGGCTGATCTTCCGGCTCACGAACGGCAAAGTGTTCGCGACCGATCACACCAACGCGTCCAGGACCATGCTCTACAATATCCGGTCCCACAGCTGGGACCCGGATTTGCTTCGCCTCTTTGGCGTGCGAGCCGACGCGCTCCCCGAAGTGCGGCCCTCGAGTGGCGCATTCGGCGTGTGCGAGGCGGAGCATCTGGGCTCCGCCTTGCCGGTGGCAGGAGTCGCGGGCGACCAGCAGGCGGCCCTGTTCGGACAGGGATGCGTGGAGCCCGGTCAGGCGAAGAACACGTATGGGACCGGCGCGTTTCTCCTCCTCAATACCGGCTTGCGACGCGCCGAGTCGAGGCACGGCCTGCTGACGACAGTCGCCTGCGGCCCACGCGGCGAGCCGGTGTATGCCCTCGAAGGGAGCGTGTTCATCGCCGGGGCGGCGATCCAATGGCTCCGCGATGGTCTCAAGGTGATCGATCGCGCGGACGAAACCGAGCCTCTCGCTCGCAGCGTCCCGGATACGGGCGGCGTGTACTTCGTGCCCGCGTTCGTGGGCCTCGGGGCACCGCATTGGGAATCCAACGCCCGGGGCACGATCGTGGGGCTCACGCGTGGCTCGAGCCGCGCCCACCTCGCGCGGGCCGCCCTGGAGGCGATGGCCTATAGCACCAAGGACGTGCTGGACGCGATGACCGCGGATGCCGAGCTCCGGCTCCACGCGCTGCAGGTCGACGGCGGCGCGGCGGCGAACAATTTTCTGATGCAGTTCCAGGCCGACCTGCTCGGCGTCCCGGTCGCGCGTCCGGATGTGCTCGAAACCACGGCCTTCGGCGCCGCCGCGCTCGCTGGTCTCGCGCTGGGCGTATGGAAAGCGCCGCGGGACTTCCTCGCGGGACGCCGGTTCACCCGGTTTCGGCCCGGCCAGCACGCGCGCGTCGTGCGGCAACGGCAGACGGAATGGCGCCGCGCGGTGGCGACGGCGCTCTATTGGGCGGCCGAGGAGCGGCGGACGCGGCGATGAAGGGCCCGCTCGTGGCCGTCGTCGGCAGCTCCGAGTGCACGGCGCAGGAGGCCGAGTGGGCGGCAGCCGTCGGTCGCCTGATCGCCGAGCGTGGCGCCGTGCTGGTGTGCGGTGGGCTCGGCGGCGTGATGGAGGCGGCGGCCCGCGGCGCCAAAGAAGCGGGCGGCCTCACGATCGGAATTCTCCCCGGGAATGACGCCGCCGACGCCAACGCCAGCATTGACGTGGCCCTCGCGACCGGGATGGGCGAAATGCGCAACGCGCTCATCGTGCGCGCGGCGCAGGCGCTGATTGCGATCGGCGGCGGTTGGGGGACGCTCTCGGAAGTCGCGCTGGCCCGGCGCACCAACACTCCAGTCGTGGGCCTTCATGATGCATTCACAGCGGCGGTGGATATTCACCGTGAAGCGCAGCCGGAGGCTGCCGTGCGGTGGGCGCTGGAGCAGGCAGGTCGAGGGGAGGTATAATAGGGGCATGAACGCGGGGACGAAATTCGTCATCGGGGCCGGGTTGATCGTTGGGTCGGTCGGCTATCTCATGGCCTCCGGCGTGAAGGAAACCGGCCAGTACTTCCTCACGCCGACCGAACTCACCCAGAAAGTCGCGCTCGATCCGTCCTTCTATAACGTCGGCATGAGAGTCGGCGCGCACGTGGTCCGGGGCACCGTGTCCAAAGACGTGGCCACCCAGACGCTTCGCTTCGACGTGACGGATGGGAGCGCGCGCTATCCGGTGGTCTTCCACGGGCTGCCGCCGGACACCTTTACGGACAGCGTCGAAGTCGTGGTGGAGGGGCGGCTCCAGAAAGACGGGGTCATCCACGCGACCAACGTGCTGGCGAAGTGCGGGTCCCGCTACGAATCCGTCCCCAAAGCGTAGATGACGGTCCTGGGCAGCATCGGGCTCTGGCTCGCGTTCCTTCTGGGAGTATGGGGCGCGCTCGCGGGGATCGCCGGCGGGCTCGCCGCCCGCCCGGACCTCGCGCGCAGCGCCCGGCACGCGGTCTTCGCCATGTGCGGGGCCCTCCTCATCGCCGTCTTCTCACTCGAGTGGGCGCTGTTCCACCACGACTTCAACGTCGAGTACGTCGCCGCCTACACCAGCCGCAACCTCCCGATCTTCTACACGTGGTCCGCCCTGTACGCGGGCCAAAAGGGCAGCCTCCTGTTCTGGTCGACGGTGCTCTCGGTGTTCGGATCGCTCGCGCTGGTGCTCACCCCGCGCCATCACCGCGAGCTACTGCCCTACGTGGCCGGCGTGGTCTCGGCCGTGGCGGCGTTCTTCATCTCCGTCATGTTATTCGGCCACGCGAGTCCGTTCGAGCGGCTCGCGTACACCCCGGTCGATGGCAACGGACTCAACCCGCAGCTGCAAAACCCCGGGATGGTGTTCCACCCGCCGATGCTGTACCTCGGCTACATCTCCATCACCATTCCGTTTGCCTTCGCGATCGCCGCGCTCCTCTCGAAAAAGCTAGACACGGACTGGCTCGTAGCCATCCGCAAGTGGACGCTGCTCTCGTGGCTGTTCCTCTCGATCGGCATCTGTCTAGGCATGTGGTGGGCCTATGTGGAGCTCGGGTGGGGTGGCTACTGGGCGTGGGACCCGGTCGAAAACGCGTCGCTCTTGCCCTGGCTCACGATGACGGCATTTCTTCACTCCGTGATGATCCAGGAAAAGCGCGGGATGCTCAAGAAGTGGAACCTAGCCCTGATCATCGGGTCCTGGCTCCTGTCGATCTTCGGCACGTTCATCACGCGCTCCGGTGTGATCTCGAGCGTGCACTCGTTCACTCAGTCGAGCGTCGGCTACTTCTTCCTCGGGTTCCTCGTCGTCGCCGGAATACTGAGCTTCACGTTGTACGCGACCCGGCTGCCGCTCCTCGAGGCCGAGACGCGGCTCGAGTCGATGATCAGTCGTGAGGCGAGCTTCCTGTTCAACAACCTGCTGCTCATCGGGATCGCGTTCTCAGTGTTGTGGGGAACATTGTTCCCGATCCTGTCCGAGCTGGTAAAGGGAACGAAGATCACCGTAGGCCCGCCGTTCTTCAACCAAGTGAACATCCCGTTGGGGCTGGCCCTGCTCGCCCTCACCGGGATCGGGCCGCTCATCGCGTGGCGTCGAGCGTCGGTGCCAAACCTGAAGCGGCAGTTCGCGGTTCCGGTTACGGTCGGCGCGTTCGCCACCCTGATCATGCTTGTGGCAGGCATGCGCGACTTTTATGCGCTGGTCGCAATCGGCCTGGGCGCGTTCGTGCTGGGCACGGTAACCCAGGAATTCACCCGCGGGGCCCGCGCGCGGCACCGTCAGTACGCGGAGGGCTACGCGCTGGCGCTCGGCCGGCTTCTCGCCCGCAATCGGCGGCGGTACGGCGGCTACATCGTGCATACCGGGATCGTCATTCTCTTCGTCGCCTTTGCCGGGATGGCGTTCAAGACCGAGACCGAGGCGACGCTACGTCCCGGTGAGTCGGCCTCGCTGCGCAGCCCGTATGGCTCCACCTACATGTTCACGAGCCTCGGGCTTTCGCAGTACGACGCGCTGAACCGCCAGGTCACGGCGGCCGCGGTGGAGGTGCGGCAGGACGGCAAAAAGATCGGAATCCTGACTCCCGAGAAACGCCAACACGTGGACGCATTGGGCCGGCCCACGTTCCAGCCTTCCACGGAGCCGAGCATTATGAGCCTGCTGCGGGAGGACCTGTATGTGGTCCTCGGAGGCGTCGTGAACGGTACCGAGCAGGCGGTGTTTCGCTTCACCATCAACCCCCTGGTCTGGTGGGTGTGGTACGGCGGACTCATCGTCGCCCTCGGCGGGTTGATCGTCATGTGGCCGGGCGGCGGCTCGCCCGCGGTCAAGCGCGCGCAGGCGGGTTATGCGGTGCGGCTGGTGGGGGAGGGACAGTGACCCGAGGCTACGACCGTAGGTTGCACGTTGATCGGCGAGAATTCCTCACCATCGGCGCTGGGTCATTTCTTGGCGTCGTAGCCTCGTGGCGTCGTACAACGCTGCAGAACCCCGATTCTCTCCCCGGCACGGGCCCGTCCGGCCGCCTCTGGGATCCCGTTCGCGCCGGGAGACCCCTCGATCCCGTCACGGCCGCCGACAACGACGCCGCCATTCAGGCGATCGAGAAGCAGATCCACTGCACGTGCGGGTGCAACCTCGACGTCTATACGTGCCGCACCACCGACTTCACCTGCGCCGTGAGTCCAGCGATGCACGCCCGCGTGGTCGCGCTGGCGAAACAGGGGAAGAACGGCGAACAGATTCTCGCGCAGTTCGTGCGGGAAAAAGGCGTCGCGATCCTCATGGCGCCCCCCAAGCGCGGGTTCAACTGGCTGGGCTACCTCGTGCCCTCCGTTCTCATTCTCGCTGCCGGCGCGGTGTTGACGTTTGTGCTGCGGCGCTGGGCGCGAGCTGCCCCCGCCCTGAGCGCCTCGCCTTCGCCATCGGCCCCCGCCGGCACCCCGGAAGAGCTCGCGCGCTTGCGGCACGAGCTCGATCGCCTGTCCGTCTGACGCCGTTGATCGAGCTGATCGCCGGCATCTTGCTCGCCGCGGGCGCGGTGTACTTCGTGCTCCAACCGATTCTTCGTCCCGAGTCGGTGGGAACGGAGGCCGGCGACGCGGACGGCACCAACGAAGGCGAGGATCCCGACGACGATCTCTCGCCGCGCGCAGTCGCGCTCCGGGCCCTCAAGGAGATCGAGTTCGACCGCGCCACGGGGAAGCTGTCGGACGCGGACTACGATGCGCTCAAAGGCAAGTACACGTCCGAGGCCTTGCTTGCCCTCCGGACGGAAGGCAGGATGCAGGAAGCCGGGACCAGTCCGCTCCGCGCGGCTCCTGCTCCCCGCTCCCAGCTCCTCGCTCCCTCTTGCGCCGCCCACGGGCCTCGCCCGGAGTCCGACGCACAGTTCTGCTCCGAGTGCGGCCGGCGCCTGAGCACGGCCCCGGGCTACTGCACCCGATGCGGAGCGTCGCTCGAGCACGATGCCCGGTACTGCCACGTGTGTGGCGGCCGCGTAGCCGCTTGAGACGGGACCGCCCTTAACATCCCCCATTGTCGCGCCGTCTGTACCGCTCGGAGTGCGAAATGACGTTCCGAACTTCGAGAGGAGACGCTCACTCATGCGGCACACCATCGAGCTCACATTGGCGGCGGCCCTCGTCGGACTCGCGGCCGTCGCCTGTACCGAAGGGACCGCCCCCGCATCGGATCAGGCCGAGGTCCTCGCCGCCGAGGCCGACCAGCTCGGCGCCATGGTGGACACCGATTTCGGCGCGGCGGGCGCGGCGGCGACCAGTGCGTCGACCGAGCCGGCGGGGTCCAGCCTCGAGGCGGCCCTCGCCACCACGGGTGGCGACACCGCACCGACCTTCTGGGGCCGCCTGCGGGTCGTGCCCGGCGGTCCGCGACCGATCTATCATCGGGACGTGACGATTCAGGGTGATACGGCCCGGGTGGAGCACGACATCACGTTCAACGGAATCTTCCTCGTGGATACCAGCGCCGACGGCGTATTCAATCCGACCTCGAAGCCCTTGGCCGACCGGATGACGCAGCACGCGGTGCTGGCGCGCGACGCGTCGCGGCCGCACCGGTGGCGGGTGGTCGAGCTGTCCCCGCAGGATTGGACGGTAGTGGATCAGAGCCGGCGGACGGTCGCGGTCACCGACGTGAAGGTGTACCGCAACGATACGCTGCTGGTCGAGGTCACCGATCCCGGCGCGCTGTTCGACGTGACGAGCCGGATCCCGCGATTCCACGTGGGCGACACGGTGAAAGTCGCGGCCGCGGTCACGAACACAACGGGCTCGGGTTTCACGCCCGCGAGCTTCGTGTTCCTGCACGTGCGCCACGCGGATAGGCTGAGCACCAGCTGGCGTCGAGTTCCTATGCTCGACAACGGGGACGGCACGTATCAGCGCACCTGGATCGCGCGCCGCACGGGCATCGATCGGTTCGTGGTCGACGCCCTCGATTCGGCGACCCTGTTGCTCGGGACCGCTGACAACTATCGGACCAACGAGGTGGGGATACCCTACCGGATCGACTAGCGCGGCGAAGCGCGACGCGACGGTCGAGAAGCGGGAGCCTGGTAATCCATCACGGCTCCCGCTTTGCGTTTCGCGATTGGCGCACGTAGTCCACCACGGCGCCCGCCTCCTGCTCGATGCGGTCGAACAGACCGCGGGCGCCCGAGCCGTCGCCCGCGCGGGCGGCCCGCTCGGCGTCGCCCAGGAGACTCGCGAGCGCACGGGCCCCGATACTGCCCGCGGCGGACTTGAAGGCGTGGGCCGCCGAGGCGATGCCGGCCGCCTCCTCCCGCGCCACCGCGGCGCCGAGCACCGCCAACCGCTCCGGCGCGGTCTCGAGGAACGTATCGAGGATCGAGTCTACCGCCTCCTCGGCCCCGGCCTCCCGCATGGTGTGGCGGAACTGTTCCAGGTCGACCGGCCCATCCGGGACCGGCGCCGGCGCTGCGGCGGGCGCGGGCTGGGGGGCGGGGGAGGGCAGGGCGGGCTCCGCCCATCCCTCGACGAGGCCGAACAGCTCGTGACTCCGGAACGGCTTCGTGAGGTATCCGGTCATGCCGTGGGTAAGGCAGCGATCTCGCTCGCCGGACAGCGCGTGCGCCGTAAGCGCAATGATCGGCAAGCCGGCGCGATCGGGCAGGGCGCGGATCGCCTCGGTCGCCGCGAATCCGTCCATCTCCGGCATCTGGATGTCCATGAGCACCACGTCGTACGCGGTGGCGCGGACTGCCGTCACGGCGGCCGCCCCGTCAGCCACCACGTCGACTTCGTGACCCCGCTTGCGCAGCATCGTGGCGGCGACCTGCTGGTTCACTGGGTTGTCCTCGGCCAGCAGGATGCGCATCCGCCGGCGTGCTTCGGCGATCGTGTGGCGGGTGATGATCCCCTCATCCGGACCGGCACTCGCGGTTCCGGCGAACAGGGCGCTCAGCGCCTCGAGCAGGTCCGCTCGGGCGATCGGCTTCGTCAGGTAGGCGTTAATCCCGACCTCGCGGCAGCGTTGGGCGTCGCCGCGCTGGCCGGCCGACGTGAGCAGGAGGAGTCGGGTGCGCGCGAGCTCGGGCGTCGCGCGGATATCGGTGGCGAGCGAGAAGCCATCCTGCTCGGGCATCTGCGCGTCGATGATCGCGAGCTCGACGGGCGCGCCGCTTCGGTGCGCCTCGTGTAACGCCGCAAAGCCCGCGGCGGCCGACGCGGCCTCGCGCAGCGCCATGCCGGCGCCCGCGAGGATGTCGCGCAGGATGCGACGGTTGGTCTCGTTGTCGTCCACGATCAGCACGCGACGGCTGCCGAGCGCCACACCCGCCGTTGCGGCTCGGGCGGACGGCGCTTCCACTGGGAACCGCAGATTGAACGAAAAAGTGCTCCCTTTCCCCACCTCGCTTTGGACGCTGAGCTCCCCGCCCATCAGCGTCACGAGCTTGCGGGAGATGGCGAGCCCCAGGCCCGTCCCACCGTAGCGTCGGGTCATGGACGAGTCCGCCTGGGTGAACTCCTGGAAGATCGAGGCGAGCTGCTCCTGAGAGATACCGATGCCCGTGTCGCGCACGGCGAAATCGACGCGCACGGCGTTCTCGCCGGCCGGCGCCGCCACGGCGCGGACCACGACTTCGCCCTCGTCGGTGAACTTGATCGCGTTTCCGATGAGGTTCGTGAGCACCTGGCGTACGCGCGTCGGATCGCCGCGCACCAACGATGGGAATTCCAGGCCGATGTCGGTGATCAGCTCGAGGTGCTTCTCCCGGGCCCGAACCGCTAGGAGGCCGACCGTCGAATGGAGCAGCTTCTGAAGATCGAACGGGATCTCCTCGAGCTCCAAGTGCTCGGCCTCGATCTTCGAGAAGTCGAGCACATCGTTGAGAATCGTGAGCAGGGCCTCCGCGGACGATCGCACCAGCTCGAGCGCCCGGCGCTGGTCGGTGGTGAGCTCGGTGTCGAGCAGCAGCTCCACGAAGCCGACCACGGCGTTCATCGGTGTGCGAATCTCATGGCTCATGTTCGCCAGGAACGACGAGCGGGCCTTGGCGAGGCGCTCCGCCGTGTCGCGTGCCTCGCGCATCACCTGCTCGGCCTGGCGCCGCTCACTGATGTCCTCGTACTGTACGAACAGATCGCCCGACTCGCCGCCCTCGACGGGCGCCGCCGACACGCGCACCGGGACGACGCGACCGTCCTTGCGTTGCCGATCCACCTCGGCGACCGCCCGTCCCGTTTGCTGCGCCTGACGATTGAGGCCTCGGGCTGTCGCCCGGTCCGCCTCGGGGACGATGAGATCGTCGAGGTCTCGCCCGATGGCCTCATCGCTCGAATATCCGAACAGAGTCTGGAAGCGCGGGTTCACGCGCTGCACGCGATTGTCCCGATCCACCACGACGATGCCGAGCGGGGCGCTGTCGATGAGCGCATCGAGATGGCGGCGCTCCCGTTGTGCCTCCTGCTCGCGCAACGAGACGAGGGCCGAGGAGCGAAGATGATCGCTCAGGAGACGGTGCGCGCGACGATTGAGCACTAGCATGAACACGCCGAAGATCAGTATCAGGAGCACGGCCACCACCTGCACGCGCTCGTGACCGCTCAGGAGAATGCCTCCGAGCAGCGGTCCCAGGATCGTGATGAGGAATCGCTGGAATGTCTGTGGATCGGCGTCGAGCGTATTGGCGGCGCCTGCGACAAGACCGCTCGCGACCACCAGGATCATGGCCATGTACTGCGTGGGGACCTCCGGAACGATCGCCGCCCCGCCCACGCCCCACGCGAGCCCGAGCGCAGTCACCGCCAAGCGGACGGCACCGAGCGTCGTTCGGGAGTCCGCGTTGGTGCTGCGGAGGCGGCGTGCGGTCGCGGCCCGCACTCCAACCCCCGCCGCGATGGTGGCGACCCAGGCGAGGATCAGCGGAGTGGACGTCCTGCCCCAGAGGAGCGCCGTGACGACGCCGATCAGCAGCACATGGGCGACCAGCGCCAGCGGCTCGCCGGCCATGACCCGGTCGGTGAGCGCCCGTTCGACCTGCGTGTCGATCGACCCTTGGCGGGTCGCGGGGGCGGGTGCGGTCATGGCGCGCCGAGCGAGTCCCGATCGACGAGGCGCACGCGCACCGGAACCGATGTCATGACCTGGTTACCGCGGAGTTGCGACGCGACGACGAGCAGCGCGTACCGTCCGATGGTGACGGGGTCGGGCAATACGTCGGCGATGAGCGCGCTGCCCCGGACGATGGCGGCCCGGGCCTCCGGGACGCCGCCGAATCCCACCACAAAGACACCCGTCTTCCCCGATGCCTGGACCGCGTCGAGGGCGCCGAGCGCAAGCTCGTCGCTCGTCCCGACGACGGCGTCCACGCCTTGATCGGCGGCGAGCAGGGACGCGGTTCGGCGGCTCGCCGCCTCGCGAGCGGCCGGCTCCACTGCCGGAGTCGCCACAATGCGCACGTTGGGAAAGCGTGTGAGGGCGAGGCGGATGCCGGCCACGCGATCACGGACGCTTGGGACACTGGGTTGGTCGAGGATCGCGATGCTACCTCCACCGTTCAGGCGCTGGCCGACGTACCAGCCGGCGAGCTCGCCTCCCATCCGTTCGTCGCTGCCAACGTGCGAGGTGATACTTCCTTGATTCGTGGCGGTCACCATGGTGAAGACCGGGATCCCGGCGCGGTTCGCGCGCGCGATGGCGTCGCCCAGGGCCCCGTCGTTGACCGGATCGATCACGATGGCGGCGACGCGCTGCTCCACGAAGCTGTCGACCTGTGCAGCTTGGCGTGCGCCGTCCCCTCCGGCCGTGACGACGCGCACATCGAGCTTCAGGCTGTCGGCGACCGGCGCCATCCCGCGGCGCAGGTCCGCGCTGAGCTCGCCGGAATCGATTGGGAGGGCGACCCCGATCTCGGGGCGGCGGTGCCGGTCGGCGCTGCAGCCCGTGACCACCGCGGCGGCCAGACAAACGTGGACCGGGGCTCGCATACCGCCAAACTAGTGGGCGCTCTTGATTTTCGCGACGCGCCTTTCTATCACTGTGCGACCTTCAATCGTGGAGCGCCGGCGTGAGCGGAGTCACTTGGCGGGTCGGAATGGTGGCGCTCGGCCTCGTCGTCGCGGCGACCTCGGCGGAGGCGCAGCGGCGCGTGCGCGGCGGGCGGGCGGTGCTGGTGGACCGCCCGGGCGTCGGCCCGCGGATCGGGTATGATTTCGATGTCGACCGCGTGTTTCTCGGCGGCCAGCTCAACCTGCCCGTGGGACGGCGTTGGGCACTGGCGCCGTCGGCCGAGTTCTACCCCGGCGCGAACGGCTCACCGTTCCGCCTCAACGCCGACTTGAAGTACCACCCTCCAACGGTCTACGGCTTGTTCTATTTCGGGGCGGGATTCGCGTACCTGCACGCGAGCGGCGCGAGTGATGCCGGGGCGAACGTGTTCGCGGGCTGGGAAGGCCGACGCTCCCGGCCGTTCAAGCCGTTTCTCGAGGCCCGGTTCGTATTCGCCGATCGGACATCGTTCAACGTGCTGGGGGGCCTCAACTTCCCCCTGTAGCTAGAACTCCATCCGTTCCATCCGTCGGAGGCCGATCCCTAGCGACGCCACCGTGACCGCCGCGCACAACGCGGCGGCGACGGCGAACCACACCAGCATCGACGCCTCGACCACGACGGGGTGGCCCAAGTAGACAGATCGCACGTATTGATAGACCGCCTGCCACAGCACGAAGATCACGGTCGCCAGCAAGGCGATCGTCGCCATCATGTACACCAACCCCCCGAACGAGGTGGGGATCTGCGCCGCGTTCTCGGTCTCGAACTGGGGGTACAGCGCCCCGAACGCGAGCGCGAGCGCCGCGATCGCGAATGTGAGCCCGACGATCGTGACCAGCCCCACGGCCATCATGAACGGCCGCACTTCCAGCAGGACGTTCGTGAGGCCGGTGAGGAGCATGGCGAGCGCGAGCAGCGGCAGCGTTCCCACCCAGTACTTCGACCAGAGCAGCGCGCGGAGGTCGAGCGGGCTCGAGCGCAGGAGCCACATGTGCCGGCCTTCGAGCGACACCGCTGGGAAGATGAACCGGGCGGCAATGGCTGCGAGCACGAAGCCGGCCAGCCCGAGATTGAGAAACGACACGAGCGTGACGTAGAAGAAGCCCACCGCCTCCCCGCGGTGCAGCGGCAGCGTCTTGATGTTGAACAGATACACCAGCACCAGGACCGCCAGTAGGATGAGCTGGCTCCATTGCGTCGTATCGCGGAAGAAGAGCTTGATGTCCTTGATCACGAACTCGCGCTTGGCCACCGGGAGGAATCTGAGGAGGGTTCCGACCGTGAGTTGCCACCAGCCGCCCCGGACGAATCGCTCCGCCGCTTCCTGGGCCTTCGTGAATCCGGGCGCGAAGAGGCGCCGGTGGAGGATCGCCCCCAAGGTGACGAACGCCGCCGCGGTGCTCCACAACAGGACGAGCGGCATCAGGTCGACCTTCCCCCGCAGGAACCCCATGATCGCCTGGCTCACCCACTCGCTGGGGAGATACGGCGAGGTCGGCGTGCGCAGCACCGCGATGAAATCGAGCAGGTTGCGGAACCCTTCCGGCGAGGCGAGCCGCTCGGGCCGGATCAGGCGGAACAGCAGGATCAAGCCGCCGACGGCGCCGAGGGCGACGATCGACAGGAGGTCGCGAGTACGCCGCGCCGGAAAGATGTTGACGAGCACGAGCGTGAGCGCCGAGCCCCCCACCGCCGGGAGGACGAGAAGCGGGAACACCGCGAGCACCGCGTAAGGCACGAACAGCACACCGCCTCGAAACACCACACCGTACGCCGCGAAGATCGGCACCGCCATCAACGCCACCATCCACGAGGAGTGGAGCAGCGTCTCACTCAGCTTCGCGACGTAGATGCGCAGCCAGTCCACCGGGGCGGAAATCAGTAGGTCCAGGTCCTTCGCGAGGAAAAAGCTCGACAGCGCCGTGATCACGTTCGAAAGAACGAGAATCCCGACAAACGCGAGCAACACGACGCCAAGCACCTTGCCGGCGAGTAACGGCCCGACGTCTTCCACCGCCCGGAAGTACTTGAGGATCCGGTAGAGGACGTTGAAGACTCCGATCCAGAAAGCCACGCCCACCACGATCAGGATGAGCAGCTTGCCCGAGCCCCCCCGCGAGCGCTCCTCGCGGATCCGCTGGAGAGCGGTACGCCACTTCGGCTCGAGCACGCGCCACAGCGACGGCTGGGCGACCGTCACGCGGCTTCTCCGTGGCCGAGGACTTCGGCGAGCTCGCGCACGTGCGCGCCTCCGGTGAGCTTCAAGAACAGCTCCTCGAGGCTCGCGTCGCCGGCCCGATGCTGCTGGCGCAGATCGTTGACCGTTCCTTCGGCGACGATCTTGCCCTGCTGGATGATGGCGATCCGGTCGCACATCGCCTCGGCGACCTCGAGCGTGTGCGTGCTCATCAGCACCGTGCCTCCCCGGCCGACGAACTGCCGGAAGATGTCCTTCAAGAGCCGCGCGGCCTTCGGGTCGAGGCCCACCATTGGCTCGTCCACGACGATGTACTGCGGCCGATGAATGAGCGCGCTCGAGATGATCAGCTTCTGACGCATTCCGTGACTGTAGGCTTCGACCAGCTCGTCCTTCCAGTTCGTCAGCTCGAACACATCGAGGAGCTCGGTGATGCGGCGCTCGATGGCGTCACCCTCCTGGCCGTAGAGGGCCGCGACGAAGCGCAGGAATTCAGCGCCCGTCAGCTTGTCGTAGACGAACGGGCGGTCGGGAATGAAGCCGAGCCGGGTCTTGGCCGCGATCGGCTGCTGGTGCACGTCGTCCCCGCCCAGGAGCACGCGCCCGTTGGTGGGGCGCAGGATGCCGGCGATCATGCGCAACGTGGTGGTTTTCCCGGCTCCGTTCGGCCCGAGAAAACCGTAGAGGACTCCGCGCGGCACGTCGAGCGAAATGTCGTCGACGGCCACGAAGCTGCCGTAATGCTTGGTGAGGTTCTCCAGTCGGATCATAGCGCCTCGAGCTTGAGGCTTCCGGTGAGCGGCAGCAGCTCCATCTGCCGGGCCAGTCCGCCAGTGGTCACGCGCAGGTGCGCGGCATCGGCCGGGAATTGACCGAAGGTCGGGTCGACCGCGACCCAATCACCGAGGTACACCTCCGCCCACGCGTGATAGTAAAATCGGCCGCCCGCGTAGAGGAGGCCGGCCGCGGTGCGGGCGGGTACGCCAGCCGCGCGCGTGAGCGCGACGTACAGCACGGTGTGCTCGTTGCAGTCGCCGCGGCGCTGGCCGAGAACCTGCACGGCGCCGGGGACGCCGACGCCGGCCTCCCGCGCGACCTGCCGAGACACCCAGTCGGCGATCAGTCGCGCGGCACGGGCCGGATTCCGTTCGGTGCCCACGATCTGAGAAGCCTGCGCCCGCACACGGGGGTCGTCGCTCTGGATCAGGGGCTCGGGCGCAAGCGCGGCACGAAGCGCCGTGTCCCGCGCCGGCAGCGTGTAGCGGGCCGTAAGCTGAGTGCCACTTTCGGGGCGGACCACGAGTGTGTCGCCCGCCAGGCGCTGGCGACCGTCTTGGAGCTGGAATCCGGCCAGCGTGACGCCGGACAAGCGCACGCGCAGTGTGGGAAGAGTGGCGCGCGGCGGTGGCGTCCCCGCCGCGATCGCCGTCGTGGCGACGACGCTTCCGGGCGGCGGTGAGGCGCTCGCCAGCGCCAGGTGCATCGTGTCCCGATGTCGGAAGTTCTCGAAGGCGAGCTCGAAGGCCGAGCGCTCGATCGTGAACCCCGCGGGGGTCTCGGCCCGCACCACGCGCCCCTGCGCGTCGATCCAGGCCTTCGTGGTCACATCTCCCTCCCGCTGCGTGATCAGGAACGCGCGCACCGTGTCGAACCGCACTGGGATCCACGCCTTGACGGTGGAGTCGTAGCCGGCGCTGTCCGCCACGACAAACGTGGACTCACGCGCCACGGCGACACGCACCGGTCGCTCGGCGAGCAGTATCGGGTCGAACACAGCGGTCGCGTACGAGCCGCCGGGCTTGAGCTCGCCACCGAACGCCAGTCGCAGCGGTAAGACGGTCGGCAACAGGATCGGGTGCGCCAGGGGGAGGCGTGTCGTGGTGGAGTCCGACGGCGACGAGATCGTGATCGTAAGCGACGTGTCGTCGTTCACGACGCCGCCGACCGCAAAGCGTCCCGGATCGCCGTCGAACTTCGCGTCCAGGCTCTCGAGTCGCAGCCCGCGCGAGAGCACCACGCGGCTGAGCGCGGCGGTCCGCCGCAAGGCACCCGCCGCGGCGGAACGAAGCACCAGAATGTCGGTGACGCGGATCGCCGTCGGAGTCGTGTCGATGGTGGACGACGCGAATCCGACCTGCTGACCCGCCACTTCGAGACGGTAGTACGAGGCGCCCGGTGGGACACTCAGGGCACCTTCGGCGAGGCGCGCCCCGGCGGGGCGGAACACCTGGCGCTGGACCAGCCAACCCAGTGACAGGACCCACGCGCCGAGGATCGCCATGGCGAGTGCGCGACGCGTCATGGTGCCCCGCCCCGCCGTCGCAGGGCCGCTTCGAACGTGTCGCGGTCAGCGGCGGTCTCGACGACGATGGACACGTTGGCCGGGAACGCGGCGTTGCCGAGGTGCGTCTCCAGGATCGGCACCATGATATCCGCGGCATCCTCCATCGAGAGGTTCCCGGCCCCGGTGCCGAGCGGCGGCACCGTCACGCTCGAGAATTCCCACTCCTGGGCCTGCTGCAGCGTGGAGCGCCAGGCGCGCGCCACGCCGTCCCGCGTCACGGGTTCCGTCTCGCTCTGAATCACCGCATGGATCACGAATTCGGCCGGCAGGTCGCCCCCGCCGGCCGTGACTACGGCCGCGCCCACCGCGAGTTCCTTCTGCAGCCGCAGGCGATCCGCGAAGCCTGGACCGGCAACGGTCTCAAGCCGCCGGACTGCCGGTGTCGTGGGGGCGAGGCGCGTCGTCGCGGGCCGCACCACCGCGTCCGCGGTGAGGAACGCGAGATCGTCCACCACCACGCGGATCACCTGCCTGCGGCCTCCCGCGAGCGGCGGTACATCCGCGTGGCCTCGTCCGGGCGATTGAGCCGGTCGAGCACAATCCCGAGGCCATAGAGCGCTTTGACGTTGCTGGGCTCGAGCTCGACGGCGCGCTCGTACGCGGCACGCGCGTCGCCCAAGTCGTCTACGTGATTGAGCGCTTCGCCCAGGTAATACCACACGGCCGCGCGTCCGGGGTCGACCTCCGCCGCCTGACGAAGCCTCGGCACCGCCTCCGCCCACAACCCCTTGCGCGAGAGCAAGACGCCGAGGCCCGTCAGGGCCTCGGCGTGCGTCGGCTCCTGCCGCAAGGCGTGCTCGTAGTCCCGGCGCGCGGCGCTGTAGTGAGCCGCCGAGGCGAGCCCCGTCGCCCGTTGGACTAGCAGCGTCACGTTGTCTGGATCCGCCGCGAGGAGATCGTCCAGCGTGGGCGCGGCCGTTTGGTCAGTCGCGGCCGCCGCCGGCTCGATGTGCGGCGCCGGCACCGGGAGCTCCGCGGTGATGGGCGGCGGGAGCCCCGCGCGGGCCACGTCCGCCGGCGACGCGATCGTACTGGTCTCGGTGAGGGATTCGGCTTCCTCGATCAGCTCGGCGGCCACCCGGGCCCGCTCCGCAGCCGACTGCCAGCGCGGCTCGCGCTTGCGGATCACCCGAGCACCTCACTCGTCAGCCAGGAGAGGTAGAGGTCGAGCCCCCGCTCGACCGGCACGGCGAGCAGCTCTGGAACCTGGTATGGGTGACGCTCTCGCACCGCTCCGCAGAGCGCGTCCCACTTGGAGTCGTCGGTCTTCAGCAGAACCACCACTTCGGCCTCCTCCGTCACCGCTCCCTCCCAGCGGTAAATGGAGCGGGCGCCTGGAATGAGCGTGCCGCAAGCTACCAACCGCGCCTCCAGCAGTGCTGTGACGAGCGCCCGTGCCTCGGCTTCGGTCGCGAGCGTCGTGAGCACAACCAGCGCGGACTCAGCCATGGGGAGGGCTAACGTAGGGAACCGAGAAGAGTTAAGCAAGAAGGTGAGGGGAGGTTAGAAGAGGTTGGTTCGCCGCGGAGCAACCTCGCCCGTCCTCCCCAACCTCCCGAACCTCCTCCGCCCTACTCCGAGAGTTGACCCGAGCCCCGGACCCCGAGTAGCCTCCGATTCTATGTCCAGCGATTCGTTGATCGTTCGGGGCGCCCGCGAGCACAACCTCAAGGACATCACCGTCGAGATCCCTCGCGACAGCCTCACTGTCATCACGGGTCTCTCGGGGTCGGGGAAATCCTCACTCGCCTTCGACACGATCTACGCCGAGGGGCAGCGCCGCTACGTCGAGTCGCTCTCCGCCTACGCCCGTCAGTTCCTCGGCTTGATGGAAAAGCCGGACGTTGATGCCATCGAGGGACTGTCGCCGGCCATCTCGATCGAGCAAAAGTCCGCGGGTCACAATCCGCGCTCCACGGTCGGCACCATTACCGAGGTCTATGACTACCTGCGCCTCCTGTGGGCGCGACTGGGTACGCCGCACTGCCCTAAAGACGGCTCGCCGATCGAGCGGCAGACGGCATCGCAGATCACGGATCTGGTGCTGGCGTGGCCCGAGGGGACCAAGCTGGAGGTGCTCGCCCCGCTCGTACGCGGCCGCAAGGGCGAGTTCCGCGACGTGTTCGAGGCCGCGCGCAAACAGGGGTTCGTACGGGTGCGGGTGGACGGTGAGACGTACGACCTGTCCCAGGTGCCGAAGCTCAACCGCCGCCAGAACCACGACATTGCCGTCGTGGTCGACCGACTCGTCGCGCGCCGGGCGGACCGTGCGCGGCTGGCCGACTCCATTGAGACGGCGCTCAAGGCCGCGGACGGCACGGTGGAGGTGGTCAAGCACCGCGCCGGCGGCGGCACGGAACCCACGCTCTTCTCGGAGCGGTACGCCTGCCCCACGTGCGGCCTGTCGCTCCCGGAGCTCGAGCCGCGACAGTTCTCGTTCAACTCGCCGTACGGCGCGTGCCCCGACTGCTCAGGCCTCGGAACGCGTCGGGAAGTGAGTCCGGACCTGGTCCTGGGGGACCCGACGCTGTCCATCCTCGAGGGCGTGATTCTGCCGTGGGGCGAGCCGAGCGGCTACGTCCGGAAGGTCATCCTGCCAAGCCTAGCGCGGGCTTTCACGTTCGACTTGAACAGCCCGTGGAAGGACCTCCCGGCCGCTGTGAAAAAGGTCGTCCTCTCCGGGGCCCCGGGAAAGAAGCTCACCTTCCAGTACGATAGCGATCGGTGGCACGGGCAGTACGAGTCCGGGTGGGACGGCGTGCTCAAGCACGTCGAGCGCCGATACCGGGAGACGGCGTCGGACAGCGTACGCGAGCAGCTCGAGGAGTACATGATCGAGCAACCGTGCCCGACGTGCGGAGGCAAGCGACTCCGGCCCGAGAGCCTTTCCGTACTGGTGCACGGCAAGAGCATCGGGGACGTGGCGGAACTGCCGGTGGCCGACGCGCTCGCGTTCTTCGACGGCATCCCGCTGCGGGGCAACGGTCGGCCGGGACTCGATCCCGAGATCGCCCGGCCGATCCTGAAGGAGGTCACCGACCGTCTCCGCTTCCTGCGCAACGTCGGCCTCGAGTACCTGACACTGGGCCGGTCGGCGGACTCGCTTTCGGGCGGCGAGGCGCAGCGCATCCGGCTGGCCACGCAGATCGGGAGCCGCCTGGTCGGCGTCCTGTACATCCTCGATGAGCCTTCCATCGGACTGCACCAGCGGGATAACGCTCGCCTGTTGACCACGCTCAAAGAGCTCCGGGATCTCGGCAACACGGTGCTCGTGGTTGAGCACGACGAGGAGACGATCCGCACCGCGGATCATGTAGTGGACCTGGGCCCGCGCGCCGGCCGGCACGGGGGGGAAGTGGTGGTGGCCGGAGCGCTGAAGGACGTGCTCGATCACACCGATTCGCTCACGGGGCGCTACCTGCGGGGCGAGTTGCGGATCCCCGTTCCGCCACAGCGCCGCCTGCCCGACGGGACGCGTGAGCTCAAGGTCGTGGGCGCGCGCCAACACAACCTGCAGGACCTGACCGTCGGGTTTCCCCTCGGGCTCTTCGTCGCGGTCACAGGCGTGTCCGGCTCGGGGAAGTCCACGCTCGTCACGGACATTCTCTACCGGGCGCTCGCCCGCCACTTTTACCGAGCCAAGGTGATGCCGGGCGACCACGACCGCCTGGAAGGTCTGGACTTGATCGACAAGGTCATCGACATCGACCAGAGTCCGATCGGCCGCACGCCGCGGTCCAATCCCGCGACGTACACGGGCCTCTTCACCCCGATTCGCGAGCTCTTCACCTACTTGCCTGAGTCCAAGATCCGCGGCTACGGGCCGGGGCGGTTTTCCTTCAATGTGAAGGGTGGGCGCTGCGAGGCATGCCAGGGCGACGGGCTGGTGAAAGTCGAAATGCATTTCCTGCCGGATGTGTACGTCCCGTGCGAGGTGTGCAAAGGGCGCCGGTACAACCGCGAGACCCTCGAGGTCCGTTATAAAGGAAGGTCGATCGCCGATGTGCTCGACCTTTCCGTGGCGGACGCCCTGGACTTCTTCGAGAATCAGCCGCGCATCCGCACGAAACTGGAGCTCCTGAACGACGTAGGATTGGGCTACATCCACCTCGGCCAGTCGGCGACGACGCTGTCCGGCGGTGAGGCCCAGCGGGTCAAGCTCGCCACCGAGCTGGCCAAGCGGGACACGGGCCGTACCCTCTACATCCTCGACGAGCCGACCACGGGCCTGCACTTCGAGGACGTGCGCCTCCTCCTCGAGGTGCTGCATCGCCTTGTGGACAAGGGGAACACCGTGGTGGTCATCGAGCACAACCTGGACGTCGTGAAGACCGCGGATTGGGTGATCGACCTCGGCCCGGAAGGCGGGGCCGGCGGGGGCCGGGTCGTCGGGGCGGGGACGCCGGAGGACGTCGCGCGGGTGAAAGGGTCGTCGACGGGGCAATTCCTGCGGAAGGTGCTGGCGGTCGCCGACTAGGTTGGTAAGTTCACGACAAGGAGGACGCGGCGCATGGGACAGTGGGCACCTGTAATCGGCGTGATCGGCTTCGCGCTCGTCATCGGTGCCACGCTCGTCCTCTCGGGGCCGGTCGGCAAAGCGCTCGCCGAATGGATCCGCGGGTGGTCCAAGACCGATGAGCAGTGGATCGCCTTCAAGGCCGCGAAGCAAGGGGTGGCTGTGGGTGGGACCGGGGAGTCCGAGCGTCTGGCCGCCGAGGTGGACGAGCTGAGGCACCGTCTCACGGAGGTCGAGGAGCGCCTCGACTTCACGGAGCGGCTGCTCGCCAAGGAGCGCCAGGCCGACCGGCTTGCGCCGCCGCGCTGACCATGGACATGGAAGGCATTCTCGCGATCGTCTTCATTTTCGGAGGCGGCGCAACGTTCCTCCTGGCCATCTCGCCGGTCGGCAAAGCGTTCGCGGAGCGAATTCGCAGGTCCGGGGGAGCAGGGCTCCCGGAGGACCTGCGCGCGGAGCTCGACCAGGTCCGGTCAGAGGTGGTGGCCGACATGCAGCAGCTCCGCACGGAGGTGGGCGAGCTCAGTGAGCGCATGGATTTCGCCGAGCGGCTGCTCGCGAAGCAGCGCGACGAGCGACTCGCGCCCCCGAGAGGCTGATGGACGCCGACCAGATAGCCGTCTTGATCCCGATCGTCGCTGTCGGCGGCTTCTTCGGGTGGATGATCGCCTTGACCCTGAGCCGCGCGTACACGGCAAAGCTCAAGGCACAGAGCCAGTCCGTAGCCGGGGCCGGTCAGGAGGAGACGTTGGCGGCCGTAGAGGAGTTGCGACGAGAGGTGGCGGAACTCGCTGAGCGAGTAGATTTTACGGAGCGATTGCTGGCCAAGGCGCGAGACGGAGAGGGGAAACTGCCCGCTCGCGAGGGGCGTAGGGGGTCCACGTAATGCAGGGACCACCGCCGCTGCCGCCCGGCTTGGACCTGAACTACGTGATTGACCAGGCGATGCCGCTTATCGCGATCGTCGTGATCGCGGTGGTGGGCGTCGTGGTCATCCGAGTGCTCTCTCACACGGCGATCGGTGAGGCAGTCGCGGAGCGGATCCGGCAGCGCACGCACCGCCGGCTTGGTGGGGGAGAGGACCAGCAGCGCATGGCGGCGGTGGAACAGCAGATTGCACAGCTCCAGGGCCAGGTTTCCGAACTGGCTGAGCGCTTAGATTTCGCCGAGCGCATGCTCGCCGAGCGGCGGGAGCGCAAGTTGGGCGCGGGACAGTGACGCCCCGCCAGGACACCGAGGGTTCTCATGGGAATCTTTGACCGTCTCTCGACGCTGATCCGGTCGAACATCAACGACCTGATCAATCGCGCCGAGAATCCGGAAAAGATGCTGAACCAGCTGATCGTCGACATGCGCAGTCAGTTGGCGAAGGCCAAGCAGCAGGTGGCGGCGGCCATTGCGGACGAGAAGCGCCTCGCGGCCCAAGTGGACACCGAGAAGAAGAGCGCCGAGGACTGGGAGCGCCGGGCGGTCCTGGCCGTGCAGGAAGGGCGTGACGACCTCGCGAAGCAGGCGCTCCTGCGGCACAACGAGCACGCGCAAGGCGCGGTCCAGCTGCACGAGACGTGGGTCAAGCATCGCGAGGAGACCGAGAAGCTCAAGCTGTCGCTTCGCCAGCTCAACGACCGGATCGAGGAAGCCAAGCGCAAGAAGAACATCCTGATCGCGCGTCAGAAGCGCGCCGAGGCGCACAAGCGCATTCAGGAGACGATGTCCTCGATCGGCGATAAGAGCGTGTTCGAGACGTTCGAGCGCATGACCGAGCAGATCGAGCACGAGGAGCGGAAGCTCATCGCGGCCGCCGAAGTGAACGAGGATCTCTCGGGCGACACGCTGGTCAAGCAGTTCCAGAGCCTGGAAGTGAAGGCGGACGCGGATCAGCAGCTGCTCGACCTGAAGCGCAAGCTGGGGCTCCTCCCGGCCGGGTCGGGCGGCGAGTCAAAGCAGCTCGGGAAGGGCGCTGCCGAAGCCGAGCTGGTCGAGGACGACGACGCCGGACCCGATCACCACTGAACACCGAGCCGTCTCCCACTCCCTCTCGGTTGTCGGGCGCCACGTTCGTGGCGCTCTTCGTTGCCGCCCTTGCCATCTGGTTCCTCATCCGGGTGGTCGAGGTGCTGCTCCTCGTCTTCATCGCCGCGCTCGTGGCCGTCTACTTGTCGGCCATCACGGATCTCCTCGAGCGGCGCTTCCGGATGGCCCGGTGGCTCGGGCTCACCACCGCCGTCGTCGCCACGCTGGCCGCGGTGGCCGGCGTCGGAGCGCTCCTCGTGCCGCCCGTGATCGACCAGACGCAGGCACTCATCAGCGGGCTTCCGCAGACGCTCAACAGCGTCCAGAACGTGCTCGCCAACTGGGCGCGCGACTATCCGGTCTTGCGCCGGACCGAGCTCGCCGACCCCACGTCCGGGTTCGTCGCCCGCCTCATCGAGGACGCGTCGGCCTTCCTGCGCGGCTCGCTGCTGCCATACGTCACGGCGGGAGGGAAGCTCTTCATCGAAGGCGCGGGCGTCGTCGTGATGGCCCTCTACCTGACGGTGCGGCCCACCCTGTATCGCGACGGGATCCTGGCGCTCGTGTCCCCGAAGTACCGCGTGCTCGGCGCTCGGATTCTCTCGGACGCCCATGCCACGCTCCGGGCCTGGGTCATTGGCCAGCTGCTGGCCATGATGGTGCTCGCGTTCCTCACCGCGGTGGGCCTCTGGGTGCTCGGAGTCCCCTACTGGCTGGCGTTCGGCATCTTCACCGGCCTCGTTGCGGTCGTGCCGTTCTTCGGGACCCTCGTCTCCACACTGCTGCCGGCGTTGTTCGTCGTCGGCACGGGGGACTGGGTCAAAGTCCTCGCGGTGATTCTGCTCGGCGTCGCCGTGCACGTGATCGAGGCCAACGTGGTCGTGCCCCGGATCATGGAGCGCCAGGTCGCGCTGCCGCCCGTGCTGACCATTGCGAGCGTCCTGGTCATGGGGTCGCTGCTCGGCGTGGTGGGGTTGATCGTCGCCGTTCCGGTGCTGGCGGTCACGATGGTCGTGGTCCGGCACGTCGTGCAAGGCGAGATCTACGGCGACATCGGTCTCACGGAGCCCGCGGTATTGCGCGCGACGGGCGAGTTCCCCACGCAGAAGACGAAAGCGCTCACGTGACACCGCCGCCGGTCCATCGCTTTCTGATCATCGCCGACGGTCAGTTCGAGCCGATGACATCGAAGACCGCCAACTGCTGTATCCGCTATATGCCGGAGCGTGTCGTGGGCGTGTTCGACCGCGGCCACGCCGGTCAGACCGTCGAGGACGTCCTAGGATTCGGCGGCACCATCCCGGTGGTCGGTGACTTCGAGCAGGGTCTCCGTCTGGGGGGGGGCGCCACCGCCGTGCTCATCGGTATCGCGCCGATGGGGGGGCGCTTGCCGGTCGAGTGGCGCGGCTGGTTGCGAACGGCCATCGAGCGCAGGCTCGAGATCTGGAGCGGCCTGCACACGTTCATCGGGGACGACCCGGAGCTCGGGCCGCTCGCTCGGGAGCGGGGCGTTCGGATCTTCGACGCGCGCAAGCCACCGGCGAACCTGCCCGTCGCGGACGGGCTCGCGGCCGAGGTGGACGCGTACGTGGTCCACACGGTGGGCTCCGACTGCAACGTGGGGAAGATGACTGCCCAGGTCGAGCTGCGGAACGCGCTGATCAAGCGGGGTCACCGCCCACGGTTCGTCGCGACCGGACAGACCGGGATCTTCATCGAAGGATGGGGGATCGCCGTCGACGCCGTGGTCGCGGATTTCATCGCGGGAGCCTCGGAGTGGCTCGTCCTCGAGGCGGCGAAGGACGCCGACATCATCCTGGTCGAAGGACAGGGGAGCCTGATTCATCCCGGCTACTCCGGCGTCACCCTGGGACTCCTGCACGGCTGTTGTCCCGACGCCCTGATCCTGTGCCATCAGGCCAGCCGGGACTACATCGGCGACTATCACGGACGCGAGCCGTGGGTGAAAATCCCACCGCTCCCGGAGCTGGTCGAGATCTACGAGCGGGCCGCCGCGCCGGTCCGGCCGACCAAGGTGATCGGGATCTGTCTCAACACGTACGACCTGAGCGACGCGGATGCGAAGGCCGCCGTTGCGCGCGCCGCACGCGAGACCGGTCTCCCGGCCGCCGACCCCGTGCGGTTCGACTCCGCGCCGCTCGTCGACGCGATCGTGCGGGGCGCGACGGCGGCTCATGCCGTAGCGGGGGGGGCTGCGAAATAACGACCGGCTCGGCGGCGATCGGGTGCCGGCGGGCGGCACGTACGTCGCTAACGTCGGTGCGTGTCCACTCCGCCTGTTCGTTCATTCGATCCGGCGCCACTGCTCGTCGTGACCGACGTTGCCGCCCGGCTGGTTCGCCGCGGCGTGCTCCAACCCTCTGACGACGCATCGGCGCAATGGGCGCGCGCGCGTGTGCTGGTGTTCCGGCGCGGTCCGGTGGTCTGCGAGCCGGCGCTTGATCCTCCCCGCGCGTTGACCGGTCTAAGCGCCGGTCCTACGTTTGAGCGGCGCCGATGACCCTCTCGCTCTACAACACGCTCACCCGTCGCGTCGAGCCGTTCGAGCCGCTCGCGCCACCGCGGGTCACGCTCTACAGCTGCGGGCCAACGGTCTGGAACTTCGCCCACATCGGTAATTTCCGGACGTTCCTCTTCGAGGACCTGCTGCGCCGCTACCTCGATTACTCGGGCTACGACGTCTATCACATCATGAACCTGACGGATGTGGACGATCGCACGATCAAGGCTGCCGCGGCGGCCGGCAAGCGGCTCGAGGCACACACCGCGCCGTTCGTACAGGCGTTCTTCGAGGACCGCGACTACTTGCGGATCAAGCCGGCGCACGTTTACCCACGAGCCACCGAATCGGTGCCGGCAATGGTCCGGCTGGTCGAGCGGCTGCTCGACCGCGGTGTGGCGTACAAGGGCGAGGACGGGTCGATCTACTTCGCGATCGCGAAGTTCCCGACGTACGGGCGGCTCTCGCGGCTGGACACCCGGGAGCTCAAGACCGGCGCGCGCGTCGCGAGCGACGAATATGCGAAAGACGATCCGCGTGATTTCGCGTTGTGGAAGAAGGTCGACGAGATCGACGAGCAGGTGGGCGCGGCGTGGGAGGCGCCGTTCGGGCGGGGACGTCCGGGGTGGCACCTCGAGTGCTCGGCGATGTCGCTTGAGCAGATCGAGACATGTTGCCACGCCGAAACGCTCGACATCCATGCGGGGGGCGTCGATCTGATTTTTCCTCACCACGAGGACGAGATCGCGCAGTCCGAGGCCGCGACCGGCCGGCCGTTTGCACGCTTCTGGCTCCACGGCGAATTCTTGAATGTACGCGGCACGAAGATGTCGAAGCGCTTCGGCAACTTTCTCACCGCGCGCGATCTCCGCGAGCAGGGCGTCGACGCCGCCGCGGTCCGGTTGCTCTTCTGGCAGACGCACTATCGCAAGGCACTCGACTTCACGGACGAGGCGCTTGCCGCCGCCGGAGCGGGCGTGAAACGGTTGGGGGAATTTCAGGAGCGGCTGCGCGGGGAAGGAGGCCGGGGGAAGGGGGAAAGGGGGCTCGCCGAGCTCGCGACCCGGTTCGAGACCGATTTCCGCGCGGCGCTCGACGATGACCTGAACGCGCCGCGTGCCTGCGCGGCGCTGTTCCAGTTCGTGCACGACGGAAACGGCGCGCTCAACAGGGACGCCGGCGAACGAGCGGCAGCGCAGGCGGCGCTGGCGAAGGCGATGGGCGTCCTCGATATCCTGCCGACCGCCAGGACCGCCGCTGACCCTGCCCTCGAGCGGTGGATCGCGGCCCGCATTGGGGCGCGGGACAAGGCCCGCAAATCCAAGGACTTCAAGGAGGCCGACCGGATCCGAGCCGAGCTCCGGACGAAGGGAGTAGAGATCGAAGACACACCGAGCGGGACCAAGTGGCGACTGGCCTAAGTCGTTAACGGCACGTCCCTTGCGATAGTGGCGTTCTCCCCTTAAGCTTCGAGTCTGTAAGGTTCGCGCATCGACCAGCTGACGTAGCTCAACTGGTAGAGCAGCTGATTTGTAATCAGCAGGTTA
>CAYXIK010000028.1:0-34512 GCA_964465315.1 uncultured Gemmatimonadaceae bacterium | reverse complement strand
AAACCGGTGACGGTGCCACGTATTGCTTGAACCGGGCCCTAAGGTAGGGGCCGTCGAAACCGCTGTCAATAAGCGCGAGCTGCGGACGGTCACCCTGGCAATAGAGACAGTTACACGACGGCTACGACAATATGGCCGTAAATAACCACATAAGTGTAACTTATGAAGTCGTCGTTGCAGCCTTCGTGCTCATTACTGTCGTTTAACTGTCTTAGATGTGTCGTCCTTCACCGGGAGCCCGACGGCGAGGCGGAAATCGCGCAATGCGGAGTCGTACGTCTTCATGCGCTTGCTCACCTCGACCGCCGTCGAATCGGGAGCCGCCGCGGCGCTCCGCTCGCAGCTCGGCGTGTAGGAGATCAGGGAGTCGATCTGCGTCACCAGCCGGCGCGCCTGCACCCGGGCCGTATCGTCGTACACGGTGGGCGTCATCTGCGGGCGGCCGCGCTTGAGAAATGCGCGGCTCGAGCCACACAACCCTGCGAGAAACCGTCCGGCGCGTCGCTCCGCCGCCGCGTTGTGTCCGTTCTGCGCGCGCGTCACGCGACTGACGCCATCCTTGAGCTGCGCGATGCCCCGAGTAGCCGTCCGGAGTCCGTCCAAGAACTTTTTTTGCTCCGGGCTTGGTGGCGGCGGCACCAACTCCGCTCGCACCGACTCCGCGGGGGGCGTGGGTTGGGGCACGGGCTCCTGCGCACCGACAGGAGCGGCGAAGATCCACAAGCACAGCAGCGAGCGGTGTATCACGAGTCCTCTGTCAGGCACTAGGAGCCCTGGTTATAATGTGAGAATGACGCTTCCCGCAACCTCGCGCCAGACCCGCACGTTCGAGGATCGGACCGACGCGCTCGCGCATTTCTTCCTGCGCGCGGGCGAGGCCCCCCGCCTCCTCGCGTACGATGATACCGTCGGATGTCCGCTCGACCAGGCGCTCGGCGCGATCGAATGGACCGCCGCCGTCGGTATCCTCGCGCAGGACGATCTCATTCACGCGGCGCGCCTCGGGTCCGACGCCTCCGCGGCAGTCGTCGAGCGCAAGGACGGAGACCAGCGGGTGTTCATATACTTCGGGCCGCGCATGGACGCGCCCCCCGCGGATCCCTACGAGGGCACCCTCCTGTACGACGAGCCCGGCGTGCGTGCCTACATCTTCGCCCAGCGGGTCCACGCGATCGCACATTTCCTGCGCGCCACGCTCGGCCTGGGCACCGTCGTGTCGATGCTCGGGCGGCGCGCACCCGAGCTCCGCCACATCCGTCGCTGGTTGCAGGCGCTCTTTGTCGAGCCGCCCGGCGAGACCAGCTCGACACAGATGCTCGCTGGTTGGTTTGCGACGGGCGGGACTGGCGTGTTGTTCCTGCCCCGCCAGCCTGACGCTCCTTACACTTACTGCGAAGTCGGCATCGACATCTAAGAGCAAGTTGGGGAAGGCTGGAGGGGTTGGGGGAGGTCCTCCCCCGTCCTCCCCAACCTCCCAAACCTCCACACGCCTGTCCTCTTGTTGATTCACAACTCCACATCGTGTGGACGGGCGCGCCAATGCTAGATCGGGGCACGGGTTAGCATCCACATCTGATGCACACGGTAGTGAGCTAACCCGAAGAAACATCGGCACTTGCGCGGTTTTCCTGGACCCCTATATTGATCCCACGCGGCTTGGAGGGAAGGGTCGGGACCTGGTGTCTCAACTACGCCTTCAAGACGGTCCGAGCGGAAATTCCGGGGAGGTCGCCGATGCAAACAAGGGCTCAGGCGACCGGCGATCCGGGAGCAGGCTCTCCGGCTCGGATAGAAGGGGCCAGTCGCGTGCCCCATCCACGTCGAAGTGGTGCCTCGACGTGCAGTGCGGAGGGTCGGTCCGCGACCCGATCTGACCCGTAGCACCCACATCGGTGAACCAAGTGGCCCGGCCAGGCTGCTTGGGGATGGAAGCCGGAGCTCCTGTTCGCCCTACCGAGCGACGCATCAGTCAACCGGCGGCGGCAGGATGAAGAACGGTGGGAGCAATCCCCCGGCTCCGGGTAACCGGTGTGCGGGGCCCCCGGGCGGCCTATCGTGCCGTCCCGGGGGCTTCGTGTTTATTATGCCCGCATGCTGCTCCCCCTCGCCGCTGCCAGCGCCGCGCTGGCCGCCTGGGCCTACGGCACCTACGAGCCCAACAGCCCGCTGTTCGGCCGCGCGATCGGTCGCGGGTCGCGCGCGAAGCGCGTGGCCTACCTTACGTTCGACGACGGCCCGAATCCCAGCGCGACAGAGTCGATTCTCGAGACCCTCGCTGCCCACCGCGTGCCGGCCGCGTTCTTCATGGTGGGGGAGCACGTCCGCCGTTTTCCCGTGGTAGCGCGCCGGGTCGCCGATGCGGGGCATGTACTCGGGAATCACACGCTCCGCCATCGGAAACTGCACGTTCAAGGGCCGTCCCGGATCCGCGAGGAGCTCGGGCGCGCCCACGAGATCATTGTCGACACGACCGGGCGAGAGCCGCGCAGCTTCCGCGCGCCGCATGGCTACCGCAATCCCTTCGTCGCGTCCGCCACCCGACGCCTCGGCTACACAGTCTTCGGCTGGACGTTTGGCGTGTGGGATTCGGACCCCCGCGTCGCGGCCGAAGAGATCCGTGCGCGTGTTCGCCGGAAGCTGCGGCCTGGCGCGATCATCCTGCTGCACGACGGCGACGGCTACGACCCGACAGGCGATCGCCGCCGGACGGCGGCCGCGCTCCGTGGGATCATTGAGGACGCACGCGGCGAGGGCTATGAGTTTCGCCCGCTCGGCGAGCTGATTCCGTGAGCTCGGCCCGCTGGCGCTGGATGGGGTGGCTCGTCGCGCTGGTCGCGGTCGGTCTGGCGCTCAAGTTTTTCACCGGCTTCCCTTGGCGCGTCATGTTCGCTGCGGTGCTGGGTGCCAATCCCTGGTGGCTGGCCGTGGCGCTGGTGCTGAATCTGTCCTCGCTCGTCGCCAAGGGATGGGGCTGGCATCTGATTTTGAAGCCCGTGGCGCCGCACAGCTGGCGCGCAGCACAGGAGGCGAATTTGGTCGGCGCCGCGGTAAACGATCTGTCGATTGCCGTCGCCGGTGAGGCGGCGCGCATCCATGTGATCGGCCAGCGGGCGGGCGTCCCGCTGGGCATCGCAGCCTCCTCGGTGGTCTGGACCCGCGTCGCGGAGGCGCTCGCCCTCGCGATCTTCCTGGTGATGGCGCCCAGCTTGCTCAACCTCGAGCCGTGGCTGCGGGTCATGCAGATCGGTGTAGGGTTGGCGTTGGTGGTCGTGCTGTTGCTCGCGTGGGCGCGGGGGTGGGCGTGGCTCGCCGACCAGTTACCGGCGTCGGTGCAGACTCGCCTCGAGCCGCTCCGCGCCATGGGGCGCGGCGGCCGCTTGTTGTTGCCGACCTTGCTCGGCTTCTACAACTGGGCCACGCAGTGGGCGACGTACCATCTCGTACTGCGGGCGACCGGGGTGCCCGTGTCGCTCGCGGCGTCGTTTACCGCCCTGATCGCCACCAACTTGAGCGGCATCCTGCGACCCACACCAGCTAACATCGGTGTCACGCAAGCCGCGCTGGTAGTCGGTCTACTGCCGTTCGGCGTGGCACCCGAGCGGGCGGTCGCGGCGGGCCTCGTACTACAGGGCCTTCAGGTTCTTCCCGTGCTCGCACTCGGGGCCATGGTGACCGGGTGGCGGCTGCTGCGCCTCGAAGCCGAGCTCACCTAGCTTACAAGGGCGCGACAAAAGGCCCTACGCCTCGTGAAAAAGGGTGACGGGTCCCGCATCCGCCGCGCGTACGTTGCTGCCGTGGCGCCCGCATTCACGATGCCCGATCCGCCCACGCGGCGGCGCCTGGCCGAGCTTGCCGACGTCACCAACGCCCTCTGCGCGGCCCGCTGCTCGGCGCAGCTCGCCGGACTTGAAACCCGCGAGTTCGTGGTTCGCGAGCTGCTCCTCGCCGTGATCGATCAGATCGACCGCGCGGCGGTCATTGTCGGGCGCCTGGTCTAGTGCTGTGGTCCCGCCGGGGGAGGAGTTGGGGTCGGGCGCTCCGGACGGCGGAGTGCCGGCAGGTTGGGATCGGTGTCGTGCATCTTGTGAAACGGGAGCCGGGGGCTTCGGATCGGCAAGAGGTGCGCGATCGAGTTGGCGTAGAACTCGAGCAACGCCCTGCCACGGGGCAGCACGATGAGACTGTCGCCGTCGGCGACCACCAAGCGGCGCATCCGGAGCATCCGCCAGGCCCGGTCCCACACGTCGCCGATGCGCGACCCGCCGCGCACGACCTTCGCGTTCACGTCCCGGAGCCGGTCCCGGAGCTGATCCATCCGGTCGAGGACCGCCGATTTCGGGATCACGAGTTGCCCGAATGAGAGGAGCGCCGCTGCGGCCAGCGGGACCGGGGTCACCGGGATGATGGCGCCGATCCGCTCCATCAAGTCCGCACCGAGGGTCTCGAGCTCGGGCAGGCGTCGCTCTTTGGGGAGCTCGAGCACGCCCGGCCGGGTGGCTAGCCATTGCCGCAGGGACAACGGCGTTCCGAAGTTCACGGCCGCGCGACCGTAGCGCTTGAGCCGCCCCGTCACGAGTCGCAATGCGTTGCTGCTCACATAGCTGGCCACGGTCGCGAATTGTGCAAACCGCCCCGGCCGGTCCCGATCGTCCACAAGCTCGCGGGTGAGGGCGCGGTCCTCGAGCACCCGATCAAAGTTGATGGCGACCGGCACGAACCAGATATCGCGATCGAAGGCGGGATCGAGCAGCGTACGGCACACGTAGTCGAGCAACCCCAGCTTCGGGGGGCCGAGGCGACCATCGCGTGACAAGCGGCCCTCGGGAAAGAACCCCTGCGTGACACCGTTCTTGGTGATCAGATGCACGTAGCGCTCGAGCACGGCGTGGTACAGCGGCTCGCGAAAGCCGCGGCGGATGAAGTACGACCCGAACGACTTGAACACGTACTCGAGGGGCCATACCCGCGCCCATTCGCCCACGGCATAGCTCACGTGAGCGCCATAGGCCAGGACATAGGCGACCACCACATAGTCCACATTCGAACGGTGGTTCATCGTGTAGACCACGACATCGCGCTTCGGGATTCGCTCGAGTGACGCTTCGTCCTGATAATCGACGGTGACCCGGTAGAGCAGGTTGAGCACGACCTTCGCGAGATTGTAGCCGATGCGATAGTACGACAGGACGTTGAGCTGGGGCACGATCTCGTCGATATAGGCGTCCACGCGACGGCGAACGTCAGTCTCGGAGACCCGATGCTCGCGGGCGTGTTGGGCGATGGCTTCCTGGACGAGCCCGTCCTCGGCGAGGGCGCTCTTCGCCGCGCGGCGCTGTTGTAGATGATAGCGCGCCAGACGCGTGCGGAACTCGTGGATCGCGCGGAGGGCCCGGCGCCCGAGCCACCCGGTCACGCGATCTCTCCTCCCTCCTTTTTGAGCTGTGCGTATCCCATACCGCGCAGGATCGTGATGCGCTTCGCCATGGGGGGATGGGTGGCGAGCAGATCGGCGAGCATGCCTTCGTGCCCAGTGAGCCGCCGGCCGAGGGGGTCCGCGATGCAGAGGTGTGCCGCGCCGCGCTTGATGTGCGTGGTGGGCGCGTCGGCTCCCTCGATCTTCTGGAGCGCGCTCGCCAGCGCCAGCGGGTTGCGCGTGAACTGAGCACTCATCGCGTCCGCCAGATACTCCCGTTTACGGCTCACGGCCAGAGCGAGGATTTGCGCGATGATCGGGGCGAGGAGCCACGAGATGATCCACACCACGAGTAGGATGACGATGAGCGGGCCGGCGCCGCCCTTCTTTCCTCCGCCACCTCGCGAGCCTCCTCCACCGCCGCCTCCACCGATGTTGATCCCTCCCCGGAGCACTCGGGTCGCCCCGTCGTGCATCAGGGCGACGGCTCCCACGAGCGCGGCGAGCGTCGTCATCAGCCGCACATCCAGGTTTTTCACGTGCCCGAGCTCGTGGCCGACTACCGCCTGCAGCTCATCGCGACTGCACAGGTCGAGCAGACCCTGGGTAACGGCCAGGTGGGCGTGCAGCGGGTTGGTCCCGGTCGCGAACGCGTTGGGATCCGGGTCGTCCACGATCCAGACGCGAGGCCGCGGCACGCCGGCCGCGATCGACATCTCGTCCACGACGTTCACCAGCTGCTTTTCCTTGGGATCCGTCGGGTCCACCACTTCCCGCGCGCCGGTGGACCAGAGCACTTTCTCGGGTCCTGTCGCATACGCATACCAGGCCATGATCACCGCGATCGCCGTGAGCGCCAGGCCGAACCACGGGAACACGTGATGGTACGCAGTGACCGGCGCGTCCCGGGTCGACAGGTAGTAGATGTAGTCCCCGCCGCACCCCAGCCACGCGAAGAAGATGACGAAGCCAATCACCAGCAGAACCGTGCGCCGGCGATTGGCCTCCTGTTGTTGAAAGAGATTGAGCGAGCTGTCGTCGCTCACGCTTTCGGCTTCATCGTGAGGTCGACCTGGGGGACGGCCTTCTCGGCCTGATCCTCGATCTCCCACAGGTCGGCGGGCTGAGCCTTGGCGATCCCAGCCACCAGGTCGGTCGGGAATTGCTGCTGCTTGGTGTTGTACTGGGTGGCGGTGTCGTTGTACAGCTGCCGTGCGAATGCCACTTTGTTTTCGGTCGACGTCAGCTCTTCCTGCAGCTGCCCGATGTTGCCCGTGGCTTTGAGCTGTGGATACTGCTCCACGACCACCATCAGCCGCTGCAGCGCGGAGGACAAGGCGTTCTCCGCCTGGCTGATCTGCTTGATGCCCTCGGGCCCAGCGGCGTTGACCTTCACGGCCTGGTTGCGCGCTTGAATCACCGCCTCGAGCGTCGATCGCTCGAAGTCCATGGCGCCTTTGACCGCGTTCACCAGGTTGGGGATCAGATCGTGACGTCGCTTGAGCTGGACGTCGATCTGCTTGAACGCGTTGAGAGTCTGGTTCTTAAGGGAGATGAGCCCGTTGTACGCGCCGATCAGCCACGCCGCGAACACAACCAAGACAATCAGCAATATGAGTGGGCCCATGTTGGCTCCGTTCTTGAGGTGAGTCGACCCGTCCGGGTCTCCCTCCTGCTGCTACGCGCTAGCCGAGGGGAGGAGTTTCGCGAGCGCCTGCCGCACGGCCTCGGCGACCGCGGCGTCATCCGGCCCGAGCCGGGCCAACGGGTGAGCCGTCTCGACGTGGAGCTCGACGCCCCGGCCGACGGGAATCCGGCGCCATGAGCTCGCGCTGTCCGGGTCCCGTGCCGCATCCCGCGTCAGCCAGGCGGTCATTGCTCGCCCGGACTTCCCGCGCGGCGGGGCACCTGTGCTCTTGAGGGGCAGCCGATCGGGGACGAGGAGTGAGGGGCCCAGCGCCTGTGCGGCCCGTCGTTCCAGCACGTCTCCGGTCTGATCCTTCATCTCCTTCGTGATGGTGGCGAGGGTCGTGCCTTCCATCTGCCGGAGCTTGATCCAGAGAAGCTGGAGAAAGTGTCGGTACGAATACGTGGCCGCGGTACCCCGCCCTTCCGGCGGGCTCACCAGGCCCTTCGTGACGTAAAAACGGATCGCGCGCTCGCTCGGCTGCGCCCGGGCCGCCGCATTGATCGGCGTGATGGCGGACGTGTCGAGCACCGCGCCGACGAGGGCGGCCAGGTCGCGAAGGTTCCAGGGCGCGAGATTGCGGTACTCCCGCAAAACGTGGAGCGGCTCGTGCTGCGGCGCCCCCCCGGCCGTCACGCCTCCGCGCCTCCCTGTTTGCGCTCCCCCTCCCCGCCCGCACGGAGCGTCAGGGCCAGCCAATCGAGAATATCCTGGAGGTTGAACGGCTTCCGGATCAGGGCGCATTCGTTCCGCTCGAGCCAGGTTCGCACCTCTTCCGCTTCGGCATCCCCCGTCATGATCGCGATACGGCCATCGAGCCTGGGCCAGCGATGCACGATCGCGAGGTACAGGGCCAGCCCCGACATGGTCGGCAGGCGGATGTCCAGCAGAATTGCGTCGGGCTCTTCGCTCGCGAGCAACTCGTATGCGGTCTCGGCGCTGCCGGCGCCGATCACGCGGATGCCATGACGCGACAGTGAACGATCGAGCACGCGCCGCAGGGGCGCCTCGTCGTCCACGATCAGGACCGTGCAGGGTATCATGCTGTCGAAACCGACGCCTGAGTGGGCGGTGCCGTGAGGAAGCGCTGCACCACACGCGCCAGAGCGTCGCTCGAGCCGAGTGAGAGCCGCATCTCGCCGGCGGTCAGCCCGAGGTAGGCACGGGCGTGCAACTGCAGCGTCTTGGTCTGCGCGTACCCGAGCCGCTTCGCGACGTCTTCGATCGTGAAGCCAGGGTCCTGTAGCAGGCGGTGGGCGTACAGGACGCGCGCGGCGCAGAGAAAATGCCGAGGTGACGGCAGTCCCACGCGGGTGAACCATCGCTCGCAGGTGCGCCGATCTACGCGGGCGCGCGCCGCGACCTGGCCGACGGTTTGCACCTCACCGGGCGAGCGCAGCGCCTCTTCCAGCACCCACCGCAGCTCGCTCGGCAGCGGCGACAGCGCCTCGGCGAGCTGGTCGAGGAGCTGGCGCGACGATGAGCGAGCCTCTTCCTGACCGAGCACTTCCCGCAGCCGGCTCGGATGATCGTCATAGTTGGCGAAGACTACGTGCTCGATGCCCCGCTGGCCAAGCGCCAGGAGCACGCTCGCCGTCTTGGGCGTGAGCGTCGTGTACAGGATCAGCGGCAGGGACGGGAACAGCACGCGCAGCCGCTCGATCTCCTGCGAGCGGGCGTCCCCCGAGAGCAGCGGGTCGACCACCGCGAGCTCTACCGGACGCCCCCGGATGGCGCCGAGCACGTCGTCCCACGTCTGGGCTCGCGCCATGTTGAATCGAGAGGCGGCAGCCCGGCGCAGCTTGAGGAACTGGACGTCCGAGACGGCGGCTAGAACGAGCATGAATGCCCCAAAACCCCCAAATGTCGCAAAATCGCCCTACGATGCCGCAAAAACGCCCTAAAAACGGGACGGCCCCGTACCGAGGTTGTGGTGTCCTGTTGCGGTCGTACCACACCCAGGTATGCGGAGGTCTTCATGTCCCGGATTCGCGCCCTATTCGCCGTCTTGGTCGTCGCGTTCGCTCTCTCCACCATCGCCTGCGCCGACGCCACCGGTCCCCGTCACGGCTGCGACACGAACAACAGCAACACCTGCCACTAAGACGTTAGCGGACGAGCTGCGCGAGGGACTCCGACACCTCGCGCAGTTCGGCCGCTTGTACTATCGCCTCGGCCGCCGCGTGTCCCTCCGCGGCTAGGGCGGCTTCGCAGTCCCGTAGCCCCGCGAGAATTCGCTCGATGCGAAACTCAAACTCGTGGAGACCGGCCGCACTCGCGACCTCGAGCGCCTGTTTCATTAGAGCTTCGGCCCGGCGGAATCGGCCGAAGCGAGCTTGCCCGATCCCCTGTTTCAGACAAAAGTCCGCGAGGATGTTGGGAGGCATGTCCGCCACGCGCTCTTCACAACGCTCCCGCCAGCGCGCGAATCCGACGTGGTCCCGGCGGAAGGACGCGCTGTACATCAATTCCACGGTGGCATTGGTTACCGTCTCCTGCGAGCCCCTGCGGCGAACGACCTCCCCCAGAGCCCGCTCGGCTCCTTCCGCGTCTCCGAGAGTCAGCAACATGACGCCGAGGTCGCCGAGCGCTCGGCACCTCGACTCGTCGTCCTCGTACAGCTCGAAGGCCCGCCATGCGTGCGGGATTGCTTCCGCTGCCTGTCCCATGTGGTGATGGGCCACCGCGATGCCGTGTTCGGCCCGCGCCTCAGCGTCTTGCTCACCTGCGGCGCGAGCGTCGGCGAGAATCCCCTGCAACCGGCGCTCGGCCTCCGCGATGTTACCGCGCCCCAGCACGGTATTCGCCCGACCGATCCTGCTGAGCAGCGCGGAGTAGTGATCGCCGGTGGCGGTCGCGAGGTCCCCGGCCTCGGCATACGCGGCCTCCGCGTCGTCGAATCGGTTCAGTTTCCGATGCACGCGGGCGAACCGCAGGTGCGCCGCCACGACGTCGGCCGGTGACAGACGGCTCCCGACCACGACGAGGAGCGTCGTCAGTACATCGATCGCTTCCTCGAGGCGCAGCTCGTCTTCCAGAAAGTGGGCGTAGGCGAACAGCGCAGGCGCGATCAGTTGGATTTCGCTCAGGCGGTGGGCGTCCGCGGCGCTCGACGCAATGCCGTGAACATGCGCACCCTCGGTGGCCGCCGCCCGTAGCTCGCGGCAGAATCGATCGGTGGCGACCCACTGATAATGAAACGCATCGGCCGAAGCCGGCGCGCGGTCCGATGCGAGGAGGTCCACCAGTCGGAGCGCGAGGAACGCCCCCTGTCCCAAGCGCGCCTCGAGCGTCGTGGCGGTTTGGCGACCGGACACACGCTGCAGAAAGATGGCGTGGGGTAGCGAATCGACCTTGAGGCGTGAAACCGGCATCCCATGTCTCCCAGTGGGCACGTGGCTAGGCGCTCCCCGGCAAGGGCAGGGACTATACCTCAACCGCAACGTGTGGCCGGCACTGAACATAGCCATTTCGGGACAAGGGCGTTAGGCCGCAGTTTTCGCGTTTTCGTGCTTTTCGCCCGCACGAATCGAATACCGGTCTTCCACCCGCAAGGCCCTTTATTCAGGCCATGTCCCGGGGAATCACACTCGCCGAATTGGCCGTCGCGTTGGCCATTGTGGCCGTCGTGACCGCCATCACATTGCCTCGCCTTGGTGGCCTCTTGGACTGGATTGCCGTAAACGCGGCCGCGCAGGATGTTTCGACTGCGATGGCCGTGGCCCGGAGCTCCGCGGTAATGCAGGGCACGCGAAGCCGCGCGGTTATCGCCTCCGACACACTCCGCATCGACCGCTGGACGGGAGATTCATGGGGGCCGTTGCACCGGTGGCCCGGACCGGCGGCGCAGGGCGTAGCGCTGGAAGTGTCCAACCCGGAGATCGTGTTCGATCCGATCGGCCTGGGGTGGGGGGTGTCGAATACCAAAGTTGTCCTACGGCGCGGCACTCGTTCCGAGATGATCACCGTTTCCCGGCTCGGCCGGATAAAGCGCTGGTAAACCGGGATGCAACCAATTCCGCGACGCGGGCATCATAGGGGACGTGGACCGAGCCGGCGCCGGTGTCAGGTGCCTGAAACATCCGGCAGAGCAGCGCGTATTCAGCTACGGGTAATGCAGGGGTCGCGGCCGAAGTGTGACGGCCACTTCGCCCGACCGCCAACCCGGGGAGCTGTAAGCCCCGGGTTTGGTTTTTTAATGGGGAGTTGGAGCCCCTATGCCGGTCACTCTGTCCGGATGCCGACCACGTCCAGGCTCAGTGTAACGCGGTCGGCCACGCGGACGGTGTTCGCGGGGCCGCCCCGGTAAGGCCTGATGCCAAAGTCCGTCTGTTTCACCGAGAAACTGCCGTTCGCGCGGAGCGTATCCCTTCCCACCGCGGCCGCGAGTTCTGCGCTCACGTCGCGTGTCTGACCCGCCATCGTAAGCTGGCCGTCCACCCGGAAGCCCTCCGCGGTCGGCGCGACGGCAGTGGAGATAAAGGTGATGAGAGGATACTGATCGACGTGGAGTACCTCCGCTCGCATCGCTTGAGTGACCTTCCGGATCTCGGCCGTGTCCGGGGGCGTCAACACCTCGAGACTGTCGGTGGGTATGGAGATCTCGACGCGCGAGTCAACGGGCGCGCTCGGGAAGTACACGACGCGTCCTGAGAACGCCCCGGCGCGTACGAGATGGCTGTGGCCCGCGAATCCCAACAGTCCTGCCTTCCCCGTCTTCACTTCGAAGCGGCTCGCCGGCGACAACACGTACACGACGGAGTCCACCGGGCGACCTTGGGCCGGCGCCGCCGTGGGTAGTAGCCACGCGACTCCAGCCAGCGTCAGCCCCGCGCGTGTCAACCGCTCCTCCGGCCGAGATAACGCTCGAGCCCTTGCTCGAACGGGAGCGGGGTGATGTCGAACACGGATTCGATGGCATTGGCGGGCGTCGCAGCGCCCTCGACGAGCATTTGGAGCTGGTCGCTCGTCACGGGCGCGGCCGGCCCGAGCAGGTCGAACACGCGGGCCGCCAGGCGTGCAACCGGCAGCGGGAGATGTGCAAGCGGCCTCGGGTGACCCGCAGCCCGCCCGATCGCGCGGACGAACGCCTCATACGTGATCGGCTTCGGACCACCGAGCTCGAAGGCTCCGGTGAAGCCGGTGTTCTCGGCCGCGAGCGCGAACGCGAGCGCCACGTCCTCGACCCACACCGGCTGCGTGGGGAAGCCGCCGTCGCCAAACACGGGCACCACCGGCGACCATCGATGCAGCCGGGCGAGGGTGCGGATCGGCACGTTCTCCGGCCCGCTGATGATCGATGGCCGGAAGATCGCGTACGAGAGGCCCGAAGCGCGCACGAGTTCCTCTGCTTCCCACTTGGTCCGGTGGTACGGGGTCGCGTCGCACCCTGCGCGCGCGCCGATGGCGCTCATGTGCACGAACCGCGGAGCGCCGACCTCCCGCGCCGCAGCGAGGAGGCGGCGCGTGCCCTCGACATGCACGCCGTGGAAGGTGGCGCGACCGGATTCGACGATGATGCCAACCAGGTGGACGATAGCAGTCGCACCTCGCGCCAGCACCGCGAGCACACCTGGGTCCGAGAGATCCCCTGCCACGAGTTCGACCGGCACGTTTTGGAGGACTTGCGCGCGGATGGCGTTCCGGACCAGCGCCCGCACCGCGTGCCCCCGGCTGGCCAGCAGGGCGGCGACGTGCCGTCCCACGAATCCGGTGGCCCCGGTGACGGCGATCCGCACGGTCAGGTGCAGTCAGCCTGAAGTGGTACCGCCCTCGTCGAGAAAGACGAGCGTTCTGCGCCGGGCGACGACGGTCGCGAGCGCCTCGTGGACTTTCGGGTCGAGCACGGTGCCCGCCAGGTCGGCGATGCGCTCGATCGCCTTCTCGGCCGCCATCTTCTCCTGGTAGGCCCTCGAGGTGCTCAGGGCGTCGAAAACCTCGGCGGCGCCGATGATGCGCGCGGCGAGGGGGATCTCTTCCCCGCGTAGGCCGTCGGGGTACCCGGTGCCGTCCCAGCGCTCATGATGGTGGCGCACCGCCGGCACGATGTCGCCAAGGTGTGAGAGCGGCGCGAGGATCTGAGAGCCGATGATGACGTGCTGCTTTACGTGCTCGAACTCATCGGGTGTGAGGGCGCCTTGCTTATTCAGGACGGATTCCCGGGTGCCGATCTTGCCAATGTCGTGAAGCCGACCCGCCACGCGTACGTGCTCGACCTCTTCGTCTGCCAGTCCGAGTTGATGCGCGATGGTGGCCGACAGATCGGCGACGCGCGCCGAGTGCCCCCGCATGTAGGGGTCCTTCGCCTCGAGGGCGTTCACCAGCGCTTCGAGCGTCGCGATCGACAGGCGCTCCAGCTTCATGCGCTCGCGCTGGAGCTCGGCCGTTCGGGTCGTGACCTCCTCTTTGAGCCATTGGTTCAGCTGGCGATTCTCATGAAGCATCTCGCGTCGCTTCAAGGCTCGCTGGACGGCGCGCCCCAGGTCCGCGAGCTCAATCGGCTTCGTGAGGTAATCCATGGCTCCGCGCTGCATGCACAGCGCCGCGCTCGTCGCGTCGTTCACGGCGGTCAACATGAGGATCGCGAGCTCCGGCTCGACCTCGAGCGCCTGGGGAACGAGGTCCACGCCACTCGTGCCCGGCATCCGGATGTCGCATAGCATCAGCGCGACCCGGTGACGCCGGAGCTGCTGCAGGGCTTCTTCCCCGGTGCTTGCGGCGTATACCTCGAACTGCTGTTGCGCGAGGAACTTTTTGAGGGCGTTCCGGATGGGCTCCTCGTCATCCACCACGAGGATCTGGACGGGCCCGCCCCCCGTCATGTCGGCCACTCGCGACTCCTTGGGTGATACGTTAGGGAAAATGGTGCTCGCGGGTCTGTCTGGACAGCCCCGGAGGCCGTAAGCTCTGCTCAGTCACCAGCGGCGACGAACCTGACGTGCACCGGCGCAGCGAGTAAACCGGCGCGGTGCGCACGATCGAGCAGTTCTGCCACCGCGCGGCGACCGGTCGCGCCATAGTCCACCGTATAATCGTTGACATACATCCGGACAAACCGGTCCGTGCGCGCCACGTCGAGCCCGCGGGTATACCCGCTCGCGTGCGCCAGGGCCTCGGCGCGGTGGGCGAGGCCGTACTCGATGCTTGCCTTCAAGTCGCGCGCGATATCGTGCATCAACGCCTCGCCCAAGTCGCGGCGCACGACGTTCCCGCCGAGCGGCAGGGGCAGCCCTGTTTCCGCGTGCCACCATTCGCCCAGATCGACCCACAGGTGCAGGCCCCGGTCGCCATAGGTGAGTTGACCCTCGTGGATGAGCAAGCCTGCGTCGGCACGACCCGCCAGGACGTAATCCTCGATCTCATCGAAGGGCACCACGACGTGCCGCACGGCCGGCTGGTAGAGCTTGAGCGCGAGAAATGCCGTCGTGAGCTCCCCCGGGACGGCCACAACCCGCCCGGGCGCGACGAGCGCCGTGCGTGGGTCGACCGGGCGGGCGGCGGCGGCGACCACGCGGGGTCCGTACCGCTCGCCGATGCTGGCGCCGTGGGCCAGGAGCGCATACCGCTGGGCGAGGTAGGCGTAGGCGTGGAGTGACACCGCCGTAACTTCCAGCTCGCCGGCGAGAGCGCGGCGATTGAGAGACTCGATGTCGCGGAGCTCGTGGACGTAACGTCGGCCATCTGTGTCAATGCGGCCAGCCGCCAGCGCCCAGAACATGAATGCGTCGTCGGCGTCCGGACTGTGCGCCAGCCGGATCGTGCGCGGAGCGTCAGCCACTACGTTTCGTGCTTCCACGGGTCACCTGGGTCGCCTGGTCGTGAAACGCGTCGAGGTTCTGGGCGTGCTCAGTGTACTCTGGCCGCTCGCGCGCCCGTTCGGCCGCCTCGCGCCTGAGGAAGTCAGTGTACGCCTGTCGTGCGCCGGCGGGCTGGTGCTCGAGGTCGAGCGCACGGGCCCGCAACATGAATCCGAAGAGGTGCGTGGGCACGGCCCGGCGGATCGAGTCGGCCTGCGCCAGCGCTGCCGTGGCGTTCCCGGCGGTCAGCTCGAGGACGCCGATGTGATACCGGGCATCCACGTCGAGCGCCGGAAGCATGGCGTACGCCTGGATGGCCATGGGGAGGAAGAACTCGGCGCTGTCGGTCTTGCCTTGGGTATGTAGCGTCATCACGCGGTTATACAGGCGGGTAGCGCGTTCTTCTGGCGACATTTGAGAGATGTCGGGAGCTGAGAGCGGGGCGCGGGGAGCGCTCGCCTCCGGTGCCTCGCCTACTCCCGGCTCCCGGCTCCCTGCTCCGAGCCGTAACGCGAGCACCGTCACCAACGCCCCCACCGCGACGCCGGCCACGCCCCACGGGAGGCCCGCCCGCCAACCGGCTGCCTCAGCGCCCGCCACCTGGGCGCCGCATTTGTGGCAGAACCTCGCCGTCGGGGCGAGGGCCGTTCCGCACGCGCGACAGTTCACTGGGCCGGAATCTAACTGGCAGGATTGCGCGCGGGAGCGCATAGTGTACCGCCATGAGCGCCCCCTTTCCGGGATCGGAACGCGCCAAGCACATGGGCGAATTGAAGCGCGGTGACGAGCGCTGGGACGTGTTCATCGAGATGCAGCCGGACACCGAGGTCGGCGCCACGCGGGGGCGTGTGCACTTCGTCAACGGAGAGCGGCGACGCACGACGAGCTGGATTTTCCTCGAGCGCACGGAGCGTGAGATACAAGAGCGCTTCGGGGAATTTTCGGCGGTGGAGCTGTGGCACTTCGTGCAAGCCATTGATGGGTAGCCTGGTGTGTGGAAAACAGTGCCGATTGTGCACATTTTCGCTGACGAATACTCGCTGAGGCACCTAAATCGTTGCGCGAGCTGACAAGATGTTGCGGAAGTGACACGAAACGGTTGACACTGCGCAACGCCGCCCATACCTTCCCGCATGCCGACATCAGCAACCGCCTTGGAGTTCCTCCGAGAGCCCGCGGCCCGAAACTCGCCACGGGCTCTCCTGCTGGTGGCACCATCCGTACACGACGCTCTCAGCGACAGCTCTAGGAGACCGATCTTATGACCGCGACGTTGGAGCCAACCACGGCCGGCCCCGGGGCGAAACCGGCTTCCGGCGCCTCGCCGGCCGACGTGGTTCGGAAAGCGAAGGAAGCCGGCGCGCAGGTGGTCGACTTGAGATTCACCGACCTCCCAGGCACGTGGCAGCATTTTTCGATCCCGTTGAAGGAGCTCACCGAGGACCTCTTCAAAGAGGGGATCGGGTTCGACGGCTCCTCAATTCGCGGCTTTCAGGCGATCAACGAGAGCGACATGCTGCTCTTCCCGGATCCCGCGAGCGCTTTCGTCGATCCGTGCCTAGAGGTTCCCACGCTGTCGCTCACCTGCGACGTCGCGGATCCGGTGACCGGCGAGCGCTATTCGCGCGACCCACGTTACGTGGCGCAGAAGGCGGAGCAGTATCTCGTGAAGAGCGGCATCGCCACGACCGCCTACTACGGCCCGGAGGCTGAGTTCTACATCTTCAACTCCGTGCGCTTCGACCAGAACGCGCACGAGGGCTACTACCACATCGACTCTGAAGAGGGGATCTGGAACTCCGGTGCCAACGGGAGCCCGAACCTGGGTCACCGGCCCCGGCACAAGGAGGGCTACTTCCCCGTGCCTCCCGTCGATCGGCTGCAGGATCTCCGCTCCAAGATCATGCTCGCGATGATCGCTTCGGGGATCGAGGTTGAGGTCCACCACCACGAGGTGGGGACCGCCGGACAGACCGAGATCGACATGCGGTTCAACACGTTGGCGCGCATGGGCGATCAGCTCATGATGTACAAGTACATCGTCAAGAACGTGTGCCACCGGCACGGCTACACGGCCACGTTCATGCCCAAGCCGATGTTCGGTGACAACGGCTCCGGGATGCACGTGCATATGAGCCTCTGGAAGGATGGGAAGAACCTCTTCTTCGACGCCAACGGGTACGCGCTGCTCTCAGAGAGCGCGCGCTGGTACATCGGCGGGCTCATCAAGCACGCACCCGCGTTGCTCGCGTTCGCCGCGCCCACGACCAACAGCTACCGGCGGCTGGTGCCGGGGTACGAGGCGCCGATCAACCTGATTTACTCGCAGCGGAACCGCTCGGCGATCTGCCGCATTCCCGTGTACTCCAAGTCACCCAAGGCCAAGCGCATTGAGTTCCGCGCGCCCGATCCTTCGAGCAACCCGTACCTCACGTTCGCCGCGCTGCTGATGGCGGGACTGGACGGGATCAAGCATAAGATCGAGCCGCCCAAGCCGATGGACGTGGACCTGTACGAGCTGGAGCCCGAAGAGCGGAAGCACGTGAAGAACACGCCCGGCTCGCTGGCGGAGTCGCTCGCGGCGCTGGAAGCGGACCATGCATTCCTGCTCGAGGGGGGTGTGTTTACGCCGGACCTGATCGAGACGTGGCTCGTGTACAAACGCGCTAAGGACATCGATCCCGTTGCGTTGCGGCCGCATCCGTACGAGTTCTTCCTATACTACGACGTCTGAGATAAACAGTCGGTTAGACGGTTAGCCGGTTAGAGGGGCGGTCGGCGCCCTTCTAGCCGTCTAACCGTCGAACGTCTAAGCGACATGGCCACCGCCCAGAAGACAATCGGCGCCTCTAAAGGCGACATCCTGGAGCTCTGCAAGAAGCAGGGAATCAGCTTCCTGCGCCTCCAGTTCACGGATATCCTCGGCGTCAACAAGAACGTCGAGGTGCCCGAAAGTCAGTTCGAGAAGGCGCTCGAGGGTGACATCATGTTCGACGGCTCGTCGATCGAGGGGTTCGTGCGGATCGAGGAGTCGGACATGGTCCTAAAGCCCGACCTCGAAACGTTCCGCATTCTGCCATACGACGACGAAGGCGGGCGGGTCGCGCGCCTCATCTGCGACATCTACAACCCTGACGGTACCGCCTTCGCGGGGTGCACCCGCCAGACGCTGAAACGGCAGATCGCGAAGGCCAAGAGCCTGGGATTCGAGATGAAGGCGGGCGCCGAGGCGGAGTTCTTCATTTTCCAACTCGATGCGAGCGGGGATCCCACGACCGCGACGCACGACAAGGGCGGCTACTTCGATCAAACACCAGTCGATCGCGCCGAAGAAATCCGCCGCCTGATCATCCGGGACCTGGTCTCCATGGGCTTCGAAGTGGAAGCCGGCCACCACGAGGTCGCGCCGGGACAGCACGAAATCGATTTCCGCTACACGGAAGCGCTCGAGACCGCTGACAACCTCGCGACGTTTCGCTTCATCGTGCGCAACGTCGCCTACCGGCACGGCTTCATCGCCACGTTCATGCCGAAGCCGATCTTCGGCCAGAACGGCTCGGGCATGCATACGCATCAGTCGTTGTTCAAGGGCGAGGAGAACGCCTTTCACGACCCGAAAGCCAAATGGGAGCTCTCGGCGACGGCGTTACAGTATGTGGCAGGTCTGCTGAAACACGCGTGCGGGTTCTGCGCCGTGACGAATCCCCTGGTAAACAGCTACAAGCGGCTGGTCCCCGGGTACGAGGCGCCTACGAACGTTGCCTGGTCCATGCGGAACCGGTCACCGCTCGTCCGGATCCCCGATCGTCGTGGCATCGGCACCCGCTGTGAGCTGCGCATGCCCGACCCGTCGGCCAATCCCTACCTCGCGCTCGCGGTGCAGCTCGCGGCGGGTCTTGACGGCATCGAACGCAAGCTGGTGCCGCCCGATCCTGTGAACAAGAACATCTTCACCATGAGCTTCCGCGAGCGACGCAAGTTCCGGATCGACGAGCTGCCGCGCGATCTGCACGAGGCACTGAACGAGCTCGAGAAGGACGACGTGATCCGAGGGGCGCTCGGTCCGCATATCTACGAGCGCTTCGTCGAAGCGAAGCGCGAGGAGTGGCAGGAGTACATCGGGCAGGTGAGCGAGTGGGAGCTGAACAGATATCTCGGCCAATATTGACGCTGGCCGAGGCGGACCATCATCGATCCGACGGTGGGTGAACGATCAGTCGGCCGAGCGTCTTCATCACGACGGCGAGTTGCCCCTCCAGTTGATGGATCTCTCGAGCGTGACCCAGGTCGAGCGCCGCAGCGATTCGGAGCTGAGTCAAGGCCTCATGAGCTGACCCCCGCGCGTGCGCGAAGAACCGGCGCCGTTCCGAGCCGGTGGCCCGCCCTGAGGCTTCCGCTATGTTGGAGCTGATGGAGAGGGCCGCCCGCACGAGTTGATCCGCCCGGGTCGCGGCCCCCGGTCCCGCCAACGTGCGGCTCAAGCGAGCCGCCCGCACGGCGACCTCCAACGCGAGCTCGTGTACCGGCAAACGTCGCGCGTAGGTGTGCGTCACCATGCGCTACCATATGGGAGGAGGGGTCTGAGAGCGGTACCCTTTTTACGCCCTGGTGCCACCTTCTGCCGCATGCGGGCGGCGCCCCGTCTTGGCGTGGCGGTGCTGTTGCTCGGCGCCTGTGATCCCACGTCCCGCCCCGGCGACACGCGCGGCTACCAGAGCGCCGCACGCTGGGAGTGGCACGGGCGGGTGTCGGTCCAGCAGGATACGGCGTTCGCCATCACGCGCCTCTCGCTCGACACTACCGCTGGCGGGGGGGACGTAGCCCTCGCTCGCTACGACTTCAACCCGGCGGAGGGTGAGGGAGATGAGTATTCCTTGACCATCGCGCTCGACCTGGGCCGCGCGCGGGACCTGCGACAGAACGTCCCGTACCCGCTCGGTCCCCCGCCGGCGCGCATTCCCGCCTACGGGACGGTGACGTGTTTTTGCGGTCCCCTGAAGCCGGATTCGGTACGAGGCACGTTCCTCCTCGCGACTCGTGGCCTCCGGCAGATCACGGGTCGAGTCGACGCGACCCTCTATTTTACGGAATGGACCGACGCCGCGCGGCACGTGACATTCTCGCTGCACCAGCGCATTGACTTGGTCAAGTAGCACGACGGTCCGGCGCGCGGGCCGATTCGTGGTGGGAACGACGGCGGCGCTGCTCGTCGCCGCGACGCCTCGTCACGTGCACGCCCAGACCGCGCCCCCCACGGTCGACACCATCATCATCGTCAACCACAACGTCTTCGACCTGCAGGAGGACGCCGCAAGCTTCATCGCACGTCTGGCGAACCGGCTGCACGTGCGCACGCATGCGGGCGTCATTCGCCGTACCTTGCTCATCAACCCGGGCGAACCCTACGACTCCGCGCGGATCGTGGAGAGCGAGCGCGCGTTGCGGAATCTTCACGTGTTCAGCCGCGTGCGCATCGATACAACCCGCCTTGATGGTCGCCTGGCCCTCCGCGTCGCGACGACGGATGGCTGGAGTACCAAGCCCCAGCTCGGCTACACCTCCTCGGGAGGCGACGTCACCTGGCTGGCCGGACTCGTGGAGGACAACCTACTCGGCACCGCTACATCGCTCATCGCGGTCTACAACCACACGCCGGACCGTAACATCTTCGAGCTCGGCTACTCGAGCCCGCACTTCTTCTCCCGTCGCACCGAACTTCAGCTCCTGTACAAGGACAAGACGGACGGGACCAGAGGGACCTGGTTCGTCGGCGTGCCGTTCTACGAGACCGGCGCACCTCGCGCGGTCATCACCGGCGGCGAAGCGGCCTCGGAACGTGTGCTGTTGTTCAAGGATGGCGTGCCGGACTCGATCCGCGACGTCGTCCGCGCTCCGAACGGCGTGACGGAAAGGCATGCGCTCAGCTTCGGCCTGACGGTCGGGTTCGCACCGCGCGCGACCGCACGGAGCTACGTCCGACTGTGGCTCGGCGGGCAGTGGCGCCGCGAGGACTTCGACAGCCTCGGTACGGTCGCCTTCCCTCGATCAGTGTTCGGGACGGTGGGGGCGGGGATGGACGTCGGGCGGGTCCGCTTTCAGGTCCTCGAGCGGTTGAACTCCTATGCGCGGCGCGAGGACGTAGACGTTTCCCAGCTGTTCCACCTTGGCGCGTGGGCGGCGCCCCGCGCGTGGGGATATCACGGCGGCGGTGCCGGCGTGGGACCGGAGGTGAGCGTACAGATCGCGGCGCCGTGGGCGAGCGGGTTCGCGGCGTTGCGCGCGGCGGGGAACGGTGTGCTGACCTCGGGGGTGCCCGATTCAGGGCGTGCTTCCGTCGCGTTCACGGTCGCGACCCAGAACCTTCCACCGCACACGTTGATCCTTCACGTCGAAGCGGCCCGCCTGCGGCGGCCCAAGCTCGGTGACGAGTTCGACCTCTGGACCACGCAAAACGGACCGCGGCTGTGGGGTATCCACCAGTTCACCGGTACGCAGATGCTCTGGCTCGCACTGGAGGACCGCGCCCTGGTCGCGGACGACGCCTGGGGGCTCGTGGGCATCGGTGTCGCTCCGTTCTTGGACTACGGTGGTGCCTGGTACGCCGGGCGCGAGGGCACGCGGCTCGGGGGCGACGTCGGCCTTTCGCTGCGGTTCGGTCCGACCCGATCCGTGCGGGGCGATGTCGCGGAGATCGCCCTCGGATATCGCTTTTGGTCGAAGGGTTTCTCGACGCCGCCGGGACGCTGGGGCCTCACAATCCGGAAGGGGGTGCGCTACTAGACTCGGACGCCTGTACACCACGTGACTCTCCCGCGCTGCACTGCGGGCCTCGCTTCGCTAGTCCCACCGACGCTCGACCTGTGGAAACTTCCTCCCGGCTCTTGACGTATTGAAGGCAGTACAATATTGTTCTCGCTATAATGTTGACCGAAGTCATATTTATCCTCGGTACAGGTGCTAAATGGCGACAGAGCTTGATGTTTCGCGCCGCGAGCGCAAGAAAGAGGAGACGAAGGAGCGCATCCTAAAGGCCGCCTTCGACCTCTTCCGGCGCCATGGCGTTGAGGCGACCACGGTCGAGGAGATCTGCGAAAAGGCCGACGTCGCAAAAGGCACCTTCTTCAACTACTTCCCACGCAAAGAGGCCGTGTTCGGCTTCCTCTCCGAGACTTGGGTCGCCGATGCGGAGCGCAGGATCCCCGAGATCCTGGCCAAGGGCGGTCCGATCTGGGCCAAGGTGCGGGACGTGTTCGTCGAGTTCGCGACTTTCTACGAGGAGGATCGCGACCTGTCCAGGCACATGGCCATGGAGTGGGCCCGTTGCATGCACGATCCCGCCGACACCGTATGCCGCCGCTGGGACGAGCTGGGCGCGCATGTGTCGCGCCAGCTTCAGGCGAAGGGCGAGCTCCGGGACGATGTGGCTCCCGAGCGCATTCATCACGTCCTCGCTGATGTGTATCACGGCACGATCATGATGTGGCTCGAGTCGCCCGAGCCGCCGTTCAAGCTCAAGGACGAGATTCGCAAGCGCCTGACCTTGGTAATAGAGGGGTTGGCGCGGCGCGCCGAGGAGGATCGATGAAGCCCTGGATCGCGGCGCCGGTGGCCGTACTCCTTGCTGCTGTGCCTGCGCGCGCGCAGACGCCGGCAGACACCCTACGACTCACGCTCGACGAAGCAGTGCACCGGGCCCTCGACCAAGGGTTCGCCATGCGGCTCGCGCGCGCCAGCGTCCTCGAGGCCAACGGCCAGGTGCGCGAGGCCTTCTCCTCGGCGCTGCCACAGATCACGGGCTCGGTCACCTACACCCGGCAGTTCGCGTCGATCTATCAAGGATTGGGTGGGCCCGATACGGGTTCCGCGAGTTCGTCGAACTCCCTAAGCAAGCTCTTCCAGAGCACGCCGTTCGGCGCGCCCAACACCTGGAATTTTCAGATCCAGGCGACGCAACTCCTCTGGTCCGGCGGGAAGGTCGGCGCGGGCTTGAGTGCGGCAAAATCCGTCCGACAAGTGGCCACGTTGCAGCAAGCGGAGACTGCCGCCGACGTGACCTATCAAGTCAAGCAGGCGTATTGGAATGCGTCGCTGCAGGGACGGGTGTTGGCTATCGCTGTAGAGAATCTCGATCAAGCGCGCCAACACCTGCGCGAGGTACAGATGTTTCGCCAGGCGGGTACGCGGGCGGAGTACGATCTCCTCCGCGCCCAGGTGGATGCCGCGAATCAAGAGCCACCCGTAGTGGCCGCGCGGAACGGATACGACCTCGCGCTGCTCGATCTCAAGCGGCTCATCGACGTGCCGGCCGATCAGCCCCTCCGACTCGCCTCCTCCCTCGACTCACCCGACGCCACGATTCCCGTGCTGGCGGAGGATTCAGTCGAAGGGCCGGATCGGCCCGGTCTGGCGGCGGCGGAGGCGACGGTCAGCCAACAGGGGGAGCTCCTCAAGGTGGCGCGCGCCGACCGGTGGCCGACGCTCCAGGCGACGACCACGTACAACGAGCAGGCGTTTCCCCAGAACGTGTTTCCGGGAACGAATGAATTCCGGCGCGGCTGGAATGGTGAGATCAAGCTGTCCTTCCCGATCTTCCTCGGGTTTCGAACGGCGGCCCGGGTGGAACAGGCGCGGGCGAACCTAATGCGGGCCGAAGCGCAGCGCGATCAGCTCCGAAAACAGGTGGAGCTCGACGTCGCTCAGGCCAAGGCCGAGGTGGCGCGCGCCCGAGCGCTGCTCGTGGCGCGACGCGAGACCGTCCGCCAGTCCCAGCGCGCGCAATACCTCGCCGGCGTGCGGTACACCAATGGCATGGCGACGCAGCTCGAGGTCTCGGACGCGCGCGTCGCGCAGCAGCAGGCGGAAGTGAACGAAGTGCAAGCGACCCGCGACTACTACGTCGCGCTCGCTCAGCTGGAACGCGCGCTGGGCCGGCCGGTACCGGTGGTCCAGCGGCCCATCGAGCAGTTGGCCGAAGCCCTCAACGTGAAGGACGCACATCCATGAAGCGATACATGATCGTGAGCGCGGTCGTCGGGGTCGCCCTGGTCGGCGTGATGGCCGCCCGCTACGGCGAACGTGCGGGCGCGACGACTCGTTCGATGGCGGACTCGACCCGTTCGGCCGTGCTCGGCTCGAGCGATGTCGCGCGCGCGACCCGCGTGGATTTGGCGAGCGGCGTTCCCGTCTCCGGAACCCTCAAACCGTCGCTCGAAGTCCGCATCGCTTCGCCGATTCCCGAGGTCGTGGAAGGCGTGTACGTGAAGGAGGGCCAGGCGGTTCGGCAGGGCGAGGTCCTCGCCCGGTTCCGGACCAGCGCGGCTGAGCCGGCCGCCTTGTCGGCGGAAGCGCAACGCCGGAAGGCGGCGGCCGACTACGAGCGGATGCAGAGCCTGTTCAAAGAAGGTGCCGTTTCCCAGCAGGAGGTCGAGGCCGCCGAAGTGACGCTCCGAGGCGCCGAGGCCACCGAGGCGGAGGCGAAGAAAAAGCTCGACGAGACCACCGTGCGGGCGCCGATCACGGGCGTGATCAGCCAGCGCGTGGTCGACGCGGGCAATCGCGTGAAGGACGGCGACCTGCTGTTTCAGCTCGTCAACACATCCGAGCTCGAGTTCGAGGCGACGGTGCCGAGCGAGTACGTCGGAGCGGTGCATCCGGGGGTCCCCGTCGCCCTCGCCGTGACGGGCATTTCCGACGCCGGGCTCGGCGGGCGGATCTCGCGCGTGAACGCCACGGTCGACGAGGCGACACGGCAGGTGAAGGTCTACGTGACGGTGCCCAACCGCGGCGGCCGTCTGGTGGGAGGCCTCTTCGCCTCGGGGCGGATCGTGCTGAAGCAGGTGAAAAACGCCGTCGCCGTTCCGCAGGCGGCGGTGCGCACCGATCCCAGCGGTCAGAGCTTCGTGCTCATCGTGGACGCGGGTCACATCGCGCGCCGCGATGTGCAGATCGGCGCCACCGACGAACAGGCCTCGCTCGTGGAAGTCTCGGCCGGCTTGGCGGGCGGCGAACTCGTCATCATTGGACCGGCGAACGGGCTCGAGCCCGGGCTCGCCGTCACCATCGCCGGTGGGGAGGGCTGACCCGTGTTCCTGAGTGATCTGTCGATCAAGCGGCCTGTCCTCGCCACAATGATGATCCTGGCGCTGGTGGTGCTCGGGCTGTTTTCCTACCGGCGCCTGAACATCGACCAGTTCCCGGACGTCGAGTTCCCGCTGCTCGTGATCCAGACGCGCTACACGGGGGCGAGCCCCGAGTCCGTGGAGCGTGAGGTCACGAAAAAAATCGAAGAACAGGTGAACACGGTCGAAGGCGTCAAGCAGATCCAGTCGACGTCGACCGAGGGTTTCTCAACGATCATCGTGCTGTTCAACCTCGGGACAAAGATCATGGACGCGCAAGCGGACGTCCGCGCCAAGATCGATGCCATCCGGCAGGATCTGCCCGAGGACATCGACCCACCAGTGATCTCCCGGGCCAACCCGTCCGACCAGCCGATCTTTGTGTTGTCGGTGCAGGGGCGCGGCTGGGCGCTACGTGACCTCACGCGCCTGGCCGACGAGGTTGTGAGCCGCCGCATCGAGAACATCTCCGGCGTCGGCAGCGTCACGGTGGTCGGCGGCTTGAAGCGCGAGATTCACGTGCTGCTGTTTCCGGACCGGATGAACGCCCTCGGGATTTCCCCGGACCTGGTAGCGAACGCCGTACGCCGCGAGAACGGCGACGTGCCCGCTGGCCGGGTCGAGCAGGGCAACGCCGAGAACCTCGTGCGCGTGGCCGGGAAGGTGCGCGACCCGCGTGATTTCGCCAAGCTCATCGTCGCGACCCGGAACGGCGTGCCGGTGCGCCTGGGGCAGATCGCGCGCATCGAGGACGCGCAGGAAGAGGCGCGCGACGCGGCCTACGTTAACGGCGAGCGTGCCGTAGCCCTCGAAATCCGCAAGACGTCGGGCGCCAATACCGTGCTCGTCACCGACGGCGTCAAAGGCGCAATCTCCGAGCTTGGTCATACGCTACCGGCGGGTGTAGGTCTATCGACGGTACAGGATAACTCCACCTGGATCCGGAACTCGGTCGACGACGTGCAGAAGACGCTGCTCGAGGGCGCCGCGCTGACGGTGCTGATCGTGTTCCTGTTCCTGAACTCGTGGCGCTCGACCGTGATAACGGGATTGACGCTCCCGGTCTCAGTCATCGCGTCGTTCCTGGCGATATACGCGTTTGGGTTCACGCTCAACATCATGACGCTGATGGCGCTCTCCCTCGCGATCGGCATCCTGATCGACGACGCCATCGTGGTACGCGAAAACATCGTCCGCCACGTGGAGCGGGGTGAGGATCACAACACCGCCGCGCGCAAGGGCACGGCCGAGATCGGGTTTGCGGTGCTCGCGACGACATTTTCGGTGATCGCCGTGTTCGTGCCGGTCGCGTTCATGAAGGGCATTGTGGGGCGGTTCTTCTTTCCCTTCGGGATCACAGTGGCGTTCGCGGTGCTCGTGTCCCTGTTCGTGTCCTTCACCCTGGACCCGATGCTGTCGTCCCTCTGGTACGATCCCCAGGCGGAAGGGGGCGCACCGCGCGGGCCGATCGGACGGGCGCTCGAGAAGTTCAACAACTCGTTCCACGGGTTGGGCCAGCGCTACCGCCGCGTGATCGCGTGGGCGCTCGAGCATCGGCTGGCGACCATGGGCATCGCCGCGGGCGCCTTCGTCGCCGCGATGAGCCTCTTCGGACTCGGCCTCGTTGGGGGCCAGTTCATGCCGAACTCGGACAACGAGCAGACTGCCCTCGTGCTCGAGACGCCGGTCGGCTCGTCGGTCGAGTACACGTCTGCCAAGGCGATCGAGATCGCCAAGTACTTGAACGGCCTGCCCGAGGTGGCCCTCACCTATACGACGATCGGCGGCGCCCAGCAGAACGAGGCCGTGAACAAGGGACAGATCTACGTGAAGCTCACCCCCAAGAGCGGGCGCCGGCGCACGCAGCAGCAGCTCGAGGCGGACCTGCGCCAGGTCCTGCCCCGCTTCCAGAGTATCAGCGCCCGGATCGTGCAGCTCGGCGCGGCCGGCGGGAGCCAGTCGCCCATCCAGCTGAACCTCCAGGGACCCGAGCTGGCCCGACTGCAGCAGACGTCGGATCGCGCCCTGGCGGCCATCCGGGACGTGCCCGGCCTGGTGGACTTGCGGTCGAGCCTGGAAGGGCGGAAGCCGGAGTTTACGGTGGACCTGAATCGTGATCTCGCGGCCGACGTGGGCCTTTCGATCGGCACCGTCGGCGACGCCCTGCGGCCCGTGCTCGCGGGCCAGAAAGCCGGCACCTGGGAGGACGAGACCGGCCTCGCCCACGACGTGGTCGTGCGCCTCGCGCCGGAAGCGCGTCAGACCGAGAACGACCTCGCCCGTATACCGATCGCCTCGAGCCAGATCGACCGGCGCACCGGCACGCCGGTGATGGTACCGCTCGGACAGGTGGCGCAGATCCGGCTCTCGGGCGCGCCCAACGAGATCAAGCGGCTCAATCTCGAGCGCGTGGCCACCATCGAGGGGAACTATCAGATACGGCCGCTCACGGATGTGACGAAGGACGTGACGACGCGTCTCGCCAAGCTTGATCTGCCGCAGGGGTACCGTTTCGAGTTCGGGGGCGAGCAGAAGGACTTCGTGGAGACCGTGGGGTACATCCTCGAGTCGCTCACGCTCGCGATCGTCTTCATCTATCTCATTCTGGCGTCGCAGTTCGGGAGCTTCCTGCAGCCGCTCGCGATCATGCTGTCGCTCCCCCTGTCCTTGATCGGCGTGATGCTCGGGCTGATGCTCACGCGCGGCACGTTCAACATCATGAGCATGATCGGCGTCATCATGCTCATGGGGCTCGTGACGAAAAACGCGATCCTGCTGATCGACTTTGCCAACAAGGCCCGAGCGGACGGTCGCAGCCGCCGCGAGGCGCTCATCGACGCTGGCGAGCTCAGGCTGCGCCCCATCGTGATGACGACCCTGGCCATGATCTTTGGGATGCTCCCCACGGCGCTCGCGCTCGGAGCGGGCTCTGAATTCCGGGCTCCGATGGCGCACGCCGTCATCGGCGGTCTCATCACGTCCACCCTGCTCACGCTCGTCGTCGTGCCGGTGGTGTACACGTATCTGGACGACTTCGGGAGCTGGGCGGGCAGCTTCGTGAAGCGGTGGACGGGCGCTCCGGAGCCGCACGGCGCCGAAGTCGCCGCGGACTGAGGGAGCCAGCGAGGATGAGCCAGCGTGGGCGCATGGTCACGTTCATCACGACCGTCACCGGATTCTGGACGTTGCTGCACGTGTATATCGGGGAGCGGCTCCTCGCTCAGGCGCGGCTCCCAGCGGCCTGGCTGGCGCTCGGATGGACCGGCATCCTGCTGCTCGCGACGGGTCCCGTGCTCGCCTTATGGGCCGGGCGCTCGGAGCGGCTGCCGGCGCGACGGGTGATCGAGGTGGCCGCCTTCACGGCGATGGGGTTGTCGTCGCTCCTCATTGTGTTCGCGCTCGCCGGGGATGCGTTACACCTGCGGGCCTGGCTCGGAGCCGCTGGCTTCACCATCGCGGTCGTGGGCAGCGCCCTCGCGGTCCTCGTCGCAGGGCTCTGGAGGGCGCGCCGACCGGCGACGGTGCGGGTGGTCGACGTGCCGATCCCCGGCCTGCCGTCCGATCTCGAGGGTTTTCGGATCGTCCAGCTCTCGGATTTGCACGTGGGGCCAACACTGAAGCGAGCCTTCGTGGAACGCGTGGTGAACGCGGCCAATGGCCTCGACCCCGATGTGATCGCTTTGACGGGGGACGTGGCCGACGGCTTTCCGCCCGCCTTGCGCGACGAGGTTGCCCCGCTCGCGGGGCTTCGGGCACCCCACGGCAAGTTCTTCGTCACGGGGAACCACGAGTACTACTGGGACGCGGCGGCATGGGTGCGAGAGCTCGAGGGTCTCGGGTTCAACGCCCTCGTGAACGGGCACCAGCTCATTCGGCGCGGGACGGGCCGGATCGTCGTGGCTGGCGTCACGGATCTCTCGAGCGACGGGCCGCCCGGTCATCGGTCCGATCCCGTCGGGGCGGTTGCGGGGGCGCCCGAGAGCGACGTGAAGGTGCTGCTGGCGCACCAGCCGAAGAGCGCGTTCGCCGCGCGCGCCGCCGGCTATGACCTCCAGATCTCCGGGCATACGCACGGAGGTCAGTATTTTCCGTTCAACCTGTTGGTGCGCCTGTTTCAGCCGTTCGTCGCGGGGTTGCACCGACTCGAGGCGATGTGGCTGTACGTCAGCCGAGGGACCGGGTACTGGGGGCCGCCCCTGCGGCTCGGGGCGCCGGCCGAGATCACGCTCATCCAGCTGACGCGGGCGTAGCCGCCCGCGGGACGGCCCACCCGTCCGAGGGGGCGGTCGCCGCCTGTTCGTGGAGCCTTGACGGTCGCGGTCTCCAAGTCTAACGTGACGATCCGGTTGATGGACACGACACCCTCGTTGTGGATGACCGACTCGTGATGCCGTTCGCGCTCCCGCTGATCCTCGTCATCGTCCTGCTGAGCCTTGTCGCTCAGGAGGGGTCGGCGGCGCGCGAGACGAACGGATGATCAGGTAGCGAAGCACCAGCAACCCAGCAGCCAGCGCCGCGGACCCCACAGGGTTCGCGGCTTTCTTTTTGACCACTATGGAGGAGAAAGGGAGCGCGGCGGGAACATGGGCAGAGACGTCAACATCCTCGACACGACCCTGCGCGCGGGGGCGGGGGCACCGGGCAACTCCATGACGGTCGAAGAGAAGCTGCGCCTCGCGCGGCAGTTGGACGTTCTCGGCGTGGACGTGATCGAAGCGGGGTTCCCCAGCGCCTCGGAAGGCGACCGGCGCGGCGTGCGGACCGTGGCAGCGGCGCTCCGCCGTCCGGTGGTGGCCGCGCTGGCCCGCTGCCGGGAGCGGGACATCGATCTCGCGGGCGAGGCTCTGCGGCCGGCGGCTCGGCCGCGAATGCACGTCTTCATCGCGACATCCGACCTGCACCTCGAGCGCACGCTGCGACTCACGCGCGACCAGTGTCTCGAACGAGTGCGTGAGGCGGTGCAGCGAGCCCTACGGTATACAAACGACGTGGAATTCTCCGCTGAAGACGCGACCCGCACGGACCTCGAGTTTCTTTGCCGAGTGGTTGAGACGGCGATCGGGGTGGGCGCGACGACGATCGGTCTGCCCGATACCGTGGGCTACGCGCTGCCGATCGAATATGGTGCGATGTTCCGCGCCGTTCGGGAGCGGGTGGCGAACGCCGATCGGGCCGTCTTCAGTGCACATTGTCACGACGACCTCGGGCTCGCGGTCGCCAACTCGCTGGCCGCCATCGAGGCCGGTGCGGGCCAGGTGGAATGCACGGTGAACGGTATCGGCGAGCGAGCGGGCAATGCGGCGCTTGAGGAAATCGTGGTGGCGGGACGGGTGCGCCCGCATGCGGCGTCGTTTCGCTGCGGTGTGAATCTCCAGGAGCTGTACCGCACGAGCCAGCTCTTGTCGCACGTGATCGGCGTGTTCCCGCAGCCCAACAAGGCGGTTGTGGGGCGAAACGCGTTCGTTCGCGAGGCCGGTGTCCACCGGAACGGGACGCTGCACGACGGCCTGACCTACGAGATCCTCCAGCCCGAGGAGGTCGGAGTGACGCGTTCCAACCGCGTCCTGAGCAGGAATTCCGGCCGGCATGCGCTGGAGCGGCGGTACCACGACCTCGGCTACGAGCTGGATGAGTCCGCACTGGCAAGGCTGCACGGCGAGTTCATGGCACTCGCCGATCGGAAGCACCAGATCCTGGACGAGGACCTGCTCGCGCTGCTCCACGCGCGATTCCACGATGCACCGGAGCTCTATCGGCTCACCTATCTCATGGTGACATGCGGGACCGTTTCCGCGAGCGCCGACGTCCGGATCTCCGGGCCGGGGGCGGGCGAGCGCGGCGCCACGGCGTCGGGCAACGGCCCCATCGCTGCGGCGTTCGCGGCGATCGCGAAGGTGGTCGAGCGTCAGATAGACGTCATGAACTTGAGCGTCCAGTCGGTCACGCCCGGACGAGACAGCCTGGGGCAAGTGCTCGTCCAAGCGAGAATCGACGGCAGGACACTCTCCGGACACGGCGCCTCCACCGACATCGTCGAGGCGAGCGCTCGCGCGCTGGTACATGCCCTCAATAAGGTCTGCCATGCGGACGACCTCGAGAGCCAGTCGCTGAACGGCACCTGCTACTGGGGAGTCTGAGCGCGTAATCACGATCGTCACGGGAACCCCGGCTCGACCGTTCGGCGACTTAGCGCGGGATTCACGCGCTTCGTCGCACAGCGGTTCCTCGCGCGCCCAAAGTCACTTACTAATGAAAGGCCGTCCCCATCCCCCCAATAGGAGGCGAAACGCTCATGTCGCGCCTCGCCCTTGTCCCTATCCTGCTCGGCGTCGCGAGCGCCTGCACCCGTACCGTGGACGTCGCCGCCACGCGCACCGCTCTCCAGGACGCCGACCGCGCTTTCGACCGGGCCACCAGCGAGCGGCGGCTCGAAGGCTGGGTCGAGTACTTTGCGGAAGATGGGGCGATGCTCCGTCCCGGTGGGACAGTGATGGGCCGCGCAGCGATTCGCGAGCACATGAGCCCGGTGCTGCGTGACACGTCCTTTACGCTCCGGTGGGGGCCTACGCGGTCGGATGTCGGCGCGGCGGGCGATCTCGGGTACACCCTCGGCCGGTATGAAGCTCGCCGGCTCGACAAGAAAGGTGGGACGACGGTGCGCACCGGGACGTACCTGACGGTATGGAAGAAACAGCCGGACGGATCGTGGAAAGTCGTCTTGGACACAGGCGTCGAGGATCCACCGGCCGAGATGACGGCCGCTCACTGAGAGCGCGGTTCGTCGCTCTATTCCGCTGTTCGGCGTGCGCCCGGCGCGTTTGGTCGCACGCCACCCAGCCTGCTCGATTTCCGATTCCCGCCCTTGAGCCCGCCGGGCGTTGGACGCCCGCTGGCGGATCGCCGTATACTTGACTGTGAGGAGTCGCGCCCCTTCGCCCGAGTGCTCCCCTCAGGTTTTGGAAGAAAGGAGTTCGTCGCGCCGTGACCGTCTCCGGCCCGACCGCGCCAGGTCGCCGAGCTCACGCTCGATATCCACGCTGGTGGGTGATCCTCACCGCCTGGTTGGCGTGGGGACTGCTCTGGTCGACCCAGGTGGCCTTGTACGCGCGGATGGGCGGCAAGGTGATGCCGTACCTCGAGGCGCTGCGGCTCCAGATGCCGCTCGGCTTCGCGTGGGCCCTGCTCACGCCCTGCATCATCTGGCTTGGCCGGCGGTTCCCGCCGTTCGAGGGTCGACGCTGGCCGCTCGGCCTCGCCGTCAATCTCGTGGCCAGCATGGTCGTGGTCTACCTGCTCGGGCTCGGGCAGATCGTGAACGAGCGCTCGGTCCTGGGTTCGTCGCCGCGCGACCTGCCCCTCCTGGTCGCCGGATTTCGCTCGTGGCTCTTCTGGCTCACCTCGGACGGCATGCTCTATTGGGCCGTGCTCGCCATCGACTCCGGCGTGGCGCGCTACCGCGAGGCGCGCGAGCGGGAGCTCCGCGCGTCGCAGCTCGAGGCGCAGCTCTCCGCGGCCCGGCTACAGTCGCTGAAGATGCAGCTCCAGCCGCACTTCTTGTTCAACGCCCTGCACACCATCGGACAGCTGGTGCGCACCGGGCAGAACACGCTCGCCGTGCAGGTGGTGGCCGGGCTCGGCGACCTGCTGCGGCAATTGCTCGATAGCGCGACCACGCAGGAAGTCCCGCTCAAGCAGGAGCTCGACTTCTTGCGGAGCTATCTGGATATCGAGCAGATCCGCTTCCGGGATCGTCTCAAGGTCGTGGTAGACGCAGCAGCCGACACGTTCGACGCGCGGGTGCCGCATCTCATCCTGCAACCGCTGGTCGAGAACGCGATCCGTCACGGGATCACCCCGCGGACGACCGTCGGCCGGCTCTTGATCAGCGCGCGTCGCATCAACGGGAGCCTGCACCTCACGGTGCGCGATGACGGAGCGGGCCTGCCCTCGTCCGGCCTCGAGGCGCGCGACAGCCGGGTGAGCGGGGGAAGCGGGGGGGGCGCGGGGGGCGGGGGGGGCGTCGGCCTGACGAACACGAGCGCCCGGTTGCGGCAGCTGTATGGCGACGAAGCATCGTTCGACGTCGTGAACGCCGAGGACGGAGGGGCGATCGCCCACATCGTGCTTCCATTCCGGCTCGCCGTGGCCGACTGGCGTGGCGGGCAGGAGCGCTGACTGGATGCGCCCGATCCGCACGTTGATCGTCGACGACGAGCCCGCGGCGCGCGATGGGATGCGGCACCTCCTCACGGCGGACCCCGAGATCGACCTGACGGGCGAGTGTGCGAACGGGCGCGAGGCCGCCGCGGCGATTCGCGACACGGCGCCGGACTTGGTGTTCCTCGACGTGCAGATGCCCGAGCTGGATGGCTTCGGGGTGCTGCGCGAAGTGGGCGTCGAGCGGGCGCCCACGGTGGTGTTCGTGACCGCCTTCGATCAGTACGCGCTGCGCGCCTTCGACGTGCACGCCATCGACTACCTCTTGAAGCCGTTCACCGACGACCGATTTCGCCAGTCGCTCGATCGGGCCAAGCAGCAGGTGCGACAGGGGCGGCTGGGGGACCTCTCGCGCAAGCTCGCGGCGCTCCTGGATCACGACGAGCCCGCCCCCGTCCGCGAGCGGTACCTCGATCGGCTCGTGGTCAAGTCGGGTGGAAAGGTCACGTTGCTGCCCGTGGGCGAGATCGAATGGATCGATGCCGAAGGGGATTACGTGCGGATTCACGTGGGGAAGACGTGGCACCTGCTCCGCGAGACCATGAAGAACCTCGAGGGACAACTCGATAGCGCGCGCTTCGTGCGGATCCACCGCTCGACCATCGTCAATCTCGAAAAGGTCAAGGAACTGCAGCCGTTCTTCCGTGGCGAGTACGTCGTGGTCCTCCACAACGGCACCACGCTCAAGCTCTCGCGCGGCTATCGCGACAACCTCGAGGCCCGCCTCGGCCGTACGTTCTGAGCCGGCGCCCCATCGCACGCCGCGGGCGTCTTGGCGCGTGGGGCCGTCCACTCGTCGCCCTACGCTTGGCCCCGATCTCGTTCTCGAGTAGGCTGGTGGCGCGCTCCGACGGAGCGTGATGCTCTGGTCGCGGGCGGAGTGGGACGGCCGCTCTCCCCGACCGACCGAACCCGGGGCGTAGGCTCCGGGTTCTGGTTTTTTGGCCGCCGCTTCGTCGCGCTCGGGACCGCGGTCGTCGTGAGGGCGCGGCGGCTCGTCGCAAATCCGTAGCGCCTCCTGGAACCTTTCCCTACCGTGCGGGAGAGTGGCAGTCCGTCCGTCCCTCATTCCAGGAGGACCAATCATGCACTTGTACGTTCGAAACGTGTGCGCGGCGGCGGGGCTCTGGCTGTCCCTGGCCTCTCGCGTGCTGGCGCAGGAACCGGTGACCATCACCGGCAAGGTGGCGGGCGACGGAGGCCAGCCGCTGGGGCAGGTCGAGGTGGCGATTCCGTCCATGGGCCTGGGCGGCCTCACGAAGGACGACGGCAGCTTCACCG
>CAYXIK010000027.1:0-36713 GCA_964465315.1 uncultured Gemmatimonadaceae bacterium | reverse complement strand
GCCCGCGCCCGCTCCGGCGGCTCCGCAAGCCGGACCGCCCGCGACCGGCGGCGCTGCGCCCGGCCAGCGCATGACCGGGCCGCTCCGGCCGGTCAATCCGTTCATGGTCCAGGACCCGAAGCAGAAGGCGCGACGCCTGGCGCGGGCGCTCGTCTCCGACCTGGTCGTGTACCACCCGGAGAAGCGCCAGCAAGGGTTGCGCGACGGCACGTTGCCACAGCTCTTCAGGGACGAGATCGAGAAGAGCTGGCAGGAGTACGTCGAGCAGGTGGGGGCCGATCTCGCGAAGACCACGTCGTTTTGGGCGGAGGCGCTGAACGAGATCTTGGCCGGCGGCAACAAGGTCTTTTAGGCCCGCAGGGCGGGCCTCATTAGTTTTCTAAGTGACACACGCGACAGGCGAGTGAGCATCACTGTGGCGCTATCCGATCGATTTGCCGAATTCGACGCCCGTCTCACCGAGCTCGGGAGCTTCCTTTGACGTAACCGGGAAGACCAAGCGGCTCGGGGAGCTCGAGCACGCCATGTCGGACGGCAGCGTGTGGGCCGACCAGGAGAAGGCCGCTCGCGCGGTGCAGGAGATCAAGGAGCTGAAGCGCTGGCTCGAGCCCTACCAGGCGGTGAAGAAGCGGCTCGAAGACGCGCGGGCGCTGGTCGAGCTGGGGCAGGGGGAATCGGACGAGGAGCACGGGCGCCTTGTCGCCGAAGTGCTCAAGGGCCGGTCGCTCGAGCAGGAAGGGGATGCCATCGCCGGCCAGCTCGAAGCGCTCGAGCTGCAGAACATGCTCCGCGGTCCCGACGATGCCCGCGACGCCCTGCTGACCATCCATCCTGGGGCGGGTGGCACGGAGTCCCAGGATTGGGCTGAAATGCTGATGCGGATGTACACCCGGTGGGCGGAGCGGCACGGCTTCACGGTCGAGCTGCTCGACCTCCTCGCGGGAGAAGAGGCCGGCATCAAGTCGGTCGATCTCCAGATCAGCGGGCGCTACGCCTATGGCCTGCTCAAGGCGGAGAAGGGCGTGCACCGGCTGGTGCGCATCTCGCCGTTCGACGCGCAATCGCGCCGCCACACCTCGTTCGCGTCCGTCTTCGTCTATCCGGTGGTGGACGAAGACATCGAAATCGAGGTCAAGGACGACGACCTGCGCATCGATGTGTACCGCGCCTCGGGGAAGGGGGGGCAGCACGTCAACAAGACCTCCTCGGCGGTGCGGATTACCCACCTGCCGACCGGGATCGTGGTGCAGTGTCAGAACGAGCGCAGCCAATTCAAGAACAAGGCCACCGCGCTCAAGATGCTCAAGGCCCGGCTGTACGAGCGGGCCGTGGAGGAGCGCGAGGCCAAGAAGGCGGAAGTGGACAAGCAGAAGACGGACATTTCCTGGGGCAACCAGATTCGCTCGTACGTGTTCCAACCGTACACGATGGTCAACGACCATCGCACGGAGCTTAAGGTGGGAGACGTGCAGAAAGTGATGGACGGCGACTTGGACCCGTTCATCGAAGCGTACTTGAAGCGGTTCGGGAGCAAAGCGGCGTGACCAGCTTTGTAGAGGCCGCCCGGCGCGAGAAGCTCGCCGAGCTCACCAAGCGCGGCGTGGTCCCGTTCGCTTACCGGTTCGATCGGTCGGGCGCGATCGCGCCGGCGCTCGAGGGCTTCCGCGATGGGGACGCCACCGTCCACCGGCTGGCGGGACGGCTCATCCTGCTCCGTCCCATGGGCAAGACCACTTTCGGACATCTCGAGGACCGGTCCGGGAAGATCCAGCTCTACTTCAAGGTGGACGACCTGGGTGCGGACCAGTACGAGGTCGTCAAGCTGCTCGATCTGGGCGATGTCATCGGCGTGGAGGGCGCGCTGTTCCGCACCAAGACCGGCGAGGTCACGCTGCGCGTGAAGCGCCTGACCTTGCTCACCAAATCGCTGCGCCCATTGCCCCTGGGCAAGGAAGACGCCGAAGGGAAGAAGCACGGAGAGCTGTCGGACCCGGAGCTCAGGGCGCGGCAGCGCTACGCCGACCTGGCGGTGCGGCCGGCGGCGCGGGAGGTGTTCCGGGTGCGCAGTCGCGCGGTGGCGTTCATGCGGAAGTTCCTCGACGCGCGCGGCTACCTCGAGGTCGAGACCCCGGTGCTCCAGCCGATATACGGCGGTGCGTCGGCGCGACCGTTCACGACCCATCACGACGCGCTCGATGCGACGTTCTACCTCCGCATCGCCGACGAGCTGTATCTGAAGCGCTGCATCGTCGGCGGTCTCGAGAAGGTGTACGAGATCGGGCACGACTTCCGGAACGAGGGGTTGGATCGCTTTCACAACCCCGAGTTCACGATGGTCGAGTGGTACGAGGCCTACGCGGATTACGAGGTGATGCTCTCCATTACCGAGGAGATGGTCGCCGGGATGGTGAGCGAGCTGTTCGGCACGACGACGCTCGAGCGCCACGGGGCAACGCTCGATTTCAAGCGTCCGTTCGCGCGGAAGGATTTCTACGCTTTGGTGCGCGAGACGGCGGGCGTCGATCTCGCGCGGGCGAGCGAGGCGGAGCTCCGCGGAGTCCTCAAGCGCAAGGACGTCACCGATGTTGACCGGCTGTCGGGCGGGAAGCTGGTGGACGAGGTGTTCAAGAGCTTCGCCGAGCCCACGCTCGTCCAGCCCACGTTCGTGCTCGACTATCCGGTGGCCCTCTCACCGCTCGCCAAGCTCAAGCGGGGCGATCCCACGCGAGTCGAGCGCTGGGAACTGTTCATTCAGAAGCGGGAGATCGCCAACGCCTTCAGCGAGCTCAACGACCCCGAGGAGCAACGGCGGCGCTTCGAGCAGCAGGGGAAGCTCCGCGCGGCGGGGGACGCCGAAGCGCAACAGCTCGACGAGGATTACATCCGAGCGCTCGAGTACGGCATGCCGCCCGCGGGTGGCGTGGGGCTCGGCCTCGACCGGCTGCTGATGATCCTCGCCGACCAACCCCACATCCGGGACGTGATTCTCTTCCCCATGCTGCGACCCGAATGACCATCGCCCAGGGGCTTCTCGTCGCGTTCGCGCTGGTCGTGGCCGCCGGTGTCGTGGTGTTCCTGCGGGCCAACTGGCCGTCACGCCTCGAGACGCACGTCGCCCTGCGCTATCTCCGCAGCCGTCGCTCGTCACGGCTGCTGTCGTTGATCACGGTGATCGCGGTCGGCGGCGTGACGGTTGGCGTGATGGCGCTCGTCGTAGTGCTCGGCGTGATGAACGGCCTTCAGGCGGACCTGCGGGACAAGATCCTCGTCGCCAATCCCCACCTGCGCGTCCTGACGTACGGCGAGGGTCTGCGGCTCGACGACTGGCACAGGGTGCTGGGTGAAGTGCGCCGGGCCGGCGGCGTCGAGGCGGCGGCCCCCTTCGTCCTGAGCCAGGGCCTGATCTCCGCGGGGCACGACTACGCCGAGGGGGTCGTGGTCTACGGCGTCGAGCCTGACACCGCTCACAAGGCGGTGACGAGCTTCGCCCGGCATTTCACCAAGGGAGACCTTACTTTCAAGGCGACGCGACCGGACGTGGAGGGCGGCATCGCGCTCGGCACGCGCCTCGCCTCGAAGCTCTCGGCCTTCCCGGGCGACGTGGTCACCCTCGTCGCGCCCGCCGGCGCGAAGTTCAACCCCAGCCTCGGCGCCTACGTGCCCAAGTTCCATCGCTACCAGGTGACCGGGATCTTCGACACCGGGATGTACGAGTACGACAACAGCTACGTGGCGCTCGACCGGCGCGCGGCGCAGCGCTTCGCGGGGCTCGACACGGCGGTGACGGGCATCGAGGTGCGGCTCGCCGATCCGTGGCAGGCCCAGCCGTTCGGCGCCGCGCTCGAGACGCGCCTCGGCTATCCGTACCGGGCGCTCGACTGGCAGTCGCAGAACGCCTCGCTCTTCTCCGCGCTCAAGCTCGAGAAGCTCGCGATGGCGTTCGTGGTGTTCCTGATCTGCGTGGTGGCGGCGTTCAACGTCGTCGGCACGCTCACCATGGTGGTGCGCGACAAGACGCGCGAGATCGGCATCCTCCTCGCCATGGGCCTCAAGCAGGGGGCGATTCGGCGTATCTTCCTGGCGCAGGGGATCCTCGTCGGGCTCACGGGAACGGTCCTCGGGGTTGCCCTGGGACTGCTCCTGGGCGAGCGGGTGAACCACGGTCACCTGATCCCCATCGACCCGTCGATCTACTTCATCGACCACCTGCCCGTGCATCCCCAGCCGTCGGATGTGCTGCTGGTGATCTTAGCGAGCCTCGTGGTCGCCACGCTCGCGCCCCTGTACCCTTCGCTCCAGGCGTCGCGGCTCGATCCCGTGACCGCGATCAGGTACGAATGACGGCGCTGCTCGAAGGGCGCGGCCTCCGCAAGGTGTTCGCGGGCGGTGACGGCCAGCCGCTCGAGGTCCTGCGCGCGGTCGAGCTCGAAGTGCACCGTGGCGAGTTCGTGGCCATCGTGGGCGCGTCGGGGGCGGGGAAGAGCACGCTGCTCCACCTGCTTGGGGCGCTGGATCGTCCGACCGGCGGGGACGTGTGGCTCGACGGCTCGCGCTACGCCGATCTCGACACCGGGTCCCTCTCCGAGCTTCGGAATCGAAAGCTCGGGTTCGTGTTTCAGTTCCATCATCTCTTGCGGGAATTCTCCGCACTCGAGAACGTGATGATGCCGCTCTTGATCGGCGGGATGCGCGACCGCGCCGCGCGGTCCCGGGCGGAAGAAGTGCTGTCGCTCGTGGGGCTTGCCGGCCGGATGACGCATCGGCCGGCGGAGCTGTCCGGCGGAGAGCAGCAGCGCTGCGCCGTCGCGCGTGCGCTCGTGCACGACCCGAGTCTGGTGCTCGCCGACGAGCCGTCGGGCAACCTGGACCACGCGAACGCGGACCGGCTGCACGAGGTGTTCTTCCGCCTGGCGCGGGAGTACGAGACGGCGGTCGTTGTGGTGACTCACAACCGGCAGCTCGCGGGCCGGGCGGATCGGATCCTCATGCTCGAGGACGGCCTCCTGGCGGCGGTCGGCTCGGTGGGTGCGATACCCTGATGCTGTGTGACAACTGCAAAGAGCGCGACGCGGTCATCAACCTGACCCAGGTGGAGCACGACACGAAAGTGACGCTCCATCTGTGCGAGCAGTGTGCCCAGCAGAAAGGAGTCGAAACCGGCGCGGCCGTGCTGAAGACACCGCTCGGTGGTTTCCTCCAGGGGATGATCGGGAAGGGCGCCAACGTTCTCCCCACGCCCGCCGACGGGCTCCGCTGCTCGGCGTGCGGAAGCACACTCAAAGATTTTCGGGAGTCGGGGCGCCTTGGGTGCGCGCAGTGTTACGAATCGTTTGGGCCCCACCTCCGCGATCTGCTTCGCCGGCTCCACGGCTCAAGCCAGCACGTCGGCGAGCGGTATGTCGCGCCCGGCGCGAACGGCTCCGACGACCCGCGCCTCCGACTGCTCGATCTCAAGGAGCAGCTCAGGCGCGCGGTCGAGAACGAGAACTTCGAGCTGGCCGCCGAGCTGCGCGACCGGATCCGCGTGCTCGAATGATCGACCTCTCCCTGCTCCCGGACGGCGGCATCGGCTGGCTGGACGCCTCGGGGCCGAAGGGCAGCATCGTGCTCTCGACGCGTATCCGTCTCGCCCGCAACCTCGAGGGCCACGTGTTCAGCCAGCGCGCGAAGGACACCGACCGAACGGCAGTTCTCACGCGCGTGGAGGAAGCGGGCGCTGCGAGCGATCTGCTGCGCGGGGCCGTGACCATCCGGCTGGACGAGCTCGAGCGCGCCGACCGGCAGCTGTTGCACGAGCGGCATCTCGTCTCCAAAGAGCTCGCGGCACTCGACCGGGACGTCCGGCCCCGGCCGGGCGCCGCCCTGATGGTCCAGGGGGCCGTGGGCGTGATGGTGAACGAGGAAGACCACTTGCGATTACACGGAATGCGCTCGGGATTCGCCCTGGAAGACGCCTACGCCGATTTGGAAGCGCTCGATGCCGACCTCGGGCAGCTTTTGCCCTTCGCGTTTCACCCGGAATTTGGCTATCTTACGTCCTGCCCGACGAATGCCGGGACAGGCCTTCGCGCGAGTGTGCTTATCCACTTGCCGGGCCTTGTTTTGACAAAGGAAGTGGGCAAGGTGTTGCAGGGGCTCGCTCAGGTCGGACTGACCCATCGGGGTCTGTACGGGGAGGGGAGCGAGATCGTCGGCAACTTCTTTCAGTTGTCGAACCAGACGACCCTCGGGAAGTCCGAGGACGAGCTGCTCGACCACCTCGGGAAGATTGTCCGCCAGGTGATTGAATATGAGGAGCAGGCGCGCGAGGTGCTGCTCCGGACGGCTCCCGACGAAGTGGCGGACAAGACGTGGCGGGCGTACGGGCTGCTCAAGTATGCGCGCAAGTTGACGTTCGAAGAGACGATGAACCTGTTGAGTGGCGTGCGGTTGGGTGTCGGGCTGAATCTGATCCCGGGCTTGAGTGTATACACACTCAACAAGCTGATGATTTTCACTCAGCCCGCGCACCTGGCGGCGCTGGACGGCCGGCAAACCGGCGATCCCGACTTGCCGACGGTCCGGGCGACCTACGTTCGCCGCGTGCTCGACGCTGAGGTGGCGTGATGCTGGGGAGTACGGGGGGGAGATGAACGGCTACAACTTCACGGATCGCGTCCGCAAGGTCCTGCAGATGGCGCGGGAGGAAGCCGCGCGGCTGCACCACGAGTACGTCGGGACCGAGCACATCCTGCTGGGGTTGATTCGCGAAGGCGAAGGCGTCGCGGCGGCCGTCCTGACCAACCTCAACGTCGACCTCGAAGAAATCCAACAGAAAATCGAGGAGACGGTCAAGAAGGGCAAAGCGGCGGCGGCGGCCGGGCCCGACCTACCGTACACCTCCCGCGCGAAGAAGGTGCTCGAGCTCGCGATGAGCGAGGCCCGCGAGCTCAACCACTCCTACGTCGGCACTGAGCACCTTCTGCTCGGACTGCTGCGCGAAGAGAAGGGTATCGCCGCACAGGTCCTGACCGACGCGGGCGTGAACCTCGAGCAGGCACGGGCCGAGACCCTCCGGCTGCTCGGCAGCGAGATGCCGTCGGGTGGGCCGGCACCGTCCGGCACCGGGGCGCAGCCCGCAAGCCCCAAGAGTGAAAAGAAATCCAAGACCCCCGCGCTCGACCACTTCTGCCGTGATCTGACGCAGCTCGCCGCGGAAGGCCAGCTCGATCCCACGATCGGACGGCAGAAGGAGATCGAACGCGTGATGGAGATCCTGTCCCGGCGCAAGAAGAACAACCCGGTGCTCATCGGGGAGCCGGGCGTGGGCAAGACGGCGATTGTCGAAGGGCTGGCGCAGCTCATCGCGAGCGGGCAGTGCCCCGACGTCCTGAAGGATCATCGCGTGCTATCGCTCGACATGGCCGCGGTGATCGCGGGGACCAAATATCGCGGTCAGTTCGAGGAGCGCCTCAAGGCGATCATCAATGAGATCGCGCAGAACCGGAACATCATTCTCTTCATCGATGAGCTGCACACGCTCGTCGGCGCGGGCGCGGCCGAGGGCGCGGTGGACGCCTCCAACATGCTGAAGCCGGCCCTGGCGCGGGGCGAACTGCAGTGCGTGGGCGCGTCGACGCTCAACGAGTACCGGAAGTACATCGAGAAGGACGGCGCACTGGAACGTCGCTTCCAGACGGTGATCGTGGATCCCCCCACCGTGGGCGAGACGATCGAGATTCTGAAGGGCCTGCGGAAGCGGTACGAGGAGCATCACCGGGTGATCATCCCGGACGAGACGCTCGACGCCGCGGCCAAGCTTTCGGAGCGCTACATCACGGACCGCTTCCTGCCGGACAAGGCGATCGACGTGATCGACGAAGCGGGCGCGCGGGCGCGCCTGGCGACGCAGGTCCCGCCCCCCGAGGTCGCCGCCTTGAAGGGGAAGCTCGAGCACATCAACGGCGACAAAGAGAACGCGGTCCGCGACCAGAACTTCGAGCGGGCGGCCGCCCTCCGGGACCAGGAGCGCGAGCTCCAGGCGGAGATCCGCCGCAAGCAGGAGGCGTGGGAGAAGGAACGCCAGACGCACCGACCCACCATCAACGAAGAGGGCGTCGCCTTCATCGTGTCGCGCTGGACCGGCATTCCCGTCACGCGGCTGCAGGAAGCCGAGACCGCGCGGCTGCTGCGCATGGAAGACGAGATGCACCAGACCGTCGTCGGTCAGGACGAAGCGATCGCGGTGATCTCGCGCGCCATCCGACGCAGCCGGGCGGGCTTGAAGGATCCCAAGCGCCCGATCGGGTCCTTCATCTTTTCCGGGCCCACCGGGGTCGGGAAGACGGAGCTGGCCCGCGCGCTGGCCCGGTTCCTCTTTGCTGACGCCAACGCGTTGATCCGGGTCGACATGTCCGAGTACATGGAGAAGTTCTCCGTGAGCCGGCTGATCGGCGCGCCGCCCGGCTATGTGGGGTACGAAGACTCTGGGACGCTCACCAAGTCGGTGCGGCGGAAACCCTACTCGGTGGTGCTGCTCGACGAGATCGAGAAGGCCCATCCGGACGTCTTCAACATCCTGCTGCAGGTGTTGGACGAGGGGCACCTCACGGACAATTACGGACGGGTGATCGACTTCAAGAACACCGTCGTGATCATGACCTCGAACGTCGGCGCCCGCGACATGGTGAAGGGGAAGGCGCTCGGCTTCTCGCAGCCCGATGCGCGGGCGACCTTCGACAAGATGGCCGAGAAGGTCAAGGAAGAAATCAACAAGACCTTCAACCCCGAGTTCCTGAACCGGCTGGACGACGTCATCGTGTTCCACCCGCTCACCCGTGAGCACATCGCCGCGATCGTGACGATCCTGCTCAAGGAAGTGCAGCGCCGGTTGGGCGAAGAGGAGCTCACGCTCCGGTTGACGCCGGCGGCCTCGGATTTCCTCGTGGACCGCGGCTACGATGAGCACTTCGGCGCGCGCCCGCTGAAGCGCGCGATACAGAAGTACGTCGAGGATCCGCTCTCGGAGAAGATCCTGGTCGGCGAGTTCGCGCGGGGCGACGAGGTCGAAGTCGACGTGGCCCCGGACAAGGAACGGTTGGCGTTCCGCGCGCTCTCCGGCTCGAAGGCGTGATCCGCCGGCTTTCCGCTGCCATCCTGCTGAGTTCCACCGTGCTCCTCCCGCGCGCCGCGCGCGCGCAGGGCGGGGGTGAGCCCGCGCCCGCCGCCACCGCGCCCGACTCGATCGTCGTGCGCGGGCTTCGCCGCATTGACCGCAAGCAGGTCCTCGATCAGAGCGGGCTCGTCCCCGGCAAGGTGCTTGGGTACCGCGACGTGCAGCGCGCGATCCAGGCGCTGTACGCGAGCGGCCAGTACGACGACGTACGGGTGACGCAAGACACCGCCCGCGGTCGCCAGCTGCTGATCGTCCAGGTGCACGAGCGCCCTATCCTCGTGAAGTGGGCGGTACGAGGCGTGAATCGCGTGTCTGAAGGGAGCGTTCGCGACAAGGCCCAGCTCGCCGAGGGGCGCCCGCTCGACCCCGCCGCGGTCACACGCGCGCGCGGTCGCATCGACTCGCTGTATCGCGCCGACGGTTACTACCTGGCTCAGGTCAAGGTCGTCCCGATCTACGAGAACGACTCCTCTCGGGTCCGGGTGATCTTCGATGTGGACGAGGGCCGACGCGTCGCCGTGGCGCAGGTGCGGGTGCACGGAAACACGCACTTCCCCATGGACCAGCTCGTGGGTCGGATGAAGACGCGCCCGGAAGGGTTCTGGTGGTTCCGCTCCGGGGAGTACGACGACGAGAAGCTACGGACCGACGTGCAGGAGCGGCTTCCCAAGTTCTACGGCGACAAGGGGTACGTCGACTTCCAGGTCCTGGGCGACTCGCTCATCGTGAACGATACGACGGGGAAGGCCACGCTGCTCGTTCGCGTGAGCGAAGGCGAGCCCTATCGCGTCGGGGCGTTCGAGATCGTCGGGAACCGGCGCTTCTCGACCGAGGAGCTACAGCAGCTGTTCCCCTTTAAGGGCGGCGACCGCACCGGATTCCTCGGCCTCGGCGGCACGGACCAGGGCCCCATCTACTTCAGTCAAGAGCGCTGGGACAACGCGGTCAACGACCTCTACACGCTCTACCGGAACAACGGCTACATCTACGCCAACATCCAGCCGCAGGTGATCCGGCGCACCGGCACCGACGGCAAGCCCGTCGTCGACCTCCGCTGGGCGATCAACGAGGGGCAGCCGGCCATCGTGAACAAGATCGAGATCGCTGGCAACGACATCACCCACGAGCGCGTGATCCGCGAGGCGATCGTGCTGCTCCCCGGCGACGTGTTCCGGCAGGACGCACTCATCCGGTCGTATCAGAACATCTCGAACCTCGGCTTCTTCCAGCAACCATTGCCATTCCCCGATACCCGGCCCGCCAACGACCAGGGAGACATCGACGTCATCTTCCGCGTGACCGAGAAGCACACCGGCAACATCAATTTCGGCGCGTCGGTGGGCCAGGGCACCGGCGTGGGTGGCTTCCTCGGTCTCGACGAGCCGAACCTCTTCGGGAAGGGCAAGAAGGGTCACTTCCAGTGGCAGTTCGGCCAGAACATCAGCGATTTTCAGCTGAGCTACACGGACCCCGCGATCAAGGACTCCCGCATCTCAGGCACGGTGGACGTTCATAACACCCGCCTTCGCTACACCATCGCGGACCTCGGCACGCTGAAGCGCGAGGGCGCCAGCATTCAGCTTGGCTTCCCGGTGTTCAACGACCGCTATACTCGCGTCTTCTTCTCGTATGCGATCGACGACCAGACGTTCACCGGCGCCACGACGGGCCTGGCATCGCTGAGCTGCAACAACTGCATTCGCTCCACCATCGGGGTCTCCCTGCTGCGCGACACGCGGATCGACCTCCCGTTCCCCACGGCCGGGACCATGCACTCGATCGGCATCTCGCAGTCCGGCGGCCCGCTCGGCGGCTCGGGGAACTTCCAGCGACTCGACCTCGAGGGCCGGTGGTACGCCCCGCTGGGACAGCTCGGCGGGGCCGCCAGCACGTCGCCCATCAAGTTCGTGATGGGGCTGTCGTCGCGATCGGGAATCGTGTTCGGCAACTCGCCGTTCTTCGATCAGCTCTTCACCATGGGGGGCGTGCAGTACGGCATCCCGCTCCGCGGCTACGACGAGTTCTCGATCACGCCACGCGGGTACGATCCCACCGCGACCAATGGACAGGCGAGCGCGAGCTCGTTCGGCAAGGCGTACTTCGCGACCACCGGCGAGCTCGGGGCGCGCATCTCGCAGATGTTCTACCTCTCGGCCTTCGTCGACGCGGGCAACGTGTGGGCCAAGGCCGGCGAGTTCAACCCGACCCGCTTGTTCCGCGGCGCCGGAGTGGGCGTCAGCATCATCTCGCCGCTGGGTCCGATCGGCATCGATTGGGCGTACGGCTTCGACCGCACCGACACGTTCGGCCGGCCGGCGCCGGGCTTCAAGCTGCACTTCAAGCTGGGCAACTTCTTCTGATCAGCACGCCCGGCTCGTCGGGCACCTGTACCGAAGTTTTTTTCTTTGGAGACCGTTATGAGGCGCGTGGTAACCGCAGGGGTGTGGCTGCTCGTCGTCGGCGCGGCGACCGTGAGCCGGGCGCAGGCGCAGAGCGCGCTCAAGGTCGGCTACATCAAGTCGCAGACGATCCTCGAGCAAACGCCGGGTTACGCCGCGGCGGATTCGGCGCTGGGGAAGGAGCGCAAGGCGATCCAAGACACCCTGCAGCGCATGCAACAGCAGTGGGACTCGGCCATGAAGGCGTTCGATCAGCAATCCATCGCTCTGTCCTCGACTGCCAAGCAGGCCAAGCAGCGGGAGCTGCAGACGACCCAGCAACGGCTCCAGCAGAAGCAGAACGATCTGGAGAGCCGCTTCCAACAGCGCCAACAGGAGCTGTTTCAGCCGATCCAGGCGCGCATCTTCGGCGTGGTCCAGGGGATCCGGGCAGAGGGCAACTATTCGTTCATCTTCGATCTGGATGCGCCGAACAACAGCATTCTGTTCGCCGACCCGAGTCTCGACATCACCGCGAAGGTGATCGAGCGGCTGAAGCAGTCCAAATAGGGCACCCAGAGCCCGTGCGCGGCCGGCCGGCGACGGAGGGCGAGAGCGGGGGCAGGGGTGGTGGAGGGGCGGGCGGCGGCACCGATGCTGCGGGCTCCGGACGGCGGATCAGTGCCCGCGAGATCGCGGCGCTGACCAACGGCCAGCTCGCGGGGCCGGGAGACGTAACGGTCTCGGGTGTGGCGCCGCTCGACCGCGCGGGCCCGGACGATCTGTCATTTCTTGCAGCGCGACGCTATCTCCAGTATTTTCAACGGTCTAGCGCGGCCATCGTGCTTTGTAAGCCGGACCTCGTTCCGGAGGGCACGCCAGGTCCGGCGTGTCGCGTGGTGGTGCGCGACCCGCATGTGGCGCTGCTCTCCGTCATTCCCGTGCTCTACCCCGAGCCGGCGTGGGTGCCCGGGGTGCACCGCACAGCGGTGATCGGCGCGGGCGCGACGTGGCAGGACCCGGTGGCGATCGGTCCCTACGCCGTGCTCGGCCAGGGCGTGCGACTCGGTCGGAACGTCCGCATCGGCGCGGCGGCGGTCCTGGGCGACGGCGTGGTGCTTGGCGACGACGTGCAGCTATACCCACACGTCGTCTGCTACAGCGGCACGATCGTCGGGAGCCGAGTGATTCTGCACGCGGGCGTTCGCCTCGGCGCGGACGGATTCGGCTACGTGCCGGGCAAGGGCGGTGAGTTGCCGCGCAAGATCCCGCAGGTAGGTCGCTGCATCATCGGCGACGACGTGGAAATCGGGGCCAATACGACCATCGACCGCGGCAGCGTAGACGATACGGTGATCGGACCAGGGACGAAGATCGACAACCTGGTGCAGGTCGGGCACAACTGCCGGATCGGGGCGCGTTGCCTGATCGCGGGCCAGGCGGGGATCGCGGGGAGCACGCACGTGGAGGACGACGTCTTCCTCGCCGGGCAGGCCGGGCTGGCCGACCACGTCACGGTCGGAAAGGGCGCTCGTGTGACCGTGCAGGGAGGCGTGATCGGCGACATCGATCCCGGGGCGACCGTGTCAGGTTATCCAGCGCGCCAGCACCGCGAGTTCCTGCGTGCCCAGGGCGCCCTGTACCGGCTCGCGCAGATCGTGGACGATCTGGAGGCGCTCGTACGGAAGACCGATGACACAGGGCGGTAGGCGCGGGATCCAGAAAAAGACCAGCCTCTCGGGTACGGGACTGCACACCGGGGCCCGCACCGAGGTGGCGTTCCTGCCGGCGCCCGCCGGGCAGGGGATCCTGTTTCGGCGCGTCGATCTCGCGGGGAAACCCGAGGTGCCGGCGCTCCTCTCGGAAGTCGAGGCCGTCGAGCGCCGCACGGCCATCGGCAAGGGCAAGAATACCATCCATACGGTCGAGCACCTGCTCGCCGCGGTCGCGGCTCACGAGATCGACGACCTGACCGTCGAGGTGTCGGGCCCGGAGCCGCCGATTCTGGACGGCAGCTTCCAACCGTACTTCGAGGCGCTCGAGCGCGCCGGCCCCACCGAGACCGGCGGCGAACCCCTGGTCCTCACGGTGCCGGCGCCATTCACCGTGAGCGAGGGCGATTCGAGCTACGTCGTGGCGCCCGACAAGGAGCTGCGCCTGACGGTCACCATCGAGTGGCCACACCCGCTGATCGGTCGCCAGGCGGGGAGCTTCACCGTCACCCCGCAGGGGTTCGCGCGCGAGTTGGCGCCGGCGCGGACCTTCGGGTTCACGGGCGAAGTGGCCGCGCTCCAGGCGAAGGGCCTCATCAAGGGCGCGTCAAGCGCGAACGCGATCGTCCTGGACGAACGGGGGCTTGCGAACGGCGGCCAGCTGCGGTGGCCTGACGAGTTCGTGCGCCACAAGGCGGCCGACATCTTGGGAGACCTGGCGCTCACGGGCGGGCGTGTGCGCGCCCATATCATCGCCACGCGGCCGAGCCACGGGGGGAACATCGCGTTGGCGCGCGCGATGGCGCGTGCGGCGCGTCGAACCGGGCCGCCCAAGATGGATATCGGCCGCATCATGGACGTGCTGCCGCACCGCTATCCCTTCCTCCTCGTGGATCGAATCATCGAGGTGGAGGGGCAGCAGCGCATCGTGGGCATCAAGAACGTCACCATCAACGAGCCGTTCTTTCAGGGGCACTTCCCCGGGCATCCGATCATGCCCGGGGTACTGATCATCGAAGCCATGGCCCAGGTCGGCGGTATGCTGCTCATGGGCTACTTCGAGGGGCAAAACGTCGAGGACAAGGTGGTCTACTTCATGTCGCTCGATAACGTGAAATTCCGCCGGCCGGTGGTGCCCGGCGACCAGATCCGGTTCGAGCTCGACATGCTCCAGTTCCGGGGCAAGACCTGCAAGATGAAGGGCGTGGGGTACGTCGACGGGCAGGTGGTGGCGGAGGCCGAGATGATGGCCTCGGTGGTCGATCGGTGATCCATCGGACCGCGCTGGTCGACCCGACGGCGCATCTCGCCGGGGACGTCACCGTCGGTCCGTACGCGATCATCGGTCCCCACGTCACCGTGAGCGAGCGCTGCCAGATCGCCGCCCACGCCGTGCTCGAGCGTAACGTCAAGCTCGGCACCGGCGTGAAGGTCGGCTACGGAAGCGTACTCGGCAACGATCCGCAGGACCTGAAATACAAGGGCGAGGACACGTGGGTCGAGGTGGGTGACTCGACCGTCATCCGGGAGTACTGCACGATCAATCGCGGGACCGCCGCGACGGGCAAGACGTCCGTTGGCCAACGCTGTTTCCTGATGTCGTACGTCCATCTGGCCCACGACTGCGTCATCGGGAACGACGTAATCGTGGCGAACGCGGTCCAGATGGCTGGCCACGTAACCATCGAAGACCGCGCCATCATCTCGGGGCTCGTGCCGATCCATCAATTCGTGCGGATCGGCACGTTTTCCTTCGTGGGTGGCGGCTCCCGCGTGAACCAGGATGTGCCGCCCTACACCAAAGCCGTCGGCAACCCGGTCCATCTCTATGGGCTGAACTCGGTCGGGCTGCAGCGCGCCGGCTTTTCCCCCGAGGTCAAGCTCGCGTTGAAGCGCGCATACCGCCTGCTGTTCAACTCCGACATGACCGTGGGTCAGGGTATCGCCAAGGCGCGTGCCGAGCTGCCCCAGATTCCGGAGGTAGAGAATTTCCTCAGGTTCATCGAGGGGTCGCAGCGGGGAGTGATGGTGTGAGCGCGCGAAGCGGCGAGGCCTTGCGCGTGGGCGTGGTCGGCACCGGGTCCCTCGGCTTTCATCACGCGCGACTCCTGCGGCGTATGCCGGGCGTCGCGTTCGCCGGGATCTATGACAAGAACCCCGCGCGCGCGGCCGCGGTAGCGAAACAGCTCGACACTACGGCGCACCCGGCGCTCGACGCGCTGCTCCAAGGCGTGGATGCGGTGACCGTCGCGGTGCCGACGCCGGTGCACTCGGAGGTAGGCCTGGCGATCCTCCAGCGCGGCATTGCGCTCTTGATGGAGAAGCCGCTCGCGGACACGCTCGAGGGTGCGGACGAGCTGGTGCGTCAGGCGGCCGCGCAGGGCGTGGTGCTTCAGGTCGGTCACGTGGAGCGCTTCAATCGGGCCGTCCGCGCCGCCGGGCCGTACCTGGCCGAGCCGCGGTTCCTCCAGATCGACCGGCTGGCGCCGTTCCAGCCGCGCGGCACAGACGTCGCCGTCATTCTCGACCTCATGATCCACGACCTCGATCTCGTGCTCGAGCTGGTGCAGGCGCCGGTGGCGGACGTGCGGGCGACCGGTGTCGCGCTCCTCACGCCCCACGTGGACATCGCGAACGCGCGCATCGAGTTCGCCAACGGCGCGATCGCGAACGTCACCGCGAGCCGCGTCTCGCGCGAGCGGATGCGCAAGCTCCGCATCTTCCAGCCCACGGGATACTGCTCGCTCGACCTCGCGCAGGGCTGCGGCGACTTCTTCAGGCTGAAGGACGGGTGGCAGGCGCTGGGGGCCACGACCCTGGAGGCGATCGTGGAGCACGTGCGCCTCGAGGCGCCCGAAGTGGAGCCGCTCAAGCTCGAGCTGGAGAGCTTCTTGCGCGCCGTGCGCGGGGAGGAAGAAGTCGTCGTGTCCGGCGCCGCCGGGGCACAGGCCCTGGCGCTCGCCTTTCGCGTCGCCGACGCCGTCCAGGCCTCGCCCCTCGCCACCGCGCGGCCGTGAGCCGCGCGCCGCGCATCTATGTGTCGGCGGGCGAGCCGTCGGGGGATGCGCACGCCGCCGCCGTCGTCGCCGCCCTGAAACGACGGGTCCCGGCGGCAGCTGTCGAGGCGTTCGGCGGGCCGGGGCTCGAGGCCGCGGGGGCGACGGTGCTGGACCGGATGGAGCGGTTTTCGGTCGTCGGATTCGTCGAAGCCCTGTGGAAGCTCCCCGCGCACCTGCGCCTGCTCGGACGCGTGCGCGACGCGTTCCGCGGCAAACGATACGATCTCGTAATCCTGGTGGACTACCCCGGCTACCATTTGCACGTGGCGGCCGAGGCGCGCGCCGCGGGTATTCCCGTCCTGTATTACATCGCTCCCCAGATGTGGGCGTGGGCGCCGGGCCGGGTCCGGAAGCTGGCCGCGGTCCGCCGCCTCGCCGTGATCTTGCCGTTTGAAGAGCGATTCTTCCTCGAGCACGGCGTCGCCGCGACCTTCGTCGGACACCCCCTCCGTGATCGACCGGCGCCGCCCCCTCGGGCGGACGCGCGACGGGGGCTCGGGCTCGATCCCAGACGACCGGTCCTGGGACTCTTCCCCGGGAGCCGCGCTCAGGAGGTAAAACGGCTCTGGCCCGCGTTTCGCGACGCCGCGCTCCGCGTCGCGGCGGCGCGCCCAACCGTGCAGGTCGTGGTCGCCGGAACGCCCCATGGCCAGTATCCCGCGCCCGGGGAGATCCGCATTCACGGAGGCGACCCGCTCGACGTCTTCGCCGCCGCCGATGCCGGGCTGTGCAAGTCCGGCACGACCACGCTCGAGGCCGCACTCGCTGACGTACCCATGGTGATCGCCTATCGGCTCAATCCGGTGTCGTTCGCGATAGCGATCCGCATGCTCCAGGTTCCCCACGTCGGCCTGGTCAACCTGATCGCGGGTCGCGAGGTGAGCCCCGAGCTCCTCCAAGGAGCCGTGACCCCCGCGGCGCTCGCAAACGCCGTCCTGCCCTTGCTCGATCGCGACAACCCCGCCGCGCAGCGCCAGCGGGAGGGCCTGGCACTGGTGCGCGAGCGGCTCGGGCCGCCCGGCGCCTCGGAGCGAGTGGCCGCGCTGGCCCTCGAGCTCGCGGGGTGAAGGGAGGGCTCGGGGGGGGCACCGAACCTCTGGTGTCGGCGATTGGGGCGGGGCTCGTGCGGCTCCTCGCGGCGACATGGCGGTACCGGATACACGGGTGGGAGCACGTGGCGGCGGCTCGGGCCACCGGTCGACCCGTGATTTACATCCTCTGGCACAGCCGCATCCTTCCCCTCTTGTACCATCGACGCGACGAGGGGATGGCTCTCCTCATCAGCCGGCATCGCGACGGTGGATACCTGGCCGAGTTGTCCGAGCGCTGGGGGTACCGGGTCGTGCGCGGGTCGTCCAAGCGGGGAGGGGAAGTCGGCCTGCTGGGTTTGGTGCGCGCGCTCAAGAGCGGCGGGGAGGTCGCCCTCACGCCGGATGGCCCGCGTGGTCCCGCGGAGCGCATGAAGCCGGGCGCGCTGGCCGCCGCGCAACACGCCAACGCCCTCGTCGTACCCTCGGGCGCCCGTGCCTCGTCCGCGTGGTGGATTGAGTCGTGGGACCGGTTCTGCGTGCCCAGACCATTCGCGACGGTGGACATCGTGTATAGCGCGCCGTTCGCGGTCGGTGAGGGAAAAGAGGCGATTCGTCAGGGGATGACGCTGGCCGAGCGGGAGCTCGGGAGCGTGACGCACGGGGCGGAGGGAGGAAGAGGGAGAGGGAAAGCGTGAGAAGCCTCGCTCAGGTGGTGCATTGGGTCTGGGGTGACTCCGGGCTCGCTCGCGTGGCTCGGTTACCGCTCATGCCGCTCGCCGGGCTGTACTGGGCCGTGATGAAAGTGCGGGCGGCCCGTAGACGCGAGGCGGTGCGCCTTCCGCTCCCCGCTATCGCTGTCGGCAACCTCTCCGTCGGCGGGACCGGCAAGACGCCCCTCGCGGCTTGGATTGCCGAGTATTGCGCCGCGCGGGGTCGCACGCCGGCGATCTTACTCCGCGGGTATGGTGGGGACGAGCCCGATGTGCATCGGCGCCTCGCGCCTCGCGCGGTGGTCGTGGCCAATCCTGATCGCGTGGCGGGCGCGGGCACGGCGCGGGCCCAGGGCGCCCAGGTCTGTGTACTCGACGATGCGTATCAACTGACGGGCGTGGCGCGTGACTTGAACATCGTGGTCGTGAGCGCGGAAAGCGCCAGGGGCTCGCCGTGGCCCCTGCCCGCCGGGCCGTGGCGGGAACGGTGGGACGCTCTGGGTCGGGCGGACCTGATCGTCGTGACCCGAAAGAGTGGCTCCCCCGCGGCGGCAGGCGCGATAGCGGACAGGCTCGCCCGGGCACGTCCGCACGCACCGATCTGCGTCGCAGCGCTGGAGCTTGACCGCCTGGAGGGGATGCAGTCCGGGGCGGTCCATCGGATGGACACCCTCGCTGGGCGGCCGGTCGTCGCAGCCGCGGGGATCGCGGACCCCGCGAGCTTCGGAGCACAGCTGCGAGCAGCCGGTGCGAGCGTGCAACTCGTGGCATATCAAGATCATCACCTGTACGTCCCGGCCGATGTCGAGCGACTCGCGCGAGCCGCTCGCGCAGGCGATTATGTTGTAGTCACCGAAAAGGACGCCGTGAAGCTCCGCAGTCGCTGGCCCCGGGCGGTGCCCGAGCCGTTGGTCGCGGTGCTCACCGTCCGCTGGGAAAGGAACGGCCGGGCGCTCGAGCGGGCGGTGGACAACGTGCTCGCCCGGCCGGCCGTCCCTGAGACCTGACTTCGACACGAGCCCCATGAGCGAACCAGCCATCAAGCCGCCTCCGCCCGGTCCTTCTCCCCAACCCCACCACGGGATCAGGCCGGACAAGGACACCTTCCTGGCCGAAGAGAATCCGTTCGAGGCGATGATGGAGCGGTTCGACCACGCCGCGCAGCTGCTGAACCTCGATCCCGGCCTGTACAAGGTCCTCCGCAACCCCGAAAAGCAGATCATCGTCTCTGTCCCCGTGCTGCGCGATTCCGGTGAGGTAGAGGTGTACACCGGGTACCGGGTGCTCTACAACACGTCGCGGGGGCCGGCCAAAGGGGGTATCCGGTTCGATCTGAACGTCACACTCGAGGAAGTGAAAGCGCTTGCAGCCTGGATGACGTGGAAGTGCGCGCTCGTGAACATCCCGTTCGGGGGGTCCAAAGGCGGTGTCGTCTGCGACCCGACCACCATGTCGATGGCCGAGCTGGAGCGCGTCACCCGCCGCTATACCGCGAGCATCATCGAGACGCTCGGCCCCGACTCGGACGTGCCCGCTCCGGACGTGAATACCAACGAGCGCGTGATGGCGTGGATCATGGATACGTACTCTATGCATCACCGGCACACGGTGACGTCGGTCGTGACCGGCAAACCGGTGGAGATGGGCGGCTCTCTCGGGCGCCGGGAGGCGACCGGGCGGGGGTGCATGATCGTGACGCGGGAGGCGCTCGGCAAGCTGGGGATGAGCCTCAAGGGCGCACGCGTGGCGGTGCAGGGGTTCGGCAACGTCGGGTCGGTGGCGGCGGAGCTGATGGCCAAGGACGGCGCCGTCATCGTCGCGGTGTCCGACAAGTCCGGCGGCGTGCACAACCGTCAGGGGCTGGATATTCCCGATCTCCTCCAATGGGTGCGGGAGCAACGCCAGATCGCGGGATACCCGAAGGGCGAGGCGATCAGCAAGGAGGCGGTCCTCACCGTGGACTGTGACGTGCTGGTGCCTGCTGCCACGGAAAACGTCATCACTCGCAAGAACGCCCCGCAAATCAAAGCAAAGATCATCTGCGAAGGCGCGAACGGTCCGACGACCGCCGCGGCGGACGAGATTCTCGAGAAGAAGGGCATTTTCGTGATTCCCGACATCCTGGCGAACGCGGGCGGCGTCACCGTGAGCTACTTCGAATGGGTGCAGGACCGCGGCGGCTACTTCTGGGACGAGGAGACGGTCAACCGACGGCTCGAATCGATCATGACGCGCTCGTTCCATGAAGTGATGGGTCTCGTCGAGAAGCACAAGGTGAGCACACGCATCGCCTGCTACATGCTCGCGGTAGGCCGCGTGGCGGCGATGCATCGGCTGCGTGGGATGTATGCCTGATGCGCTTCCGCGTCGTCGCGGTAGGCCGCGTGCGGGACGCGGCGCTCCGGGCGGCCTGTGACGAGTACCTCGAGCGCCTGCGACGCTACACGCGAATCGAGGAGCGGGAAGTGAAGGAGGAGGCGCGAGTCCTCGACGGGGTACCGGAGGGCTCGCGCCTCGTCGCGTTGTCCCGTTCCGGGGAGGAGTGGACCTCCGCGCAGCTCGCCGACTGGACCGCCAGGTGGGAAATGGACGGGCGCGACGTCGCGTTCGCGATCGGTGGAGCGGACGCGCTCCCCGAGCCGGTGCTTCGCCGGGCGGAGCGCGTCTGGAGCTTCTCCCGGTTGACCCTGCCGCACGAGCTGGCGCGCGTGGTACTGTACGAGCAGCTGTATCGCGCGTACACCATCCGTCGTGGAGAGCCGTATCATCGCGGATCTTGAGCTGACGGCGGCTGATCGGGCGGCTCTGTTTGGCATGGCCCGCGCTACTCTCGCGGCTCATCTCGCCGGCCGGCCTCTGCCGCCGGTCCCCGCGGTGCCGGGGGCGTGCTTGAAGCGCGGTGCGTTCGTCACGCTGTACGAGCGGGGCGCCTTGCGGGGCTGCATCGGCCACATCGCGGCGGATCGGGAGCTCGGCCCCGTGGTCCAGGAGATGGCGATCGCCGCGGCACAGGACGATCCGCGCTTCGCCCCGGTCGAGCCGGACGAGCTCGCGCTCATCGCCGTGGAGATTTCCGTACTGTCGAAGCCGGTGCGGCTCCCGATCCCGGTCGAGCCGGCGCGCGTCGTGGTGGGGCGGGACGGCGTGATCGTGCGCCGCGAGCAGAAGATCGCCCTGCTGCTCCCCCAGGTGGCCGCGGAGCAGGGGTGGGGACCCGAGGCACTCCTGGCGGCCGCGTGCCGCAAGGCCGGGCTGCTGCCCGATGCGTGGCGGGAACCCGGCACTGAAGTGCTCGCGTTTCAAGCGGACGTGTTCGGAGAGGTCGGGGAAACGGCCGGGGAAGGGGGAAGGGGGAAAAGCGCGGAGTGATTCCACGAATCGTCACGATGCCCATCGCACCGCTCGTGGTGCCGGCGCGGCAGCTCGCGCCGCGCCGCGTGGCACCGGACGTTGTCGCGGCGGCGCTGCCCGGCTCGGCGCGCGATCGGCTCGGGGCGGGTGAGGTCCTCGTGGTCACTACCGGCCAGCAGCCCGGTCTCTTCACCGGCCCCCTGTATACCATCTACAAGGCGCTTTCGGCCATCGCCCTCGCGCGACGAGTCGAAAAGGACGTGCGAGTGCCGGTCGTACCGGTGTTCTGGGTGGCCGGAGACGACCACGACTTCGCCGAGGCGAACCACACCTCGTTTCTCAACACGAACGGTGAGCTCACCCGCATCGTGTTGCGCGAGCGACCGGCCAACGCTCCGCTCATCCCCCTGGCGCGGGAGCCCTGCGGGCCGGAGATCGAGCGCGCCTTGTCGCAGCTGCGTGACGGCACGCCGGAGACGGAGTTCAAGGCGCGCGTGATCGAGAGCCTGGCGCAATGCTATCAGCCTGCGCTGTCGCTCGCGGACGCGTTTGCGGCGGCGCTGCACGCCCTGCTCGGCCCCCGAGGCCTGGTAGTGCTCCGGGTGCACGAGCGGTCGGCGAAGCGCGCGGCCGCACCCTGGGTCCTGAAGGGTCTCGACGTCACCCTGGCCGACGGCTACACGCCTGTGTTCGTTGAGGCCCGCGAGGGCCGGGATCGACTGCAGCGCCAGGGCGACCTCTTCGTCACACGGCGCAGCGGTGAGCGCTTCGCCCGCGCCGAGCTCGAGCGCGTCGCCATCGAGGCCCCCGAACGCTTGTCTCCCAACGTGCTCCTACGACCGGCGGTCGAGGCGGCGCTCCTGCCCACCGTGGCGTATGCCGCGGGCCCCGCGGAGCTCGAGTATCTCCCCGACGCGGCTTCGCTGTACGAGACCTTGGGCGTCGCCCGCCAGATGCCTGTGCCGCGCTGGTCGGGTGTCCTAGTCGAAGCGCGCGTCGAGAAGCTCATCGAGCGCCACGGGCTCGATCTGACGGCGTTCGACGGCAAGCCTGGCGAGCTCGAGGCGCGACTGGTCCGCCACGACCTCCCGCCCGACGCCGTGGCGACGCTCGGGGCGCTGCGGACGAGCATCGAGGAGCAGTACGGTCGCTTGCTCGAATCGGCGATCAAGGTGGATCCCACGCTCGAGCGCACCGTGGAATCGGCGCGCAACGCGGCGCTCGCGGGCGCGCAGACGATCGAGAAGAAGCTCATCGCGAGCCTCAAACGTCTCGAGGGCGAGACGCTGGTGCGACAGATCGCGCGGGCCCGTGCCGCCGTGTACCCGGACGGGCAGCCGCAGGAGCGCGTGCTCACGCTGGCGTCGTTTCTGATCCGATACGGACCCGAATTGCTCGACGGGATCGAGCAAGAGGTGGCGCGCTGGGCGGCCGCTTCGTAGAATCATTCTCATGTGGCTCTTCGTGGTCGTGCTGCTCGTCGCCCTGATGATTCCTATCACCGCCATCCTGCTCGATTCGCCCCTGGGGCGGTCGGTGGCCCGACGGCTCGAAGGGCAGGGAGGGGGGGATGGCGGACCGGCCATCCGTCAGCTTGAGCGCCGGTTGGAGGCGCTGGAGACCGATCTCGAGGACGTCAACCGCTCGGTCGCCGGGATGCGCGAAGAGCTGCAATTCGTTCAGCGCCTGCTCGAAGATCCCACAAAGAAAAGAAATCCGTCCTGACCGTGCCCGTCCGCGAAGAGGGGAGGGCGGGTGGCGCCGGTGGCGCACGCCACGCGGCACAGGTGGCCACCGGGATCTTCCTCACGCGCGTGCTGGGCTACGTCCGCGAACGCGTGTTCGCATATTACTTCGGCAACGACAGCATCCCCGCCGACGCGTTTCGCGCCGCACTGCGCATTCCGAACACGATCCGAAACCTGCTGGGTGAGGGCACCCTCTCCGCCTCATTCATCCCGGTCTATGCCGCGCTCAACGAGCGCCCCGACAAACGCGCCGCGCGCGCCCTGGCGGGAGCCGTTCTGGGCTTGCTCCTCTTGGCCTCCGGGGTACTCGCGCTCCTGGGCATCGGGCTGGCGCCCGCCATCACCACCCTGATCGCGAAGGGGTTCGACGAGCCCCGCCGCCAGCTGACCATCACCCTGGTGCGCATCCTGTTTCCCATGACGGGGCTGATGGTCATTTCCGCGTGGTGTCTCGGGATCTTGAACACCCACCGGCGCTTTTTCATTCCGTACGCCGCACCGGCCCTGTGGAACGTCGCGGGTATCGTCGCGATGGTCGCCGCGGGGACGTGGTTCGCGAATCGCGCCCTGCCGATCGACGCGCAGCTGCACCGCCTTTCCCTCGCGTTGGCGTGGGGCACGGTGGTGGGAAGCGTGCTGCAGATCGCCGTCCAGCTCCCCACGTGCTGGCGGTTGCTTCGGGGTATCCCGCTCTCGATCTCGACGTCTCCCGACGGCGTGCGCAACGTGATCGTCGCCTGGCTCCCCTTGCTCCTCGGGGCTGGTGTCGCCCAGCTGTCGGGGCTCATCGATACCCTCCTGGGCTCGTTCACCGGGCCGGGAGGCGTTTCGGCACTCGGGTATGCCCAGCTGATTCAAACGTTGCCGATCAGCCTGTTCGGCGTCTCGGTCACCGCCGTCTCGCTGCCGGAGCTTTCGCGTGACGCGGCGGGCACCGGGGGAGGAGCGGCGCCCAACGAGCAGCTGCGCGCCCGGATCGCCGTTGGATTTCGCCGCATTGTGTTCTTCGTGGTTCCGTCGTCCATCGCGTGCATCGCCTTGAGCCGCGAGATCGTCGCCGCGCTGTACCAGACCGGCCGTTTCACCGCGGAGGCCACGGCCCTTGTCGCGAGCGTGCTGGCGGCATACGGTGTGGGGCTCGTGGGGCAGGCGACGGTAAAGCTCTTCGCCTCGGGCTTTTACGCGATGCGCGACACGCGCACGCCGGTGAAGATCGCCGCCGCCTCCCTGGTGATTTCGACCGGCCTCGCGTGGCTGTTCATGCGGTGGCTTGGCACGCCGGGGATCGCGCTCGGATCCTCCATCGGCGCGTTCGTGAACACCACCCTGCATCTCCGGGACTTGAGTGGTCGCATCGGGAGCGTGCTTCGCGGCGCCGATTGGCGCGCGTTCGGAACGACACTCGTGGCGGGGGCGGTCGGCGGCAGCCTCGCCTTCGGCGCCTCGCGCCTCGGGGCGGGGATCGCCCCCGTGCCGCGCGGGGCACTCGCCCTCGCTATCTTTGGGATTGTCTACGCCGCGGCGACGCTGGCGCTCAAGCATCCCGATGCCGTCCGGACATGGCAATCCCTGACCACCTCTCGCGCAAGCTAGAAGCCCTTCCCGACAAGCCGGGCGTATATCTGTGGAAGAACGGCGCCGGCGAGATTCTCTACGTCGGGAAGGCCAAGAGCCTCCGGGCGCGGGTACCGAGCTACTTCGGACCCGACGCGGGAGGGACGCCCGAGCAGGCGGCCCTGGTAGCGCAGATCGCCGACGTCGAGACGATCATTGTACCGAACGAGCCGCAGGCGCTGCTGCTCGAGAACAACCTTATCAAAGAGCACCGGCCCCGCTTCAACATCCGGCTGACCGACGACAAGAGCTACCCGCGGATCGCGGTAACGCTCGCCGAGCCGTTCCCCCGCGTGCTGGTGGTGCGGCGCGTGGCGATCCCTGGCGCCCGCTACTTCGGGCCCTACACGGATGTCGCCACGCTGCGACAAACGCTCAACATCATCCGGCGCATTTTCACGGTGCGCTCGTGTCACTGGGACCTGCCGCGGGAGGCGCCGGAGCGCCCCTGCCTCGACTATCACATCGAGCGGTGCCGGGCGCCGTGCGTGAATCTGCAGAGCGAGGGGGAGTACCGCCGGATGATCGACGACGTGCTCCTGTTTCTCGAGGGGAAGACGGTCGACGTGCGCACGCGTCTCCGGGAGCGCATGCAGCAGGCGTCGCGCCAGCTCGACTTCGAGCGCGCGGCCCAGGTGCGCGATGCGCTCAAGTGGCTGGACCAGCTCGAGCAGCCGCAGGCGGTGGAGCTCGTCGGCGGCGGGGACGCCGATGCGATCGGTATCGCCCGGGATGGCGACGACGCATGCGGGGTCGTCCTGCGGGTTCGGGACGGCAAGCTGATCGCGCGGGAGCACTGGTTCCTGGAGAACGCGGAGCACGAAACCGAGGGCGCGGTCCTGGCCGCATTTCTGGTCCGGTGCTACCTGCCGCTCGATGGCCGGGCTCGGAGCGTCCTGCTGCCCTTTCCGCCCGAGGATCTCAACTCGCTCGCCGCGCTCGTGCCCGACGTGGACTGGCGGACGCCCCAGCGAGGGGCCAAGGCCCAGCTCGCCGAACTCGCCGACCAGAACGCGCGGCACCTTCTGGACAGCCTCAGGATTGAGAGCTTCGACATCGACGAGCGCGCCGCCGACCCTGTCTTTGCGCTTGGCCGGGACCTGGGCCTCGCCGCCGTCCCACGCGCGTTCGTTTGCTTCGACATTTCGACGAATCAAGGCCGCGACACCGTCGGCTCGCTCGTGTGGTTCGAGGCGGGGCGACCCAAGAAGGCCGAGTACCGCCGCTTCAGGATCAGGGGAGCGCAGCAGGACGACTTCGCCGCGATCCACGAGGTCGTGACCCGCTACCTCACGAGGCGGCTCACCGAGGAAAAGGCCTTGCCCGACCTGCTCGTGATCGATGGCGGCAAGGGGCAGCTCGGCGCGGCGCTGGATGCCGCCCGCGCGGCCGGCCTGGCGCAGCTCCCGATCGTGAGCCTCGCGAAGCGAGACGAGGAGGTTTTCCTCCCTGGTCGCGGTCAGCCGCTCGCGCTCTCGCGGCGAAGCCCGTCCCTGAAGCTGCTGCAGCGCGCTCGCGATGAGGCCCACCGGTTCGCGGTGAGCTACAGCCGCAAGCGCCGATCGCGGCGTACGATCACCTCCGAGCTGCTGGCTATCCCGGGCATCGGCCCGAACCGCCGGCGCGTGCTGCTGGAGCGCTTCGGCTCCCTCGCGGGCGTCAAGACCGCGACATCGGCCGAGATCGCCGCCCTGCCCGGCTTTTCGGTGCGCCTCGCGGAGCGCATTCTCGATCGGCTCCACGCCCCGATCTGACGTGACGCTCACCTGGTCCCTCGAGTGCTCCGGCTGCTCCGCGGTTCGTGGGGCGGACGGATTGCCCGGGGTGTGCGGCGACTGCGGCCAGCCCTATTTGGTGCGTTACCAGGCGGCACCAAGCCCCGGTGCCAAGGGATTGCTGGCCGGGCGACCCTGGACCATGTGGCGTTACCGCGAATGGTTGCCGCTCGCCGACGGCGAGGTGCCGTTCACACTGGGTGAGGGCGGAACGCCGTTGCTCTCCGCGTCCCGGGCCGGCCGGAAGCACGGCTTCCGGAATCTGCGTGTCAAGGACGAGGCGGTGAATCCCACCGGCTCGTTCAAGGCGCGGGGGCTCGCCGCCGCCGTGACCCGCGCGGCGGGTGCGGGCGCCAAGGCCTTGGTCGTCCCAACTGCCGGAAACGCGGGCATCGCGCTCTCGGCGTACGCGGCGCAGGCGGGCGTGAGGGCGCGGGTATACGCTCCCGCGAGCACGCCGGCGACCATCCTTACCCAGATCCGTGCGTTCGGCGGCGAGCTGATCCTCGTGGATGGGCACATCGGCGATTGCGGCAAGGCGGCCCGCCTGTACGCAGCCGAGACCGGCGCTGTGGACGTGTCCACCCTGCGCGAGCCTTATCGTATAGAGGGCAAGAAGACCCTCGCTCTCGAGCTTGCCGAACAGCTCGAGTGGACGCTGCCGGACGCCATCCTGTACCCGACCGGCGGCGGCACGGGGTTGATCGGCATGTGGAAGGCGTTCGCTGAGCTCGCGGCGGCCGGCTGGGTGAGCGACCCGCCGCCGCGCATGTACACCGTCCAGGCAGCGGGTTGCGCGCCCGTGGTGCAGGCATTCAAGTCGGGCGCGGATGCGTGCAGCGCCTGGCCCGACCCATCCACGATCGCCGCCGGTCTTCGTGTCCCGAGCCCGCTCGGCGATCGCCTGATGCTGCGCGCGCTGCGCGAGAGCGGTGGGGGCGCGGTCACCGTGACGGACGCTGAGCTCTCTGCCGCGGCGCGCGATCTGCAAACGCTCGAAGGCATCGACGCTTCGCCGGAGGGCGGGGCGGCGCTCGCTGGCGCCGTGGCGCTTAAGGCCAGCGGCACGCTCGGGCCGGAGGAGCGCGTGGTGGTCTTCAATACCGGTGCAGGGTGGCTCTACCGAACCTAACCCATTTATATTTCAGAGCTTGGGAACGATGCGCATCGCGATTCTAGACCCCGCAGCCGGGATAGCCGGCGACATGACCTTGGGCGCGCTCCTCTCCCTCGGCGTGCCGCAAGCGTGGCTCGAGGGCTTGCCGGCGCGACTGGGATTGGACGCCGTGGGGGTTGCAGTGCGCGACACGATCCGGAGCGGCGTGGCGTGCAAGCAAGTCGAATTCACGATCCCCGAGCGTCCGCACGGGCGTCACGTGGGCGCGCTGGTCCACCTGGTCGAGCAGGCGCCCGTTTCGGAGTGGGTCAAGGAGAGGGCCGTTCGGGCGTTCCGGCTGATCGGCGAGGCGGAAGGCCGCGTGCACGGTGTGGCGCCCGAGCGCGTGCATCTCCACGAGGTGGGGGCGGTCGACGCCGTTCTCGACATCGTCGGCGCGATCGAAGGATTCGAGCAGCTTGGGGTGGAGGCGATCTACACGTTGCCAGTGGCTGCCGGGAACGGTTGGGTCGAGGCCGCGCACGGCCGCCTTCCCGTACCAGCACCGGCGACCGCCATCCTGCTTGAAGGTCTGGAGCTCGCGAGCGGCGGACCGGTCGAGGGAGAAGCCACGACGCCGACGGGCGCAGCGCTCGTGCGCGTCCTGGCGGCCGGGCCCCCGCCGCGGCAGTGGCGGCTCGTGCGGGGAGGTTGGGGGGCGGGGCTGCGGAATCCCGCGCACTATCCCAACGCGCTCCGCATCCTCGTCGCCGAACAGGCCGCCGAGGCGGGACGCGTGGTCCTGCTGGCGAGTGACCTGGATGACATGAGCCCAGAGTACGTCGAGCCGCTGCGCCAGGCACTCGTCGCGGAGGGAGCCCTCGACGTCCAAACCTGGCCCGTGCAGATGAAGAAGGGACGGTCCGGCTTCCGGGTGGAGGTGGTGGCGCCCGAAGGGCTGGCCGAGCGGGTGACCGCAGCCCTCTTTCGCCATAGCACGACCGCCGGCGTTCGGCGCTGGGTGGCCGAGCGCGCGACGCTCGCACGACGTCAGGTGACGGTTCAGCTCACCCCGGAGATTGCCGTCCGGGTGAAGGTGTTGGAGCAGCCCGACGCAGCAGGAGTGCGCGTGAAACCAGAGTACGACGACGTGCTCGCGGCTGCCCGGGCGCTGGGTAGGCCGCCGCTCGAAGTCGCCCGCGTCGCCGAACGCGATGCCGAGGCGCTCGTCGCCAAATCCAAGGAGTGAGCATGAGCGTGAAGCAGGTGATCGGGGCGTTGACGGCAGGCTGCCTGGTGTCCCTGGCGCCGCCCGCGATGTTCGCGCAGCAGATCTGGCTGCCGGCCGCGTGCGACATCAAGCCAGGGCACCAGCTCGTGAACAGCGGTATGCAGTCGCTGAAGAGCGCGTTCACCACCAAGTTCGCCGACCAGCGAGCGAAGGACCTGAAAGACGCCGAGCGCGTGTTGACCCAGGCCGTGACCACGGGCCAACAGGAGAAGAATCCGGCAGCGTGGTACTACCTGGGTCGGTACTACCTCATGGTCCAGGATATGGCGGGAGCGGACTCGGCGTTGGCCAAAGCACTGACGATGGTGCCAGGCTGCAAGGAGGACATCGGGCTGTACCGTCGCCAGGCGTGGGTGCCCCTTTACAACTCCGGCGTGCAGGCGTGGCAAGCGGGAAACACGGATTCGGCGATCGTGGCGTTCCGGCACGCCAATCAGATTTACCAGGGCGAGCCGCTGGGCCTCATCTACATCGCCAACTTGTTCGTGGGTCGCGAGGACCCTGACACGGCCCTCAAGCGCACCAGTGTCGCGAAATACCATGCGGATTCGCTCGTCTATGCGACCCGGATGGACTCGGCGGCGAAATATTTCCGGCTCGCGGTGCCCGCCGCGTCGGATCCGAAGTATGCCAAGGAACGACGGGACGCGTTCCTCAACGTGGCGCGCGTCTATCACTCGTCGAAACGCTACGACGAGGCCTCCGCCGCGTATAAGGAATTCCTCGGCGCGTATCCCAACGATGTGCAAGCGATGGCCAGCCTGGGAGCCGTGTACATCCTCCAGAACCGGCGTGACTCCGCCATGGCGCTGTATAGTACACTCATCGCGCACGCCGACTCAGCGACGGCCGACGATCTGTTCGGGGCGGCCCAGTCGGTGCTCAGCGTGATTCCCAGTAACCCGGACACGGCTGCAATGGATGCCACGTGCGGCACGGCGCAGAAGAAGAAGAACCCGACGCTGACGGCCCGTCAGATCGCGGCTCGCTGCCAGCCGGCCGCCGTCGACACCATGCGCAAGTTCCACGCGTCTGTGGATCCGCAGTACCGCCTGGTGGTGCAGACGTATGAGGCCGGTCTGGCCAAGAACCCCTATCAGCGGGACGCCCTTTACAACCTCGCGGGGATTTCATACCTGATCGGCGACACAGCCAAGGTGCTTCCGCTCGCGCGGCGGCTGTACGCGGCGGATCCGATGAACCGCTTGACGCTGGCCAAGGTCGCGGGCGGCTTTCAGCTCCTAGGGCAAAAGGACTCGGTGCTACGCTACCTCCAGCTCGCGGACTCGCTGCCGATCGAAGTCACGGTTGGCAACTTCATCGCCAACGACAAAGGGGCCGAGCTGACTGGCCTGTTCACCAATTTTCGGTCCAAGGGCGGCTCGCCACCGGTGACCATCACGTTCGAGTTTCTGGACAAGACGGGAGCCGTTGTGGCGTCGAAGCCACAAGACGTGCCGACGCTCGCGGCCGGTGCGAACCAGTCGTTCAAGGTGACGGCGGACCAGCCGGCGATCGCGGCGTGGCGTTACAAGCGGTCGTGAAGGACACGGCACGAGTTGACAAGGAGCGGGATGCGCGGTGACATTCCGCCTCACGCGGGCGTAATTCAGGGGTAGAATGCCAGCTTCCCAAGCTGGACGTCACGGGTTCGAATCCCGTCGCCCGCTCTTGGACTTACGAGGTTGAGCAATACTCTTACCGAGTAGACGGGAAACGTGAATAGGTGCTTGCACGTGCTAAACTGTATTATCGGATATTCTAGAATCGCGATCTTTCAATACGGTCGCGGCACTCGCCAATCACATGTCCATAGTTCACCGTCTAGCGCCACCGTATACGCTGCCGCACTCACAACACAGTAATCCCCACGATCCGAAATCAAAATGCGATAAGGACCGCTCATCGCTTCACGGCCGATGTGGCGGTATTGAAGCGGTGCATCATGTAAATCCAACCACTCATTACGATCCACCACGCGCTCCCGGTTCGGTACCTTCTCCTGCGGCAACTCGGACCGTAACCGGCTGGCTGCACATCCGCAGATCGCGACGATCAACACTGCGAGCTGCAGGCCGATGACTTGGTTCCCGATAGTCGCTCGGATAACGGTCTGCTGGTTCATGCGAATCTCGATGGTAGAGCTGATCGCCAAGCGCTCAAAACGTGAACCCCCTAACTGTGGGCGAGTGGTGTTGACCGGGGCCATGGCCTGCGCCTGACTTGTCGCTCAATTTCGGCTCAACTTGCTAAGCACTTGAGACTGAGAGAATTACGAAGGGGATCGCGTGTGTCGCGGGGCCTACCTTGCATCCGGTCATATCTTGGCATGGATCTCGAGGATGCTCTATGGAAGCACGTCAGCGCTCCCCCTCAGTCACCCGGTTCAGCGATTTTGAAGTCGATCTCCGTGCTGGCGAGCTGTGCAGGCGTGGACGGAAGATCAAGCTTCAGCAGCAGCCGTTTCGGGTGCTGGTTTTACTGTTGGAGCACGCTGGCCAGGTCGTAACGCGGGAAGAACTCCGCCAGGCGATTTGGCCCGGCACGTTTGTTGAGTTCAATGAAGGCCTCGACGAAGCCATCTACAAGCTGCGCACCGCGCTGGGAGACTCTGCGGAAAAGCCTCGATTCATCGAAACGCTGCCACGTCGCGGCTACAGGTTTATTGGAGTCTTGGACGGCGTCGATACCTCGGCAAGCGGGTGTGACGCGCCGACGCGTGAAGCGGCAATGCACCCCACCGCCCTGGTGCGGCGACGCTGGCCGCTCTTGCCGCTGACCGCGGCCGCGCTCCTCGCGGTAGGCGCAATCGCATGGTTCGGGCACGGCTCCCTTCCGAGAGCCCGAGTGCACGGATCGGCGCGACCGCTGCTGGTCGTGCTCCCCTTCGAGAACCTCGGGCCGCCCGCGGACGAATATTTCGCTGCTGGGATTACCGAGGAGGTCACGAGCCGTCTGGCCGAGCTGTCCGGCCTCCGCGTCATCGCTCGCACGAGCGCGATGCAGTACAAAGGCGCTCACAAATCCATTCGCCAGATCGGACAAGAGCTCGGGGTCACCTACGTCGTGGAAGGAACGGTCCGCTGGGAGAAGCTAGCCGGGGCGTCCGGCCGCGTGCGTGTGAGTTCGCGGCTCGTTCGCATCGCGGACGAGACGGATGTCTGGACGCAACCCTACGATGCTGTGTTCGCCGACGTGTTCAGGGTGCAGAGCGACATTGCGTCCCGGGTAGTCCGGGCGCTGGACGTCACACTCGCCGCGGCCGAAAGCGTGGCGGTCGCGTCGCAGCCGACGAGCGATCTCGCGGCCTACGATCTGTACTTGCGGGCCGAGGGGGGTTTAGGCTGGAATACGGAGGCCGACTTGCGGCACGCGGTGGAGCTGTATCAACAGGCGGTCGAGCGCGACTCGACGTTCGCTCTGGCGTACGCCCAGCTCGCAGGCGCGCACGACTTGCTGTATTGGAACTACGACCGCACCGATGCCCGCCTCGGACAAATTCGCCAGAATGCCTTGCGAGCGTTGGCGCTTCAACCGGGATTGTCCCAGGCCCATGTCGCGCTGGGATACTTCTACTACCACGGGTACCGGGACTATGATAGCGCGCTGCGTGAGTTTGGGCTCGCGCAGCGGAACGACGCGGCGTACCCGATCGGACTCGTCGAGCGGCGGCAAGGACAGTGGAACGCCGCCGCTGCGCGTCTGGCCCAGGCCGCGGCCCTCGATCCCCGCGAACCCAGTCTGCTCATTGACCTGGGCGAAATACACCTGTTGTTGCGCCATTATCCGGAAGCCGCGTGGGTGCTGGAACGGGCAACCGAGCTCGAGCCAAGCACCCTCGCGTATGAACGACGTGCCTGGCTCGAGCTCTGCAGAGGTGAGGGCGCGGAAGGAGCCCGAGCGATCATGAGCGAGGCGGCGGGTCGAATCGGGATGGATACCGTGGTGGCCGAGCTCGTATCATTGGGGCAGGAGTGGACGTTGGACATCTTACGCTTCCTGGGCGCGGACTACGAACGGGCGCTCGAACACCTGTCACGGTCACGAACGCCAAGCGCCCCAGGGTACTACTTCGAGGCGAAGGCGGAGCTCTATACCCGGCGACATCAGAGCGCTTTGGCGACGGTCTATTACGATTCGGCGCGGGCGGCCTGGGACGTCCGAATTCGGGCGCAGCCGCGCGAGGCCAGCTACCACAGCATGCTCGGTCTCGCGCTCGCCGGGCTCGGCCGCAAAGATGATGCGATCCGCGAAGGCCGTACCGCGGTCGGCCTCCTTCCCACCTCGAAAGACGCAGTCGACGGCCCCGATCTCGTAGCAAACCTCGCCGAGATCTACCTGCTCGTTGGCGCGTACGATGCCGCGATCGAGCAGCTTGATATCCTGTTGACAATCCGGTCGCCCATCTCGGCGTCCCTGTTGCGCCTGGATCCGTTGTGGGCGCCGCTGCGCGGGAAACAACGGTTCGAAGCGTTGCTCAAAGGGAGCGCGTGAGCCTCGGAGGGCGATCACCGCCATCCCAAACGCGATGATGAACGCTGCTAGCGCCACCTGCAGGTGACTGATGTAGTTGAACAGGTGCGGGCTGAAGGCACGGATTTGCTCAGGCGTGCCACCGACGTGCGCCGGCGTGAGGCCCAGTTCAATGAAGCCTGTGAAATTACGGATGAGGAACATGACTCCGTAGCCGACGAGGCCGATGCCAGCCAAGCTGACGAGCTTCGCGCCGATATCGGGGGAAGACGGCGCGGTTGTGGGGTGAACAGACATCGCGGGCTCCTTAGGCAATGGGAAATCTGGACGAAGTCTTCACCGACCGAATCGAGAGCGGTCGAGCTGTCGGGCTACAGGGCGCGACGGCCGGCAAGTTCACTCACGGCGCCGGTACGTGATCTCCAGATCGTCATCCCAGTGGCGGTCGTCTCGGCACAGTTGCCAGCGACCGACGATGGTTTCGCGTCCATCGGCCAACGTGCCCGTGAATCGTTGCGAGAATCTAGGAGCGTCTCGCCATAACCGCCACGACACCTCGTCAATGCTCACCTCATACACACGGAACACGCCGCGTGAGTCGAAGTAATGCATGCACAGTTGGGACTTGTCGGCGGACCCCGGAGCAGCGCCTGCGGGGCGGTCGATGCGATCGCGATCGGTAAGCCCGATGATCGAGATTGAATCGGGGAAATCAGGGTGATCGGTGCGAGCGCGATGGATCAGAAACCGTTCGCCTTCGAGCCATTCGATGATGGCGCTGCGTGCACGACGACGCCGGGAACTGCGGGATGGGTGGCTTCCGTGGTCCACGTACCCACGAGCCGGTTGAGCGGTTCCAAAGTCGCGAAAGGCGTCATCGTCATTCACAACCCCATGCTGGCTAACGGATCGCCCTTAAGCTGCGGGCGCAATCCGGGCGGGCGCAAGCCAGCGGAGCCGCCGGGCGAGTCCGCATGCGAGCGCGACGCAAGTTCGACATCGCCCTCGACCCGAAGACAAAGCGAGCGCGCCTGGGACAACGACGCGCCCGCGACAACTTGCGGCTTCTTAGCGGCCCCTTAGAGGGCAGGAAAAGCCAATGCCCCGAATCACGCCTTGGCGTGTCGCGCTCGACCGCTCATGGCCTCTCGTCCACGGACCAAAGTGCCTTGCGGCACTCGTGCACATGACGAAGAACTCTCCGCAGCGCAGCATCCATGCCCGCGCGTCGATCGTCGTCCCACGCGGTCATACGAAAGTCCTTTCCAAAGAACCCAGCCAATAAGGCGGTGGCCTGCTCGAGGTGATCGCGGGCCTTGCCGATCGCGTATTGCACGTACGGTGACGCCTCGGGCCGGAGGCCTGCGAGTGCCTTCAGCCCGGGTTCTGCCGCCTGCAACCCTTTGAAAAGGCACGCCGCCCACGCCGAGAGGTCGTGACCGCTCACGTTGTGATCCGGCCGGTCCGAGATACTGCCGAGCTGGCGTAAAAGCTGTCGCGCGCCGTCGGCAATTCGCCCGTCCGTACGCTTCTGGCGCCGCGACGCCGAGAGCAGCGTTTCTAACCAGCCGCCGAGGAAACGCCAGTCTACGTTCAGGGGTGCGGCAGTGTCCGAACGCGCATGGCGGACTCCTACCAGAGAGGGGAGTGGGCGCGCGACCAAGGTAGGGAGGGGGGTCACTAAGAATCGACGGGTGGGCCGCTAAGCTTGCACTAAGAGCGGGAAGCGCGCGCTGCTTGCAAGGGCTGGCGCGCCCTAGCGAACCGCCTAATGGGTGAGATCCCGCCTGCCGCGGCTCGGGCCGGTGCTACCGAGCGATCGCCGAGCCCACGAGAAACCCAACCAGCACCGACTCGGCCGCCTGATACCAACACGGGGACGCACTTCTCGCTGGTGCACCTGGGGCGTGGCCTAGGTAGTCGCCCTCTGGCCCGCGGCAACCGAACTCAGCGCGCCGCTCAAACCCAGCGTCCCCATCGCCAGACACGACAGACGCATCCGGTCCCCTCCACCCAGTCTGCCGTTCCCGGCGCTCCTCGTCAACGGTCTCGGGGGCGCGTTGCATCGCACCATCGCGTTGCAGGCCTCCCGCTGATCGTGCCGTTGTATGACATGGGCGCCCTCCTCTGGTCCGAAACTGAACAATACGAATCAAGAGCCGCCGAGACACCGCCCTGGCGCTCGCTACCCAGTCAGCCCGGCCAGAACCAGCATGAGCTTAACGGCAACGCGGTGGTTGGGAAATGTCGATTCCCGTGGTGCCCAATCGACGTAGGGGTGAGGGCCATCCCACCGGTCCGATTGAACACAAACAGGAGCGCCCAATGCCGACTCAGAAGTACATGGTCTTGCTTAGAAGCGTCGCGAGGAAGCAAGAACCGCATGCTCCCGCGACAATGCGGGAAATGTACGCCGCCTTCAGCGCGTGGAAGGAGAAGTTCAAGGCGAACATCGTGGATGTGGGAGGTAAGTTGAAGTCAGGCGGCAAGGGCGCTCGCAAGTAGGAAAGAGTTGCGTTCCCTCGCCGCCGCGCCGCCCCCTCCGCTCCACCACCTTGCGCCCGCGGGCCAGTCGCCCGCAGCTTAAGCGCCATCCGTTAGGCGGCGGTTGGACAACTGCCGTCCGGCGCCGTGTGCAGTGGCTCGTAAGTGTTTCGACGCAGGAGGCTAACATGCTTCGTGGCGCCATCGTTGTTGCAGCGTGTCTTGGAATCGCGGGCTGCGCCTCTGTGCCGACTGCCGCACCGGAACTGCAAGCGGTCGCCCTCACCTTCAAGCCCTCGCCTGGCATGGCGCGCATCTACGTGTACCGCGCGGGTGGTGCCTTCGGCGGCGCATCCAAGCTGAGCGTCGCCATCGACAGCCAGATCATCGGCCGAACCGCCGCGGGCACCTTTCTAATGGTCGAAGTCGCGCCAGGTCCGCATCGGGTGAGCGCTCCCACGGGCGAAAATGAAAGCGCCGTACCTCTCGATGCCGTGGCCGACAGCATCTACTTCGTAAAGGTATGGCCCAAGATGGGGTTCTTCAGCGCTCATTCCGGCATGGAACGGATGGATGCGGCAGAGGCGCGGCGGGGGATCGCCACCGCACGGATGGTGCCGAGCACTTGGCCGGGAACGCCGATGCGTGAGCAACCGTAGGAAGCCGCCGCCGTAGAGGAAGTTAAGGACGAGGCGAAGGGGACGTCACGACTCATGCTCGCCGTGGCTGACTTGAACGATCCCGTCGCCCGCTCTCTGCAGTCAGGTTGGTTCCTCCGAGACGATGGTTCCCGCGGTTGACACCAAGCCGTTCTCGCGCCATTTCTAGCCCCGCCCC
>CAYXIK010000026.1:25394-37846 GCA_964465315.1 uncultured Gemmatimonadaceae bacterium | reverse complement strand
GGCCGCTATGCCGCGATCTCTCGGATCGCTCCCTCCACGCTGACCCGCAGCGCCTGGCCCTGTGCGGTGCTCAGGATGCCCGCGCTCTGGAAGTGCAGGACCTGGTGCGCGAAGGCCTGAAGGAGCTCCCGGAGCGGGGTCGGGCGACCGTTGCGCATCTGCTCGGTCGTGGCGTCGAGCTTGCGCAAGAACACGTCTGCCCACGCGCTCCTCAGCACCCCAGCTGTCACGAGATCACGGACCTTGGTACCGATCTCGTGGACCTGCGTCTGCGCCGGGGGCGGGGGGGGCGGGGGGGGCGCGACGGGTACATGGGCCACTTCGGCCGGCAGGGGGCCGACGTCCAGGTCGAGCGATGCGGGCTCAGGCTCGGGCTCAGGCTGAGGCCTGGCGCCCGGGTCGACTAAGGAGCCGTCGCGAGCGATCGTGATCACGGTGGTGTGGTCGAGCGTCCGGAGGATCGACACGGAGCCATCCTCGGCGTGTTTGACGTACGCGTACGCGCCGTCCCGAGTAATGGCAACCTGATCTGCGCTCGAGCGAACGGCGATCGTGCCCATGACCAGGCCACGGTTCGTCACATAAGCCGAGGTGTCTGGCAGTTCGACTAGTTGATCGTGCGGATCCGGGACGACGCGCCGGTCCGGCCCTTGCCGGCGGTCGCCGTTGCGACGGTTCGCACGGTGGCGGCGATTCCGGATCGCGCGGTACTCAGAAACGCCCATGGCACGAGTGCATGTGGAGCCCTGCGAGTTGACACATATCCATAACGAGCGCCGCAATTAGCGGGCCGGTAAACGTGGAGACATGATGGTCTCCCGTCAAGCGAGCGGCGACTCGGTCGTTGACGCAAGCGCACGACATTACGTGGCAGTTTGACTGCATGCGGCAGCAGACCGCCGAGGTTGACTTACAGAGACACCCGCAGGCCCGCCCCCACCGGCCAAAGCGTGCCCACATGCCCCGCGGGGCGGTCGGTGAGCCATTGACGCTCGGCACGCACTTCCGCCGTCACGGTGGACGAAAGCGCAGCGTCGAGACCCACCCCGCCGGCCCAGAACACGTTCGTATGATAAATAGCCCGTCCGTTGTCCCCGCTCTTCACTCGGTACCCGCCGCCTCCGAGCGACAGCACCGGCGTGATCACCCGCCGCGGTAGGACCGCCAGCTCGAAGCGTGCCGAGCCTTCGAGCAGCGTTGCCGAGGTGGACCCGCCGCTCGTATCGATGCTCACAGAGCCGACCTCGGCGCCGAGCGCGAGCGAAAAGCCGCCGCGAAGGGTGCGGCGCCCAACGAGCGCGACTGCCGTACCGGAGACCCCCTGCACGTTGGCGAGCGCGACCCAGGGACGATTGACTCCCAACCACGCCGCTCGCATGCCCACCGCCCAGAGGCCGCTGAGCCCGGCGGGGACGGACACGTCCACCGCAACCCGCGCGTGGAACCCTGCGGCGGCGATTTGCACCTCTCCCGCGCCGTTCCGTTGCGCCTCGAGCGTTACGATAGCCTGCGAGCCCGTCGCGTTGGCGGAGCGGAGCGCGATGGCGGACCCGGTCGTGGTCGCGGTGAAATCGCCGAGCGCCGCCTCGTTGCCGTGGGCATCGCGCGCTCTTACGCGCAGCACAACCGTATCGCGCGACCGCACGGTCACGACCCCTGCCACGGGGGCGCCATCCCGCTCGACCACGAGTTGGCTCGCGGGACCCGGATCGGCAGACACGGTCGCGGTTCGCGCGAGGCTCCCGACCTTGGCAGTGACGATGACCGGACCGGCGTGCGTACCCAGCGTAACCCGCACGCGCGCCACGCCGCCCGAGTCGCTCTCGGCCGAGGTGGGTGCGACTTCTCCGTTGGTCGCCGCGAACGTCACGGCCTGGCCGACGATCGGCGCTCCGGACGTGTCCCGCACCTCGAGGACCAGCGGCTCCCCGAGCGGCGCGCCGACGGTGCCGTGCCGCTCGGCGCCGCGCGTGAACTGCGTGCCCACATCCGAGAGCACTTGCGGCGCGCGGCGTACGCCGAATGCGCCGATGCGCGCGCCGCGAGTCAAGACCGCGACCTCGCCGGCGCGCCGCACGCTCCCGGGCGCGAGCGTGAACACGGCCTGGCCGCGCTCGTCAGTGGTACCCTGCAGGTAGAGGGCGCCCGCCAGCTCGGCCGTCACTGGCCGGAGCTCGAGCGGCACGCCGGCGATATGGTTGCCGTACCGGTCGACCACGCTGACCGTGAAATCCCCTCGCGTCACCACGGCGGGATCCGCCTGGGCGCCCGCCACCGGCGCCGGCGTCGTGACGAGATTGATCTGATCGCCGCTGCCCGGCCGCATGGCTGTCCCGCTTGCGAGCGCGACGGAGAGTCGGTACGTGCCCGCGGTCGTCCCGGCGGGGACCTGGAAGGTCGCGACCCCGCGGCCGTTGGTCACAGCCGTGGGGTCCTGTGCAAGCCCTCCGCCCGGGATGATGCTCGCGCCGTGCAGCCGTAGCTCGACGCCACGCTGCGGGGCGGTCCCGCGCAACAGCTGCACGACCACCGTTGCCTCGGTGCCCGCCGCGGCCGCCAGCGTCTCGGTAGTTATGACGCGCAGCGCCGCGACGCCGCTCGGGGGCTGGGGTGGGGGCGGGGGCGGGGGCGGGGTCGCGACCGGGGCGGTCGGGGCGGTTGGGCCGGTGGGGACGATGGGAGCGGGGGGGCGGCGCGCCCGCGCGCGGACGCATTGGTCGACGGCGGCGAGTACCGCGTCATCGGCGCCGGCGGCTCGCAGCTCACCACGATCACGCTCCGATGGTTGAAACGTGACGCAGTTGCGTTGCACGAGCGCCGCGATGTCCCGCTTGCTGAGCGCGCCCGTCGCGAGCATCTGCACCAGCTCCGCCTTGCGCAGGGGACTCGTTCCCTGCGAACGCGCTACGCCGGGGAGCAATCCCAGCACGAGCAACAACCACGTTCTCCCGTGCCCGCGCATCGACTCAGGGACGCGGACAGCCGGTGCGCTCGAAGTCCGCCTCCACCGCTTCGACTGCTGTCGCCAGGTCTCGATCGAGGGCGGGGGGCGCCCCCCTGACGTATCGCAGCCACGCGTCGTCCACGTCCGCCAGCCCCGGGGCGAGATCCGCGCAGGTCATCTGCCGGTTGGCGAACAGACTGGCGCGTTGGCGGTACGCCGCGATGGCTCGCCGCACGGGCTCGGCCGTGACGACCGGCCTCGCGCCGCCTGAATCCGAGGTGATCACCACCTCGCTGGGCAGCGAGTCTCTGTGTAGCCACCACTCCTCCACGGTCACCGTCGCGACGATCACCACCACGGCGGCCGCGACCCACCAGCGCCACGCCCGATCGGGCTCGTCACGACGGGGCTTGCCGAGCGCCGGATGGTCATCGTCTCTCTCCGTGACGTCGGAGTGGGGGCCATGAGTCGCGATGCGCCCGGCCGGTGTCGCCCAGCGGTCCAACGTGAGGTCGCGTCTCGCGCGCGGCCCTGGGTTCGGCGACCAATAGTTGGTCCAGGACACAACGGATGAGCTCGAGGCGTTCTGATCGCCCGATTCGACCAGCTCGAAGAACGGCAGGTAGGGAACGGGCGAGCCGGGATCGCCGGCTGGGCGAAACAGGCCACCCCTCGGGCCGCCGGGGCCACCCGCCAGGACGAGCGCCACGTGCCAAGGATGTGGGAACGACCGCAGGTGCGCGGCGTGATCCTCGGCGGAGATGCGTGGCTCTCCGGAGGGCTGCGTGCGGTACCAGCCGACGAGCTCCTCCCCTCCGTCCGCCAGCTGCACCATCCGCTGCACCGCCGCGAGTGATTGGGTCACGAGCCGGTCGCTCCCTCGCGCGACACTCAGCTGCGGCACGGGCATTGCTCGGTCGATCACGACGTACAGGAACCCCGTGGCGGGATTCGTGAGCACCCGACCGACGAGGAACCCGACCAGCCCCTGATCGGGACCAGAGTGGAGCTGGTCCTCGACGGCGACGATCACCCGCGGCGCGACGAAGATGGCACAGGGATCGGTGCCCGGGTGCGCCAGCTCCTGAACGGCCGGTCGCCACAGCACGCATCCGGTGGCCGGAGGAGGCTGTTCGGGGAACGGTGGGCGGATCGCCGGCCGACCCTCGTCAGGGATCATGACGCTACGCTCTCCTGGATCCACGCGACCTTGCCGGGCAAGTCGGGGGCCAGGACCGTGGACCGGTCCAGCCTCGGGCGCATGGGAACAACATGCTCACCGCTGACCGCGGAGGCTACCGGGCGTGGGTGAATGTGGCGCCGGCGTTACATATCCGTAAGGAAGCGGCTTCTCCCCGCTATCGCTGACCCGTTCGCGCTTGCGACGCGAAGCTCGCGAACACCGGCATCAGGATCAGGATGGAGACGGCCGTCGTGATCATCGCGCCCACCACCACACGCGCCAGGGGCTGCTGGGCTTGCACCCCGATCCCGTGTGAGATCGCCGCGGGCAGCAGGCCCAGGCCGGCGGCTAAACAGGCCATGAGCACGGGACGCATCTCGGCCAACGCGCCGCGGCGGATGAGCTCGACCGGATCGGGCTGCTGACGAGCGGGCGCGTGTTGCACCGGGCGGGTGAGGCGGCGGATACCCGACAGGAACACGCAGCCGCCCAGCGTCCCGACGCCGATCGCCGACGTGAATCCGACGGCGGCCGAGATGCTGAAGGGAGTCCCGGTGACGAGGAGTGACACGACGCCACCGATGGCGCCGAACGGCAGCGTCGCCAGGACGATCAGGGCGTCACGCCACGAGTTGAAGAGCGTATAGAGAAGCCCGAGAATGATCAGCAGGCTGATCGGAATCACGACGGCCAGCCGCCGTTGCTCGGCTCGGAGGCTCTCGTACTCGCCTGCCCACTCGTAGTAGTAGCCTGGTGAGAGCTGGACCGCGGCCTCGAGACGCGCCTGGGCGTCGTGAATCGTCGAGGCAAGGTCCCGGCCGCGGACGCTGAACTTGATCGGCACGTAGCGGCGGCCGTTCTCCCGATAGATCATGAATGCTCCCTGCTTCACCTCGACGCGCGCGACCTGGCCGAGCGGGACCCGAGTCCCGTCGGGGGTGGGTAACAGGATGTTGCGCACCGCTTCGGGTGTCGTGCGGTACGGCGGTGCATATCGCACGGTGAAGTCGAACCGTCGATCGCCCTGGAGGATCTGCGTCGTGGCCTGGCCCCCGATCGCCGCCTGCACGGCGGCGTCCACATCGGCCGCCGCCAGGCCGTAGCGCGCGCTCGCCGCTCGGTCGATCGACACCACGAGCTCGGGCTGGCCCGTTTCCTGGAGGATGGCGAGGTCCTGTATGCCGGGCACCCGTTGCATCGCGTCGCGAATCTCGCTGGCCTTTCGCGCGAGCACGTCGATGTCATCGCCAAACAGCTTGAGCGAATTCTCGCCCTTCACCCCGGACATGGCCTCCTCGACGTTGTCCTCGATGTTTTGCGAGAATCCGAAGGCGATGCCCGGAAACCGGCTCAGGGTGTCGCTGAACTGCCCGATGAGCTTGGTCTTCGTCAGCCCGCGCGGCCATCGCCCTTCCGGTCTGAGCTGCACGAAGAACTCGATGTTGTTGAACGTCGTCACGTCCGTGCCGTCGTCGGGTCGCCCCAGTTGGGAGACGACGTGCGTCACGACCGGACTGGCCTTGAGGATGCGCCGGATCTCGTCGGCGAGCTGGGAGGACGCCTCGAAGGAGATGTCCACCGGGAGCGTGGCCCGGACCCACAGGTTCCCCTCCTCGAGCTTCGGCATGAATTCCCCGCCTACGAGCTTCATCGCGACGAGCGTCAGGCCGAGGATCGCGACCGCCCCGCCGATGAGCGCCCGGCGCCGACTGAGCAGCCTGGGCAGGAGTCGCTCGTACGTGCGGTGGAGCCACCGCACGACGCGCGTCTGCCCGCCACCGTGGGCCCGCGTCGGGGTCCACGACGCCAGCACCGGCGCGAAGCCCAGCGCGAACAGGAGCGCGCCGGTCAGCGCGAATCCGTAGGTGAGGGACATGGGCGCGAAGATTCTGCCGGGCACGCCGCGCATGGTGAAGAGCGGCAGAAAGGCGACCAGGATCACGAGCGTGGAGAAGAGCACCGGCCGGGCCGCCTCCGCCGTGGCCTCGGCGATCAGCGTTGTGAGCCGATCGCCGGGCGTACGTGCGCTCAGGCGGCGATGAATGTTCTCCACCACGACGACCGCCGCATCCACCAGGATGCCGAAGTCGATTGCGCCGATCGAAATGAGGTTGGCCGAATTTCCGGTCAGGACCATGAGCGTAAACGCGAACAGGGTCGCGACCGGGATCGTGAGCGCCGTGACCAGCGAGACGCCCACGTCGCCGAGGAAGACGAGCAGCAAGGCCGTCACGAACGCGAAGCCCAGGAACACCAGCTCCTCGACCGTCCGCGTGGTGAGCCGGATCAGCTCCGTCCGGTCGTAGATCGGCGTGATCCGCATCCCGGTCGGGAGGCGACTCCGGTCGAGCGCCGCGACGCGGGGTCGCAGAAGCCTGAGGGCTGGGAGGGATTGCTCGCCCCGCTGCAGCAGTACGATGCCCTCGACTACGTCGCTCTGGTCGTCCATCCCGGCCCGGCCCAGGCGCGGCTGAAATCCTTCGTGGACGTCGGCCACGTCGCGCAGGAAGACGGGCACGCCGTTCCGCTCGGCCACGACCACGTTTTTCATGTCGTCGAGGTTTTGCAGCAGCCCGACGCCGCGCACGTCGATGCTCTGGCCTCCGAGCGTCAGGTAGTTCCCCCCGACGTTGGCGTTGCTGGCGCTCACGGCGTTGAGCACCTGCGGCAGGGTCACCCGGTGGCTGAGCAGCTGCCCGGCATCGATCTCGGCTTGGTACTGGCGGGTGGTGCCGCCGAACGTGACTACGTCGACAATGCCCGGTACCTGCTTCAGCTCGCGACGCACGTACCAGTCCTGGACGGCCTTCAATTCGTTCAGGGAATATCCGCTGCCCTCGAGCCGATACCGGTAGATCTCCCCTATGGGCGACCAGGGGGAGAGTTGCGGCGTCAGCCCGTTCGGCAGGCTGACGAGCTGCATGCGGTTGAGCGCCTCCTGCCGATCCGTGAAATAGTCGGTCCCATAGGCGAAGTAGAGCTTCACGTCGCTCAAGCCGAACAGGCTGATGGAGCGCGTGTACTCGAGGCCGGGGATGCCGAACAGCTGCGCCTCGACCGGCACCGTGACCTGCCGCTCCATCTCCTCCGCCGACCACGAAGGGTTCTGGGTGATGAACTCCACCAGGGGAGGCGAGGGATCGGGATAAGCTTCGATGTCGAGCCGCGTCAGCGCATACACGCCCAGGATCACCCACGTCCCGAGCGCCACCATCGCGAGCGCCCGATAGCGGAGCAGCGCGTACACCAGGGATCGCATGTCGCGCTACGACGATGGAGTCCCGACGGCGCGCAGCAGCTCTGCTCCCTGGGTCACGAGCGATTCGCCCGGTGCGAGGCCAGAGGTGACTTCGACCTGACTTCGGTCCGTGTCCCGCCCGAGCGTCACCGCCCGCCGCCGGAAGCGATTCGGTGCGGTCTCCACGAACACGTAGGCGGAGTTCCCCTCGCGTACGACCGCCGCCTGCGGGACCACGATCGCGCGCCGCAGGGCCCGAACTACGCGGATAGTGGCAAACATGTCCGGCTTGAGCCGTAAGCCGGGATTCGCGAGCACGACGCGCACCTTCAGAGTGCGGGTGGTCGTGTCCACCGTACTCGCAATCGCGGCGATGCGCCCGCGTCGATGCTCGTCGGGATACGCGTTCGACACCACGTCGGCCGAGTCGCCGACCCGCACGCTTGCCAGGTCTCGCTCGTACACGTCGCCGACTGCCCAGACCGTCGCGAGATCGGCGATGGTGCACAGGGGGGCCGAGTTGTCCAGTGACTTCGAGTATTCGCCCGGGGCCGCCCCGAGATCGGTCACCACCCCCGCGCGCGGAGCGGTGATGACCAGCTGGTCGGAGGAGCTCGCGGTGTCGACGCCCAGCAGGTCGAGCCGCTGGAGGGCGCTCTGGAGCGCGGCAACGGCCATCGCCGCGTCTGCCTGCGCCTGCTGGTAGTCTCGCAGCGCGACGACCTGGTGCTCGAAGAGGAGTCGGGAGCGCTCGAGCGCCTGCTGCTTGAGCTGGGCGTCGGCCTGCGCCTGCCGATACGCGGCCCGCGCCGCGGCGACGTCGCTCGAGGCCAGGACGGCGAGCACCTGACCCCGCTCCACATAGTCGGCGGGGCGCACCTCGACCGCCACCAGCCGCCCGCTCACGGGAGGGTAGACGCGCACGACCCGCGTGGGATCCGCGGCGATCCGACCCGTGACTTCGATGTAGTCGGCCACCCGCAGCGTCTCCGCCGGTTCGGTCACGACACCGCGCGCCTCCGGTGCCAGGACGAATTCGTCCGACGTGCCGGGGTCTCCGGCCGGCTCGCTTGCACCGACAGTCGCGGGCGGGTGCTTCGAGCATCCCAAAATGAAGCCCGTGATCACGATGAGGCGACGCCACGGCACTGTCCGGTTGGTCACCGGTTCCTCCCCGTCACTCCCGGACGACGTCCGCGCCCACCGCGCGGCTCAGCGCGTAGGCGGCCACCCAGGAGTCGTGCTCTGCCGTGTAGTACTCGGAGCGGGTCTCGCCGTAGGTGCGGACCGCGTCGAGCAGCTCGAGCAACGACACAGCCCCCTGTTGGTAGGCGAACCGCGTGCTCTCGAGCGCGGTCGTCGACTTCGCGAGCAGTCCAGATTCGTAGCGCTCCGCTAGGACCCGGGCCGACCGGAAGCCGGTCATGGCGAGCGCGACGTCCGATTGGACCTGAACGCGGACGCGCTGCACCCCCGCGTCGGCCGCCGCTAACCCTGCGTTGGCGCGCTGTCGCTCGCCACCGTTCCAGTAGAACAGCGGCACCGGCAGACTGACGCCGAACGCGTATCGCAGGCCCGACTCGAACGGCGTGTTCTGATACACGACGCTCACGACCGGCACCGGTACCAGGCTTGCGGTGGCGAGCGACTTGAGCGAGTGACTTTCGTCGACTTGCTCCCGCGCCGCGGCGAGATCCGGACGATCGGCGAGCGAGAGGGGCAGGATGGAGTCGATCGGCACGGTGAGCGCCGGCGCCGAGTCCAGGGTGCCCGTGATCGTGAACCCAGTGTCCGGGTCCGGCACGCCCATGAGCGCCTGGAGCACGAGCCGGGCGCCGCGCACGGCCACGTCGGCGCGGGCGACGGCCGCCTCCGCGCGCGCGAACTCGAGCTCGGTCTTCACGACGTCGCGCTGCGGGACGTCTCCGGCTCGGAGCCGGACCGAGTCGGCCACCAGGAGCTGCCGAAATATGTCCCGCTCCTCGAGCGCGATCCGTCGTTGAGCGTCGGCCAGGAGGAGATCGTAGAACCCTTCGCGGACGGTGAAGGTCACCTGCCGGATCACGTCGCGGCCGGCGAATCGCATCGCCGATTCGCCATGACTCGCGGCCCTCGTGCGGTACAGACGCTCGGGACTCAGGTCGATCGGAAGGGCGACGCCGTACTGGTATGGATTGCCGGGAATCCCCGTGTAGGTGGGATTCGGGAGAGCGCGGGCAATGCGGCGCTCGCCGTGGGCGGAGTCTACGCGGAGTGTCGCCTGCACGATGTCCGGATTGCGGCGCAGCGCGATCTCGAGGACGTCGTGAAGAGTGGGGGACGGTGCTCCCTGCGCCCCGAGCGCGGACCTGCCGAGCTCGAGGCACACGACGCAACACACCCGGAGCCTCATGACGGGGCGCAGTCGAGGGTCAGAACGTGACGCGGGCCAGCTCGACGCCCCGCGGTCTGCCGGAACCGCCGTCCGGAGGTCCCACGATGAGAACCGCGCCGACGACGTCACGCGTCCGGCCGGGGGCGGGGAGCGTGAGGAACGTCGGCCGCGCGCCGTTCACCTGGAGCGCTGGTCCGGGGAGCAGGCCGCGACTCGTGATGAACCACAACTGGTATTCTTCGCCGGCTCGCGCGGGCGGAAGGTCGTGCACGACCACGTTCCACCGCTCGGTGTCCTGGTCGTAAAAGATGAGGAAACCACCCTCGTATCCCTCGTGCCGGACGGTCTCCTGGAGCACGCGTTCGGCTCCCACGATGGCGGACAGCGAATCCTTGATCGCGTTCAGCTGCCCCTGGCTCACCGCCAGCGCTCCCGACAGCTGAGTGATTCGCGAATGGGCTTCCGTGGAGACGCGCACGGCGACGAGGAGGGACGCGGCGGTCGCGACGGCGGCGGCCCAGCGCCACCAACGCGAGGGGCGCTTCCGGAGCACCCGTTCGGCAAAGCGGCCCGTCAGGCCGGGCCGCGGCGCCACCGGTGTGACGCCCATCGGCAGCCACGCCAGCTCGTGCTCGAGCGCGGCGACCGCCTTCTGGCAATCCACACATCGCTCGAGATGGCCGGCGAAGAGGGAGTGTTCGTCTCCATCCAGGGCTCGGGTGACGAACGGAATCCGATTCTCGATGTACCAGTCGTGTGCGCTCATACGATCCAGTCCTTCATCGGTGCCAACGCGGGTCGCAGCTTGTCGAACGCGAGGCGGAGTCTGGTCTTGACGGTGCCCACGGGGATGCCGACTCGCTCGGCGATCGCCGAATGGGTGAGCCCCTGGAAGTAGGCGAGCCAGACGACCGTGCGCTGCTCGGGCGGCAGCGCTTCGAGCGCCGTGTGGATGGCCTGGTGCACGTGCCAACCGGGAACGCGGGCGTCGTTCGGCTCTTCTGGCTCGGCGAAGGGCTCGGCCTCGATCGCGTGAGCGGCCAAGCGGGCCGACTTCCGCAGCCGTCGCCGGCGTGAGCGAAGGCGGTCGATCGCGCGGTTCCGGGTCACGCGCAGTACCCACGGCAGGAGCCCGCGGGCGTCGGCCGGCACCTGGCCGATCTTGTTCCACACGGTGGTGAACGATTCCTGCACCACTTCTTCGGCCTCGTCAGCGTCCTCGAGCAAGCCCTGCGCGATCCCGAGGAGCCACGGAGCGATGAGCTCGATGAGCTCGGTGAGCGCTTGTTCGTCGCGGGCGACAAGACGCTCGTGCAGCGAGTTCGCCCGGCTCGGCGAGAGAACCGGTCCGAATGCTCGAGTGGGGAGGTTCCGAGGCGTCGGGGTCATTGCCTATAAGAACACGACTCGGAGCCCGGTTTGGTTCTCACCGCGGACCCTTCTCGTGCTCGTCAGGCCCGAGCCGGTAGCTGCTCCAAGAACCGGTCAACTGCCTGAGGCCAGGCAGGCAGACCGCGGCCGAGCTGTCGCTCGAGACGCGTCGTGTCGAGCACACTGTACCGCGGCCGGGGCGCCGGAGTAGGGAAGTCGGCGGTGGAGCAGGCCGTCAAGAGATCCGGCCTTCCGGCTCGCGAAAAGACGTGCGTGGCCAGATCGAACCACGTCGCCTCCCCGCCGTTCGCGATGTGCAGCAGCCCCCGCGCGTCCCGCCGGATGAGCTCCCAAATGGTCACGGCGAGATCGTACGAATGCGTGGGGCGGCCCGTCTGGTCCTTCACCACCCGGGTCTCGAGTCCCGCACGAGCACGCTCCCACATGGTCTTCGGAAACGACTTGCCGTGCACGCCGAACAGCCACTGGGTACGAACGATCAACCAGTCGGCGCCGCTCGCCTCGAGCGCCTGCTCGCCGGCAAGCTTGCTCGCACCGTACGTGTTGACGGGGTCCGTCGGGCTGCCTTCGTTGTACGGCGTGCTGGCCGTTCCATTGAACACGTAATCCGTGCTGAAGTGCACCACGCGTGCGCCCGTTTTCGCCGCGATGCGACCCAGCTCCCCGACCGCCAGGGCGTTGACTCGATAGCACAGCTCGCTTTCCGCTTCCGCGCGGTCGACCGCCGCGTATGCCGCCGCGTTCAGGATGACGTCGGCGTTCTTGTCGGAGATGCGTGCAGCGAGCCCGGTATCGGTGATGTCGAGGTCCTGCCTCGTGAGTGGAAGGAGTTCGGTACCGTCCGGTGCTGTGCGAATCAGGTCGTGCCCCAGCATGCCGCCGGCGCCGAGGATCAGCGCCCGCATCAGTCGCTCTTCAGGTACAAGGCGTTCGACGCGCGGTACGCCTCGCTCAACACCCGCTCCCACCAACGCCGGTGCTCGACGTACCAACGCACCGTGTCCGCGAGCCCCGCCCGGAATTCGTGACGCGGCCGCCAGCCCAGCTCGCGGACGATCTTCCGGGTATTCATCGCGTAACGGCGGTCGTGCCCCGGACGGTCGGTCACGTACCGGATGAGGGACTCCGGCTTGCCCAAGGCGGAGAGCAGCGCCCTGACGACGTCGATGTTCGGTACCTCCGCGGCATCCCCCCCGCCGATGTTGTACACCTCGCCGATCCGCCCCGCGGTGAGCACGTGCCAGACGGCGCTCGCATGGTCTTCGACGTGGAGCCAGTCCCGAACGTTCAGGCCGTCCCCGTACACCGGAAGGGATTGGTC
>CAYXIK010000026.1:13916-25294 GCA_964465315.1 uncultured Gemmatimonadaceae bacterium | reverse complement strand
GGGATCGGGCGCCCGCGCGAGCCGCCTCCCCCACCCGACGGTGGCGTTTCGCGGGCGTCGCCGCAGAGCAGGCTGGTCAACGTCTCGAAATCCCGCACGTCGGCTCGCATGAAGTAGTACCGTCCGGCGCAGTCTTCGAGGCTCTCCAGATTGCCGGCGTACGTCAGGAGATCGAGGTTGATGACCTGCACGCCCGGTGCGTGCTCGAGCATCCAGCGGATGAAGTTGGACCCGATGAACCCAGCCCCGCCGGTGACCAGGACGCACGACGGTGCGAACGTCATGCGCGCAGCAGCTCGTAGACCGGCAGATCTTCCCGGTCACGCGTCAGCGGGCGGTACGCGCGATCGCTATCGGACAAGATCGGCTCTCGCGCCGGCCAGGTGATGCCGATCGTCGGGTCGTTCCAGATCACCCCGTGCTGGTCGTCAGCCACGTACACGTCGCTGCATTTGTATTCGACCTCGACCTCGTCGGACGTGGCGCAGAAGCCATGGCCGAAACCGGTGGGGATGAAGAGTTGCCGCTTGTTCTCGGCCGACAACTCCACCCCCACCCAGCGGCCGAACGTGGGAGAGCCGCGGCGAATGTCTACCGCCACGTCGAACACCGAGCCGCGGATGACCCGGAGCAGCTTCGCCTGTGGGGAGCGCAGCTGATAGTGCAGTCCACGGATCGTTCCCTTGACGGACCTGGAATGATTGTCCTGGACGAAGGTCACGGTAATGCCGGCGGCCGCGTAGCGTGGAGCGTTGTAGCTCTCGAAGAAGAAGCCCCGGGCGTCCTTGAACACTCGGGGTTCGATGATCACGACACCGGGCAGCTCCGTGGGAATCGTCTTCACGCATCCTCGTTGAGGATCGACAGGAGATACTGCGCGTAGGCGTTGCCCTTCATCTGGCCCGCGAGGCGCTCCACCTGCCGCGCGTCGATGAACCCCATTCGGTAGGCGACCTCTTCGATGGCCCCCACCTTGAGCCCCTGCCGATCCTCGAGCGCGGCGACATAGTTCGCCGCCTGCAGCAGCGCCTCGGGCGTGCCCGTGTCGAGCCACGCGATCCCGCGGCCGAGCACGGTCACGTGCAGCGTGCCGCGACCCAGGTAAACTCGATTGACATCGGTGATCTCGAGCTCTCCGCGGGCCGACGGGCGCAGGCCGGCGGCGACGTCCACAACCTGCTCGTCGTAGAAGTACAGGCCGGTGACGGCGTAATGGGACTTGGGCGCCTTGGGCTTTTCTTCGATGCTCTTGGCGCGCCGCGCGGCGTCGAGCTCCACCACGCCGTACCGCTCCGGGTCCTTCACGCGGTAGGCGAACACCGTCGCGCCGTGTTTCCGCTTCGCGGCGTCTTCGAGTGAGGGCCGGAGCCCGCCGCCATAAAAAATGTTGTCGCCGAGGATGAGCGCGGCCGGGTCTCCCGCCAGGAAGTCCCGCCCGATGAGGAATGCCTGGGCCAACCCCTCGGGTTTCGGCTGCTCGGCGTAGCAGAGGTTCAGGCCGATCTGCGAGCCATCGCCGAGCATGACGCGAAACCTGGGCAGGTCGTGCGGCGTGGAGATCACCAGGATGTCGCGCAGCCCGGCGAGCATCAGCGTGGACAGCGGATAGTAGACGAGCGGCTTGTCGTACACCGGCAGCAGCTGCTTGCTGACGGTGAGCGTCAGCGGGTGAAGCCGCGTGCCGGAGCCCCCGGCGAGGATGATGCCTTTTCTCATGGAAGTCGAGGAAGTGTATACATCACATCCTTCGACCGCCACGCCCAGTCCACGAAGACGCGTGCCTCGTCCCACCGGCGCCGTGCTTTTCGAAGTGAGCCTCCGAGGAGCCGCACAAAACCCAACCCAAACGCCGCCACGCCCACGCCCGCCACGATGGCGACGTAGGCTCGGGCGTAGGCTCGGCCGCGATGCTTCACGAAGTATCGATACGTGGCCTGGAGGCCCAGCCGTTTGATCAGGGGCGTCGGCTGCTTCCGGGTGCTCACACTGTAATGGTGCAGGACCTCCGCATCGCTCACGTAGTGCAGGCGGCCCAGGTCACCGAGGCGCTTACACAGATCCATGTCGTCGAGATAGAGCGGGACCGATTCGTCGAATCCCCCCAGCGCGCGTACCTGCGCCGTGCGGCACAGCATGGCCGCGCCGAGCAGGCATTCCACGTCCCGATCGGCGGTTCGATCCCAACCCCCGTAGTACTTCCACGCGAAGATCGAGGACCGCAGGAAGATCCGATCCAGCCAGAGCAGGTCGCACAATTCGGTCCATAAGGTCGGCAAACGTCGCGCGCACGTACGCGACGCGACTTCGCTCGGTTTTCTGACACGCGGCCCCACGGCGGCGCGCTGCGGGTTGCCGTCGAGCGCCGCGAGCAGCCGCTCCAGCGTTCCGGGTTGCAGTTGAGAGTCGGGGTTGAGGAAGAAAACGTACTCGCCACGGACCAGCCGGAGCGCCTGATTGTTCGCTTTCGGGAACCCGAGATTCTCGGCGTTCCCGATCACCCGCGCCGTTGGGAACCGCGCGCGAGCCAGGTCGGCGGACTGGTCGCTCGACGCATTGTCCACGACGATGATCTCATGAGGAATCGCCGCCGCACACCGGTCCACGGACTCGAGACATGCGACGAGCTCATGCGCCGTGTTGAAGCTGACGATGACAATGGAGATCACGGTCGTGAGAGCGGGGTAAGATGCAGGTTAACTATAGCACTAGCGCGCCTCCCCCAACGAGGCACATTCTTCCCGCTCGAAAGACCAGCAATTTCAGCCCGGGACGAGCTCCGATGAGACTTGGTCGAGCGGTGCTAGGGCAGGTGATCGTGAGCGCCGCGTGGCTCGGCCCGCTCGGCGCGCAGGCGCGACCGCGCTCGCCGGTCCTCCAGGCGATGAAGGACGAATTGGCGCGCTCGCTCGCGACCCTGAAGGCGCAGCCCACCCCGCCGTATTTCCTGAGCTACGAGATCAGCGAAGTGTCCCGCGCCACGGTCGTCGGCTCCTTCGGCGCCATCACGCGGAGCCGCGAGGGACGCCGCCGCGCCCTCGACGTGGACCTCCGGGTGGGCGACTACCGCTTCGACAACACGCACCCGCTGCGTGGCGGATTCCCCGGCCGGGACTTCATGGATTTCGGCGAGCGGTCCACCGACATTCCCATCGACGACGACCCAACCGCCATCCGGGCCGCCCTGTGGCACGCCACCGACCGCGACTACAAGCGCGCCGTCCAGCAGCTCACCTGGGTGAAGACCAACGCCCTCGTGGGCGTGGCCGCCGAGGACTCGTCGCCCGACTTCTCGGGCGAGCCGCGCGAATCCTACAGCGAGCCGCGGACCTCGCTCGCCGTGGATCGGCGCGTCTGGGAAGACCGCCTGCGCCGCTACACCGCCCCCTTCACGCGCTACGCCGACATCTACGAGGCGAGCGCCCGCTTCATCGCCGAGGTCGAGACCCGCTGGTACGTGAACAGCGAAGGCACGGAGATCGAGACCTCGCAGCCGATCTACCGGCTCTACCTGTTCGCCTTCTCCAAGGCCGACGACGGGATGGAGCTGCCGCGCTACGAATCGTTCTGGGCGGTTACGCCGGAGGGCCTCCCGTCCGACAAGACCGTCCTCGCCGCCGTCGCCAAGATGATCGACGACCTCCATGCCCTGCGACGCGCACCGGCGCTCGATCCGTACACGGGACCGGCCATCCTGACGGGCCGGGCGAGCGCGGTGTTCTTCCATGAGGTCTTCGGGCACCGCGTCGAGGGGCAGCGGCAGAAGCTCGAGACCGAGGGCCAGACGTTCAAAAGGAAGGTGAACGAGCCGATCCTGCCGACCTCCTTGTCCGTCTACTTCGATCCCACCCTGCGCCGGCTCGGGACCACCGACCTCGCCGGGTTCTATCGCTTCGATGACGAGGGCGTCCGCGCCCGGCGCGTGACCGTCGTGGACCGCGGCATCCTCAAGACCTTCCTCATGAGCCGCTCGCCGATCGAAGGCTTCCCCGGCTCGAACGGCCACGGCCGATCCGAGCTCGGCATGACTCCCGTGGCGCGGCAGTCGAACTTGATCGTCGAGGCGACCGAGCGGCACACGGAGGCGGAGCTCAAGCGCATGTTGATCGACGAGGTCCAGCGCCAGGGCAAGCCGTACGGCCTCCGGTTCGACGACATCGAGGGCGGCTTCACCATCACCCGGCGGTTCATCCCCAACGCGTTCAACGTCATGCCGGTGATGGTGTACCGTGTCTACCCCGACGGGCGTGAGGAGCTCGTGCGGGGCGCGGATCTCATCGGCACGCCGCTGACGGCGTTCTCGAAGATCCTGGCGGCTGACGATAAGGTCGAAGTGTTCAACGGCATGTGCGGCGCGGAATCGGGCTGGGTGCCGGTGTCCGCCGTGTCGCCCGGATTGCTGCTGTCGCAGGTCGAGGTGCAGAAGAAGCCTAAGTCGCAGGAGCGGCCGCCGATCCTGCCGGTGCCCGAGCAGCCATGAGGACCCACCCGGCCCTCGTCTACGCGCTGAGCCTCGCGTGGGCAGCTGCCGCTGCGCAGAGGCCCCCCCGGCCGGCATCCGATCAGCTCGGGCGCGCGCTCCACGACGAGCTGACGCGCACCATGGCGCGGCTGCGGCTCGACACGCTGCCCGGGCCTTACTTCGTGGCCTACCGCGTGGACGAGTTCCAGACCACCGAGGCAAACGCGAGCCTCGGCGCCCTGTTACACGGCGCGGACGGGCACCGACGCCTGCTCAACGTCGAGCTGCGCGTGGGAGACTACGCGTTCGACAACGGCAACTTCCTCGAGGTGCCGAGCCCGACCCGGACAATGCTCGACGGGTCGTTCGGGAGCGCGCCGCTTCCCCTCGACGACGACTACGCGGTCATCCGCCGCCAGTTGTGGCTCGCCACCGACGGCGCGTACAAGCGGGCGGTCGAACAGCTGTCGCAGAAGAGGGCCACGCTCGCGAACCATACGCGCACCGACGCCCTTCCGGACTTCAGCAAGGAGACTCCCGCAACCATCACTGACGTGACGCCCGCGCCCCCCGGTCTCTTCGACCGCCCGGCCGCGGAAGCGCTGGTGCGCCGGGTGTCGGTGCTATTCCGCGAGATGCCGGACATCTACACATCGGATGTGTCCTGGAGCGCCGGGATGGTTCGCACGACGTACGTGAACAGCGAGGGCTCGGCGTTCACGCGCGCTTTGCCGTGGATCGTGATGCGGATCCGCGCGACGACGCAGGCGACGGACGGCTCACCTCTCGTGGACGTGATCACCCTGTACGGCGGGGGACCCGCCGACCTGCCCACGAAGGACCAGATGGCGGACAGCGTGCGCGCGCTCGGCGCCCGCCTCTCGAGCCTGCGCCAGACGGCGGTCGCGGAGCCCTACACCGGCCCCGTGCTGTTCGAGGGCAACGCTGCGGCAGAGCTGTTCAACGACGTCTTCGCCCCGCGCCTCGTGGCCGCGCGCCGCCCCGTGCTCGGGAATCCGATCATGGAAGAGTTCGCGGCCCGGCTCGACAACCCGTTCCTCGACCAGATCGGCGGGCGCGTGCTGCCGTCGTTCCTCTCGGCCACCGATAACCCGGCGCTCATGACGTACCAGGGACGCTACCTAGGCGGCTACAAGGTGGACGACGACGCCGTGCCGGCACGCGAGACGAAAGTCGTGGACCACGGGATCCTGAAGACGCTCCTCTCGACGCGGGTTCCGGTCCGCGGCATCTCGAAGAGCAGCGGCAACCGCTGGGGCGATGCACCGGTGGTGACGAACCTGGTGATCAGCGCCGACTCGGGGCTTGGCGCCGACGCGCTCAAGCGGCGACTGCTCGAGATCGCTGCGGCGCGCGGCAGGCCCTACGCCATCGTGGTACGGCGGATCGCGAATCCGTGGCTCGTTGGGATGGCGGATCCGATGTCGTTCTTCGCGGCGATGGGCGCTGCGGAGTCCGGATCCCCGACCCTGCAGGCGACGCTCGCCGTCCGCCTGTACCCCGACGGGCACGAGGAGCCGATCCGCTCGGCGAGCCTGTCCGCGATCACCGCCTCGAGCTTCCGCGACATCGTGGCCGCGTCCAAGGCGCAGACCGTGTATACGAGCCCGCTACGGGACCTGGCTGGCGGGTTCGACTTCGGCGGCGAGGGTGGGGGGGGAGGTGGCGGCGGTGGGGGAGGCGACCTCGGCTTTTTCCAGATGATGTCCCCCGGCCTCGGGTACGCCGCGTCCTACGTGGTGCCGTCCGTCCTGTTCGAGGACGTCACGGTTCGGGCGCCGAGCGGGGATGTGCCGAAGCCGCCCCTATCACGGCCGCCGTGGGTAGGGGATAGGAACTAAGGGAGAGGGGACCCTCCCACTCGGGCGGTGCCCGTCCCGTTCCCACATTCTCCTGCTCGTCATCTTCGGCGCCGTCCCCGCCGGGCTGCCCTAGCCTACTTCACGCGCGTCGCCTTCGTCTTGCCCTTCAACACGTCGCCGGTCGCATAGTGGGCCTCGAACGTCCCCCACATGCTGTTGTCCTTGTAATGCGCGACGCTCTTCAGCGAGGCGACCGTTTGCCCGGGCCGCAAGATGCTGGGGTACGGGCCGACTTCGGTCACGATGCTGTCCCCGCCCATCGCGAGGATGCGCGCCGGGATCGGATCGCGACCGGGGAACCTGATGGTCGCGCTCTTGCCGTCCGCCGCGATGGTCAGCACGTAGCCGGCCACGACGCTGTCCTTCGGGCCGATCATGGTCCTCGCATTCCACGTGCCCGCCGCGCCGGGCTTCTGTGCGGAGGCCATCGTGACGAATCCCAGGAGAGCGGTGACGGACCAGCCAAATCGACGGAGCATACACGGTCCCTTTTGAGAGGAGGGTATTCTCGCGGCGTGCAAGATACGCACGTCGCGGCCCCACGGTTAGGGCCGGGGGCGAGGGCGGGGGCCGGGGCCCAGATCTATCCTTCCGATCCGTTGAATTCCCGACAACGCGAGCCACAACCGCGCTCGTGTCGAATCCACCGACATATTGCGCACGACTGAGCCCGCCGTGGGGATCCGGATCGTCTCGGCGCGCTCGGTGGCCGGATCGAACGCCACCATCTCGTCCTTGCTCGACTCATCGTACCAGATCCGGCCGTCGGTCCCGACCGCGATCGCGTACGGATGGCTGTCGTCACCACCGGGGCAGGGGAACTCCCGCACCTGTCCCGTGGCGGGATCGAGCCGGCCCAGCCGGCCGCGCGCGTAGTCCGAGTACCAGACGATCCCGCCCGCATCCGCCACGAGGCGCCGGGGCCTCGCGCCCGATGTGGGAAGTGGAAAGATCCGGAGCTTGCCATCGGCGGGATCGATGCGTCCGATCTGGTTCGTCCCGAACAACGCCATCCAGATCGACCCATCCGGACCCGGGACTAGGCCATACGGTCGGGCGTTATGCGTGGCGACCGGAAAGACCTTCGCTTCGCCCGACGCCGGGTCGAGCACCCCGTATGTGTTCGCCGCCTGGGCGGTGAACCACACTTTGCCGGCGAGATAGAGCGGCGTGTGGGGATCGTGCGCCTCGCTGGGCAGCACGTACTCCTTGATGGCCCCGGTGGCGGGGTCGAGGCGACCGATCCGGCCCTGAAAGTTCGCGGTGTACCACACGGCCCCGTCCGGAGCGACGATGATGCCGTGGGGGCCCGAGGCGGGCGTCGGCGTGGGATAGTCCGTGACTTTGCCGGTCGCAGGATCGAGCCGGCCGATGTAGCTGTTCGCCTGATCGGTATACCACACGATCCCATCCCGGCCCACCGCCGGGTCGTGCGGGAATGCCCGGGGACGAGGCAGGGGATACTCGACGACCCTGGGACCTTGTGTCCAGAGAATCAGCCCGGCCGCGCACCAGCCGAGCGTATGCCGGAGTGTGTGGGTCATGGCGTTGCTTTCACCCGCGTGTTGCTTAAAGGTACGCCAGCTTCGACGGCGATGCTTTGTGCCGCTTCGACACGCGCACCGCTCTTGCCGGAGGCCCGCCGCGCCCCGCATCGTTCCCTGTAAGATCATGAGTTACGCCTCGCTGCTCGGGTCCGCACTCTGGGCGCTGCTCGCCAACAAGCTGCGCAGCCTGCTCACCGTTCTGGGGATCACCATCGGCATCGCGGCGGTCATTTGCGTCGTGGCCATCGGGAGGGCGGGTCAGGCGCAGGTGGAGCGCCAGCTCAACAACCTGGGTGACAACTTCGTGTGGATCGAGGCGGGTGGGCGTGCCGTCAACGGCGTTCGGACGGGGACGCACGGCACCAAGACGCTCGTCTTGTCGGACGCGGTCGCGATCAAGAATCAGATCCCGCTGATCAAGAGCGTCTCGCCCAACGTCGACGGGTCCATCCAGATCATCTACGCGAACCAGAACTGGTATACCGGGTACCGGGGCGTGTCACCCGAGTACTTCGACATCAAGCGCTGGTTCGTGGATCAGGGCGCCGTCTTCTCGGAGGACGACGTCGACCGCGCGGCCGACGTGTGCGTGATCGGGCGGACCGTGCGGGACCAGCTGTTCGGCGCGGACGATCCCATCGGGCGGGTGATCCGAGTTCGGGACCTTCCCTGCAAGGTGGTGGCTACGCTGCAGCCGAAGGGCCTCTCGGTCTCCGGGCAGGATCAGGACGACACCGTTCTTATGCCCTACACGACGGTGATGAAGAAGATCAAGGGCATCGCCTGGCTCGACGACATCGTCTGCTCGGCCGTTTCCCCGGACGTCGTCAAGCTCGCCGGCCAGCAGGCCGCCGCGCTGCTACGGGACCGCCACCACCTCCGGCCCGAAGAGGAGGACGACTTCAACATCCGGAACCCAGAAGATATCATCAAGGCACAGCTCGAGGCGAGCCACACGCTCACCGTCCTCCTCGTGGCGATCGCCTCCATTTCGCTCGTGGTCGGCGGAATCGGTATCATGAACGTGATGCTCGTCTCGGTGACCGAGCGGACGCGAGAGATCGGCCTGCGCGTGGCGGTCGGCGCCCGTCGGCACGTGATCCAGCTCCAGTTCCTGGGCGAGTCGGTGATCCTGAGCCTCGTCGGCGGCGCGGGCGGCGTGCTGGTCGGCGTCGTGGCCTCGCTCTTCGTGGGCCGCACGCTGAGCTGGCCGATCCAGATGTCCCTCGATGCCGTCCTGATCGCGGTCGCGTTCTCGGTCGCCGTGGGCGTCTTCTTCGGATTCTATCCGGCCCGCAAGGCGTCGTTGCTCGATCCCGTCGACGCCCTGCGCTACGAATGACCTTCCCCCTCGACCGGCGCTGGCTCATCGCCGCGGGCGTGGGTGCGCTGGTGACGGTGGTGGGCGTGATCGGCCTCCGTCGGGGCGACCCGGTCCAGTACCTCACGGCCAGAGTGCTGCGGGGCGAGATACGAGATGAGGTGGACGCCACGGGGACGGTCAACGCGGTGGTGACCGTCCAGGTCGGCTCCCAGGTGTCGGGCACGATCGCGAGGCTCAACGCCGACTTCGACTCGCGCGTGCAGAAGGGCGAGATCATCGCGCTGATCGACCCGTCGGTCCTGCAGGGTGCGCTGTTGCAGGCCACCGCCGACCTCGAGACCGCGAAGGCGAGCGTCGCCGTGGCGGTGGCGGACTCGGCCAAGGCCGTCGCCGTGCTCACGCAAGCGAAGACCGAGTACGACCGCGCCCGCGCGATGGCGAAGAACGGGGTGATCACGCAGCAGGAGCTCGATGCGACGACCTCCACCTATCGGTCGGCCGCCGCGTCCTCGGACGGGGCCGCCGCGGGTGTCGCGCAGGCGAGGGCACAGGTGAGCCAAAAGGACGCCGCGCTCGCAGTCGCGCGCACTAACCTGGACCACACGGTGATCCGTTCGCCGATCGACGGCATCGTGGTCGCCCGTAACGTGGATGTGGGACAAACCGTGGCGGCGTCGCTGCAGGCGCCCACGATTTTCACGATCGCGCAGGACCTCAGCAAGATGCGGGTCTACGCGAAGGTGGACGAATCCGACGTCGGTCGCATCCGGCCCGGGCAAAAGACGAGCTTCAAGGTGGATGCGTTCCCGAAGGAGACGTTCAACGGGGTCGTGAGCCAGATTCGAATGAACCCGACCACGGTGCAGAACGTCGTGACGTACGACGCGATCATCGACTTCGCGAACCCGGCGCTCAGGCTGTTTCCCGGCATGACGGCGTACGTGACGATCCCCGTCGCCACCGTGGAGGACGTGGTCAAGCTGCCGAACGCGGCGCTGCGTTTCCGGCCTCCGGTGCCGCCCAAGGGCAGCCGGGCATTGTACGCGGCGAGCAGCCCGGACTCCGGGGTAGCCCTCTCAGGGGAGCGCGCCGTCGTATGGAAACTCGTATCCGGCAACACGCTGGTGCCGGTGCAAGTGGCCCTCGGCATCACCGATCATGCCTACACGGCCGTGACTAGGGTCTTGGCCGGTGCCCTGCAGCCCGGCGACGACGTCGTCACGACCGCACTGACCACGCGGGCGGGGGCGCCCGGCGCGCAGGGATTCCGCCGCTGACCGCGCTGACGGTCCCGACGATCGGTGTGGTTCTGCGCACCGTTCTCGTGGGGCTCTTGGCGCAGCAATCGCCCTCCCTGCGTCCGCCGAACGACCAATTTCCTCGTTGGTCTCCCGACGGCGCGAGCATCGTGTTCATGTCGGACAGAGACGGCGACCCCGAGATCTACCTGATGCATGCGGACGGCTCCCACGCCGTTCGCCTGACCTACGCGCCGGGCCGGGATGCCCATCCCTTCTTCTCGCACGACGGAAAGCGGATCGTGTTTCAATCGCCGCGCGGTAACGGTGTGGACACGAACATCTACCGCATGAACGCAGATGGCTCGCACGTCGCGCAGCTCACCGACCTCAAGGGCTTCGCCGGCGTGCCGGTGTACTCGCCCGATGAGAATACCATCGCCTTCCAGTGGCGCGAGACGGTCGATGACCGCCGCAAATGGCGCATCTGCGTGATGGACGCCGATGGCAAGCACTTTCGAGTACTCACCTCGGGCGACGCGAACGACCAGGTCCCCACGTTCTCGCGAGACGGCAGACGGCTTCTCTTCTTTTCCGATCGCACCGGCAAGAATCAGCTGTACACCATGCGCACGGATGGCGGTGACGTGCGCCGGGTCGCAAGCACCGACTCAGATGACAACTCCGCCGAGTGGTCCCCCGATGACGCCAGGATTGCGTTCACGTCCGATCGCAATGGGAGTGCCGATGTCTACGTGATGGACGCCGAGGGGGGGAACGTGCGCCGCCTCACCGCTCTGCACGCGACGGCCCGCGCACCGGTCTGGTCGCCTGACGGTCGTCGCATCCTCTTTGCGGTGGATGGACCAGACGCGAGCGCGATCTACGTCGTGGGCTCGGACGGTACCGGGCTCGCGCGCCTCTCCA
>CAYXIK010000026.1:0-13816 GCA_964465315.1 uncultured Gemmatimonadaceae bacterium | reverse complement strand
CCGGCCGTCTGGTAGGCGCGGCCCAACCCGAACGCGGCACCGCTCGAGCGCGGATACGCCTTGGCGTTCTGCTCGAGCAGGGAAATCGCGGAGGCCGTGTCGCCCATCTTGACCATCTGATAGCCGATCACCTGGACACCTTCGTCGGTATCGACGTCGGGATACGCACGCCGGAAATCGTGGTAACTCCACGAGACCGCACGGACGTCCTCGCGTTCGGCGAAGAGCCGTTCGAGGAATGCCTGCAACGGCGTGTGCGTGAAGACGGGCGGGGAGAACACGGCGGGATCGAAAGTGCGATTCACCTCGATCGCCGTCGTCTGGAACGCGTTGAGCGTCTTGCCGGTCGCCAGCGCGACTTCCTCGCTCCGAAACGCGAACAGCACACCCTTGACCGGTCGGTAGTCGGTCCAGCGCGTCTCGCTGGCAATGCCGGCGCCGAAGGCGTGAACCGGCGCCACCTTGCGGCTGGCGATGAGCAGCCAGGTGGTCGTGTCGACGAACTCGTCTTCTTCGAATCCATCCAGCATGCGCACCCGCAGCTGGTAGGCGTCGCGGTCACCGACCTTCGCGACGCGCATCACCGTGATCGTCGAGCCCTGCGCGTCCGCGTCGACGAGTGGGCCCATGATCGGCACGCCGTGACGCGATGCGGCGAACGCCGGTCCCACCGTCCGGAGCACGATGCCCGGATCGCGGTAATACTCCCACGCACTGCCGTCATAGCCCTCGCTGAATTCCGCGGCCTGCTCCGGGTCGCCGACGAGCTTGTAGAACGGCCGCATTTTGACCAACACCGCGCCGTTCATCGTCATGCCGTTCTCGGTGTAGGTGCCACGAAACAGCAGACTCTGCACCGCGCTCACATACCCTCGACCGCCGATGGCTTCGATGTAGCGGGCGACGACCTCGTCGGCGGATGGGAGCCGTACGGACGCCGCATGCGTGCCGGGCGCAGGAGGGGTGCCGCTCGCGGCCAGCAGCGACAGGCCCAGGGAGGCGAAGATCGAATGGGTGGCGTCGAGCTTCACGAGCCGGCTCCTTTCTTGCTACCCTGGGACACGGGCCGAGCCGGAAAGGTTGCGCCAACCACGCGCGGATCGGGCCGTGCAACCCTTTCGAGGTGTGGCGCCACCCATCAGGAGAGGTGACACCCACCGCGGAAGGCGCAGCGTGCGAATCCTTTACGTTCCTCTGTGCCTGCTCGCCATCCCGCCTGCGATCGTGGCACAATCGGCGCTCAGCCGTACGGGGCGGCGCAGCCTGCTTCCGCGCGACCAGGAGGTGGCGCTCGCCCGCAGCGCGGCACCAGCCAGCGTCTCGGCGCACGCTCGTGTGCTCGTCTTCACCGACAGCGGGTTCGTCGTGGCTGACAGCGGCACAAACGGCGTGACCTGTATTGTGAATCGCAGCTGGCCCACCAGCGTGGAGCCCCACTGCTTCGACGCGGAGGCATCCGTCTCGATCCTCCCGATAGAGATGGAGCGCACGCGGTTGCTGCATCGAGGACTGGGCGAAGCAGAGGTCGAGCGGGCCATCGGTGAGGGGCTGGTAACCGGACGGTTCCGCCTACCCCGACGCCCGGCGCTGAGCTACATGATGTCCGACCTCCAGCGGCTGATCGGCGACGACGGGACATCCGCAGGGCACTGGCGCCCGCACGTGATGGTCTACTATCCCTATCTGACGAACGCTGCGATGGGATTCGATCCGACTCCGGACATGCGTGTGGGCATGGTGAGTGAGGAAGGGCGTCCCGATGCGAGTCTCGTGATCGTCGTGCCGCAGTTCGTTCCCGTCTCGCCGCCGCGGTGAGCGGCGAGGAGCCGTCGGATCGCGAATTGGCCGAGCAGCTGATGACGAGCGGCGATCCAATGGCGTTCCACATCCTGTACCGCCGGCACACGCCGGCGCTCTACGCCGTCGCGCGACGTCTTGCGATCGACGGTACTGACGCCGAGGACGCGGTGCACGACACGTGGCTGCGCGTCTCGGGCGGCTTGCGGCGCTTTCATTGGGAATCATCGCTCAGAACGTGGTTGATGGGCGTGCTTATCAACCGCCTGCGCGAGCTGCGGCGCGGCGAGCGAACCACCGTCGCGTTGGATGACGCTGAGGTCTTCGAAACGGCCGTGAGCGATGCGCCACTCCCGCTTTCGGTCGACCCACTCGATCTCGAGCGGGCCATCACCGCGATGCCCGTGCGGTATCGGGAGGTGGTGTTGTTGCATGACCTCGAGGGCTTCACGCACGAGGAGATTGCTAACCTTCTGGGCATCGAGCCGGGGACGTCGAAGAGCCAGCTCGCGCGCGGGAGGCGTTGGTTGCGCCAGGCGCTTCTTCCCAACGGAGGAGAACAGGGATGATGACCGATTCTGACCGCTGGCTTCGCTCCCGCCTGCCAGAAAGCTTTCCCCCGGAGGCGCTCGAGCGGAGGATAGCAAGCGCTCTGGGGGCGTCGCGCATCGTAGCGCCGCGACGCCGAAAACTTCGCACCCTCACTCGCTTTGCGGCGGCAGCGGCGCTCGTCACGTTGGGCGTGGGGGTCAGCCGCATCTTGCCTAGTCGGGCGCCGGGGGCGCGGCTTGCGGAGGCCCGCTTCGTACTCCTCCTGTACGGCTCGGCACGACAACGTTCGGGAACGCCGGACCAGGCAGCGGCGGACGTCGAGGAGCACCGTGCCTGGGCCCGAGGCTGGGCGACGCACGGTCATGAAATCTCTGGTGAGAAGTTCGGCGGGGTGACCACGGTCCTGAACGGCTCGTCCGGAGGTTTAGGGCCCGAGCCCCAACTGGAGGGATTCTTCATCGTCAGTGCGACGAGCGCGCGCGAGGCCAGCGACATCGCCCGCTCGTGTCCGCACGCGGTTCACGGCGGACTCGTTGTCGTGCGGGCGATTACGCCGACGTGACGCCCGTCTCCGCGCCGCCCTGAGGTCAGCGCCGCTTCGCTGGCGGGAGGCCCAGGGCTCCGTTCAGCCACCGCACGAGCGGGAGGAGCCGCGCGAAGTCGGCCTCGAGCAGGGCAGGGAGCCCGGCACCCGTGACGCGGCCGTCGCCGAGCGCCCGGCCGGCCGTGAAGGACTGGTACTTGAGCCAGTCGGCGGCCGGGTGCGTCTCGGCGAATCCACGCGGCATGCGTTTCAGGGTCGCTTCGTCAGAGAGGCCGCCGAATCGCCGTTTAAAGGCAGCGTCCCGCACGAGGCGATCGAAGGCCTTCCACTTTTCGGCGATGGCGTCCCGCAGGCGGTCGAGCATAGGCCGCGGCGGCATCCAGATCCCCCCGCCCACGAACGACGCGCCGGGTTGGACGTGGACGTAGAATCCCGCGCCTCCACCCTCCGCTTCGCTTCCCACTCGCCGGTCCGCATCCCGATGGTAGAACCAGCACGCCGCGTGAGTCTTGTAGGGCGACTTGTCCTTGGAAAACCGGATATCGCGATAGATCCGGAACATAGAGCGCTTCGGGTCGCCGGTGATTTCGGGGGCGAACCGGGCCAGGCGCACATCCATCTCCTCGATGAGCGCCCGCATCGGCTCGCGCACCGTCTGCTCGTACTCGGCCCGATGGGCCTCGAACCAGGGCTTCGCGTTGTGGCGGGCGAGCCCGCGGAAGAACTGCAGCGTTTGGGCGGTGAAGGACATGGTTTAGAAAATCAAAATGGAAGAGGGGAGGGGGGAGCCTACCCTCCCCGCGCGATCCGCTCCGCTTCGTCGAGCAGGGGCTTGAGCGGCGCGAGCTTGCCGGTGCACATCGTCGCGAGCTGGCCGAGCTCCGCCACGAACTCGCCGAGCGGGGCACCCGCGCGGAAGGTCGCGAGCCGCTTCTGGAGCATGACGAGCGCGAGATAAATGCTACTCGACTCGTTCGTCTGCGGGTGCCCGGTCTGCTCGAGGCCGCGCAGGATCTCCTTCGTCTGATCGCGCGCCTTCTGGACCGTCGCGATGAGCGCGTGCAGGGTCATGCGGGACTCTCTCCTGCGGGGAGCCGGAGTGTGAAGACGCTGCCGCCCCCCGCGCGCGGCGCGTAGTCAATGGTGCCGTGCTGGAGCTCCGCGAGCCGCCGCGCGATCGCGAGCCCCAGGCCCACGCGACCTCCACCGCCGTCCACCGGTGCGCCCGTCGGTCTGTAGAACGGCTCAAAGATGCGGTCTCGCTCGGCGACGGCGACGCCGGGACCGCGGTCCGCGACCAGGAAGGCGAGTAGCGCGCCCTCCCGTCGCACCGACAGCTCGACCGGCGACCCAGGCGGCGTGTGATGCGCCGCGTTGCCGAGCAGGTTGCTCAGGATGCGGAGCGATTGCACGAAGTCGAAGCGACCCACGAGCGCCGGCTCGGTAAGGTCCACGGAGGTCTCGAGCGTCCGGTCCGTGAAGAGCCCGGCGGTCTGTCGTACGGCGGCGCCCACCAGATCCTCCGCGGTGTTCAGCTCTGGATGGACCGGCAACGCGCCGCCCCTGAGCCGTGAGAGATCGAGCAGGTCGCCCACGAGCCGCGCCAGGCGATTCGCTTCTTCCTCGATCGCGCGAGCGTTGGCCTCTCCGCGCTGCACGCCCGCCTGGGCGAGGGCCGTGATCGTGGTGAGGGGCGTCCGCAGGTCGTGGGAGACGGCTGCCAGCACGCCGCCGAGCGCGGCCACTTCGTCCGCGCGGCGGGCGGCCTCCTCGGCGCGCGCCCGTTCCGCGGTGACGAGCTGCGTGGTGACCGCCGCCGTCGTGAGAAACGAGAGGAGCACCAGCCAGTCGAGCGGCTTGCCGACCGACAGCCGGTCGTACGGCGCCTGGAAGAAAACGTCGATCGACAAAAAGCCGGCCAGCATGAGCGTGAAGCCGAGCGGTCGTCCGCCGGCCACGCTGCCGCCAAGGATCATCATCAGATAGATCAACACGGGGGGGATGGTGTCCACGCTGGCGCGAAACGCCCGGAGCACCGCGGTGACGACGACGAACCCGGCCGCCCAGGCGATCCAGATCCACAGACGCGATGGCGGCACAGCGTGCTACGCGGGTAGCTCGGCGCGATAGCCCACGCCGGGCTCCGTCACGATGAGCTCCGGGCGCGCGGGATTCACCTCGATCTTGCGCCGCAGGTTGGTGACGTGCACCCGCAGGTATTGCTGCGGGCTACCCAGTGCCGAGCCCCACACCGCGTCGAAGATCTGCTGGTGCGTGAGCGTGCGACCGGCGTTCGAAACGAGCGTGCGGAGGATGTCCCACTCGATCGGTGTCAGGCGGATCACGGTCTGCCCTCGCTTCACCCGGCGGCGAGCGATGTCGATGACCAGGCCGTACGCCTCCACCACCGCAGCGCCGTCGTCGCCGATCGCGCCCGCGAGGCGCGCCCGCCGCAAGACGGCGCGTATCCGGGCGACGAATTCCGGCGTGCTGAACGGCTTGGTAACGTAGTCGTCGGCCCCGGCGTTCAGGAGCAGCACCTTCTCCGTATCGGAGTGCCGGGCGGAGAGCACGACAATCGGGACGCGGGACCACGAGCGGATCTCGCGGCACACGTCCACGCCATGCGCGTCCGGGAGCCCCAGATCCAGAATGATCAACTCGGGACGTTCGGTGGCCGCGACGTCGATGCCTTCCCGGCCCGTCGCCGCTTCGAGCAGGCGGTCGGCTACCTCGCTCAGGGCGTTGTGGAGGGCGCGCCGGATCGGCGCATCGTCCTCGATGACGAGCAGCGCGCGCGCGCGTACGTCCGTCATCAGGCTGCCGTCGCTCGCTGGCGTCATACCCATGGTCGCTACAGGGATACGTCCGTGCGGCCGCGCCCCGCAAGGCGCCTTTGTGGGGCCTTAGTCTCAGGGCTGACGACCCGCGCGTCAGGAAGACGCTCTCCGACCGACGGCATGTGGCTCCGACCGGTGATCCTACATTCGGGCCGGGCGTGCGCAAGCAGAGGCCCGAGCGGGCCCGTTCCACCTCGAATCACTGGCTTGGTGTACCAGGTCCGTCTTAGTGTTCGCGGCACACCGAGGAGGATGACTACATGCACATGCGATTGGGGATGGCTCTCACCGCCGCGCTGTTGACCCAGGGTCCACCGCGCGCGCGCGTGCAGACGCGGGAGGTCGAATATCGTCAGGGCGACACCGTGCTCAAGGGCTTCATAGCGTGGAACGATGCCGCGGCCGGCAAGCGCCCTGGCGTCCTGGTGGTGCACGAGTGGTGGGGCCTGAACGAGCACGCGCGCAATCAGGCGCGGCGGCTCGCGGAAGCAGGCTACGTGGGCTTCGCGCTCGACATGTACGGCAACGGAAAAGTGACGACCCATCCCAAGGACGCGCAGGCTTTCGTGGCCGAAGCGACCAAGGACCCGGCGGTACTCGCTGCGCGCTTCAACGCCGCCCTCGATGCGTTGAAGAAGGACCCTCGCGTCGACACCGCGCGCATCGCGGCCATTGGCTACTGCTTCGGGGGCGCGGTGGCACTGGGAATGGCGCGGGCCGGCGCGCTTCTCGCGGCCGTGGTGACGTTCCACGGCGCGCTCTCCACCCAAACGCCCGCGCAGCCCGGCAAGGTGAAGGCCCGGATCCTCGTGCTCGCCGGCGGCGCGGACCCGTTCGTGCCTCCGGAGCAGGTGGACGCGTTCAAGAAGGAGATGCAGGCCGCGGGCGCGCACTTCGAGGTCGTGACCTATGCGGGGGCGAAGCACGGCTTCACGAACCCGAACGCCGCCACCTACGGGATGGAACAGCTGGCCTACAACGCGACGGCCGATCGAGAGTCCTGGGCGGCGATGTTGACGCTGTTCCGCGAGGTGTTCCCCTAAGCTCGGCTACCACGCCGCCACGCGGCGCCGTCGCTCAACCCCCGAGCGGCGGTCCGAGAAAGCGCGTCGCGGGAGCGCGCTACGGCGCTGCCACAGGCGCTGCTCGATGTCGTACCCGAGCAACGGGAGCACGCGCCGGTCCGCCATCCGGCGCTCGGGCGTACGGCGGCGGGTCCCAAAACCGCGTCGACGCGTCATGCGGCGATCCGATCGTACATGAGAGAATCTCGCGCCGGCAGGTGCGGGCACCTCGCTCCACGCGACCGCGGCAGCGGTGTTACAGCGCGCGCACCGCCGCACGGCGGGCCGTTCTTCGGGAATCGGCTCACGATGCCGGCAGTTCGGGCACACGATATACCCCTCACGCGCACTGGCGGGCACTCGCGCCGCGTTGAAGGGCCCGTGCACCACCGTCCATTCACCGGGAGGCGCGGTGCGCAGCTCGACCAGCGTCCGCGGGACGCGGACGAGCTGGCCACGGATGTACACCCGTACCTCCGTGGCGGACAGGGCGGCCACGGGATACCAGGCGCCCACGCGGAGGCCGCAGTCCGCCGAGCGCCGTAGCCGGGCCCACCGGACGACAGGGGTCATGGTGATGGAAATATCCTGCAGCGCAAAACGGGGGATGTCAAACGAACGGCTAGTGCCCCACCACCTCCCGCAGCACGCGGCCATCGACGGGCTCGGCGAGGGACAGGCCGAGCAGTGCCGCGAGCGTTGGCGCAATATCTACAGTGCTTGCGGGCCGCTCGACCAACCGAGCAGGAATCCCGGGCCCGAGGAAGGCGATAGGGACCTCGATGTCCTCGCGGTTGGCGGAGCTGTGCTCGGCGCCCAGCTGGCCGCCTGACCAGACGTAACCCTCCGCGGTGACCGCGCAAAAGAGCCATCCGTAGTCCGCGGGCAGCAGCCGTCGCCACAGCTCTGCACTCCGGTCCGAGCGCGGCGCTCGGGCGAGCGTCCGGGGTGTGTACACGCGGGCGACGCCCGGCAGCCGTCCTGCTTCGGACGCGAGCGCCTGCGCCAAGCTGTCGACGTCGATCCCGCTCGCTTGCAGCGAGGCCACGTCGGCGGACAAGAGTCCGCTGTCGAAGTCGAGGCCGAAGTCCCGGCCGAGACGCTCCCGGAGCGCTAGACCCGCGCTTCGCGCGACCCATCCGAGCCAAACCCGTCCCCCGGGCCGGTGCCGCACGGTCACATTATACTCGGGGATCGGCGTGACGCCGTGATCGCCGGTGAGCACCAAGAGCACGTGGTCGTTGCCGATCAAATGGGTGAGCGAGTCGAGAAACTGCCCCAGCCACCGGTCGACGTGCAGCAGCTGATCGTGCAGCTCCCGGGAATCGGGCCCAAACGCGTGGCCCACCGCGTCGGTCGTCGAGAGCGACATGCTGAGCAGATCGGGGCCGGTCCGGCGGCCCAATCCGAGCGCCCGCACCCCTTCGAGCGCGAACGCGAGCGTGAGCGAATCCATCCACGGGAAGCGCGCGATCTGCGCCACGGCGGCGGCCCGGGCAGTCGGGAAGCGGTGCGGGAAGGCGTAGTCCGCGCCGCCGTTCTCGAACGGTTCGCTGTCGGGCTCGGCGTACGCGGAGTCGGGAAGCAGGAGGCTCCACGTCGGGTCCCCCTGGGCCAGCCGGTCGACGCTCCCGCGCTGGTTGAACGCCTGCACCCACGCGGGGAGAGAGTCGGCGTAGTAGCGACTGGTCGTGAAGGCGCCGGCATCGAACCAGTACACCGGGACCTTCGCCCGGCCGATCGGGAAGATCGCGCCGCGGTCCTTGCGCGAGACCGACAGCACGCGCGTGTCGGGATCGCGCGCGAGCATCCAATCCACGAGGGTCGTGCCGCGGAACCGGCGCGGTGAGGCGCCCTCCGCGCTGCTCCGGCCGGCGAGCGGTGCGTCGGCGTCCTGCACGCCGCGGCTGTTCAACACGATCCCCGTGTGCGCGGGATAACGACCCGACAAAAGCGTCGCGTGGCCTGGCGCCGTCTCCGTCGCCGCGTGGTCCTGCGCGCCGTGCTCGAATACTGTCCCGCTTCGGTAAATGCGGCTGAACCCTCCGGTCCACTGACGTGCGAACCGCGCGAGGTAGTCGGCCCGCATCTGGTCCACCACGACGAGGACGATCAAGGAGACGGGCTTCGGCGGAGGGGGCGACTGGCGCTGACCGGGCGTCAGCCCGGCCAGCGCCAGCATCACGGCTGCTCTAGAATCCGTACTTCAACCCCAGGTAGAATGTGCGGCCGTAGTACTCGCGCTGCACGTTGAACTGGTGGTCCGGCGTGCCCTGGAAGAAGCCGAACTCCGCGTTGTTCAAGCTGAGCGCCTGCAGCTGCATCTGGACCGACGGCGTGACGTTGAAAATCACCGAGGCGTCGATCTGCGAGTGCTTCTCGAAGTAGTTGTCGCCACTGGCGGTCGCGGTGCCGTCGCCGTACCCGCCGATGTAAGGCCCGTTGTAGGTCCACGCGATCCGGGCCGACACCGGCCCGTGGTCGTACAAGAGCGCCGCGTTCCCGATGTCAGGCGCCTGCCGCAGCAGCGGCGCCTGGCGCCCGGTCGCAGGATCGACGAGCACTTTGGAGCTGACGTGCGTCCAATTGACGTCCAGGCCTAGCCCCGCCCACGCGCCCGGCAGGAAGGAGAGGTGCTGCACCCAGTCCGCTTCGACGCCCACCAGATGTCCTGAGCCGCCGTTCTGGGGCGTAGTGCCATAGAACCCGTCGAACGGTGTGTAGGGACCCTGATAGATGAAGTTCTGCGTGAGGATGACGTCCGAGAGCGCCTTGTAGAATACGCCGCCCGAGATCACCCCGCCGAGCGAGGGGAGGAATCGCTCGATCAGGAGGTCGTAGCTCCAGGCGCGCTCCGGCCGCAGGTTCGGGTTTCCGGCGCTCAGGTTCGAGTACTGGTGCTGGTAGATCGCGTTGATGTTGCCCTGGAGGCTCGGCGCCAAATCGGAGTAATGCGGTCGCGCGATCCCGCGCGTCACCGCGACGCGCACGTTGGTGTTTTGGTCCACACCGTAGCGCAGCTGGGCACTCGGAAAGACGTCCGTGTAGTTTTGCGTCCCGCTCAACCCGCTGACCGTCGTGTTGCCGGTTGCACTATCGGTCGCTGCCACGTTGCCCGTGTACGCCGAGTGGGTGACTTCGAGACGGACGCCCACGTTCAGCCGCAGTCGGCCCAGCTCGACCGTGTTCAACAGATACCCGGCTATGACGCGCTCGGCCCCGGTAAAGCTCGCAAGCTGATTGCGCACCGCATTGCTCTGGTTGGTGAATGCCGCCGGATTCGCGTTCTCCCACGCCTGGGTTGACCCCAGATCCGGGACCGGTCCCATGGAGAGACCCGATGCGAGATCCGAGTAATAACTCGGGTCGGAGAACCCGCTCACGACGTTGGCAAGCGCATACGCCTGATTCGCGGAGAAGGAGACATTGCCGCGCGTGTAGTCTTTGTGCTCGTCCCGGACGCGGACCCCGAACTTGAAGGTGCTGGCGTGTGTGCTGAGCAAGTAGGCCCGGGTCGCGTTGAACTCGCCGCCCAGGTCGCGCCCCGTGGTAAGCCCGTTGCCCGCGTCGTAGCCCGACAGCAGGAAGTTCGCCGGCGCCACGGCGGCCTGGGCCTGAGCGACGTTCGCGTACTGGTAGATCGGCATTTGGCTGTTCGAAGCGTTGTACTGGATCACGCTGCCGCTCCCGCTGGGGGCGTACACGAAGTCGCTCGTTCGGTAGTCCACCTCCGACTGCCGCGTGCCGGAGTAATGCGCGGAATAGTCGAGCGTCCAGTCGCCCCGCTCCTGCCGGCCGCCGCCGGTGAGGCCCCACAGCTGCTCTACGGGCGTCCGTTGCTGTACCTCGCGCGTGAAGACGGCGTTCGTATCGAACCCGATCGTCCCGGCGGGGGCCGCGGAGATGTCGTAGACGTACCGGGTGCCGTGATTCTTGAACAGGCTCCACAGCCCCCGCAGATACACGCTCGAGTGATCGTTGAAGCGATAGTCCACGTCGGCGCCGACGCCGATGCGAGTCCGATAATAGGTGTAGTCCCGTTGGCTCCACTCGATGGGAATCGATCGGCCCGACCCGTCCACCGTCCAGCTCGGCTCGAGGTCGTTGATCCCGCGGTTATTGCGATCGAGGCTGCCGCCAATCAGGTATCCCAGCTTCTCGTCGGGCCCGACCCTGCCGCCATAGGTGAGGCTGCCCTGGGTCACGTCCCGGCTCAGCAGTGACATGCGCCCGTACTGCGCCGCCACGTAGCCCTGGGGGCGTCCTTCGGGAACCTTGGTCACGAGGTTGAGCGATCCGCCGATCGCGTCGGCGTCCATGTCGGCGGTGAGCGTCTTTGAGACTTCGATGGCAGCGAGGATGTCCGACGGAACGTCGTCGAGCTTGACGATGCGGTTGCCCGATTCCGTCCCGGGGATGTGCACGCCGTCCACCGTCACGTTCGAGAGGCGCGGCTCGGTGCCGCGGATCTGGACGAACTTGCCTTCGCCCTCATCGCGCTCGAGCGACACGTCCGGCATACGCCCGGCCGCCTCCGCCGCGTTCCCGTTCGGGAGCGCGCGGATCTCGTCGCCCGATAGGACGGTCACCAGGTTGTCCGCCACCTGCTGGCGATCGAGCGCCACCGCCTTGGTCTCGCCCAGCCGATGTGCTGTGACGAGCACAGCGGGGAGATCGACCGCGGCGGGCTCGAGCCGCACGTGCACCTCACTCGTGACTCCGTCCGTCACCGCGACGCTCGCGGTGTCTGGCACGAAACCAATCAACGTTACGGCGAGGCGATAGCTGCCCGCGGGGACGTTCTCGATCCGGAACGCGCCGTCGTCACGCGCGCGCGCGCGCCAACGGGTACCGAGCACGTGGACCGTCGCGCCGGGGACGGCCTTGGCGGCCGCGTCGGTGACGTGCCCGGCGATCGCGCCGCCGCGCGCTTGCGCGCGCGTGGGCAGAGGAACGAGAAGCGTGAACGAGAACAGGAGGCCGACGTGTCGCAGGAGAGCCATAACACACCTCCGTTGCGAGAGCGAGAACGTTTCGGGAAACCCGAGACATCATGCGCTCCGACGGCGGTGGTGCGACCACGATTGGGTAACGGTTTGGTCAAAAAAAGCAATTCAGATAGGAACGAGATGAAAGAAGAAAAAGAAAGGACAGAGGGAGCGGGGAGCAGGGAGCCGTACCCAAGGCTCTTGTGGGGGGGTGGCGCAGTCTGTGAGCAAATTGCTACAACTGGTCGGTCAGCGGCCTCGGGGGACCACGAGTTAGGGGGGCCCAAAAACTGCCACTTAGGCGCCTTTGGCCCACGCCATGGCCCGTCACCGCCACCCCCGTCCTCGCCGCGAGACCCCACTCGCCCGCGCCACCGTCGCTCTGGTTGCCGCGCTGACCCTCGCCACCTGCGTGCGCGACACCACGGGTCCAACGGTCACGGCAACGCGGCTCGATTTTTTCACGCCGCCCGGCACGCTCGTCGCTGGTCATCAGTTCAGTCCAGCCGTGAAGGTGCGGGCCGAGGACGCGGCCGGGAACAAGGCCACGACCTTCTCAGGCGGCGTGACCGTCGCGCTCATACGCAATCCGGGTGGCGCTACGTTGAGCGGCACCACCACTGTGACCGCCGTGAACGGTGTGGCCACGTTTTTCGATTTGAGCCTCGATAAGGCCGACACGGGTTACACACTCGAGGCCACGAGCTACGGGCTGTTGTCAATCACGAGCGCGAAATTCGAGGTGATGCCCGGGCCCGCGAGGCAGCTGGCCTTCACCGTGCAGCCGCCCGGCAGCGCTACCGCGGGCGCCGCGCTCGCGCCCGCGCTTCAGGTGAGCGTGCTCGATGCCGCCGGAAACCTCGTCCCGACCTCCGCCGACAGCGTGACGGTGACGCTCGGCAACAATCCTGGCGGCGCCACCCTCGGCGGTACGAAGACCATCGCGGCGGTGAACGGCGTGGCGACGTTCACGAATCTCACCGTGGACAAGGCGGCCCCGGGCTACTGGCTCGTGGCGACGGCGACCAGCCTCAGCAAAGCGACGAGCAACGCCTTCGACGTCATCCCGGGTGCGGCCACGCAACTCGTGTTCGGGACCGAGCCCGGCACCACAATCGCGGGCCATCAGATCTCGCCCGCCGTGAAAGTCCGTGCCCTCGACGCGCTCGGTAATCTCGTGCCGGCCTTTGCCGACAGCGTCACGGTGGCGCTCGCGACGAACCCCAATGGATCCACATTGAGCGGTACGACACCCGTCGTGGCGGCGAATGGCGTCGCGACGTTCTTCGACCTGAGCCTCAACAAGACCGGAACCGGGTACACGCTCACGGCGAAGGCTCCCGGTTTCGCTCCGGTGACGAGCACAGCATTCGACATCACCCCGGGCACGGCACGCCAGCTGAACTTCACCGTGCAGCCGGCCACGAGCGTCGCGGGCGTGCCCCTCGCGCCGGCAGTACAGGTTTCCGTGCTCGATGCGTCGGGCAACCTCGTGCCGGCGTTCAGCGGAAACGTGAGCGTGGCGCTCGGGAGCAATCCGGGCGGCAGCACGCTTGCCGGCACCACGACTGCCGCGGCGGTGAACGGCGTGGCGACCTTCGGCACGCTCGCGCTCGATAAGGCGAGCAACGGCTATTGGCTCACGGCCACCGCCACGGGCCTGAGCACCGCCACGAGCGGCTCGTTCAACATCACACCCGCAGCGGCTACCACAATCGTGTTCGGCACCCAGCCAGGGACCACCGTCGCCGGCCACCAGTTGAGTCCCGCAGTGAAGGTCCGGGCCCTCGATCCGTTCGGGAACCTCGCCACTTCATTCGGGGGTGCGATCAACGTGGCGCTCGGCGCCAATCCCGGCGGGGCCACGCTCGGCGGCACGACGCCCGTTGTCGCCGTCAACGGCGTCGCCACCTTCTTTGACTTGAGCCTTAACCGGACCAGCGCGGGCTATACGTTGACCGCAAGCACGACGGGGTTTGCTCCGGTCACGAGCACGCCGTTCGACATCACGGCGGGGACGGCCACACAGCT
>CAYXIK010000025.1:0-37963 GCA_964465315.1 uncultured Gemmatimonadaceae bacterium | reverse complement strand
GGACGTGGATCAGATGCAGGGCGAGGTAGGTGGCTGCGTCGACCAGCTCGGGGACTAGATATTTGGCCACGGCCTGGGGGCCGGTGGCGTCGAGCAGCACGACGCCGTCCGTGGGGATCATGTCCAGGTCCACCCCGTCGCCGGCGAGGCGCCGGGCGATCATGTCCTTGGCCGCATCGATCTCGAATTGGTAATCGGCGGCCGCGCTGGCCCGCCCCATGGCGCTGTTGACCACGCCCGGCTCGGCGCGCAGGGCCGCGGGGCCGGTCAGGCTGGCGAGTTTCCATCCCGGGAAGCAGTAGGGCTTCGCCTTGACGAGGACCTCCGCGGCGGGCGCGCCGGCGGCGCTCTCGAAGTCGGCGACCAGCTGCCGCTGGTTGTAGACGATGGGGATGATGGTGAAAGTAGAATCAGGCACACTGGTCGGGTCGTATGGGCCCGCGACCAGAAGCCCATGCAATTCGTCCCCGATCAAGTCCACCTTCACGGTCTGGGGCCCGCCGGCGGTCTCGTAGGTGATATAGAAGCCGTTGGGGTTGAAGGTGGGGTTCATCTGGGTCAAGAGCTGGGTCCCGGTGCCCACGATGACCCCCAGACCATCGACCGTGATGGTCCCGATCCCATCCGCCGTCTCGGTGATCGCCCCGGAGGGCTCGGGCGTGCCGCGGGGCATGTCGTAGTAGGCCGTCGCCTGCCCGCGAGCGGCGAGGGTGACCGGCGGCACGCTCGCCCCGATCGGAGTGAGCGGCGTCAACGCGGAGGGCAGGTCGTCCGGGAATGACGAGGTGTCGAGGGTGCAGAGCCGGAATCTGCCACCGACTTGGTTGTCGAGCGCGCGGACGTCCACGCGCAGCCGGCAGGCCGCCGCGTCATCGGCTCCATCGCTCAGGCCGCTGGCATAGAAGGCCCCGCCCGCGGCCTTATGCAGAGTGGCGAGCGCCGCCGTGGCGTCGCCGAAGGCCCGACCGGCCGCGACCCTCGCGCGCGTGACGAGGTCGCCGGTATAGCCGTTCACGCCCGGGCCTCGACCTGGTGCTCGGCGAGTTCGATGCCGAAGCTGCGCTCGGGGTCCCAGGTGTAGACGAGCGCGGGGGCGCCGATGCTGGCGTCCGCGTCCTCCGTGACCGGGCTAGGGGTCTTGACGGGATCGAGGCTGAAGTAGGTGCGCTCCACGAGGTCGAGGGCGGCCGGGGCGTAGGCGTGCCATTCGTTGTGGGGCACCATCACCTGCTTGCCGCCGACCGTGACCGACTGGCCCCGCATCTTCTTCGAGCGCTTCACCGTCCCGCCCTCGTGCATCACGCGGGCGATGACGCGTGTGGTCAGGCGCAGGCGCTCCTCGGGCTCGTAGGAGCGCGCCAGCTCGGCGGGGACGGGGGTGTCGAGCTCGCGCTTGAGGAGCGCGATGACCTCGGGCTTCGCGGACGGCCACTCCTTGGGGTAGCGGCCGGCGGGGGCGGCCGGGGGCAGGTCGGGCTCGTCGATCGTGCGGCCGCGCTTGGCGGGCTTTTCGGCGTCGGGGGGCTTCTGGGCCATGGTGGGGTTCCTCCTTGCTGGTGCGGGGGTCGCGGTGCAGATCTAGGCCTCGTCGGGCCCCACCTCGACGTCGAAGGAGTCCGGCGACTGGCGCGCGAACTCGACGAAGCGGACGGGGATCGGGTGCAGGCCGGATCCCTTCGGGATCTCCAGCTTGTCGTGGCCGTTGATGACGAGCGTCAGCGGCTCGTCGCCGCTGCTGCCCTTGTGGGTGATGCGGGCGTTGATGAGACGGTCTGACGCGGACGGCTTCGACTTGGCCGCCGCTGGGGATGCGGCCGGCTCGGGGGTCGTCTCGGGGATCGGGTCCGGGGTCAGGGTCTCGTCGTTCTCGCTCATGGGATGCTCCTTGGGGAATGGTGAGGGGGCGTTGGTGGCCCCCTCGGAGTTTCGCGGTCTGCCCTCCGCGCAGGGTTAGGATCGATGGCCTACAGGGTCGCGGCCGCCTCGCCGCGGACGATCCAGCCCTCGTTCAGGCGCAGCGCGTTGAACATCTGCTTCCAGCCGTGGGCCTTCCGCTGGGCCTGCGGGTCGGTGTCCGAGGAGCCGGTGTTGCTCGTGGGCACCAGCGCCGAGAAGTCGATCGCGCCGTAGGCGTTCTGCCCGAACACCGGGCAGAGGTACACGTCGAACTTCCCGGTCGAGTTCTTGTTGTTCTTGTAGACGGTCGAGCCGGTGGCGCCGTCCACGGTGCCGCTGTCGGCGGTCAGCGGCGCCTCGATCACGCGGATCTGCCGGTAGTTGCCGAGCTCGCCCGCCGCGGCGAGGCCCGGGTTGGCGTACTTGTACGCCTCGACGAACCCAGTAAGGTTCGCCAGGTCGCGGCCCACGTCGGGGTGGACCAGCATGATGTACGCCTTGGGCACCGGCGAGGTCGCGATGTTGCCGTTGGGCATCACGATCTCGGTGACCGGCTTCGCGCCCTGGGTCTTCAGGTAGGCGATGATCCGGTCGAGGTCGTTGGTGGTGAACTTCTGCGCGACCGAGCCGCGCGAGGAGACGCCGTTGGCGTAGAACGCCGTGGTGCCGCCGACCATGATGAGCTGCACCACCTTGTCGAGGGTCTCGGCGATGTTCAGCTGCAGCAGCGGGCCGTACGCGGCCACGACGTCAACGGGCTCGGTCTGCTCCATCACGTCGGTGATCACGTAGTAGTTGCCGTATTGCTTCAGGTCGGTGTAGACGTCCGTCACCGCCGTCGCGTTGTTGGACGAGGTCACGCCCTCGGTCATCTGGAGCGTGGCCGGGGTCATGGTCAGCTTGGTGAAGCGCCGTGCGGTCCAGCGGCTGCCGCTGCCCTTGGGCACCCCGCCGCGCATGGCGTAGGTGAGGTGGGGGAGGACGAACTCGGCGACGTCGAGCGGCGTGCGCAGGACGAAGCCGGACAGGAGGGGGGTGATATCGCTGGTGGTTGACGGGGTGATGGTCATGATGGTGGGACGTCCTTTGACCGCGGCCTAGCGCTGGATCTTCTGCGCCTCCGAGTTGGTCCATTCGAGGAACTCGGCCTTGGTCATCTTCATCGGGTCCGTCTGCTTGGGGGCGGCGGACCCGCCGGTGCCCGGCGTCAGGCGGTCGGGGGAGGGCAGGCGCGCGGCCGGCTCGCTGCCGGCAGCCTTGAAGAGGTGGGCCTTCTTGGCCTTGAACTCGCCCCACCGCTTGTCGAAGTCCTTGACCTCGCCGTCCTCGCCGACCTCCAGCCCCTGCGCGTCGAAGAGCTTGGCGTCGTCTGGGTCGATCAGCTCGGATCGCCGCGCGCGGACCTCCGCGTCGACGTAGATCTGCTGCTGCCGCTTCAGCGTGGTCTCGAACTTGCTCTTGTACTCGTCGCGCTCCTTGCCGTGGCGCTCGGCGAGTTCCTTGTACTCTCCCTGCTCCTGCAGACGCTTCGTTTCCGCGGTTTGCTGGGCGGTCTTGAAGCCCTGGTTCTCGGCTTGGAGGTCACGGTTCTTCTGCCGCTGCTTCTCCAGCTCGAGGCGTAGGCCCTTCTCCCGCTCAGTTTCGCCCGCCGGGCCGCCACCGTCCGCTTGGTGACCCGGTTGCGCGCCGGGGTCGGGGTTAGGCTTGGGGGTCGTGGGTTCTGTTGCCGTGGTCATGGGGTGGTTCCTCCGTTGGGACGCCCGTTCACGGCCGGCGACGCCGCAGGGGTATTGTAAGCGTTATTTTTCCGCGTGCCGCCCGGCGGCCGCGACCGCCGCCTGGACCGCCTCGGAGAACGCCGAAGACGGCTCCCTCCCGGCGGCCGGCGCGAGGCGGATAACGGCGGCGCGCAGGTGGGCCGGCACACGCGCCCAGCAGCGGCGGCAGAGCGTCACCCTGGGCGGGACGGCGCGGTGGCAGCCCGCCGCGGGGCAGGCGTGTTTCATGTAAATTTAAATGTTTTTCGTCTTCTGCAAGTAATAATATTTGCTATATGTGAGCGACTGACGCCTAGAATGATCGCTATTTCCCTTTGCTTTTTCCCTTTGTTTCTTAAAATAAATAATTGTTTAATATCTGATTCTGATAATTTGCCATTTATATTCTGTTTTCCTTCTCTGAATTTATTTGCTCCGCGCGTTACTCCATCGAACCAGTTGCTTTTTGCGTCACCCTGATAAAGATGCGATGGATTTCCGCAGCGTTTTATGTCGCAGGTATGACAGATCATTTTCCCCGGCTTAATTGGATGCTTCGCCAACGAGAAAGAGAGCCTGTGAATGGTCCAGTGCTTCCCATTGAACATCACCGCGCCGTATCCATAGTGAGTCAAACAACCTCGCCAAAGCCAACATCCTTCAGGACCGTCCGGCCGGTCGAAATTATCCCAGAAATTATTGTCTTGTTTCACGGGGTAATTTTATCATGATTCCCCGGAGAAACAAAAACGTGAAACAATCCATCAGCCGCGCCCGACGATCCATAACTTCAGGCCGCCACCGGGTAGCGGATGAAGGTGGCCGGCCTTGCGCCCTTCGCCGGCGTGGTGATGACCGTCTCCATGCGGTAGGGATCGATCAGCGGCATATGGAGGTATTTCAACTCGGCGCGCAGCACCGGCCGGAGGCGGTGACGGCAGTTGTAGCCCCCCCGGCTCACCAGAACATTGACGATCTGGCCGTTCACGGAGAGGCGCAATGCCTCGACCGGGAAGATCTGATTCACGCAGGCGTGGCAGAACGGCCGCGCGATGACGTCGTCCGGCCCGACGTAGGCGTACAGGTCGGCGCCCAGCGACTCCGTCGTCTTTAGGATCGTCAGCTGGTCCATCGTGTGGAGCGTATTGTAGACCAGGAGCTTCACCTGCCCCGCGGCCAGGCCCGCAAGCTTCGCGCGAAGTTTATCGGTCAGCTCGACCGCGCTCACAGGCTCGATCACCGCCGTCCCGAGCTGCTGCTCGATCAGCTGCGACGCCCCCGCCGGCACGCCGTCGATCCATGTGGTGTTCAGCTGGACCGCGCTGCTGATGGCTGAGACGATCGCGGGATTGCTCGCGAGATGGGCGCGGTCGGCGAAGAGGGTAAGCCCCTGCAGGGCGGAGGCGAGAAGTCGAGGCCGGAGCACGTCGACGAACAGGTCAGTCAGCAGCCGGTCGTAAAGACCTTCGACAAGGCCAACATCGGTCGAGTAGAGCGTCTGCTTGATCGCGAGTAACTGCTCGGTGCCGCGCGTTGCGGCGTCATTGATCTCCGTGTTCGCCTGGCCGGCGAGCCGGTCCGCGTCCGCTTCGGTCTGAACCCGCAGCGCGTCGATGGCGTCGTCGAGGTCGGACATGGCCGTCAAGCCAGCCCGGAGACGCGAATGGAGGCCTCCACAATGTTGCGCACCGGCGAGTTGGTGATCGAACTCAGGGTGATCTGGACATCGGGGGAGATGGCGCCCGTGGTGTCCACCGTCGTCGCGGCGGAGGGCAGCACTATTTCCTCCGCGACTAAGGCCAGCACCGTGTTGAATGCGCTGTTGGCCATCGTGCCCATGACGCTGCCGCTGGCCCCGAGCGAGCGCACGACCATCTCGCCCTCGAAGAAGCTGGCCCCGCGGTTGTACTCCCCAAAGGCGGCATAGGTGAGGTTGCCCACGTCGGTCGAACCGATGAGCATTTGATAAACGCAGGCGCCGTCGTTGGAGCCGGAATCCGTGATCAGTTCGCGGAACGCCCACTTAAAGCGCGTTCCGACCGCGAGGCAACCGTTCGGAAGGGTAGGCGCGACATCGAACGCGCTCTTGACGAGATGGCCATAATCCGCGGTCACGTTCGCAACATTGACGCACAGGTAATGCTCGCCATCCTGCTGCCAGCCCGACGCGGTATTGCGGAAGCGGCAGCCCGGCGCGACGCCGACGTCTGTGGCGACGTAGATGTAGTCATGCGGGACGGAGCCGGAATCCGGGCGGGATGTGTAGGGACCGCTGCTGGACATGGGGGCGACGACGGTCCGAAGGGCACCCATCGCGTCCGTGACGCGCCAGCCGCTCGCATCCTCGTAGAAGGCCGAATCCCCGACCGCGAGCACGGCCTTGAAGACCGTCCTGTTCGTGCTGCCGTTCCGCGTGCGGAATGTCACGGTGATCGGCGCAGTGTCGGCGTTGCAGATCGTTAGAGCCTTGACATGGCGCAAGACGCCGGCCGCCGGCGCCGCGAGCAGATCGACCGCGGTCCCGCCGTTGGTCGTGGCCGTGGAGAGGGCGGGTGAGTAAGCGGGGCTATCGACGTAGTGCGCGGTCAGGTCGCTCTCGTTCGTCGCGACGGCGCCAGAGAGGATGACCTGCAGCTTCGTGTTCTCGTCCAGGATCAGCATGTCAGCCTCGCACCAGGATGGCCGTCTTCACATCGCCCCCGAGGCCGGACCAGGTGAGCAGGCCTGCCGGCGGCGGCGTGCCGCCCACCGAGGGCGAGTCGTACCAGGTACCGTCGATCGCGGTCTGGTAGTGGATCGCGCCGCCCTCGAGCCAGCGGAAGACCGTACCGTTGGGCACCCAGATCGCGTCCGGCCGTTCGGAGAGGCCTTCGGGGCCGTAAATGAACAGCGTCACGGGCTACGCCTTCCCGAGCGGTTGCGGTTTGCCCGGGGCCGCCTTCATCGGCATCGGCTGGCCGGGCGGCGGCTTCATAATCGCCGTCGCTTGGCCCCCCTGGCCAACGGTGGGCTCGGTCGGGCCCGGGCCGGGCGGAAGCGGGCCGCCATCGGGCTGCGCGCCGCCCGCGGCGAGCGCCACCTGCGCGGCCTGCATGAGCGCGGCGCGCGTCACGCGATCGTTGCTCGCCTGGTTCTCGAGCATCTTGGCCTCGGCCTCCTCGCGCGTCTCGATCTCGGGGTGGTCTTTCATAAACTCATCCGCCCAGCAGACCATCCCGACTTTCGCCCGCCCCTGCATGACCTGCAGGTCCTCGAGCGTGTCGAGGTTCGGGCGCTCGGGAAAGTCGACCTCGACGTCGATCCCGTAGTAGTCGAGCGGCACCTTCTCCAGCCCATCGACGCCGGGGAACTCCCAGCCCGCCCGCTGCCAGGTGCGCGCTACGAGGAGCGACTTGACGACCAGGTCGATGTAGACCGGCAGGTTGAGGTCCTGGCTCTCGATCGTCTTCTCGGCGAGGCGCAGGTTGTCGATCTGCTTCGACTTCCCGCTCGGAGGCGCCGGCAGCCGATGCTCCGAGGAGATGAAGTCCTGCCCGTTCAGGCCCCAGCGCTGCGCCGTCTCCTGGATGAACTGGTTGATGTTGGCGCGGCTATCCGCCATCGGGGCGTTGGGGTTGATGAACTTCGCATCGCCGGGGAGGTCCTGCCGCGAGGTGATGAGGAGCGGCGACTCCATGCCGACCGGGATCTTGTCGCGCGTGCCGTCGGCCGGGTTGACGATCACCAGCTGCCCGAAACCTTGCATCTTCTGCGTGAGGCGTAGCTCGGTGCGCATCAGGTTCGCCTGGTTGGTGAGGGTCAGGAGGTCGATCGCGCCGGCGCCGTAGAACTCACCCATGTCGCGCTCGCTGGAGCGCATCACGCCGACCGGCAGGTCGAAGAGGTCCTTGTACGGGTTGATCAGGCCGTTGTCGTCGAGCGCGTCCGGCCCGAGCGGGACGCCGGCGTCGTCGCGCCCGAGGTACTCGGCTGTGATGTCCTCGCCCTCCTCGTTCTTGACGAAGACATAGTCGCGGGTCCACTGGATGAAGCCGCGGCGGATCTTGGCGAGGTTCGCGCCCTCGGAGTCGCGCAGCTGGAAGTAGAGCGCGACGGCCGCTGGGAGCGTGGGATCGCGAAAGTCCTGCTCCACGGCGTAACGGTCGGGGGTGAAAGGATCCCAGGTGAGCCGCGCCTTCTTCTTCCCGCTCGGCAAGGGCCGCGCCCCGACGAAGAGGATGGGGTCGTCGGTCAGCCAGCTGTAGCGCTCGCCGGCGCGCAGGCGGCGGTAGAGGTTGCCGCCCTGGGCGAGCTGCGACCACGTCTTGGTGAGGTTGACCCCGCCGGCAGTGACCCGGGTCACGGGGGCGCGGCGGAAGCCGCAGCTGGACTCGTCGATGATCCACCGGCAGAAGTTGAGGACGATGAGCGCGGCCTTGATCTTGGCCTTGGTGGACTTCTTCTTGTACCCCTCCTCGATCGCCTCGATGGCCATAGCATAGACCGCGCCGTGGTAGAGGTCCACGAGGTTGCGGGCGTCCTGGCGTCGCGCGTCGTCGAGGTTCCTGCGGCCGGTGGCCAGCGCCGTCGAGAGGTCGCGGAACCAGACCGCCTCCACCTGGTCAGTGATCATCGGCACGGGGTCACCTCGCGGGCTATTTTAACAGCGAATCGGCGCCGCGCCGCCGGTCGGGGTCAATTGACCGGCTCGCCCTTCTCGGCCTCGGTGCGACGGTCCCTGAGCGCCACGACCTTCCCGGCCTCGTCGACCAGGGTGACGGCGGCGGGGTGCTGGGCGATGCTCTCGTCGACCTTCTTCCCGTAGCGTTTCTCGAGGTGGGTAAGGATGTTGCAGGCGAGGCACCATTCGAAGTTCTCGTGGACGGCGAAAGGGAAGTCGAAGACGCGGGTCGGCCGCATGTCCCGGCCGCAGCTGGCGCAGGGTAGCACCGTCCCGCCCTCGCTCCACTTGGGCTTCGTGGCGAGGACGTCCTGCTGGCACTTCGGGTTCGGGCACATGGTGGCGAGCTGGATCTCCCGGTGGGTGTGGTAGATGGGGTTGAACCACTTCGCGTGGCAGCGCGGGCATTCAAGGTTCGACTCGAACGCCGGTTCAGGAAGAACCGCGGCGCACGGCTTGAGCTTACTCGGCTTCTTCATCGTCGACCTTCCATTGTGGCTTGCTGACCGGGAAAAGGACGTGGCAGAGGTATTTTACGTTGTCCGCTAGGTGGGGCACGAAGTAGAGCTCGGGGTCGTCGGCGTACTGCCGTTCCATGGTCTTCATGGAGTCGGGCTCGAAGGACCAGGTTTGCATCGAGGTGACGAGCTTCCGGCAGCGCTCATGGACGAAGAGCCGGCGCCGGCCGCGAGCGTTGCAGATCATCGCCCGCGCGGCGTTGATGGCGTCCATCTCGTGGCGCACGCGCAGGAAGTCCACCTCGAAGCCGGCCTCCTTGAGCACGTCGACGTTCGAGTAGCCGGACACGCTGGACCGGCTGGTGCCGGTCGCGTCGCAGACCACCAGCTGGCGCGGCCACGCCGAGAAGGGGAAGCGGCGTTGCATCTCGGCGGCGGTCTCCTGGGTGTGGCTGTGCCGGAGCACGAGCTCGTCGACCGCGACCATATCGTCCCCGCGCCTCAGCCATAGCACGGCGGTCATGGGGTTAACGTTGAAGTCCATGGTCCAGATCAGCCGCTCTGGCGCACGGAGGGAGACCGAGTCGCCCGGGTCAGGCTCGATCGGCCGCTTCATGATGTTCGCATCGGTGAAGTTGCTAAAGACGAGCCCCGAGGCGAGGTTGACGTGCTCGCCGTAGAGGTAGGCGCGCACCTGCAGCTCGTCGAAGTTCTCGAGCATGGTGGGGATGTAGGCCGGGTCGAGGTTGGCGGCGTTGTCCATCGTCGTCCAGTGGAACTCGGCGTAGTCCGGGTGGACGCGGTGCTTGTGCCAGACTGAGTAGAAGAAGTTGAACTGGTCCGGCGTCCCGAGCGCGAGGATCGCCGGGTGGGGCGCGCGGCGGTCGCGCACGCGCGAGACCACGATGCGGAAGACCTTGTTGGCCTGCAGGCCGGCCTCGTCGATCAGCCCGGCGGCCAGCGTCGGCCCGACCAGGCGGTGCGGCTTGTCGGCCGAGCGGAGCAGCCAGGTGAAGCCGAAGTCCGGCAGGTGCCAGTTGAGCCGGCCGCTCGGCTTGGAGAGCCGGAATGGCAGCCCGCTCGCCTCGCAGACCTCCTCGATCTTCGGGACGAGGATGTCGTCGACCATGCCGCTCGTCGGCTCGACGGCCAGCCCGGACAGCCCGGGGTTGAGCGCGGCCTGCTTGATGCACCAGAAGACGCCGGCGTGGGTCTTGCCGCCGCCATACCCGCTGCGGCCCTTGATGAAGCGCCGGTTGCAGGCGAAGAGGGCCGCCACCGCCCGGGCCGTCGTCGCGGTGGGGAAGCGGACGCGGCGGACGGTCTCGCTCAATGCTCGTTCCCGTCCTTCGGCTTCGCGGGCGGCTCCGGCGGCAGCTCGTTGATGAACAGCACCTTCACGTCGCCCGTGGGCTTGTCGGTGGGCGGCTCGTAGCCCAGCTTGAACTCTGGCCGGCGCCGCTCGAGGAGCCAGGCCGCCGCCTGCCAGTGCCCGGCCCGGGGCGGCGCCTTGCCCTCCGCGGGCTTGTCCAGGCTGGCCCTGCGGATCGTGGCGAGGTTGTCGATCTCGAACTCCGCCCGGGCTTTTTTGATCCCCGCCGCGAGAACCGCGAAGAGCGTCTCGGGGTGCCCGTCCGCAATATCCATCTCCCCCGTGGCGCGCCAGCGGTAGACGGTATCGCCGTCGACCCCACAGGCCTCTGCGGCCGTTGGGATACTGTCGGTGACGCGGATGCGCTTCAGGAGGTCGTCCACGAAGGGCAGCCCCCGGCGCTCGAGGAGGGTGGATCCGGGTGGGCACCCGTTCGGCTTCCCGGTCCGGCGCTGCCGGTGGCGCGGCTTGGCGGCCGGGGTCGCCTTCTTGGGCTTCTTGAGCGGCTTTCCGGGGGACCTCACGGCTCACCCCGGACGAGGGCGCGCACGACCCGGATCTGGCGGGAGCAGTTGGTCCGCCATCGCTCGGCGTCGAAGCCGGCGGCGAGGCAGACGGCCTCGAAGTCCTCGGACTCGATGAAGTTCAGGGCGACGCCGGCGCGGCGGAGCTGGGTTCGGGGATCCTCCGGGCCGAGGTCGGGGATGCCGCCGAGGCGGCCGGTGCAGCCGAGGTCCTCCATGGCGTTGCGCACGAGCGCCGCGAAGAGGCGCTCAATCGGGTCCTGTCGCGCCGGCCGGCCTCCTCCCAAGACCAGGCCGCCGGATCAGAGGGTGGAGGGCGGGGGCGTCGGCGGCGCTTCGGGCGCCGGTTCGGGTTGCGGGTCGTACTTCGCGCGCAGCGCGGCGAGGCTGGGGAAGCGCTCGGCCCGGGCGTCCGCCTCGAGCGCGAACTCGCCCGAGGGCGCGAAGACGAAAACGGAACGGCCGGCGACCTTGTAGTCGGTCTGGACGAACTCGTGCGGCTTGGCGATCGGGTCCTTTGCGTCGGCGGCCTCGGCGCGGGCGAGGGGGCGGTTGGCTGGCTTCATGGCGGCGCTCCTGGCGCGCTACTTCGGCGCGCTGGGCGGGATTGTAGCACTTTCCGACTCGAGCACGGCCGCGCGGAAGGACTCCGCGGTGGCCAGTGCCTCGACGAGCCGCGCCTCGCACTCCGCGAGCAGCCGCAGCCGGCCGGCCTCGTCCGCATCCCGCAGCGCGCCGATCAGGGCGCCCATGGAGAGCGTCAGCTCCCCCTGGTTCTTGACCACGGCGAGGAGGAGGTCGACCCGCCGCTGCTGGCAGGGGCAGATCGCGGGCAGCTCATAGAGCGAGGCGACCGAGGCGGCGACGGTGCCGTCGGGGCGCGTGAACTGGTGGTCGAGGCGGTGCAGCCCGGGCCGGCAGGGCTGGGTGGCGGGCGCCGGCTCGGCCTTCGCGGCGGGGAGCTGGATGGGCTGCTCGATAGGGCGACCCATCAGGCGGCCCGGCGGGAGACGAGGGGCTTGGCGCGCGCGGCCACGCGCAGGTCGCCCCCGGTCGTGCGGGTAACCCGGATCGCGGTGAGCGCGGTCGGGCCGGGGGAGAAGACGAGGTCCCCGAGCTGGAGCGGGGCGGACCAGTCGGTGGATGCGGGATCGGCCATCGCGGCGTCGGGATCGCCGGTCGTGCCGTCGTAGGTGAAGAGGCCGCCCTCTACGAGGATGGACAACGCGGTGGTCTCCTGGGGGAGCGCGATCACGGTGGCCTTGTGGGCGCCCACGCCGGCGTCGCCGTGCTGGACGCCGTAGGCGCCCTCGTCGCCGAGCAGGGCGGCGCGCTGGCGCAGGTCGATCGGTTCGGTATAGGTCAGGCCGCCTGCCATGCCCCTACCGCTCCTTCTCGCGGATCTGCTTCGCGCGCGCCGAGACGAAGCCGGCGCCGGCCGTGGCTGTCACGCGCAGGACGGTGATGCCGGTGCGGACGAGGTCCATTTGCGGCGAGACGCTGCCGAGCTGGGAGTAAAGGGCCCACGCGGCGGCGGCCGGGTCGTTCTGCACGTCGTTGGCCGGGTCGAGAGTGGCCTCGATCGTGAAGGCGGTGATCAATGGGTCGATCGCGAGGCTGACCGCCGCGGCGGGGAAGGGTAGGAAGATGTAGCAGATGGTATTGCCTGCGGAGTCGAGCTGGATTCTGTTGCCCACTCCCTCGTCCCCGAGGATCGCCGTGGGCGAGCGGAGGTCGATGACCTCCTCGGTGTCGAAGGCGAGCGTCCCGACATCGAGTCTCAGCTCAACGCCGGCGGGGAGGGTGGTGGACTGGGTCATGTTCAGGCCCAGGCCGCGCGGAGGATCGCGTTTGTGGCGTCCGGCGTCGGGAAGACGACCGTGTAATCCTCGGCCGCGCAGACCTTGTCGGCGCCGAGGTCGACGATCAACCGCGCGGGGTTGCCGGCGAGCGTGGCGTCGTAGATCAGGATGTAACGGAAGGTGCCGGTGAGCAGCGGGAAGACCGCGTCGACGAAGTCGAGCCAGCCCTTGCCGGAGCCGGAATCGGCGCTCGCGACCAGTGCGAGGCCGCCCGGGATGTAGCTCGCGTCGACCAGCTCGTTCGTGGCATCGTCGTAGCTCGCCAAGGTGTTGTCGAGCGCGGCGTCGACGGTGAATAGCGCGGCCTTGTAGGTGTGCGCCGGGTCGAAACCGCGGCCCGCCATGTTGTCGGCGGTCACGATCGTGGGTTTGATGTAGCTGACGGCCATGAGCGACTCCTTGCGCGGGTATTCTACACCGCCGCCGGCACCATGCCTTCGGCCGCGGCGGGCGGCGCCTGAAGTTCGGCGCGCTCATCAGCGTGGCAGTCGCGGCAGATGAGGACGGGCTTCCCAGAGGGGTCACGGTAGCCCATAAGTAGGCGGAAATGGCCGCAGCCTTCGCAGTGGCCTGTCATCGGGTGGGGGCCGGAGATGGGACTGGGTCGTCCGCGCAGGGCATGAATTGCGCGCGCAGCCGCTCGTCGTCGGTGAGCGCCGCGTCGAGGTCGTCGCCCACGCAGAGCCGTAAGTCGTCCGGCGTCTTGCCCGGCAGCAGCTTGCCGTCCGGCCCTACTATGGCTCGGCAGGAGAGCGGAATGGGCGCTGGCATGATGCCGCATTTGCGAAAGACCAAGACAGGCGCGGGGACGCCCGTCTCCGGCTTGCAGCCCTTGCCGCCGGCGCCGAGGCCGAGGAGGGAGGCCAGCAGCGCCATGAAGCGGGCGCGGCGGCGGAAGGGCGTAAGCCTCACTTCGCCCTCCCTGCGCGGTGCCCCGCCATTATGGCCGCCACGTCCTGCCCGAGGTATTGCTCGCGCTGGTCGCAGCCCGCGGCGGGCGCCCGGCCGGTGCGGCGCGCGGCATCGCGTAGCCGCAGCTGGTCGTTGAGGTCCTGGATGGCCTGCGCTGATTGCTTCTGCGCGAGATCGTCCTGCTGTCCCTTCTTGGCGATCTGGTCCATCGCCGCGACGAAGGTATCGTTGTTGGCGATGCAGACCTTCTCGCGCTGCTCGGAGGCGCCGATGTCTTGCGCGTCGGCGATTTTCTGCTGGATTCGGCCGCCGGCGTAGGCGCCCGCGATCGCGAGCGCGCCGCCCACCAGCACCCAGGGCGAGAGGCCGAACATTAGCTGGCCGCCTTGCGCCGGGGGAGGATCAGATCGAGCAGCATGAGAACGAGCGCCAGCACGCTGCAGGTCTTTATGATGGCCGGTTTCTCGTAGGGGCGCTTCATGGCATCACCAGACGATCGCACGCCAGCCGGCGTGCGCGATGAAGCGACCGGTTTTTATATTGAATAACATTCCGCGCGGGGCCTGCCGGTAGCGCGGCCGCTCCCCGGTGCGGCGGACCCGCTTCTGATCGAGCCGGTACATGGCGCGGACCAGCGTCCTGGGCCGCGCGCCGACCCGCTCGAGCACCTTGGCCACGCCCGGCGCGTCCGGGGGTAGCCCCGCGTTGATCAGGTGGCGGCTCATCCGCTTGATGACGGCCTTCTTGCTCATCTCATCCTCCGAGAGATCGCGCGGCGTTCCGAGGCGTCAGTGGGTGAGCCGCCGGACCTCCCGGCGGAGCAGCAGCACGCGGACGAGCAGGTAGAGCGCCGGCGCGGCGGTCACCCACCAGCGGAACCAGCCCAGCCGGGCGGTCAGGCAGACAACGGCGGCGGCCGCGAGATCCCAGGTGACGGGGTGGCCGAGGGTGTAGGCCCACGCGGCGCGCAGCCAGTAGGAGAGCCATGGGCCGAATGGCCGGATCGGAGGGTGCGGCAGATCGGAGGTCTGTGGCATGGGAGCCTCCTAGAACTCGACGAGCAAGGTCGCGTCGGGGACGGCGGCGATCGCATTGCGAACGTCGCGGGGCAGGATCACGCAGCCCTGCGAGGCGCTCCGGTCGCCGCTCGCGTTGTCCCCATGGATCAGGAACCCGTCCCGGCCGAAGGTCTCGGTCTCGGGGGCCGGCGTGAGCCGCATCGAGAGCGGAAGATGATGGCCGGTGAGCGAGGTGTGATCCTGCTGCGGGCCGATCAACCAGACGCCGCGCGGGATGGGGCCGACGTTGTGCACAGCCTGCATCAGCGGGTTGTTCAGCCCGTTGCCGTGGCCGGAGTAGCCGGTCGCCAGCAGCTCGCCGTCGTGCGTGAGTCGGCCGCTGCCCTGACTGTACTGGAAGATGCTGGAACCCACAGCGCTATTCTACCCCTTTTTTAACTCGATCATCATTCGGAGGGGGATCGGGCTCGTGGGCCCGCAGCGCCATACGCAGCCGTTGATTGTCTGTTTCGAGGGCGCTGATGCGTGCCCCGCTTACCCGCTTCAGGCTCTCCAGCTCGCGCGTCAGGTCGTGGATGCGCTCGCGTAGGGGGCCGATGATGCCCCCCGGATCGCGGAGTCGGCGATGGCGAGGCGTCACCGCCAGACCTTCCCGTTCAGCTCGCGCTGGATCTCCCGCATGCGCTGCGGGGTGATCCCGATACCCGGCTCGACCTCGGCTCGGACGTCGATCACTCGCGGGGGCGGCGCGTCGGGGAGCTGGAGGGGGCGCCCGCACCGGCACCGGGCCGGAGAGGGCGAGCGTCCTTCGCGGAGCTCCGTAAGTCTGTGGAATGGCCCATTACAACCGTGGCCAGTCATGAGAACTCCCTCACAACCCCGCGGGGGAGATACAGCCGCACCGTGCAGCCATGAATGGCCGCGAAGTCGCGGTAGCCGAGGAACTGCTTCCCGTCCGGGTCGAGCCATGCCTTCGCGTCGGCGTAGACGAGCCGCCAGCCGCCGCGGCCGTCCGGTTCCTCAAACTGGAAGTCGAGCCGGGGCGAGTAGGTCGTCCGCGCCGAGGGGTTGCAGACGTGCGGGCCGAAGCACTTGCAGCAGGCGTGACCGCCGCACATCCGCAGTCCGTGGGTGACTTGGAATCGCAGCCCGCGGACCCGGCCATCGGCCTGCTCTGCCATCAGCCACTCCGCCCAGGATCGCTCCCCCTTCGAGTCGATCATGCGGGAGCCGAGGATTTGCTTCTTCGCTGAGCGATTGAGTGACCGGCCGCCCTCGCGGTGCCAGCCAGAGCGGCGCAGCGGCGCGCGGCGGCGGATCATTTTATTTTCCTCATGTCACAAGTTATAAATAGAATTTTTATTTGTGCGGTGAGCGGCGGAGGATCATTTTTCATTCCTTCGATCAAAGATCACGATCACAGACGGAAAAGGCGCGTTATGTTTTGCATCGCCAAATTTGAGGCGGCCACGAATAAAGCGGATCTCCGTCGCCTCCGTGAGCACTTTTTCATGGAACCACCGCGTGTCGGTTCTGGCGGGCAGAAGGTAAACCGCAACCGCAGCCTCTTTCCCGGCAGCCAGCCATTTTTCGATTCCCGGTCCGTAGGGAGGGTTGCAATAGACGATCTTGCCCTTCCAGCTTTCGCTCAGTCCATCGCCGAATCCTCCGAGCGGACACGGATCGTAGTTGAATGCAAACTCAGCCGTGAGTGCTTCCAGCAGGGCCTTTGGGGTGGCCCATTCAACAGACATAGATTTGAAAAGCGCGCGATTTATCATGCACTCCTCCCCACCCAAACGACTTTGCAGCCGTCCGGGTGATGCTCGACGCGGTGGAGGCTGTCGCGCCAGTCGCCGGGCCAGTCCGGTAGAACGACCTGAATCGCGTCATCGCAATGTCTGCTGCACACCCATCCCCATGTTGCGAGCAGTGGAGTGCGATCCGGGTTATCTCCCCAGAATGCCCACCATCCGGGATTGCGGATATCCCAAACAATCCATTGCATGAACTTCGCCCACGGCACTCTGTTGAGCGCGGCGGTGATGGCCGGATAAGGCGATTCTTTCATGGTTCGTTCCTCCATGTCTTTCTATTTATTACTTTTTCAATCGTCGTGACGCCAACGCCATACATGGCCGCAACTTCTTTGCGATAATCCGGATTTCCTCCGACATTATTCTTTCTGATCTTTTTAACAATCGCCCACGTTAATTTTCTGGCATGATGAGTTGCGGACGGGATTTTGTAGGCCCTTCCTCGCAGGATTACGTCACGTGAATTTTTATTGATATTTCCGGCATATAGATGCTTCGGATTCGTGCATTGTCGATTGTCACAGGTATGAAGCACCCACGGATTTTTCTTAGACAGCTTACCGCCGTGATATAAAAACGAGAATACATGGACGGGGACAACTCTTTGCTTTATTTTGAATTTTGCATATCCTTGAACTATGGTTCCGTTCCAGCCCCAACATTCATCATCACCGCGACGAATAACTCGGCGGTTATATCTTTCTATCGCTGGGAGATATTGATGGGATTTATTTCCCGGATAGCGACCCCTGTATTGCATCATCTCTCGCCTAAATGCTAGAGATTCGGCTACGGTCACTCTCTTACGCTTCGGGTGCGGGTTCGTGCGGGGGGTCATTGCATTCCCTTCAATATGGCGAGAATTATGTAACAGACACCGAGTAAGGCAAGAGGCAACCAAATTGGGGCCGCGATCCACCACCATGACCAATCAATGACGTGTGTTAATTTTAAGACTAAAAAGGTCATGAATAAGATAAATGCGGGGCTGGTGCCACAGCCTTTTTTGGAAGAACTCATTTCCCCTTGCTCCATTCCGCCGGGCGCTGGCTAATCTTTTCTCTGCCTGTCGGTTGATATACCGGCTTTCCCAGTGATCTGTAGCGCAGTTCACCATTATAGAAGTCCGCGATCCTCTGTAAGGCAAGTTTGTTATACTGCGGCTCACGTTCGCAGCCGATACCTCGTCGCTCGTGCTTCAAGGCCGCTAAGATGGCAGAGCCTACACCGGAAAATGGATCCAACACGCAATCCCCGGCATTGGTCAGCGCCAATACGCACCGCTCTACAAGCTCGATGGGAAACTGGCAGGGGTGCAGCGTCTTTTCGGGATGATTAGCCTTAACATTTGGGATGCACCACAGACCAGTCTCCCATTCTTGCTGTATCAATTTCCAAATGTCACCGGGATTCTTGCCCAGCGGGTTGCCAGTAATCTTGCCGTAATCAGGGCCGGGTTTGTAGTTCGTTTTTCCTGGATATTTTGCCGGCACTCTGACGCTATCAAGATTGAAAGTATATTCATCGCCCTTGGTAAACCAGAGCATGACTTCATAACGTCCGGAGAATCTCTTACTGGCATGAAGGCCATGATCGAAATACCAGACAATACGGTTTCGCAGCTTTAATCCCCGGCCTTTAAAGTATGGGTAGTAAAAAATGTCCAGTGGATAGATTTCCGACTTGTCTACATAGTTACCAACTTGCCAACAGAGCGAACCGTCGGCGGCCATCACGCGAATCAATTCATCGAGGATCGGATTGAGCGCATCAAGATACTTATCCAACGCGGTTGCTCTTTCATATGCCTTGCCGATATTATAAGGTGGCGATGTGATGATTAATTTGGCCGCACCATCCGGCAAAGTGCGCAAAGTCTCCGTCGCATCACCTTCTAGGATGACGGTGGTTGCGTTCGGATCAAATCTCCTCAGCACGACGGGTGGCTGGGTTTGGAATAGGCTCGCCATTAGCTTCTCACCTTTCTTCTGGCTTTGTTTTGGGTTGAGTCATCATGACTTCCCCTCCTGCGCGGGCGCGTCGAGGGCGGCGAGTTGATCAAAGGCCTTCCCCGCGATGCAGTGACTACAGCCGCTACCCGGTTTTTCGTACGTCATCACAATATCAGTCAATGCATCTTTCGCCACCTTCACCTGCTCCCTCGCCCGCTCAAGCTCGGCGCGGAGGGCGATGAGTTCGGCAACCGGAAGCGGCTCTCCGGTCAGTCCAGATTGCTTCCTCGCGAGCTGCAACTTGTGCCGCAGCTCGATGATGATCCGATCCTGCTTGAATACCCGGCCTTTCAGGCAGTGGATTACATCGTCGGCGTCATCGTGGTCATGTGATTTGTCCAGGCAATCGCTCATCTCACACCCCCTTGCCGTCCGGCGCGGGCGGCGGGATTGGTTCATAGCCGTCATCATCACAATTACTACATGGATAATCTTCTTGGGATTCTCTATCCATTCCGCCACAAACTGAACATTTCCTCTCCCACCCCATGCCGTCCGCGCCGGGGCGGCAATTGAGGGCTAGAAGCGCAGCCTCGGCTCGTTCTGCTCGTTCTTTTTGATAATAATAACGCGAAAGATTTTTTGCATAAATCGGCAACTCCTTTTGAATCCGCTCGTCCCGCTCCCGCTCAGTCTCGGCGGCTTGGCGGAGCATGGTAGGAAGTTTTTCACCCGGCAATTGCACAATTGTATCCGCCGCTTTATCGTAATCTTCCGCCGTGAACCTGCGGGGCTGCTGTTGGTTAGTCATGATTTTATCTCCTTCTCAATCTCCATCTCGGGCAAATCAGACCGACCATGCACCAGGCAGTCTAGGGCGATGATTGAACAGCCGGCGCGGAATCCGCCCATGACCGGGTCGTAGAACCAGCGGATACTCGGGCAGGTGCAAGGCGGTGGCGTTGGGATAGATGTATTCTCGGCGCATTTCAAGGCACAATCTCCCATGCTATCGCCGTGGTCCGCGCGCTGATTCTCGCCCGCTGGCCCGAGTCCTTCACTTTGCCGATGTCCCGCAAATACGAAAGTCGCGGACGCACCGTCAGCAGCGGGATTCCTGAAAGCTGCGCGATCTTATTCGCTGTCTTGGGCGCGCCGCCGAACAGGATCGGAGAACGGAGCAACCCGAGGATCGTCGCCTCCGTCTCGCGCAGCCGGTCGCGCACCACCTGGGCGGCCTTGCGGCTGGTATCTATCCGGCCCTCGGGCACCGGCGAGGAGGTCAGCCGACAGTGCTCGCACTGGGGACAGTAGAGGCGGCGGGTCATTTAAATAGCCCTTGTTGTCTTGCGAATCTTTTCTCCGCCCGCGTTTTGGCCGAGTTTTTTGCATGATGATCCGAGTCATAACGCAGATGGCATCTCTGGCACATTGCCCGCAGATTTTCAGGGCGGCAATCTTCGGGAGTGTGATTGAGGTGCGCGACCGTCAAGATCACCTTTCCTTTAGCCCATCTCGCTTTGCTCCCGTTAATCTCGACGCAGCGTCGTGGGCCGGGATGCGTCCGATGCAGACCGCATTCCCCCTCGCATTCGCAGCGATTACCGGCCCGATCCCTGATTGACCGGCTGATGTCCTTCCAGTTCTTCGGGTATCTGGCGAGGCGGATTTTCACGCGGGAATAGTCTTTAGATTTCATTGGAATAAATCCTTTGCGTTGACTTTCACGCGATAGTAGATGCGGCGGGTCATAATGGCACCGCCGTGCATTTTGCTACCTCGTAAAAAAACTGGCCGGCCTTCACCATGCATCGCCCATCGCCACATCGTGTCATGATCCCGCGCTCCGCATCGTAGCCGAGTAGCGCCGCCATCTTCCGCGCCAGTTTCAGCGGCCCCTGATTCCGGGAGATCCACTTCGGCTTGTCTATGTCGCCATAGGCCGAGGTGAAGTAGACACCCTGCCGGATTCGCTCGCGCCACAGAATCTCCGAATCGCTGCGCGGCTTCCAATCCGCATGAACCTCGAAGTAATCCTGCTGGTCTGGCGTCGCTGCCCGCGATCTGCTCGCGGCCGCATATTCCTCGCGGCGGCGGCGCTTCACCTCGTCGAATCGCTCGCAGACGATCTTGCCGAGGCGCACTCGCTCGTCCTTAGGCGTCGCGATCCACGCCTGCAACAAGTCGCCGTCGGCGAGCGCCTGGTTGCGGGCGATGACCTGCTCCTGCGCCTCACGCTCGGCCTTGTCAGCCTGCACGGCGGCGGCGATGACCTCGTCGGCTTGTCTCTTGTCGGCCAGTTGTTGTTCGATCCTCGCCTGATTCTGCCGTGAGCGCCACTTGACCGGCGCGAGCGTGATGACGCGCGCCGGACTCAGGATGCGGCTGATGACGCGCGGCTCGTCGCCGTATTTTTTCGCGAGGCTCGTCGCGCTCAGGTTCGTAGCGAAGATCGTATAGGCGCTCGCCCGGGCGTCCATGAGCGCGCAGAGCCCCTCGGTGTAAAGATCGAGCCGGTCACGCTCAACGCCCAGCTCGTCGATGAACAGCAGGTGGCAGTCGGCGAGCGCCTTGAGCCTCTCCTCCGCGTCCCGCTTGCGATCCCCGAACCCGGCGCGCTCACTGAATAATTCCTGCAACCCGGCCGTCTTGAAGCTGAAGTCCCGCGAGTTGACCCGAACAGATTCCGCGTGGCGCAGCGGCGCATCGTCCCGCATCCGCCAAGCGATTTCTTTCATGACCTCGCCGAGCATGTAGCTCTTGCCGCACTCCGGCTCGCCGTTGACAATCAGCACGCGCGGCGTGGCGGGCTGGTTGAAATACGCCGCGTCGAGCCAGCCGTCGATCTGCTCTAGCTGCGCCGCCTGCGCGGGGTCGATCAGCACCTCGTCGAGGTCGTCGAAGTATTTCACTTCGTGCCTCCGTATTTCTCGAGGTCCGCCGGCGATGAGGGGATGTGATCCCAGCGCCGGTCCCGGTTCTTCCCGACCCGGAGCCGGGGGTCGAGCCACGCGCCGTTGTGGAAGTAGAAGCCGTCAGACTCCCGGCGCTCCAAGTGCGGCAAGTCGGGCTCTGGGTCGCAAGCCCTGGGGGAATAGCCGGAGCCGGATTTCTTCTCCTCGAAGATCCCCTGCCAGCCGTTCGCCATGCTGTGCTTGAGCGCCGCGATGGCCCGCGCCTCGCCCATCTCGCCGAGCCGCGCGAGCTGCTGCCGGAGAGAGACCGGGGTGATCGGAGCCCGAATCTCAGCCCGATGCTGCCGCCAGTCCGCCCAGACCGCCCCGAACTCAATCGAGTCGAAGGGGAGCGGAAGATCGGGTAGGGGCTCCGGCTTCCGCCGGCCCTCTGCCTTCCGGGGGGAAAATTTCACGGGAGGCGAAGCCGATCCACCCCCCGGCGGCGAAGCCGCCTCCCCCCCGGAGGGGGGGGTAGGGGGGGTCTTTTCTGAATCTGGGATAGGAGAGGGAGAGGGAGAGGGAAGGGATAGGGACTTTTTGGGCAGAAAACCGGCCCGAACCGGCCCGAACTCGCCCAAACCGGCCCGAACTGGCCCAGAATTGGCCGGTGGCGGGGGTAGCCTTGATGGCCGGTCGGGGTGTATTTTTTGATGCTTTAGAAAGTTCGGGATTGACCCGTAATCCTTTCCGCCGACTGAGTATTGAGTTACCAGCCCAGACCCGCCCAATTCGGCCCAGAATGGCCCAATGTCCAGGTCGTCGGCTGGAAATAGCTGTAGCTTGATTCGGCCGGCAGCCCACTCAAAACGCCCGTCGTCGTCTGCAAGCTGCCAGAGCCCGATAAAAAGCAACCTGGCGTATGGCGTCAGTAAAACGATTTTCTCATCCGTCCAAAACTCTGGGCGGATCATGCGAGTTTTTAGGCCCATGAAAGATTCTCCAGTTCACCCGTGGACGCCGCCGCCCGATGAAGTGTGACCGTCAGCGGAGCCGTAGAGGCTCTAAGCGGCGGCGCGCACGGATGAGGAGATTTAACACTAACGGTCACGCTGCAATCCTATACTTTTCCGATTGAAAAGTAAAGTCAGCGGATCGCCACGGACTCAACAGCGAAAATTCGCAGCCCGGGGATCGCCAGTGCGCCCTCCGCGATGGCAGCCCGCACCGCCTTATCGTGTATCTGCATGAACTCGCGGGGCACCTGCGCCGCGTCCACCACCTCGTAGGTCCAGATCTTGCGCACGCTGGCGACCGTCCCCAGCTCGCCGCGCACCGGCGGCGCGTGTCCGGAGAACACGGGCGGCTGCTGGCGCATCTGCTCGATCAGCGCGGCCTCTCGCTCAGCGTCGCCGGCCTGTTTCGCCGCCTGCGCCTCGGCGATGAGCCGGTCGTCCTCCGCGCGGCGGGCGGCCTCCTCCGCTGCTAGGCGCGCCTGCTCCGCCTGCTGCCAGGCCAGCAGCTTGTCCTTCAGCACCTGCTCGGCCTGTTTCAACGGCTCGGTGATCTTCGCGTATTCGGCGTTGATCATCTTGACGTGATCGTTGAGCGGCTTGACGAGCCGCACGCGCTGCTCCTCCGCCTTCTTCGCCGTCTGCTTGATCCATCGCGTCAGGTCCGCCGCGTGCTCGGCATCGGCCTTCTCGGCGATGACCATCGCGGCGGCGCTGCGCACGTGGCCCTCGGCGCTGACGATGATTTCTTTTTGATCTCGCTCGGTTAATTCGATGGTGGTCATGATGGATTCTCCCGTTGCCATTCCATAATCCATGCTTCCGTCATGGCAGCGTAGATGCTGAATGAAGGGAGATGACCGGGCCGAAGATTCATGAACCATTGCTCTGCCGGTCGATCTTCATCCATCCCGGACATGATTTCCTCGGGTGGACAATTTTTAACCTTTGCAATAGTTCCGATCAAGCAGGCACACTCACCTCGATAAACTTTACCATCAATTTTCCCGGCGCGAACCGCATTGAGGAGGCCGGAAACCTCCGCCTTGTTTTCGGAGAGAATCTTGAAAAGATCATTTTTCGCGTTGCGCAGGTTCGCGGCGCTCAGGTTCGCGTCGCGCAGGTTCGCGGCGCTCAGGTTCGCGTCGCGCAGGTCCGCGTCGCTCAGGTTCGCGTCGCGCAGGTTCGCGTCGCTCAGGTCCGCGTCGCTCAGGTCCGCGTCGCTCAGGTCCGCGGCGCTCAGGTCCGCGGCGCGCAGGTTCGCGGCGCTCAGGTCCGCGGCGCTCAGGTCCGCGGCGCTCAGGTTCGCGTCGCGCAGGTCCGCGTCGCGCAGGTCCGCGGCGCTCAGGTTCGCGAATGCTAGGGATTTCCCTACACGTATCAGATCAATGATTGCTTGTCGCAAACCGCTTGCTTCTACTTCGTGAAGTATTTCACCATTGAATCGATGTCTAATTTGTATTTTCATGGCATCTCCATAAATTTTTATTTTAGGCTGCCGGGCGGGTTGTCAGCGGGTGAGTGCCTGCCTCGCGCCGTCCCTGAGACTGGCCGCGTTGCGCCCGCCCGGTCCGTTCACCTCGTCAGAACGGGATTTGTGAATCGTCGAAATCGGGTGAGCCTCCGCCTTCGGCAGGCGGCTCGCCGTTCAGCGGAAACTCGGCGTCGGGCTTGCCGCCGCCGGTCCGCTCGTTCGACTTGCCGATGAACTCCTGGAGGTTCTTGGAGAGTTTCTCGAAGCAATCTTCCCGCTGGCCGAGGATGAAGATGAACTGCTCGTTCACCTGCGCCGGCGCGGGCATCTCCGCCGGGAGCGGGTTGATCGACATGATGTTCGCATACTTCCCGTCGTCGCTGTGCGCGACTGAGAGCAACGCGGTCACGCCGAGCAGCTTCTCGAAGTCGAAGTCATTGGCCTGTTCCTCGGTGAAGCGCCGGCCGCGCCAGGACTCCAGCGCCTTGCGGAGCCCGGCGTTCTCGTGCATCGAGAACGTGAACCGCTGGCCGATGCTGAACGGCCGGCCATCTTTCATCTTGCGGGCGGTCTCGAAGTCCACGCGGATGTAGTGGCTGTTCTTCATCCACCGCTCGTTGTAGTGCGTGCCGAGATCCACCACGCGGTAGCAGCGCGCGGCGATCATTCCGGTCGGGTGCTTCTCATAGTCGGATTTGGGGGCTTTCCAGGTCATGATTTACTCCGTGAAAGTTTTTAGGTATGTAGTTCCGCATTTAGATTTTGCTTGCCGGTTCCTCCTTTTCCGCCGGGATGCCCGCCGGCGCGGGAGGTGCCATCTGCGACTGCGCCAGCAGCAGGTTAAGGTCGGCCAAGTCGCTGAGCGCCTGCTGCACGGCTTCGTGGGCGGCGCGCACGGTAATCCGCTCCTGGTCGCTGTGGGCCGCGAGCAGCATCAGCCCGGCGGCCTCGTCAACCCGGCGCGCCGAGCAGACGATGGCGGAGTCGGCTGAGTTTAGCCGGGAATCGTCGAGACTCGTGAAGATGAGGGGTCGCATGGAAGGAGGCTCCTTTTTTTCAGTCCCATCCGCGGCAGCCGCAGAAGAACTCGTCAGTCTCACGGTCGGGGCGCTTGAGGAAGAACGGAAGCACGCGCCCGTCGGGCTGCGCGCTGTCGGCCTCGCCGCCGCAGGAGCAGCGCGCATGGCGCGCACCCTCGGTGGTGGTCAGCTCGGAGAGGATGGATTCATTGCTCATGACGCGGCCCTCTCGAACTTGATCTCGCGCCAGCAGGCGTCCGTGTGGACGTGACCGACATCGTTAGAGGTAGGTATGCAGCAATGCGTGACATCTGGGCAGGCCCGGTCGCGCTCGCGGTGGGCGATCAGGATCACGCGGCAGTTGCGGCAGATGTCGCCGGGCTGCCAGTTGTCGGGGAGTTCATTAGATTGGTTATTCATAAATCCTCCATCCCTCGCAAACCCCCGCGCCGCGGTCTGACTAGGACGCGAGCGGCGAATCTGGAGAGACTCCGCTGCGGTCGCGGGGGCATGCGAGAGATGGTTACGGGGCGTCCTAGTCATGCGGATAGTTTACGGCATCCGCGCCGTAAAGTCAAGTCCCCGGCAAACTATTTTTAGATGGGGCGCAACCTGCGATAATCAGAAGGCTTACAATCATTAAAGGCGGGCATACCGCGCCTCATGTAGTGCCGAATGATCGGCGGGACATCTTCTTCCCCGGACTCCCATCGGCCCCAATGGCGGGCGCTGAATCGGCCCAGGTGAGACTTGGCCCATTCGGCGGCCTGTAGCAACGTCCAGCCTTGTTTGAGCCTGAACCTCGCGGCGAGAGTCTTATATTTACCAGATACAGGGCGGCCTAATTTTACTTCTTTCATCCCTTCATTTTAAGCGCGGATGCCGAAAAAGTCAAACGGGACGTTGCGCCTTCTTACCCGTCAGCTTCTCCCAGCGCGCCACGATCACATCGCAGTAGGCCGGGCTGATTTCCATCATGCGGCAGCGGCGGCGTAGCTGCTCGCAGGCGATCATAGTCGTCCCCGAGCCGCCGAAGGGATCGAGAATATTCAAGCATTCAAATCCTGTCAATAGATCACGAAATAATACCAATGGCTTTTGAGTAGGATGAATGCGATCTTCTTTTTCACCCTCTCGAATCATTCCGTTCCATATATGCCTGAAAATTTTTATTTGTATTTTATTTTGATTTACCCAGGCTAATTCTGCTTCTGAAAATGAAGTTCCTTCTGGTCTTCCTTTGTCCCAAACAATCCATTGTCCTCGTGGTAATTTATGACTGAAATAATTGGCTCCCCATATCAATACAATAGGAGCTAAAGATAAAATTATAGTAGGATCAAAATCTTTCTCATCTCCTACTATTGGCAAATATTTTTTATTCTTTGCCAATATTGAGCCACCTATTTTTCCGGACTTTGGCACTAAATTGATTCCATAAGGTGGATCGGTAAAAACCATATCGATTTGTTCATTCCCGATTAACCGCGCCACATCGGCCTCGCTGGTCGCATCGCCGCACAGCAGCCGGTGCTCGCCGAGCAGAATCAGGTCGCCGGGCCGCGTCACCGGGTTCGCCGGCGCGGCGGGCGCATCATCCTCGCCCGGCTCCGGCGCGCAGGCCGTCATCATCGTCTCCAGCTCCACCTCGGTGAAGCCCGTGACCTCCATCGGGAAGTCGCCCGTGTCTAAAGATTCAAGTATATCTTTAAGTATCTGCTCGTCCCACTCGGCCAGCTCGGCGGTGCGGTTGTCCGCGACGGCGTAGGCCCGTAGATCGGCCCCGGTGAGCGCCGTCCTGATCACCTGAACCTTCTTCCATCCGAGGCGTTTTGCCGCCTCCAAGGTTCCGTTCCCGGCGATCACGGCCCCTTGTGGCGTCACCACCAGCGGCTTCTGCTGGCCGAAGCGGCGCAGCGAGGCCATGATCGCCTCGATATTCCGGTCACTGTGCTTGCGGGCGTTCCTCGGGTCCTCCCTCAGCTGCGAGACGGGGATCAGGCTGGTCGCGGGAGACGATGGCGATGGGCCGCTCACGGCTCGGACCGCTTTCCTCGGGAGTTTCTTTTTTGCGCGGCTCGACATGCCGGGGATTCTACCTGTTCCCGGCGTCATTCGCGCGGGCTAGATGCTCGGCAGGGATTGGTAGATCATCGATCACCGTCTCCGACGGCTGGGGTTCACCGCAGGCAGCACAGTGGAGTGCGGTTGGCACCTCGCGCACCAGGATCGAGGCCCACGTGATCGCGCCGCACCGGCAGCGGAACTCGAAGGCGGCGAGCAGGTCGCGCCCCGGCCGTCCCGGAAATTTCAGCAGCCGGGCGGTCACGGCCGAATCGCCCGGATAGGCTCCGGCTGCCCCGTCCGGACCGCGGTGATCCGCTCGTGAATATGAACCACTCCCTCACGGTGGTGGCGCTGATCGTCGGAATAATCCGCCTTGCGGACGTAATCGAGCGGCAGCTCGCGCAGGAGCTTCTCCAGCTTCGCGTTGAGTGCCCGAAGGTCCGAATGAATCATTTTTAGGAAGGCTGCGATCATGGAGACGACGATGCCAGCCAGGACGGTGATCGCGCCGCCGGCGATGAGCGCCCATGTGTGCCAGTCGGAGGTGACGGGGGTCTGGTCCATGGGCTACTCCTCGGCCGGCTGCCCGCCGGGTGGGATGGGCGGCGCGGGCTTCGCCGCCAGGGTGAGCTCCTTCGTCAGGTTGGCTTTCTTGACCGTGGTAACCGAGACGGCGGTGAACAGCGCGCCCCAGAGCATCGTGTTGGCGCCCCAGTAGACGCCCCAGCTGGCCGCATCGCCCGCGGGCTTGAGCGCGAAGCCCACCCCGCCGGCGAGGGTCTGGATCGAAGCGCAGATCGTCCCCCACTGGACCACGGTGACGTAGCCCCACTTGTTCGATTGCCGGCCGCGGCCGAGCGTGGTGGAGATCAGCTCGTCGAAGGCTGCGCGCGAGCCGCCGGGGAGCAACCAGTCGGGCACGAACCTCACAGGCCACCCCCACTCATCGTCCGCGTCGCCTCTCCCTGGCTCGATGCGCCGGCGATCTGCCGGATCTCCGTCTTCCCGCCGCGGTTGCCATGCTGCGCCGCGCCGGTGACGGTGTAGCCCCCTGCCCCAGGCCGCGCGGTGGTGTTGAAGCCCGACGTCTCCCGGTCGGCGTTGCGGTATTTGATCTTCACCCAGGTATAGGAATTGCCGCCCTTCTGGCTGATGGCGCAATAGTAGAACGAGTTGCCCGCCTCGGTCCAATTGGCGTCCTCGGCCGGCGTGTGGTTGAGGTTCGACGAAATCTTCGAACGCCAGTTCTTCCCGCCGTAGGAGGCGAGGCCGCCGGAGGCATAGGTCACCTCCGGGTCCCATGGGATATGCAGGTAGCTCACGCCGGGTTCGAGCTCCCCGACGAGCTGGTAGTCGCCATTGGACGGGTTCGGGCTGGAGGCGAGCGAGTTGTAGGCATAGATCAGCGTCTCGTAGGGCTGATCCTTGGCGAGGCTCACGAAGATGACGTTGGCGAAGTCCTTGGGGTAGATCGGCATCTGCTGCGCGAGCTCGGCCGAGAGCGAGCCAGCCTTGGCGACCTGGTAGACGTCCGCGTCGGCCGGGGCCGACGGCGCCCCGCCCTCGACGGTGGTGTTGGGGATGGCGACGATGTCCTCGACGCAGCGGACCCGGAAGGTCGGCTCGCCGGTATCGTAGTCCATCTCGATCGCCTCGACCGCAACCTTCGCTGCGGTCCGCCCCCAGGCGCCGGTCGCCATGTTCGCCGCGTTCGCGTGGGTCAGCGGGGGGACGTCGCCGATCGAGATGGAGCGGCGGGAGAAGGTGCCGTGGAAGTCCTGGTAGGTCGGCAGTGGCCAGCGGTAGCGGGTGAGGATCTTCCGTGCGGTCTCCCAGAGGAGTTGGTCGCCGCCCAGGGCGTAGCAGTAGCCGAAGCGCGTGGAGGCCGAGCCGCGCACGCCCGCGCAGAGGATGGGGGGCAGCTCATAGACGCCCTTGAGGGCCTTGCTGCTCGCGGTCGTGGACTCCTCCCCGAAGGAGAGCTCGTCGTAGATCCATTCGCGCAGGAAGTTGTCCTGACCGCCGGACTGGTTGCCCTGGACGTCGCACGAGGCGGACGGGTCGAGGTCGGCGCGGGCGACGACCCGGTTGACGATCTCCGTCTCGTCGTAGGCCATCGGCAGCTCGACCATCCCGTCGTCGAGGACGATCGTGGAGTCCGTCAGCGTGGTGGCGCCCGCGGTCTCGGTCGCCCGCCAGAGATGAACATCCAGCTGGCCGCTCGAGTTGACGAACATATTGGCGTGCAGCGGCCGCATGATGTTCTCCTGCAGCCACCCCTGGAGGTTGTCGATTTTCTTGGTCTGGAGGAAGAGCATCGCATATTTTGAGTGGTCGTAGCCGGAGAAGGCCGTGCCGCCGTCCGTCCAGTCCCGCTCATTGTCCCAATTCGAGGAGACGAGCGCAGCGGGGATGCGCGCGCCTAACCCAAGGCTGTCGCCCGCGTCGTATTCCCCGTTGCCGCCGACGGTGTCGGTCGTCAGAATCAGCCGCCGGGCGAGATTGAGGGGATGGCCGATCAGCACGGTGACCAGCATCCCTTGCTCGTCCACGTCATGCCAGCTCGGCAGCGACCCGAGGCCACCGCGGCAGACGATCTGCGCGAGGCCGGTCTGCACGTCATAGGAGGCGATGTCTACGATCTCCCGCCCGATCAGCCAGGTATTGCTCGTCGAGAAGTTGACGCCCTTTACTATCGTGGCGGTGTCGGGCCCGACGGAGTCGTCCGCCGTGATGATGAGGCGGACCTTCGTCACGCTGGGGTCGCGGACGGCATACATGACCCCGACCCACGCCTGGCCGCCGGAGCCGTGGGTGCGCACCTGGTCGAAGGAGTAGGTGTCCACCACAGAGCCCCCGCTGGTGCGCCCCTCGATCTGGATATGCACCGGCACGTCGGCGGATGAGGTGCCGAAATTGAAGTTAGTGTGGAACCAGAAGGTGTAGCAGGCGCCCAATTTGAGGTCGGTCGCGCCGGTCCCCACCTGCACCTCGCGGTGCATCGTGCAGGTGTTCGCGCCGTCCATGGTGATGTTGTCGGCGTTGTAGGTGGGCGAGCCGGCGTCGGTGACCCAGCCGGTGAGGGGGTCGCCCCCCGTCGCCGCGGCCGTGTCGATCAGGTTGGCCCGCGCCGGCGGGTTGAGATTGACCGATTTGTAGAGGCCGACGCTGTGCGCCTTCGTCGCGTCGAAGCCGGCGGCCACTTGGAAGCTGCCGGTCGGGAAGTCGATCGGCTGCTCGAGTTGCTTGAAGATGGAGCCGACCTCGAAGGTGAAAGCCCCCTCCTCGCGCGCCCAGTCGGAGACGTAGCCGCTCCAGATGGGATCGAATGAGGCGTAGTTGGTAGCGCTCGTCCCCTCGTAGACCGTCACCAGCGTCTGCTTGATCCACTGCTTGTTCTGGCTGAGTAGGTAGAGCATCGTCGAGGTGTCGCCCTGGTAGTAGCCGGCGCGCGGGTCGTAGCGCTCGTCGCTGACCGAGAAGTTGAAGGCGGGGTAGGTGTTCTCGCCGGTGAGCGGCGAGACGGTCTGCTCCGCCTGCGCGAGGTTCGTCAGGTCGAGGACGGCGTAGGCGTTGGCAGGCGATCCGAGCAGCGGCCCGGTGGAGAGGTAGACCGGCGTGGTGCCACCCAGCAGCGTTTCGAACTTGACATACATCTGCCGCTTGGCCGCCATCACGCCACCCCCAGGTATTTGAGGTTCCAGGCGTGATAGCCGCCTGGGATCTGCGTGAGCCCCGCCTGAGTTGCGGCCGGGTCCCAAGCAGCCTTCAGCACGAAGTCGAGGTCGTGCCTCGTCTGGTCCAGCCAGAGGGTGAACGGAGCGCCGCGGGTGACATAGTCGACGAAGGTAAGGATCTGGTCTCGGTCGCCATCCTTGAGCGGGGTCGAGGTGACGTCGCCGTCCTGGAAGCCGTCGTTCCAGAGCTGGGTCTCCACCGAGCCGTCGCTCGCCTTCTGCTGCCGGCGCTCAAACTGGCGTTGGTTGGGGAAGGTGTCGCGGAAGAAGGCGCCGCGAGTGCTCGGAGGCGGCCCCCAGTCGTAAAAGTTCAGCTCCCCGCCGGCGATCACATAGTCGACGTAGACCGTCCCGGTGGCAGTGTCGCTATCGAGGAACCCCAGCTGCGCGCGGACCCCCGCCGTCCCGGCCGGCACGGCGTACTGGCTGGACTTCGGGAGGCGGAAGGTCACCCAACCGCCGTCCGCGGCCAGATCGGTGCCCAGGACGACGTACTGCGAGTAGCCGTAGGAGATGAAGGCGCCGGCCGAATCGTAGAAGGCCAGCCGGAAGTAGAACTTGCCGCCGCCGCTCTGGGCGGTGCATTTAAGCCGGAGGTGATGGGTGAGCAGCAGGTCCGTCCCGGCATAGAGGAACGGGGCGTAGCGCGTATTGTCGAGCTCCATGTAGAGGGTGCCGGTGCCGGCCGTCTTGATGTAGCGCGCGGCGTTGCCGCTCCGTTCCCCCTCGCCTGTGACCAGCGTCACGCTCCCGAGCGCCCCCGCAGTGTGCACGTCCCACTGCTCGATCCCCGAGCCCATGCAGCCGGTCGGGAAGCCGAATGCCGGCAGCACCGACTCCACAGAGGGGTAGATAATCAGCGGGTTGACCGCCGCCGCGGGGAGGGAGTTGCCGGCCGAGCTCGTCATCAGGGCGTCTCACGCCAGGGGAAGGCGCCGCGGACGGTGTCGACGCCCTCCTGCCGGATCAAACCCTCCGTGGCGTCGTCCAGGACCGCCCGTGCCACGTAGTCGCGCAGCGCGGCGTCGCTCTGGCGGTACATGAGGGTCACCGACCGGCCGGCCAGCGGGCCGCGGCGGAAGGCGAGCCAGTCAGCACGCCGCGCCCGGGAGAACGGGGTCGTCTCGAGCACTCCCTGGCGCCGGCCGGCCGAGGCGCGGCGCAGGCCCCAATGGCCGGCAGGGCCGCGCTGGCCCGTGAGCTGGTATTTCCGGTCGTAGGGGTAGGGGTAGATCGAGGCCACCCCGGCATTGTAGGGGCCATAGTCCTGGCCGTCAAAGGCGGTCCCGAAATGGGCGTCGTCGAAATAGACGGTCGCCGCCGCGGCGCTGGCGAGGTAGACCCGCAGATCGAGGGTGACGAGGGTCGTCAGGTCGAAGGCGGTGGGGTCGATCGGGCCCGCGCGCAGCAGGTGCCAGGCTGCGTCGGCGTGAACCTGTCCGGCCGCCGCCCCGAGGACGTAGGCCGGGCTCGTCGCGCTCGCGAGCAGCGCCGCGCCGCCGTCGTAGAGGTTGGCGCTGATCTGCAGGTAATCGGTCGCGGTGAAGCTGGAGACGTAGGCCCAGACATAGAAGTTGAGGGGCGAGAGATCCGTCAGGTCGAGCGCAGAGAAGGTGGTGACCCGGTTGAGCGCCCCGGAGGAGCCGGCGGTCGCGCGGACGAGCTTGCCCGAATGGGTGCCGGTGCGGGCGACGTCGGTCGAGCGGCTCGCGGTGCCGGCCTCCTGGAACCAGTTGAGGCCCGACCACGCCGCCTCGTGGGAGTTGTTCCAGTCCGCCGCCAGGTCGGCGAGCGCCGGGCAGAGGATGAGGGGGTTCTTCGCATCGAGGCGCCACGCCATGGGCTACCCCGCGCGGTACCGGCGGGCCACCGCGAGCGCCTTGGCCGCGTCCCGGGCCATCTGCTTGCGGGTACGCACGCCCCCCGGGAAGACGAAGGTGATCGCCCCGCCGCCGGCGCCGTGGACGCCCTTGCGCGCGGCCTCGACCAGCTCGCGGCCCATGCGGCCGGCGAGGGGGTCCAGGACCATCTCGTCGGCGATCACGCGGATCGTGGAGTCGCCAGTGCGGTCCTGGCCGCGGTGCGCGGCCCCGGCGTTCGTGCCGGCGATCGTGGCGACGTGGCCGAGGCCCGTCATGATCGACATCAGCATCGGCATGACGCCCGCCGGGTAGCCCCCGGCCTGCGCGAAGGCCTTGGTGGCGGCCTCGTAGGTGGAGATGATCGCCTGGGCGTAGCTGAAGGCCTTCGACTTGCCGAAGAAGCCGCTCATGGAGTTGAGGGCGCCGGCGACGGTCTCGGCGGTCTCGGCGCGCTTGGCCAGCTCGGCCTGGCGGTGGACCTCCACCTGCAGCTGCTCGAGGTCGGCGAAGGTCTTCCCCTCGGCCTTCCGGGCCTCGATCTCGGCGGCGATCTCGGCGAGCGACTCCTTGAGGTTCTGATCGACCGTGCGCTTGTGGTTGAGGTGGAAGCGGTTCAGGAACGCCTGCTGCTGTTTGAGGTCCTTCTGGCGCGCAGCCTCCTTGTCCTTGGCCTCTTTCTCGCCCTCTTTTTTCAGGTCCTCGCCCAGTTTCTTCGCCAGCTCCAGCTCGGCGCGGTTGACCGCCCCGGTCAGCAGCGGCTCCTTCTTCTTGAGCTCCTCGAGCTTGTTGAAGTTGGCCTGGTAGGTCGCCCGGATCTTCTCCGCGCCGGTCAGCTCATGGCCCAGCATCTGTTGGATCTCGGCGAGGCCCGACTTGACCGACTTGTCGTTGATCGCGTCGATTTGGTCCCGCTTCCACTTCGCGAGGTCGACCTCGTCCTGGGCGAACTGCTTCGCGGACATCGCGCCGTGCTTGTGGAGCTCGACCAGCTTGTCGTGCCGCTTCTGGTACTCGGCCCGGATCTTGTCGGTGCCACTGGCTTCGGCGACGTGCAGCTCCTCGATGAAGCGTTTGTACTCGGCGACCCAGTCGCGGCCGTGCTTCTTCACCCCGACCGGGTCGTCGTTGCCGGCCAGGGCGATCCGCTGCTGGTACTTCTTCATCTCCGCCTCGAGCGTGGCGATCTGCTCCTTGGCGTAGTCGGTGACGCCCCCCAGCGTGAGCAGGGAGTCGACGAACGCGACGGTCTTCTTATGATTCTCGTCCATCGCCTTCGTGTTGATCCCGAGCGTGACAGCGAAGTTGTAAGCGGCGTCGGAGCTAAACAGCAGCGCCTTCTTGAGCAGGTCGTGCAGCCCGGTCCCGACGACGGCGACGAAGTTCCAGCCGGCCTGGGCCATCGAGGCGTTGGCGATCGCCTTCTGCTGCTTGTCCCATTCCTCGTCGATCCGTTCCTGCTTGATCTTCTTCGCCTCGGCGACGACGAGCGCCTGGGAGGCGGACAGGTGGTGGTGCTTCGTGGCCAGCTTCTCGAGGTTGCCGGCGTGGTCGATGATGCGCTGGTCGTACTCCCGGGTCGCCTTGTGCAGCTCCTCGACACCGTGGGTCATCACCGAGATGGCCTTCCCGGCGGCGGCCACGGTCACCATGAGCAGCAGGATCTCCGGGTTGAGCGCCATGCGGATGATGCCGCGCAGGCCGGAGTGGGCGCCGCTGGCGGCCTCCACGGTGCCCACCAGCTCGCGCAGCATGAGCTTCTGCTGGGCGAACGACAGCGTCTCGGCCTCGGTGGCCACGGTCGCGGCGATGATCGCGCGGACCTGCTTCTCCTTCTCCATGGCCGCGATCCGCTGCATCGCGATGTATTCGGCGCTCTGCTGGATCTGGTTCAGCTCCATGCGCGCCTGCTCGGCCATGGCGAGGTTGAGCTGCTTCTGGGTGACCCCGAGCCGCTGGGCGACGTCGACGCGCCGCGCGGTCTCGTCGGTGTTGGCGCGCACGATCGCCTGCAGGTTGCGCTCTTCGGCGTTCAGCCCGCTCGTCTCCGCCTTGGTCTTGGCGACCATGGCGTTGTACTTGGCGAAGCCCTCCTGCAGCTGCGCGCGCGCCGCGTCTGCCCGCTCGAGCTCGTCGACCAGGCTCTTCGAATCGCCCTCGATCCGGATGATCTCAGGCATGGTCAGGCCCCACGGATGACGCCGGTGAGGGCGTCCTGCTCGCGCTGCGCGCGCTCGCGGTCCACGGCCTTGACGACGTCGTCGTAGCAGGCCCAGACGGTGAAGACGTAATCGGCCTGTCGGCGGGTGAGGCGGATCTCCGTCGCGCGGTAACGCTCACGCTGCACCTCCGACCCGAAGGCCATCCAGTAGAGGTTCACGGCATACCGGGCGAACGGATGAATCCGCGGGGCGTGATACAGGTCGCAGTCGAGACACGGCTGCGGGAAGCCCCGCGCACTGAGATCTGCGTACTGCTCGCACCCCTCGCAGGAGAGCCCGGACGTCAGCTCGATCCGGGCCGCCTGCGCTAGTCGTTTTTTGCTTCGGCGTCCAGGGCGGGCGGCGCATCGTCGATCAGCTCCACGTTATTCGGGTAGTCGGTCGGGGTAAGCATCGCGAGGTGGAGGCCCTGGACGAGGATCGCGTTGCTGTCGACGAGCCGCCGCAGCCAGTCCGCGTTGAAAGTCACGGGGTTGCCCCTTTTGTCGCCGACGTTGTCCCAGCCGGTGACGCCGTGCATCACGCGGTTCTTCTTCCAGTTGACCTCGCTGAACTGGGGGACGCCCTCGCCCTTCTTCTGCTCGATGCAGCTCTCGGCGTAGATCCGTGATTCCTCGGCCTCGCTGAGCTGGCGGAAGTAGAAGACCGAGTCGCCGATCTTGAACTTGAACCGCTCGTTGCCTTCGTAGATGACGATCATGGGGGAGATCCTCCTTGGTGCAGCGCCGAGGGAGGATTTCCCCGCCCGGTTCGAGGAACGGCGCCGCCCGGGTCCGGCCCGCTGGGAATCGGGTCGGGGGGCGGCATCCGCGCGTCCGCCCCGGCGCGAGTTTCGGCTATGGTCCGGCGCCGATGTACGCCGAGGCCCGTTGGTTCCAGATGGTCAGGTCGAGGGGGTCGGTGATGCCGCTCCAGTCCGAGCCGTTCGCGGCCGCGGCCGCTTGCATGGCGCGGAAGCCGATCTTGGCGGGCGACTGGCCCATCCCCGCGATGCTGGGGTTGGGGATGTGCAGGCCGATCGAGGGCATGAGCCACTGCATGCCGTAGTGCTGCGAGACCGAGCCGGCGAGGTCGGGCGAGTCGAATAGCACCCCGAGCTTGTACTCGTCCGCGCCGCTATCGAGCTGGTTCTGCAGCCGGTCGATCAGCCCGCGGGCCGTGCCCTGCCTGTCTGAGGGGAGGCCCTCGAAGCCGGCGACGTCGATCTCGCCCTGGAAGGTCGGCGGCCCATCCTCGTAGGGCTCCCCCATCTCCTTGTCCTGGCTGTCCGGCTGCTTGTAGTGCCGATCGAGGGTGAGCTTGAGCATGGTAGCGAAGATGTCCTGGCTCGACGAGAGATTGCCCTCTGAGCCGGTCTTGCGGGCGATGCGGATGTAGCCGGCATTGAAGGCGCCGCGGGTGCGTGCGTGCCAGTACATGACCGCCTTCTTCTTGGCGTCGGCCGAGAGCGACATATTGACCAGCTTGGCGGCGGTGTTGGCAGTGGAGTTCAGGATCACCGAGTCGCCCAGCGCCTTCACGGTGACCATGACCGGCGCGTTCGACTTGCACTCGAGGGAAACCGAGGCGATCTTGAACGACTTCAACGCCTGCACGAGGCCGTTGGTCGAGGCGAACCAGAGCGCCGCACTGCCGATATTGGTGTTGTAGTCGGCGAAGGCCACCTTGTGCTTCTTCGCCGTGGTGTCGACGGTCGAAACCGTGTCGGCGCCGCCGAACCACCAGGTCAGGATCGCCATGCCTATGCCGTCGTAGCGCAGCGGCACCTTGAACTCGAACCCGCCCTTCACGTCGGTGAGCAGCTCGACGACCTCGAACTTGAGGTTGGCGCCGTGTGGATAGATCGACTCGGGCTTCGTGTTGTGGAGCGCGCCGGTCTCGACCGGGGCCAGGTGGCCGTAGGAGCTCGCCTGGACGTCCTGTTCGGTGCCGTACACGCCGTCGCTCGTGCAGGTGAAGGCCATGTAGGCGAGCCGGCCAAGGGGGGGCTGGGTCGGGTTGGTCATCGGGGCGTCTCCTTATCGCGAGAATCGTAGCACGGGGAGGGGGTCGGTCAAGAGAAATCGTAGTAGTAGCAGGCGGTGAAGGTGACTTCGAAGCCGCGCAGCGGGGGCTTCGATTGGCCGTACTCCTGCTCGCCGTCGACGTAGCTGTCGGTGGCGAGGCCGCCCCAGCCGCGGTTCGTCTCCACGGTGGAGTAGAGCTGGCGCAGCAGGGCGGACCGGTAGAAGGTCTTGCGGGCCGTGGTCATCTCCTGCGCGCCCGAGAGCGCCCAGGCCACGCGGATCCGGCGCACCATCTGCTTCTCGTCGAGGCGGGCATAGCGCCGGTCAGGGCTGGCGCGGCCCTTGATCCAGACCAGCAGCTTGCCATCGCCCACGGAAGCCTGCTTGACGAACTCGTCCCACTGATCCTCGTCGTCGTTGGTGACGGCATCCAGCGTCTTGCCGTTCGCGTCCTGGACCGCCGAAAGGTCGGCGAGCAGCGCCGCGGCGAGCAGATCGTCGATCGCCGGGCTGTTGAAGCCCTGGACGGTCAGCGGCGTGGTCACCGCAGGGCCTCGCCGATGCGCGGGGCAAGGCGCTCGACCAGGACGTCGGCGAGCATTTCCTTCTCCTCGGGGATCGCGCCGATGCCCCAGAAATCACGGCCGCGCTCAATCAGGCCGTCCGCAATGAGCGCCTGCTCGGCTCGGGTGAAACCGAGCTCGCAATAGCCGAGCCCCGCCTGGGTGACCTCGTAGGCCGCGTCGCCCTTGCCTTCGTAGAAGACGCCGGTCGAGCCCATGAGCTTGCCGGTGAGGATGAGGTTGACCAGTCCGGCCCCGGCACGCCCTACCGCCGCCGCGCCCGCCTTGAGCATGGCGTAGCCGCCGACCAGGAACACCGATTTCATGGTGCCGGTCCGGCTGGGCTTCCCGAGCCGGGTCAGCTTGCCGGTGAGCCGCTTCCGCTTGGGGTCGAGATAGGTCGTCCGCCCGCCGGCGGCCGCCGCGAGGTCGTGGACGTCCTTCGGCTCTGCGCCCACGTACATCGGCGTGGTCGAGTAGGGCGGGAAGGTCTGCCCGAAGCGGTCCTTCCCCTCGATGGCGGTGCGGTCGTAGATTTTGTTACATGCCGCGTTGCCGGCCGCCAGCATGTCATCGGTGGTGAGCACCGCGGCCTGCTTCGCGCGGTCGAACTGCTCGAGCAGCGAATCCGGGAAGCGCACCTCGACGAGCATCAGAGCTCCAGCTCGGCGTCGACCCCGCGCCGCTGGTCGTCGGGCGTCAGCTCGAGGCCCTTGCCGATGTTGATCGGGAGCGTCTTGAGCGACTGATCGTAGGCATCCTCGAACATCCGCGCGTAGCGGTCGGCCTTGACCGCATCGAAGTCGTCGGTGTGGGACAGGAAGCGGACGTGGATCAGATGCAGGGCGAGGTAGGTGGCTGCGTCGACCAGCTCGGGGAC
>CAYXIK010000024.1:6299-41307 GCA_964465315.1 uncultured Gemmatimonadaceae bacterium | reverse complement strand
CCCAACAACAACAGCGTGAGACGCTTCATACGAGAATCCCTCCTTGGGAGTTTACGTCGACTCATTCTGCCGCTCGTCCTGCGTGGCGCCGACGCTACAACCCCTGGCGCCAAGTACAGCCGAGTGGGAACGTGGTCCTCCCACCAGTAATACTCGTTTAGCTTCTCACCTTCACTTGTACGACTGAAAGGAAAGCGGTCTCCACCTCCTCATGAGAGCGAGTCGCACCTGCTACCCCGCTCCGGCCCGGCTAATGCTGCGCCGGGGGAGTGGCCACCAAGGACGGCTGCGGAACCGAGCTCGAGACCACGAGGCGAATCCACATCCCGGCCGCCCCATGGCCCGGAACCCCGCAAAATATTAGGTAGGACCCCCCCTTATCCGCAATAAAGCGAAGGTCATCCCGCCCTTCCGAGGCGATTCCCTCGGCCAGCCGGAGCGTAAAAGCCCTGGGAAATGCTGGCGTAACCGGCTGGAGGGGGAGGGGATGCACGTCGTCGATCACCTCCGCCGAATGGGGCAGCATGCCATCGTGATTGCGGAAATGCATCAAAACGGTCCAGCCGAGCGGAACCGTCAGGGTAAGCCCGCCGTCCCGAAAACCGTTGAAATTGAGGGCCCCATTGCCCCCCGTCAGCCCGGCGATCAGCTCGAATGTCGCGGTCCGGGACGCTGCATCTGCGGACAACCAGCTCGGATCGATCGCCTGGGGAGCCGGGTTGGCCTTGTCGGACTGCGCTGCTGCGCCGCCAGGCGAACAGGCCGACAAGCAAAGGGCCAATGTGATGGACCAACGTGTTGACATCGGAACCTTTGAAACGTCGGAGGGCTCACGTTCCCCCGGCGGAGTCTCCCGGAGCGACTGCGTCCTTTTGTCGCGTAGGGAGACCCGCCAGGGGAACGGGTAACGCTACATGCCAGCCTTCGGCAGCCCGAACACGAAGACCGAATTACCGAGCGGATAGCTGATCTGGAAGTTCCCGCCCGCGGCCACGGCGACGAACTGCTCGCCGTCGACCTCGAACACCGAGGGCGCGGCGTTCGCGCCGGCACCGCAGTAGAACTTCCACAACACCGCGCCGGTCTTGGCGTCGTATGCCTTGAACCAGCCGTTGCCCTCGCCGGTGAACACCAGACCGCCGGCGGTGGCGGTCGCGCCGCCCATCATCGGCAGCTCGGTCTTTTGCTGCCAGGCGATCTTGCCCGTCCCTAGATCGATGGCCGTCACGAGGCCGTACTCGCCCGAATACCCGCCCTTGTCATCGGGAACCCGGATGAACGCGCTGCCGAGCCAGAGCCGGCCCTTTTCCCACGGTGCATAGTGCACCTTGTAGTGCATCGGCTGATGCAGCGCCACCGTGTACGCATACGCGAGGTCGGGATGCACCGCGATCGGCGACCACTCTTCGCCGCCGTTCGCGCCCGGGAGCATGAACACGCCGTCGGCCGTCGGCTGCGTGTACATGCTCTGCTGCGGCACGAACGCCTGCGAGCGCCGGATCAGCCTGCCCGTCGCCGCGTCGAGCACGTAGACGAATCCCGTCTTGCCCGCTTCGACCACGGCCTTCTTGCCGCCCACCATCGCGATCACGGGCGGGCTCACGGCATCGAGATCCCACACGTCGTGGGGGACTTCCTGGTAGCCCCACTTGAACTTTCCGTTGGTCGCATCGATCGCGACGATCGACTCCGTCCACCGGTTGTCGCCGGGGCGAATCGAGCCGTCCAGGTCGGGCGACGGGTTGCCGATCGCGACGAACAGAGTCTTGCTGACGTCGTCGTATGCAGGCGTCATCCACATCGAGCCACCGCCGGTCTTCCAGGCGTCGGCGTACTTCGCGGAGTCGGCCTTTTCCTTCGCGATGTCCCGCTTCAGGTCATCGCCGTCGGGTGTGGTCTTGGACCACGGGCCGAACCAGCCGCCCTCTTCGGGCGACGGCAGCGTGTACCACGTCCACACCAACTGGCCGCTGGCGGCGCTGAACGCCTTCACGTAGCCGCGGATGCCGTACTCGGCGCCGGACGTGCCGATGATCACATTCTCGCCGATCACGAGCGGGGCCATCGTCTCGGTGTAGCCCGCCGCTGGGCCATCGCCTACTTTCACTTCCCACTTGACCTTCCCGGTGGCCGCGTCGAGCGCCACCAGATCGTCGTCCAGCGTCGCGACAAAGACCGACCCGCCCGAGATGGCGACACCGCGGTTGTTGGGGCCGCAGCACGCGGTCGAGACCGGGTCGTTCTTGTGCGTGTACTCCCACAGCATCTTCTGGGTCCGCAGGTCGAACGCGCGCACGATGTTGTTGGGGGTCGCGGGAGACGTGATGTACATGATCCCCGCGACGACGATCGGCGTGGTTTCGAAGCTGCCCAACGTGCTCGAGCCGTGGGTGTAGACCGCCCGCGGGACGAGATTCTTGACGTTGGTCGTGTTGATCTGCTTGAGGGGAGAGAACCGGTTGTTCCAGTAGTTGTGGCCGTACATCAGCCAGTCGCCGCTCGCCGCGGCATTGAGCAGCATGTCATTGGTCACCATCGCCCGCGCCGGGTCCGCAACGCCTCCCGACCCCTGCGCGCACAGCGGTACGCCGGCGAGCGAGGCAACTGCCGCCGCCGCGCACCATCGAGCCCAACGCGTCATACCCACCTCCGTTGAAGGTCGACGACTACTCCCCAACCCAAGAGAGACCGCGACAGCGAGGGGAAGAGGGTTGGTTTTAACCGCCGGGGCCGGCGTCGTCAAGGGAGCGGCTTTGGCGCGTCGCCGCTCGTGAACAGGAGCGCTGCGCGGCGGCCGCCGTACGACGCCTGGACGATGTTGATCTGATCCGCGTACCGGTCGAACAGGAGTGCGACTCGAACCCGGAGACCGCTCAGGCCTCGAGCGGCGGGTGCGCGCAGGCACAGCCAGATCAGGTCGCCTGTGCGCCGGATCCCGCACCACGCGGTCACCAACGGTTGCCCGGCGGGATCCTCGAGCGTAAAGGTCGACCGCAGGTAGACGACAGCCGCCGAATCCGTCACCTCCCCTTTCAGCGCGGCGCGGAAGTCGTCTGCGAACACGCGCACGGTCGCCTCCACGGTGCCGTCGGCCTCGCGGTAGGCGAGCTGCGTGAGCGTGGTATGCAGGGGATGGAGCGCGAGCGCGCCGAGCACCACCAAGAGGCCGCTCATCGCCTAGAACGGGTTCCGTTCCATGGCCCAGCGCAGGGCGACGCAGGCGACGACCGCCGACACCGTTACCACCCGTAGTCGCAACACTCCCTGGCCCCCTCGAGCCGTGGTGAGTGCGAACGCCCGGTCCGTGGCGGCGAGCAGGACGGCAGCGATGGCGAGCACCACCAGCTGGCCCAGCTCGATCCCCACGTTGAATCCGAAGAGCGGCAGCGCAATCTGGTCCACGAACAGGCTGCGCAAGTAGTTGGCGAAGCCTGCCCCGTGCGCCAGTCCAAACACGCCGGCGAAGACGGGCCGATAGCGCCCGCCCCACAGCGCACGCCGGCGATCGCGTACGGCGAGGTTCTCGACGCAGGTCGCCACGATGGTGACCGGGATCAGAAACTCGATCAACCGAGTGGGCAGGACGAGTGCCCCCGTCACCGCGAGCGCCAAGGTCACGGAATGACCGATCGTGAAGGCCGTGACCACCCACAGGCTGTCCCTCCAGTCGCGCAGCCGGTAGATCGCGGCGAGGGCGAAGAGGAACAGGATGTGGTCCATCGCCTCAAGGTCGGCGATGTGCCGGAAGCCGAGGGTGACGTACGTCGCGAGCTCACTCATGGCGCCTCTCTCAGGGCCGCGGCGATGGCCGCCGCGTGCCGGCGGAGCTGCGGGTCGACCGTCCCCAGCGCGAGCGCGCGATCCATCGCGCGCTGCGCCTCGTGGTCGCGATGCGCCTTGTGCAGCGCCCACGCGAGGAGATCTAAGCCGTAGACGTCCCGCCGCGTGCGGATCTCATCCTGCACGCGGGCGAGCACCTCCGGCACTCGACGGTCGTGGTCCAGGAGGTACAGGCTCCACGCACGGTGCCATTGACCGGGCTGCCCCAGGACTGCGATCTCCATGGCGTGGGCATACTCACCGGCGGCGCGCCCGTCGCCGAGGCGCGCGTACGCGTCGCTGATGAGCCCGAACGTTGCCGGATCGGGCACGAGCGCCACCGCCGAGTCACCGTATTCGATCGCCTGACGCCAGCGACCGCGGGCGGCTGACAGGCGGGCGAGCCCCGCGAGCAGGCGGTAGTCGCCGGGGAACACGTCGAGCCCGCGGTCGAACGCGAACGCCGCGTCGTCGAGCCGCCCCGTGCGTAACGCCAGGTCGCCCACGCGCAGGTGGAACCACGCGACCTGCTCGGGGGGCAGGTCGCGGCGGGTCTCCGCCTCCGCGAGCGCCCCGGCCAACAGTCGGCTCGCGACATCGACGCGACCGATGAGCTCGGCCCAACGCGCCAGCCGCGGCGCCACGGCCAAGTCCCCGCGCGCCGACCAGAGTGAATCGAACAGGGCGCGCGCTTCGCCGTAGCGCCCGAGCTCGAGAGCCACCTCGGCGAGCAGTGCCTGATGGCTCGCCACGCCGGGCGCGCGCTGGTTGAGCGCAAGTGCCGCCGCGTGCGCCTCGACGAACCGATGCTGCGCCAGGAGCGCATTCGCGAGCAGCGCGTACGTGTTCTCGTTGTGCCCCACGCGCAGGGCGAGCGAGCGCCGCGCCAGTCGCTCGGCCCGGCGATAATCGTTGTAGTCAGCCGTCTCGCGGGCCCGCTGCAGGTACAGCGCCGCCAGGCGGGCGCGGTCCGCCGCCCCGATGGGATCGCGCTCCACGCGCCGGCGGAAAAACGCGACGTCCGCATCGCGGCGGGTCGCCCGAGTCGCTGCCTCACGCGCAGCGACGGTGACCCGCCCTCCTGCAGCGGTGCGAAACGCGGCGCTCATCGCACCTGCGATCCCGACCGCCACGGTGAGGAGGATGAGGCCGGCGGGCGCCCGGCTCACGGTAGGTGCGGGGCCGCGAGATATGGGAAGCTTCCGAGGAACGGGACGTCGTTCGCGTCGACGTGGTCGCTCTCGAGGCCAGGGCTGGTGTTGTTCGCGTCGAGCAGCGGTCCGAAGATCGCGTAGAGCCCCGCATCGACGACGTCATCGGTGAGCTTCCGGCCGCCCCACCCGTTCCCGAGCGCCCAGGAAAGCCATCCCGCGGTCGCGGGATCTTTGTCGGTCTGGATGATGAGCTCGTCGGGCAAGAGCACGGCGGCGAGCGTGTTCTGCACGGTTGTGTTCCTGCCTGCCACGTTTGCCACGAACGCCTTGAGCTCGGCCGAGATCAGCGCGTTGTCCTGCGCCGGCCCCGTGCTGCCGTGCACCGGGTGAGACCGCTTGGCGAGAAACACTTCGCTCACGAGCGGATTGCCGAGGCGTTGGACCTGGTTGAAGGTCCGGACAGTGGTCGGCTGGAACGCGTCCGGATTGCAGCCCCACGCCCCCACGAGCGCAAGGCTCAGGACGGAAGGCATCAGCCACTTGCTGGTAGGCATCGCTTGCTCCTTGTCGTCGAATACCGTGGTCTCGGGCACGCCGGTTACTTACTGGTCGTGCCCCACACGCCGATCTTGGGATTGCCGCCTGCCGTGAGCCACGCCGTCGGCAGCTCGATCACGATGGAGAGCACGTTGAATCCCGCTACGTAGTCGATCCCCGGGGTCCGGAAGGCACTCGCGCTGGGCGTATCGGGAAGCTGGGCGAGCGGCCCGGTCACGGGCTTCCGGTCTGGAATGATCCGGAAGAACTGTTCGAGATCGATGAAGAACGGGTCGTCGCGCCAACCGGCAAACACCTGCATCCCGTCGGCGCTCCCCAACACCGTGTTGATCGGCCCGGCCACGGCCGGCGGAACCGTGGCGATGCGGTTGCCCATCGCGCCCAGCACCGGCGGAACGAGTGGACCGCGGACGGCGACGGTCTGTTCGGACCCGGTCCCCTCGAACGTGATCTGCAGGACTTGGTCTTCGACGCCGTCGGTGTTGTTGTCGATCTTGAACTGATAGAGCACGTTGGGATCGAAGTAGGTGCTGCTGGTCTGCGCGGGCGTGATGAAGGCCCAGGTGTTCAGCACCAGCACCGTCCGACCGGGCGACGCGCCCGGGAACACGTAGACGTCGGTCATGTCGGTCGCCGGGTTGAGCTCCACCTCGGGAGTGTCCTGGTGATCCGAGCCCCGCGCCAGCCGGATGACGCCGGCGGTGCCGACGGTCGTGACCGCGAGGGCGAGGTATGCGAAGCGCTTCATGGTCTCCTCCGGCCTCAAGGGATGTGCAGCTTGTATGGAGCCAGGGGGTGCGACACCCCAACCTGGTAGCGGACGCGGGCTGTGCTGAGCCACGGGAGCCCCGCCTGGGCGTAGAGCGTGACTTCGTGCAAGGGCGAGCGGTATTGCGCTGTGACCTCGCTCCAGCCGCGCATCACGAACGCGCCCGGGCTCGGTTCCCCGATCCCCTGCCGATAGTCGGTGCCGCCAAGTTCGACGCTCGCGTTCAATGCGCTGGTCCGAGCGAGCGCCCAGAGCTTCAGGCCGAACTGGATGGTCGGGCTCGGCCCGTCGGCCGGCGTGAATTCCATCTGCGAGAACAGGCCGATGTGCGGGACGAACGTCCCTACTTCGACCCGTGCACGCACCAACGGCGTGGTCTTGTCCGACGTGGCGCTCGGAAGGTCGGCCGCTGCGCGAAACAGCGCGGCGCCATCCAGGTATAGTCGCGGCGCGCACAGGTCGCAGTTTCCGGGCTTGTCGTAGTCACCCGAGTCGTGCTGGTGCATTTGCGCAGCCGCGGCGTGGGTCGCGAGCGTGAGCCCGGCCGCCACGGCCAGGAGAGTCAAAACGGATCGAGGCATCGTCCAGCGCTCCGATGAGGTTTCTCCATCTACGCCGGAGCGCGCGAGCCGGATTGCTGCGAGCGGGTAACCGCTAGTCGGCGGGGGCCACCTTGCCGACGAGGAACGGCTGCTGGGTGGGTTGGGGCGACCCGCCAGCGGGCTCCTCGGTGACGGCCGTGAGCTCGAACTTGAGGCCCGCCGGGAGCGCCATCTCCGCGAGGGCGCGGCCATCGGGGTTCGTGTTGAAGATCCCAAGGCTCACGGGCTTACCCTGAGTGATCGCCCACAACTGATAGGTTCGACCCGCAGCGGCGGGCGAGAGATGGAAGACGGCCATAACGACGCGGTGCCGGGACGGGCTCCAGATCAGTCGAGCGGAGGGCGCCTGCCCCGTGGCGGCGAGAGCGGCGGTGCCGATGTCGGGGGACAAGAGCGTCGCCACAAGGGAGTCGCGAGCGGCGACCGAGTCACGCGTCGCGGCGAGGGACGCGCTCGCCCGCTCGAGGGCCGCGCGCTCCCGCAGGTACGCGTAGCCGAGGCCGAGGGCGAGGATGAGGCATGCGGCGGCTGCGAGCCAGGGCGCCACGCTCGCCCAGCGCGCGCCGATCGGGCGGACCCGATGGGCAGCTCGCAGAATGCGCTCGCGCAGCGCTGCCGGCGGCGTGGCGGCCGGCACCGTGTTCGCGAGCAGGGCCGCGACCTCGCGAAGCGACTGGACCTCGCCGCGGCACACCGCACAGCCGGCGAGGTGCGCTTCGAACCGAGCACGCTCCTCGGGGTCGAGGGCGCCGAGCGCGTAGGGCGCGGCGAGCTCAGACCATTGGTGATCGGTCACGTCGAACCTCCAACGAGAAGGTGCGCGAGCGCGCCCCGCAGTTTCTCCATCCCGGCGCGCATGCGCGTCTTGACCGTCCCCAGCGGCTCGTGTAGCTCAGCGGCGATCTCCGTCTGGCTAAGACCCCCGAAATAGGCCAGTTCGATCACCCGGCGCTGCGGCTCCGGCAGCTCGCCCAGCGAGCGCGTCACCAGACGCCGCGCCTCCTGCCGCTCGATCCCTTGGTCGGGCCCCTCCGCTGGCGTGCCAAGCGGGAAGGCCAGCCCATCCGCGTCGGCCCGGGCAGCGCGTTCGATTGCGCGCATCCGGCGTCCGCGGGCCCGCACCAGGTCGAGCGCGCGGGTCCGCGTGATCGTGGCCAGCCACCCGGCCACGCTGCCGCGGCCAGGATCGTAGCGTGCCGCATTGCGCCACACCTGACCGAATACGTCCGCTACGACTTCTTCGGCATCGGCGCTTTCGCGCACGATCGCCAAGGCCAAGGCGTACGCCATTCCCCCGTGGCGATCATACAACTCTCCCAGGGCATGCTCGTCGCCGGCCGCCATACGCTCGACGAGCGCGCGATCGAGCACACGGAGCTGTCCCTGCGGGTCGTCCAGCACGGCCTCGAAGTTGACGTCGGTTCCTGTCTTCTGCAACGCGCGTCGCCTGAGGGTGTTACGCCGCCCGCATTCGGACGGATTGGGCGACGCGCGGTCTCGCGGCTAGCGGGGCTGTCGCAGGAACCTGTTCCACCGGATGCGCGGCGGGTCGGTCGCGATGCTGAAGTAGATGAAGAGCGGCTTCCCAACGATGTGCGACCGCGGCAAGAATCCCCAGTAGCGGCTGTCGTAGGACTCGTCCCGGTTGTCGCCCATGACGAAGTATTGCCCCTGGGGGACGACGATTGGACCGAAGTCGTGGGTGGTCGGGTGGTAGCGGGACGAATCGCGTCCGACATAGTAGCGGAGCTGCCATGCGCGGATCTTCCTGAGCTGCACGGAATCGACGTCCCGAGCGTCGAAGTGGAGCGCGTACGTCTCGTCGAGGCGCGCGCCGTTCCGGAATACGGTGTCGTGGGTCATCCGGATCGTGTCGCCTCCCGTGCCGATCACCCGCTTCACGATATCCAAGTTGGGCGTCGAGTCCTCCACGGAGCGGAATACGACGATCCCGCCTCGCTCGGGCTCGGCGTAGCCGGGAAGCCGCCAGAAGCGGATTCCGGTGAACGGGATCTCGAACTCACCGCTATAGATCGCCTTGTTGACGAACAGGAAGTCGCCAACGAGCAGCGTGTTCTCCATGCTCGCCGAAGGAATGCGAAACGCCTCGATCAGGTACGAGCGGAGCACGAGCCAAATCAGCACAGCGATCCCGACCGAGCCGGCCCACCCCTTGGTCCAGCGGTTGAAGGCCTGCAGCCGTTCGCGGATGCGCGAGAGGGACGTCATGGAGACCGCAAGCTAGACGACCCTCGGATTCCGGGCAACCGTCCGTCGCAGGACGTTTCTGGGTATAATTGAGCCGCCATGAATGACCCCAACGCACCGCGCCGCTCGCAGCCGCCGCTGATGGATGCTCTGGGCAGGCTGTGCACCGAGGGCAAGCAGCTCGCGGATTACCTGTGGCAAGTGCCCAAGGACGAACCGGCGCGCCAGAAAATCATCGCGCTGCTCGACCAGATCGCCGCCGAGGGCACGAAGCAGGGGCGCAAGGAAATGCCGCGCATCTGCGAGGAGCTGAAGACCGCCGCCAAGGCCAGCCCCAGCCCGCAGCAGGTGGACGTACTCGTGAGCGGCTTCGACCGTCTCGTGAGCCTGTGGCAGGCGGCCAAATCCGGGCTCCTGTGACGAAGCCGGCTACCGGCGGCGCTGCGCCGCCCGCCTCCACGGCTCGCGCCACCTCGCTCGATCACCTCTGCATCAACACCGTCCGCACGCTCGCGATGGACGCCGTGCAGCGTGCGGATTCCGGCCACCCCGGAACGGCGATGGCGCTCGCGCCGCTCGCGTACGTGCTGTGGCAACGACACCTCCGCTACAACCCCGCAAATCCCGACTGGTTTGGGCGCGATCGCTTCGTCCTGTCCGCCGGCCACGCCTGCATCCTGCTGTATGCGGTCCTCTATTTGACCGGGTACGATCTCTCGCTCGACGACATCAAGCAGTTCCGGCAATGGGGGAGCCGCACGCCCGGTCACTCGGAGCACGGGCTCACGCCCGGCATCGAGGCCACGACGGGCCCCCTCGGGCAGGGCGTGGGCAACGCGGTCGGGATGGCCCTGGCGCAAGCGCACCTCGCTCAACTGTTCAACCGGCCGGGCCATGCCATCGCGGAGCACCACACGTATTTCCTCGCTTCGGACGGCGACCTGATGGAGGGCGTGTCGCACGAGGCCTGCTCCCTAGCCGGTCATCTGAAACTCGGCCGTTTGATCGGGATCTACGACGACAACCGCATCACGATCGATGGGAAGACCGATCTCGCCTTCTCTGAAGACGTCGCGAAGCGGTTCGAAAGCTACGGCTGGCACGTGGAGCGCGTGGCGGACGGGAACGATCTAGGCGCGCTGGATGCGGCGCTCGCCGCCGCCCGGCGCACGACGGACCGTCCGTCGCTCGTGATCGTGCGCACGCACATCGCGTACGGCAGCCCGCACAAGCAGGACACACCGGAGGCCCACGGCGCCCCGCTCGGCGAGGACGAGGTGAGGCTCACCAAGCAGCGCCTCGGCTGGCCAAGCCTCGAGCCGTTCCACGTTCCGGATGAGGCGCTGGATCACTGGCGGCGCGCCCGTGAACGCGGCACTCGACTGGAAGCCGAGTGGCGCGAGGCATACGCGGCGTATCAGCGGGCATTCCCCGAGCTTGCGGCGGAGCTCGCGCGCCGGCTGGCGGGGCGGCTGCCGGAGGGCTGGGACGCCGAGCTACCCGCGTTCACCGCCAAGGACGCGCAGGCCACACGAGCCGCGTCTGGCAAGGCGCTGAACGCCATCGCGCCGAAGCTTCCTGAGCTGATCGGCGGTTCCGCGGACCTCGCGGGCTCGACCAATCTCGTGATCAAGAACGGGGGTGACGTCGCCGCAGGAAGCTGGGGGGCGCGGAACATCCACTTCGGCGTCCGAGAGCACGCCATGGGTGCGATCCTGAACGGACTCGCGCTGCATGGGGGCGTGCGACCGGTGGGGTCGACCTTCCTGATCTTCTCCGATTACATGCGTCCGCCGATCCGGCTCGCCGCGCTGTGTGGCCTTCGCGCGATTTACGTATTCAGCCACGACTCGATTGGCTTGGGGGAGGACGGCCCGACCCACCAGCCGATCGAGCAGCTCGCGGGGCTGCGCGCCGTGCCAAACCTGGTAGTCATCCGGCCGGCCGATCCGGCGGAAACGGTCGAGGCGTGGCGGGCCGCCATCCTGCGGCTCGACGGTCCAGTCGCGCTCGTGCTCACGCGCCAGAAGGTCGCGGCGCTCGACCGCACCAGGTACGCTCCCGCAAACGGTCTCCGCCTCGGGGGCTACGTCCTGGCCGAGGCGCCGGGCGGCAAGCCGTCGCTCCTGCTCATCGCCACCGGCTCCGAGGTCGAGCTGACTGTCGGGGCGTACGAGCGGCTCGTCGCGGAAGGCGTCGCGGCCCGCGTGATCAGCATGCCTTCGATGGAGCTCTTTGCGCGGCAGCCTCCCGAGTACCGCAACGCCGTCCTACCGCCGGCTGTCACGGCACGCCTCGCCGTCGAAGCGGCGTCTCCTCAGCCCTGGTACCGATGGGTGGGTGAGCGCGGAGCGGTGATGGGCATCGAGCGATTCGGCGCGTCGGCGCCGTATCAGCGGATTTATCAGGAGCTCGGGCTGACGCTGGACAACGTCGTGAGAAGAGCCAAAGAGCTGTTGCGCACCTAGTCCGCGAGTGAACTCGCGGCTCGGCAATGCCCGCAAACGGGCGTTACCGCTTCAGCGGTAATGCTGAGCCGCGGCTTCAGCCGCGCACTTACGAGCCGACCCTTTCAAGCACGACCCGCGCCGCTTCCCGTCCCGACTTCACACAGGCCGAGACTCCCGCGCCATCCAACCCCGCGCCCGCGATGGCAAGGGGAGCAAAGCGGGCCAGCCGGTTCCGAATGTCCGCAACACGCTCAGCGTGGCCTCGATGGTAACGCGGTAGCCCGCGCGTCCACTCGAACGCGCGAGTCCAAAGCGGTTCCCCGCGGAGCTCGAGGATTCGTCCCAGCTCGGCGTGGGCGACCGCGCCCGGGTCTCCGTCCGTCGGGTCGAGGAAGGCCCGGAGCAGCGCGAATCCGTTCGGAGCGCGACCAGCGTATTTCCGCGACGCGTAGGTGCAGGCGCGTACCGATCCTTTGGCTTCCACCGCTGACACAAACCCTGCGCCCTCAAGGCCCGCGGGCACTTGATCCGCGCGGTACGCGAGCGACACCGTGATGCTCGGATGGTAGACCACCTCGCCGAGCGATCGCGCGGCTTCCACACCCACGGACGCGAGCAGCCGCGACGTCACCCACGCGGGAACGGCGAGCACGAGAGCCTCGACGTCGATAGACGACCCACCCGTCATGGAGAGTCGCCAGCCGCGGGTCGCGGGCGCGAGCCCGGTCACTCCTTGATTCCGCAGGATGCGCCGCCCACCCTCCCCCAGCTTCACAACGAGTGCCTCTACGATCTCGGCCATGCCTGACGCAAAGCTTCTGAACCCGCGGCTCAGGTCCGCCTCCGGGGCAGCCTGAATGCCGAGCAGTTCCGCGGCCCGGCCCTCAGCGAGGGGTTTGAGCCGCTTGCCGGTCCAGAGTGAGGATCCCCGGACCAACTGATCCACCAGCCGATCCCCGATGCCGATCTCGCGCGCCAGCTCCTGAATGTCGGGCTCGACCGTAAGAAAGCCATCCGCGCCTCCCTCGACCACGAAGCCGCCGCGGCGTTCGGTGGCGATCACACCCCCCGGCCGCCGCTCGGCGTCGAGAACGATCACGTCCACCGCGCTTCGCGCGGCCTCCCATGCGGCCGACAGGCCGGTGATGCCGGCGCCCACGACCGCGACAGTCACAGCCACCCACGCCCCGCCGCCGCGTCGTGGGCGATTTCCGCCAGGGCGCCCACGAGTATCGGGTCGTCATTGAGCGACGCCGTACGCTCGAGGTGCACGCCCAGGCGCTCAGCGAGCGAGCGATAGACGATGTCTACGTCGTAGAGCACTTCCACGTGGTCGCACACAAATCCGATGGGGACGATCAAGAACGCCTGGTGCCCCTGCCCGGCGAGCTCCGTCATGAGGGCACCCGCCTCTGGCCCGAGCCACGGTTCGGCCGTCGCGCCGACGCTTTGAAACGCGAAGTGCCAGGCCGCGAGCCCCGCTCGCCGGGCCACTGCCGCGGCGCTGACGCGCAGATCGGCGGGGTACTGGTCGCCGGTCGCCAAAATGCGCTCAGGAAGGCTGTGCGCGGTGAACAGCACCTGCACCGCGCGGGGCGACGGGAATCGCTGCAGCGCCTGCGCGATGCGCTCGGCGACCAAGGCCAGGAACTTGGGATGATCGCTCCAGCTGCGCACCAGAGCGGTCTCGAGCCGGCCGCCCGCCGCATCGAGCAGCTGCTTCTGGTAGGCGCCGACCGACATCGTGGAGTAATGCGGGGCGAGCACGATGCCCACGGCGCGCCGATGGCCGTCCGCAAGCACGCGCTCGACCACGTCGCGGATGTACGGATGCCAGTGGCGCATGCCCACGTAGACGGCAAACCGCTCGCCGAGCTCTCGCTGCACGCCGGTCGCTTGCGCTTCCGTGAGCTCGCGAATGGGGGAACGCCCGCCGATTTGAGCGTATCGGGCCTTGATCTCCTCCACGAACTGCGCGCTGGTCGGACGGCCGCCGCGCACGTCGAGCAGGTAGGGCTCGACCTCGTTCAGGCTTCCCGGTCCACCGTACGCCATCAACAGGACCGCGATGCGTTTACCCGCCATGAACCCACTCGACCACGGACCGGACCGCATCGACCGCCGTCTCGGGGAGGACGCCGTGCCCGAGGTTGAAGATGTGCCCCGGACGCCGCTTGGCGCGTGCCAGGACGTCTCGTACCTGTCGCTCGAGCTCGGCCCGTGGCGCCAGCAGGGCAACGGGGTCGAGGTTTCCCTGAATCGCGCGGGGCCCGATGCGCTCCCACGCCACGTCGAGCGGGATGCGCCAGTCCACACCGATGACGTCGCCGCCGGCGCGCGCAACGTCCGCGAGCAGGGTCGCGGTATCGGTCCCGAAGTGGATCACCGGCACGCCCGCGTCGCCCGCCAGCTGCAGGGCGCGCTGGCTGTGGGGAAACACGAAGGTCGCGTAGTCCGCAGGTGAGAGACAGCCGACCCAGCTGTCGAACAGTTGGACCGCCCGGGCTCCCGCGTGCGCCTGCGCCGCCAGATACCGCCCCACGAGCTCCGCGAGCCGGCGCATCAGCTCGTGCCACGCGCGTGGCTCGTTGTACATGAACCGTTTGGTGACGGCGAAGTTGCGTGTCGCACCCCCCTCGATGGCGTAGCTCGCGAGCGTGAACGGCGCGCCGGCGAACCCGATGAGCGGGACGTGCGGCGGCAGGGCGCGGACCACGAGCCGCACCGCTTCGATCACGTACCCGAGGTCGGTCGCGGGATCCACCGGGGGCAGCTCGAGCACCTGGTTCGCTTCGCGGATCGGTCGAGTGATCTGCGGACCTTCGCCCGCCGTGAACGTGAGCCCGAGGCCGAGCGGCTCGAAGGGGAGCAGGATGTCGGCGAACAAGATCGCGGCGTCCACGCCGAGCCGCTCGACCGGCTGCAAGGTGACCTCGGCGGCGAGATCGGGCTTGTGACAGAGCTCGAGGAGGGAGTGCTTCTGCCGCAGCGCGCGGTACTCCGGCATGTACCGCCCCGCTTGCCGCATGAACCACACCGGTGTGACGTCGGTAGGCTCGGAGCGGCAGGCCTTTAGGAAGCGGCTGTCGTCAGGAGCGAGGGGCAACGGTCGGCTCGTGCGCCTCGCCCGGGACGGGAGGGGCGATGAGCACCGTGACCCCTTCGAGCTTCACGCGGTAGACGGCCACCGGCAGTCCGGGTGGTCCTCTCAGAACCTGACCGGTCTCGAGGGAAAAGACCCCTTCGTGCCACGGGCAGGTGACCGTGCAGCGCGCCGCGTCGACGGTGCCTTCCGACAGGCTCGCCCGCGCGTGGCTGCAGCGGTTCGCAATGGCGTGCACAGCGCCCTTGATATTGAACAGCGCCACGGCCTCGCTGCCCACGTACACGCGGCGACTGGCCCCGGGCGGAAGGTCGGCGAGCGTGGCCACGGGCGCGTAGCCGTCGGCGCGGGTCGGGCGGCGAGCCAGGGCCTGCACGGAGCCCGCCCCGCCCAGTGTGTCCAGCATGTCCCAGAGAGACATCTGGACGCAGGTGAACGTGGGCGTGTCGCGCAGCGTGTAGGAGGAGGCCTTGCTCTCCCGGAGCTCCATCACGAGGTCGAGGAAGTCCGCGGGGTTGTCGCCCTCGAACGCGACGATGAATTCCTGGTCGTCGAGGCCGTAGGAGTACGTCGTATTGAGACGGATCGACGGGTACTGGCGACCGATCCGGACATGCTCGTCCATCATGGCCTGACGCTCCGCCTTGGGCAGCATGTACCAGGGGCGGGTCTTGATGAACGGATACACGAACAGGTAGCGCGCTTCGCTCGGCCGGATCACGAGCCGGGACGGCTGGCCCGGATCCTCGGGGAACTCGTAGATCGAGCGGCGGGTCATCGCGAGGTAGCTGTACGGGACCGTGAGATAGCCGCCGAGGTCGGTGCGGTTGAGCGCGGTCTGGAGCGCCACCAGAGAATCCAGGTCCTCGGCCACCTGCCAGAGGAGGAAATCGCAGTCCCCGCGGATGCCCACCAAGCCGTAGGGGCGGAGCAACAGCCGGCCGGCGAAGCCGTCGATTGCCTCGCCGAACTCGATCTTGGAGCTCGCCTGGCGCTCGGCCGACAGCCGACGCCACGTGCTGTCGAGCTTGTAGAAGGCGAAGCGGACGACTTGACGCTTCTCGGAAGGCTTGGAGCTCATGCGAGAGAATCTAACGGCTCTCGCCGCGCTCTTTCCAGATCTTTCGCGCCAGCCACACGCCGATGCCGCCGAAAATGAGCACGGGCGTGAGCGCCAGCAGCACGGCCGCCCAGAAGTACAACAGATCCATCGTTGAATCGCTTCCGTGTATGAGGAGCAGCACCGCGGGAATCATCTGCCCAGGAAGCGGTTCAAGTGGCGGAGGTAGTAGCCGAGCGCCACCGTAGCGACGGCGAACGCGAGCGCCATCAGGAGCATGAGCACCTCGCCGGATTGCCGGTAGCTCCACGCCGCCCACGCCGTGAAGCCTCCGCAAAAGATGATGGCGGTCGAGATCAGCAAGCGGTGGAACGGGATCATGTGAATGCGCTCAGGCCAGGACCTTGTCTACCACCATGAGCGTGAGGAGCGCCGGCAGGTAGACGATAGACACCAAGAACACCCGCCATGCGCGGGCGGTCGTCGTCGCGCGCGTCATGGCGACCGAAACCCCCGCGTACGTGAGGCCGAGGAGGAGCGCGCCGTAGAAGTACAGCGACCCCGTCACACCCAGGAGCGTGGGCAAGAGGCTCACCGGCAGGAGCGCGACGGCGTACAGCAGCACCATGCGACCGGTGTGGTGGCCATCCGGGTCCGACACCGACAGCATGGCCAGGCCACCCCGCCGGTAATCCTCCCGGTAGATCCACGCGAGGGCGAGGAAATGGGGCAGCTGCCATAAGAACAGGATCCAGAACAACGCGGTCACCGCCGGCCCGATCTCACCGCCCGCGGCCGTCCACCCGCCCACGATGGGCAGCGCGCCGGGGACGGCGCCGATCAGCGTGTTGAGGGTCGTCTTCCGCTTGAGCGGCGTGTAGAGCAGCACGTAGCTCGCCAGGGTCAGCGCGGCGAGTCCGGCGGTGAGCAGGTTGACCGCCAGCGCGAGGTAGGCCACGCCCGCCACGGAGATGACGCCGGCGAACACAGCCGCAGCCAGCGGCGTGAGGCGACCGGACGGCAGCGGCCGCCGCTCGGTCCGGTGCATCCGCGCATCGACGTCGCGCTCGCGTACCTGGTTGAAGGCGTTGGTCCCCGCAGCGACCAGGGCGACGCCGATCAACGTATCGACCAGCAGGCGGACGTCCACGCCAGCGGCCGAACCGAGATAGAACCCGGCGGCGGCGGTGAGCAGCACCAGTTGCGTGATGCGCGGCTTCGTCAGCTCGAGAAACGCTACCAGATGTGCTCCGACATCCCCGCGAGTATGAAGATCACCGCGAGCGGCAGGGGAATCAGCGCCATGATCCGCAAATTCCAGCGTTCGAACTTGAGATGCATGAAGAACAGGCCCACCAGCGCGGCCTTCCACACCGCGAGGAACAGAAGAAGGATCAGCTTCCAGTTGCGCGGGATGGGCAGCTCGAAGGCGAGCCCCAGCTCGGCGGCCGTGAGGACCGCCAGATACACCCAGATGAGGATGTAGTTGGGACGCTTGTGTGCGGTCTCCATGGCTCCTCAGATCAGGTAGACGATGGTGAACAGGATGATCCACACCAGATCGACGAAGTGCCAATACAGGCCGACCGTCTCGATCCCGCCGTAGTCCTGCTTGGAGTACTTGCCCGGCAGCGCCTTCGTCAAGTACAGGTACGTCATCGAGATCACGCCGCACGTCACGTGGAAGCCGTGGAACCCCGTCATAGTGAAGAAAGTGGATCCGTAGAGGCCCATCGTGGCCGCGGGCAGCGTACCGTTCGCCACGAGCGCCGCCAGCTCGCTCCCGTCGCGCACGCCACTCGGCACGAACCCGTGCTCGACGAGGTGGATGTACTCGTAGACCTGGATGCCGACGAATGTGGCGCCGCCCAGGATGGTCATGAGGAGCCAGAAGCGCATCTTCTTCGGATCGCCGTCCTGGATGGCCGCGTACGCCTTGACCATCGACACGCTCGAGCAGATCAGCAGGAAGGTGTTGAACGCGGTGATCTTGATGTTGAGCACGATGCCCGGCTTGGCCCATTCGCCCGGCGCCCCGAACCGCAGGATGATGTAAGTGCCGATCAGGGCGGCGAAGAACATCACCTCGGAGGCGAGGAAGACCCACATCCCCAGCTTCTTGTTGTAGACGTCGAGCCCCCGCTCGGCCGGGTACGGGGGCCGCATCTGATCGACGGTGGTGGCTGCGTGCGTCATCGGTCGTCCCCTGGTCAGTGGGTGGCGGCCGACGCGGCGGCCGGCTCACGGTCGGTGGGCAGCTTCTTGTATTGCGGCAGGTAGTCCTCCGCGACCTGCGGCGAGCTGAACTCGTAGGGGCCGCGGTACACGTTCGGCACTCGCTCCCAGTTGCCGTGCGGCGCGGGGGACGGCAGCGACCACTCGAGGCCGTTGTCTTCCCACGGGTTCTGCGGCGCCTTCTTTCCCTTCCACAGGCCCCACCAGAAGTTCACGAAGAAGATCAGCTGCGTCGCGAACAGCAGGAACGCGCTGATCGAGATGAACACGTTCATCGGCTGGTAGGGCTTCAGGAAATCGTATTGCGTCGGATCGTAGATCCGCCGCATGTGCCCCGCCATGCCGATGATATGCATCGGGAAGAACGTGCAGTTGTAGAAGATGAATGTGAGCCAGAAGTGTGCCTTGCCCCATCCCTCGCTCATCATCCGCCCGAACATCTTCGGATACCAGTACGTGATCGCGCCAAACAGCGCGAACAGGCTGCCGCCGAACAACACGTAGTGCAGGTGCGCGACGATGAAGTACGTGTCGTGGATGAACATGTCCACCGGCGTCGCGGCCATGAAGATCCCGGAGAGCCCGCCGATCACGAACATCGCGATGAACGCCACCGCGTGGAGCATCGGCACGTGGAAACGGAGATTTCCGCGCCACATCGTGCCCATCCAGTTGAACGTCTTCACGGCCGACGGGACGGCGATCACGAGCGTGGAGACCATGAAGGACGACCCGAGCGTGGGGTTCATCCCGCTCACGAACATGTGGTGGCCCCATACGATCCAGCCGAGGAACGCGATCGCGACGATCGCGAATACCATCGAATGGTAGCCGAAGATCGGCTTGCGGCTGCCGTTGGAGATGATATCGGACACCATCCCCATGGCTGGCAGGATCAGGATGTAGACCTCGGGATGCCCGAAGAACCAAAACAAGTGCTGCCACAACAGCGCCTGGCCGCCGGCCCCGGGATCGAAGAAGTGCGTCCCGATGATCTGATCGAACAGCAGCATGATCGCCGCTCCCGACAGCACCGGCAGGGCGAGGAGGCCCAGGATCGCGGTGATGAACAGGGACCAGACCGAGAGCGGCATGCGGAACCACGTCATGCCGGGAGCGCGGTTGTTGATGATCGTCGTGATGTAATTGAGCGACCCGAGGATCGACGAGAGCCCCACGAAGATGATCGAGACGGACCAGAGCTCCTGGCCGATCGACGCCCCCGAGTAGTCGTGCCGCGCCGAGAGCGGCGCGTACATCGTCCATCCCGCGCGCGCCGCGCCGTCCGGCACGAACAGACTCGCGAGCATGACGAGCCCGCCGATGAAGAACGTCCAGAACGACCACATGTTGATGCGGGGGAACGCCATGTCGTGCGTCCCGATCTTCAGCGGGATGAGAAAGTTGGCGAACACGCCTACGAGGAGCGGCATGATGGCGAAGAACACCATGAACGTGCCGTGCATCGTGACGAGCTGGATGTAGTACTCGGGGAGGATCACGCCCCCGGGCGCCATGGTCTCAGGGAGGATGCTGCCGCCCGGCATCGGCTGCCCGGGGTAGGCCAGCTGCCACCGCATCTGCATCGCCAGCAGTCCCCCGATGAGCAGGAAGAACAAGCTGACGAACAGGAACTGGATCCCGATGATCTTGTGGTCGGTGGAGAAGATGTACTTCCGGACGAAGCTCCGATCGTCGTGATGCGCCTGTGCGCCATGCGCCGTCGCCGCAACGCTCGTCATTGCGAGGCCTCCTGGGCAGCCTGCTTCATCCAGGCATCGTAGTCCTCTTGGGTCTGCACGAACACCTGCGCCCGCATGCGGTAGTGACCCAGCCCGCAGAGTTGGGAGCAGCCGAGCTCGTATGTGCCGGGGACGGTCGCCTGGAACCAGGCTTTGATGTCCATGCCCGGAACGACGTCCTGCCTCACGCGGAACTGCGGCACGTAAAACGAATGGATCACGTCTTCAGAGGAGAGCTGCACCACGATCGGCCGACCCACGGGCACGTGGAGCTGGTTGCGGATCGTAAAGTCGTCCGCAGTGCCGAGCTTGCCGTCCGCGCCGGGATAGGTGATCTGCCATTCGAACTGCTTCGCGTGGATCCCGATCGGATAGGCGTTCGCGGGGATGCTATTACGCCCCTTGATCTGGACCCAGTAGTGGTTGCTGATGAGCCCGAGCGCCACCATGGTGACCGCAGGGATGGCGGTCCAGATCACCTCGGCGCGCGTGTTCCCGTGCGTGTAAAACGCCTTCCGACCGGGACGCTGCCTGTACTGAACGATGAACCAGATCAACCCCACCTCGACCAGCACGAACGCGATGCCGGTGATGATCAGGATCGCCAGGAACAGCCCGTCGATCGGCCCGGTGAATGTCGAAGCCTTGGCCGGCAGCCACCAATGCATTGGCCTCTCCTCCGTTTAGTTCACTTTGCCGCGAAGCTGAAGTCCGTCGTTTTGGTCTCGCTCCCTGTCACGGTCACCGTAGCGGTCTGGGTCCCGTACTTCTCGTGCCAGGCTTCGATCGTGTAGGTCCCGGGCGGCAGCCCCTTGATGCTGAAGCTCCCGTCGGTGCCCGACACCGCGAAGAACGGGTGCGGCAGAACGCCCAGCCACGCATGCATCCAGCCGTGCACGTTGCATTCGAGTGGGACCATCACTTCGGGCGCCGTGAACGTCCGCTCCGACGTCATGACCGTTGGCTGGCTGATATTGAAGGGACGGTTCTTTGTCCCCTTCGCTTTGATGTTGTGCAGGATGCCATCCGAGTTCTTGATCGCGAGCGTCTGGCCCACCAGAATGCCGAACACGTGCGGATGGTAGCGGCAGCCGTCCTGGTCGAGCGTCACCGGACCAGCCGGCGCCGGCGCCTTGTAGGTGGGGGGCAGCCCCGACTTCACGTATACGAACACGTTGGCGAGCGTGCCGTTCGGGTTCACGACCACGACTTCCTCGGTCGGCACACCCTGGTACTTCGCCTTGCATTTCGGCTCTTCACTCATATCGATCTTCGGATTGGCGGGCTTGGTCCCCGTGAACTTTACCTTGCCCGTGACCGTCGCGCCGCCCTGCGCAGCGGAAGGTTGGCGCGTCCAGGCCGCCAGGGCCAGCGCCGCGACACCCGCCGCCGCCATCAACCCGAGCTTCCGCATCCTGCCTCCTCGATGAGAGTCCTGCACCCTATACCCCCGATCGGCCCGCACCGCGCCGCTGGGCCCGCCGCACCACCACGAGCCCCAAGCCGAGCGTCACCAGCATGGCCAGCGCCGGAGAGATGAACACGCCCGGCGGCGTAGGCCGGTCGAGCGCCAGGAAGTACCAGGTGCTGAGGGCCATGCGCGAGCCGTGCTCCCCGCTGGAGCCGTCCCAGGCGAAGAACGCCACCGGAATGGCCCGGCCGGCCTCAAGCTGAACTTCGTTGCCCGAATCGGGCGTCGCAAGGGCGCGGGTGAGCACCACGCGCCACTCCCCGTGGTCGAATACCGCCTGCGCCGTGGGCGCGGCGGCCAGGGCGTCGAACTGATCGATCCCGCGGGCCAGACCGGCCACGGCGCGTCGCGGCTGGCTCGTCCAGCGCCACTGGTACACCGGGTCGGTGGCCGCGCCCATGAGGAAGTAGGGCCGCTCCATGCCGTCCGTGAGCCGCCGGGGAAACTGCACCGCCAGCTGGTCGGGCCAGGGCTCCGCCTTGGGCGGGGGGGACCCGGAGTCGTCGCTCGCCACGGTCTGCACCAAGCGCTGCTCGAACCCGAGCCAAGTCGTGTCGGGGCTCTGCGTCCGGTCGTCCCAGCTCACGCGCAACGCCAGCGTCTTGCCGTCGTGCACCGCCTGCACCCACACACCGGACACCGCGGGCGCGAACGCGCGCGCCTTCCGGATGACCTGACCCACCAGCGGGAACCAGTACCGGTCCACATGCGCCCAAGCCGAGTCGTCCGGCGAGACGGGCGGCGTGCCCGCGATCTGCGGCGCGTGAATCACATCCCGGACCTCGGGCGCCTGGGCCGGCGACAGCGAGCGCACGTACTGCGCGAGCCGCCACAATTGCTCGTCGGTCAGGAACTTCTGGTCGATCAGATCGGAGAAGGATGGCATCGGGGTGCCGTCCAGGCCCGTCCGTAGCCGGTGATAGATGTCCTCGACCCCGGCGCCGCCCCGGAACCGCCAGTTCTGGTGCAGGTCGGCCGCGAAAATTGGGAAGCCCGCGTCGTCCTTCAGCGTGGGCGCGGACGGGCCGTCACCCCGACCCTGATCGCCGTGACACTTTCGGCAACCGATGGAATCGTAGAATTGTCGGCCTTCCTTGAGGGCAGCGACGCTTGACCCGCCACCCGGAGGGCTCGAGAACTTGAGCGGCACCACGTGTTGGCTGGTGTCGGCGAAGAACGACGAGAACGTCTTGAGATACGCCATCACGTTGCGCCGCTCACCGTCGGAGAGCCGGCCTTTCCACGCTGGCATCGCGCTGCCCGGGAGCCCTTCGTCGATCGCGCGCATCAAATCCGCATCGGTGGGCAGCTGTCCGCTCGCCGTGCTCCGGATCTTGTAGATGGCGCCCGTGAAGTTGCGGGGTCGGGGCAGCATGGCGTTGGCCGCGGGACCGTCGCCGGCGCCCGTCTCACCATGACAACCGGCGCACCACTTCACGTACACCTGCTTGCCAGCCGTCGTGTCCTGGGCGGATAGTCGGTTAGACGGATAGACGGTTAGAAGGACGGCACTAACCGTCCAACCGACTAACCGACTAACCGTCTCGCTCACTTCGCGCCTCCGCTCTCAGTCTTTTCCCAGGTTCGCGGCTTCCACCCCGTCTGGTCATACAGGAACAGAATCACGGACCAGATCTCTCGCTCCGTGAGGAAGTCCTCCCACTTCGGCATCGCGGAGTTCCAGGGCGTCCCCTCGCGGGGGAGACCGGGGCCGCCCTTGGCCACGCGCCAGAACACAAAGCTTTCGGTAAGCTGCGCGATGGTGCCGTTGTCCTGGAAGTTCGCGGGGATCGGGTTGAAGCCGCGCGCGAAATGTCCCTGGCCGTCGAGGTGGTCGCCGTGGCAGGGCAGACAGTTCTGATAGTAGATGCGCTTTCCTTCCGTCAGGTACGCCGCGAGCGAGTCCGGGTGCGCGCGCAACGGGTTTTCGAGACCCGTGAGCGTGATCGACTTCCCACGAAACGTGATTTCAGCCGGGGGCGCCGGATGGATGGAGCGCAGATTGGGCGGCGCCGCGACCGTCGTCGCCACCTGTCCGTATGCGATGAGACCGACGAGAGCGGTCACAACCACCAGGAGCGCAGTCCGCACCACGCGCAGCCGTGGCTCGACCAAAACGGCGTGGATCGGGTCCTTGAACCGGGTCCACCGCGCTTCGCTGTCGCTCACGTAGATGAGCACGCCCACGAGCACGGTGAGCATGTACTGCAGCACGACGCTCTTCGGGACGATCGTGCTTCCGGGGAGGAGCGGCACCACCCACACCACCACGACAAAGGCGAGGACCAGGATGCCCACCGCCTGCCAGAACGGGTGTGAGGTATAGCGCCGGACGCCGGAAGGGAGCGGGCTCACTTGTGTGCCGCCAGGAATTGCACCAGCGCCTCGAGCTGGGCCGCGTTCATCATCGTCCCGAACGTCTTTGGCATGATACCGGCGAGCTTCTCGTAGCCCTTCGTGATGGACGACATCGGATCGAGGATCTTCTTGCGGATCGACTCGGCGTCACGCCGCGAGCCAACGTGGGTCAGATCCGGTGCGATCGTCTGCCCCTGCCCGTCGAGCCTGTGGCACGCGAGGCACCCGGCGGCCTGGATGATCGCCTTCGGGTCAGTGCTGCCGCCGGCGAAGGCCGCTCCCCCTCCCCCACCACCACCGCCCGAGGAGGTTTGGGAGGTTGTCGAGGGCGTGGAGGTTGCTGGGATGTCCGACGCTGTTACGTCGACCGTGCCGCCCTGCGATTCGAGGAATGCGATGACCGCCCAGACTTGCTGCGGCGAAAGCTGCTTCGTCATCACGGGCATGATCGGCTGATAGCCCGCGACGATATAGGCGGTCGGCTTATCCAGCGATTCGTACAGGTAGTCCTTGCAGCCCTTCCCGGGTTCCCGCTTGCCGCAGCGGACGCCGATCGGCCCCGTGCCCTTCTCGTCCGTTAGCAGATTCGGCGCGCGGGTGCCGAGACCGTGGCACGTAGTGCAGCCGCCGATCCCGTTGAACACCTTTTCGCCCGCCGCCACGAGCTGCGCCGGGGTGACGTTGGCGCCCAGGGTGAGGGTCTGCGGCACCTCGGATTCCACCTGCGGGATTTTGTTGGCGATCACGGTGTAGAGCGCCAGCGTGCCGAGCACGATGCCGACGATCTTGAGATTAGTGGCCCACATGCCCGGGCCCTTTCTCAGTCGTCACGTAGGTCGACTTCTCGGCCAAACCCCCGAGCCAGAACACGAACGCGACCAGACTCAGGAAGATCAGCACGCACAAACTGATCATCTTCGAGGCGTACCCGAGCGCCGGTGTGGCGGCGTACTTGCTCGTGTCCTGCATCACCTGCCACACGTGCCAGTATTGCCGGATGCCCGAGCGCGCGAATCCCATCAGACCCATCAGCCACGTGAACGTCACGGCGAGAATGAACAGGGCGTACTGCGACCGCGGGGGCATCTTGCCCCACTGGATCGTGCCGAGCGATTGGGCGCCGCGCGCCATCAGGACGTCGATCACCGTGACGAACAGGATGCAACTGAGCACGGCCAGCACCTGATACACGCTGAAGCCGATCCGCACGATCGCTTCGACGAAGTAGCCGCGGATCCCGTAGAACAACACGACCGCCGCCGCGATGGCGAACATTGCCGCCTGGATCAGCGTCCCCGTCCGCGCCCACGGCACGACGGGCCGCTTGTTGGCGCGACGGTACAGGAGGAAGGACAGGAACGTGGTGAGAATCATCAGGTTGACGGCGGTGTTCTTGGCGCTCATCACGCCGAGGGCGCCGAGGAACGGGTGGTGTGAGCCGCCCATGGCGGCGAGCTCCTTCGAGTCCGCGATCATCGTGTGCGGCGTGCCCCAGACGATCGCCCCGAGCACAAGCACCATCAGTAGGTACTTCGTGTAGGGCTGGAACCGCTCGGCGCCGGGAATCCGGCCCATGCCGATCCAGAGATAGTAGTTCCCCGTGAGAAACAGGACCGCGATGAGGAACGCCTGGATCACCCACAGCCAGCTCATGAACCCGCCCATCATCGTGATCCCCATCGACTGGTCGTACTGATAGATCTCGCGCCCCAGCCAGTAGCCGGCGAACGGCAGCACGATGAGGGCGGACATCGCGATGAAATTGCCGACGTACCCCATCCAGTCGTAGTGCGCGCGCTCCTCGTCCGTACGCGCGGCAAGGAAGCGGTAGCTCGCGTACGCCCCCACGATCGCTCCACCGAACACCACGTTCGCGATCACGCGGTGCACGTTGATCGGCATCCACGTCGCGTTGGCGATCGCGTGCCACAGCTTGATCGTGGTGGGATCGGTGGTGGGCGTGATGTCGCGCGGCGGCGACATCATATACGTGAGCCACGAGTTTGCGATGAACATCACGATCGTGCCCCACACGTTCAGCAGGATACCGAGCGTCCAGTGCCACAGCTTGGCGCGCCCCTTCTTCCAGCGATCCCAGCCGTAGTAATAGAGGTACAGGGTGAACGACTCGATGAAGAACAGCCCGGCGTAGACCCACATCGACGGCGCGAAGATCGCGGTCAGGTACGCCCAGAATCGCGGATACAGCGTCGAGAGCCCGAACACCAGCATGGCGCCCCAGATCGCCGTCGCGCTATAGGCCACGAGCAGGAGGCGCGTGAACTCCTTGCTCAGACGGTCATAGCGCTCGTCGTGCCCGAAGATGCCGATCGCCTCGGTGACCACGGCGAACATCGGTACACCCAGCACGAAAGCCGCGAACATGAGGTGCACCTCGGCCGTGATCCACACGAACTGCCGCGCCCCGATCACGGGGAACTCACCGTACGCTCGGCTGGTGTCCGCTGCCGCCTGCAGGGCGCGCAGGAGGTCGTGGGTCATCCGTTATCTGTCACGAAGAACGGCTTGCGCTTGGAGAAGTCGATGGGCATCGCGCCGCGGACTTCCGCCAGCAGCTCCGGCGTCACTTGCCACCGTCCCTGCCGGCGCGCGTACTCCTCGACGCGCTGCATCACCACGCCACGCACGAAGGACGGGATCCGCTCCATGCGCTCGCGTGCGGCGTTGGCCCATACCAGCGCGGGGGCAAAATCATCGCCGTACGCGAGCGCCCGCACCGGCTCCAGGGGGGCCGTGTCGCCCGTCGGCTCATAGACGCACGACGGATCGGCGGCGAGCACGTCCCCCTCGACCGCGAACGCGCGCGCGCGGCACCCGCCGCACACCACGCGGTACTCACACGCCCCGCACTTCCCGCCCAGCGCGCCCTCGCGTAGCCGGCGGAACAGCGGCGACGATCGCCAGATCTCGGCGAAGCTCTGCGACCGGAGGTCGCCTGCTACCTCAGGGAGATACGGGCACGGCGTCAACTTCCCGTCCGGCGTGATGCGGCAGTACTGGGTGCCGCAAGGGCAGCGGGTTTCATAATTCAGGATCGGCGAATCGGGGTCGGCCTGGTGCACGTGCCGCATGAAGTGCGGAGCACATTTCGCGCGCACCATCATCCGGCCACGATACTCCTGCTGCCAGCGCGCCAGGTCGGCGAGCACGCCCTCGGTGTCGACGGGCGACAGATCGGTGAGCGACGCGCCACGGCCCGTGGGAACCAGGAAATAGCAGTTGAACGCCACGGCCCCCTGCTCGGCGGACCACGCCACCAGCCGTTCGAGCTCGCGGCGGTTGCCCTTCGTGACCGTCGTCTGGATGATGAAGTCGAGCCGCGCGGCGGTGAGCCGCGCGAGGCCCGCTTGCACATCGGCGAGCGCGCCCCGCCCGCGCCGAAAGTTGTCGTGGTAGGACGGGCGGAGAGAATCGACGCTCACCGCCACGCCGCGCACTCCTGCCGCCCGGAGCGTGGCGATGCGCTCGTCGGTCAGGAGCGTCCCGTTCGTCCCCACCACAACCGTGGCGCCGTTGGCGGACGCGTAGTGGGCGATCTCGGTCAGGTCCTGGCGCAAGAGCGGCTCGCCGCCGGACAGAATGAGCATCGGCGCCGGGCTCACGGCGAGCAGCTGGTCCACGATGTCGAGGCACTCACGCGTCTCGAGCTCACCGGCGGCGCTCTCGTGCGGGCCCGCGGCGATGTAGCAATGGGCGCACTCCAGGTTGCAGCGCTTGGTCAAATTCCAGGCGACCACGTGCGGCACGTAGTCCACGTCAGTCCCCGGCCCTGGCCTGTTCCGCCAGCAACCGCTCCATGGCGGCCTTTGCGTCCTCTGGCTTCACCGCCTTCAGGTCCACGGGGCACTTCCCCATCTGCGCCTCGATGTCCCGGATGGGACAACGCGTGATGCCCTGGGCCTTGGCTTCCTCGATGAAGGCCCGCATCTCCGGGCTGAGCATGTCGCGCCCGCCCCCTTCCGCCTCGGCGCGAATCTGCTTGGCGCGCAGCTCCTGGAACATCACCATCATGGTATCCACGTCGAACTCGTCGGCCGCGATCATCGCCTGCTTGTTCTCGTCCATCACCGGCGTGGTCACGCGCCAGATCTCGTGACCGCGGGCGAACCGCTCGACGGTGTTGCGGGCCAGCGGCCGGGCGATGAGGGGCACGAGCTGCAGCCGCTGCCAGGCCTCCTCGGTCCAGACGATCGGGTCGGCGGCGGTGCGGGGACGGCGGCTCACGGCGCCGGTGACGGGGCACTTCGCCTCCACCTCGGCCACGGCGGGCGCGGGGTCTGCGTCGCGCCCTTGCACCTTGGTGGCCTTCATCTGCTCCTGCGCCTTCACCTCGGCGAGCGCGATCTCCTCAGCCGTCCCGATCCCCATGATCAGCTGCATGTGGGTCGGCAACAGCTTCCGGATCGCCTCGTCCAGCCACTTGTTCGTCACGGTGGCGGGCTCACCGTGCGTATGCTCGAGCACGTATTCTTCCACCGCCCGGCGGGCGATGCCTTGCGCGAACGGCGGCACGCGGAGAATTCGTACCTCGGCTTCGGGCGCCCACGGCAGTCCGGCCACGCCGTCTTCCTCGATCCAGGGAATGTCTTCTGGGCGGATGCCGACCGTCCCGATCAACAGCGTGTTACAGGGCGCGATCCGAACCAGGTTCTCGGCCTGTGAGCCGACCTCGGTGCCCTCGATGCGATGCGCGCCATGCCGGGCGATCACCAGGAGTGACGGCTTGATCTCCTCGGCCCACTGCATGATCACCTGGAACGGCTTGCCGACGAGGATCTGCGTCTTGATCGGGACGTCAGGGAACTCCTGGGCCATGACTTCGGCGCGCTTCAGGTTCGCCTGGCACAGCTTCAGGAGGCCCTTGTCGATGATGTTGTTGTGCAGCTCCTCCTGCTCCTCGAACTTGAAGACCTTCGAAGCCTGGTAGGAGAGTACATCCTTGATGTTGTGGAACACGACGTGGTGGTACTCGACGTCAAACGCGCTGCAGACATACAGGGAGCCGTCGAACGCCTGGGCCAGCTCGAGGGCGGCTCGCATCGCCCGATAGCTGTACGACGAGCCGTCCACACACACCAGGAAACGCCCACCCGCGAACGGTCGGTCGTCCCGCACCAGGAGCACGTCCCGTTCGATGCCCCGCAGCACCCGCGACACGACGCCGCCGAGCTGTGAGTACGACTGGCGGCCGAGCCCGTGCGCCCCGATCGCGAGCAGGTCGTACTGGCGGCTGGACGTACCGGCGAGCCGCCCCGCGGCGTCCTCGTCTTCGGCCACGAGCCGGCCGTTCTCGCCGACCTTCACGTCCGAGCGGACCTTGTCGCCGCCGTCGTAGCCCGAGGCGCGGTCGGGATCGAAGCCGATCAACCCGGGAAGGCGACCGGCGCCCCGGTTCACCTCGTTGACGATTTCCTCGTAGTTGATCCCCTCGAGCAGCTGGCGGGTGAGCCGCACACCCGCCGCCTCGCAACGCTTGCCCAGCTGATCGAGGAAGCTGTCGGCGATGAGCTGCAACCCTTTCTCGATCAGCTTGTCGTGGATTTTGCGTTGTTTCTTGATCTCTTCGGGGGTCTGGAACCGGGCGGGGAGGCCGGTTTCGAGCTGGCGGAATCGGACATCGTGGAGGCGGGCGGCGTAGACGTGATTGCCCGTGATGCGACCGTCGGACCGGCGGCAAAGCTCGATGGCGCGGTCGACAGCCCAATCCGAGTTCGCCGAGTTGTCGACCGGGACAAATATTTCGCGATACACCGGCACCTCCCCCTCTCGTGCAGGGCGGGCCAGGCATGCACTCCCCTGTCGCCTGACCCGGAGTGCGGCGGCGGGCCGGTGCTGGGTGCGATGAGCTCTTGAGTGTATACCCGGCCGTCATGGCGAGCCGGAGCTCGCCAGAGTAAGCGATTGCGGTGCGACGTTTCGGCGAGTATGCCGCCGACGGTTGGACCTGTCAAGTTGTCCCGGGCCGGGGATCAGGAGGGGACGATCTGACTCCCCGATTCGTCGAATACGGTGATCGCGTCTACCGGGCACGCGTCGCACGCGCGCAGCAAACGATCGCGTTCGACGGCCTCGGGCGTCACGAACACCGCGATCGTCTCCTCGTCCAGCTTGAAACCTTCGGAGGCCTCCTTGACGCAATCCCCGAACCCGACGCACTGGTCGCGGTCGATCACCACGCGCAATCCGTGCACCACGCGCTCGGACAGTCGCCTCACATGCCCTCGAGCCCGAGCTCGGTGCGAGCGGTATCCATCATGGCAGGCGTGATCTCGGCGATGCCCCGCTCCTTGGCATAGTCGGCGTAAATCCTCTTCACCATCCCGCGCACGAACCCCGGGACGCGGCCGAGGCGCTCCCGAGCCTCCTCGGACCAGATAGGACCTCTCCCCTCTCCCCCCTGCCCGGTGTCGTCGAACGCGTTCTCTTTTCCCGTGGCCACCATCCCACGCACCGTCTCCATCGGCTGCTCGTCGATCGTGCGACCCCCGATCTTGACGCCCAGGGACGCGACGAGCTGCGTCTCCATCGGGTTTGTGAGCAAGGCGACCACGCGCCCGCACGCCGGGCACTTGAACGCGGCCGCGAGCGTGCCGTCCCCGGGGACGTGACGCTCCTCGAAGAGCATCTGCCGGTCGCATTCGAGGCAGAGGAACTTCATCGCAGTCGCTTTGCCAAGTCAGCCCAGGCGGCGGGCGCAGGGTGCCAGGGAATTCTCGCCAGCACCGGAATCTCGAACTCCGTCGCGAGGTCTGCCGCGGCGCTCCCGGCGAACTGCCCGCCGACCATGTTCTCGACCACGCCCAGCACGCTCGCCTGCCGCTCGATGGCGGCGCGGAGGGCCCGGCGGACGGCGTCGTGTGACTCGGGCGTCGGGATGGTCACGGCGAGCACGGCGGGCGGCGTGGGCAGAAGCTCCGTGAGCTCGTGAAAGCGCTGCACACCCGGCGGCAGGTCCACGAGCAGGTCGTCGAGGGCACCCCACGCGACGTCCGCCAGGAACTCGCGGAGGGCAGCCGCCTCGAGCGTACCACGCCATACATGGCTTTCCGCCTCCGGGCCGCGGAACCCCAGCGGCCGACCGTCCTCCAGGAGGAGCCCCATCGAGAAGCAACGGACGCCTTCGGGACTCACAGCCGGCTCGATTGCGTCGTCGCGCAACGCGCAACCTGCAACGGGGATGTGGAGGAGGGAGGGGATGGTGGGCCCGTTGAAATCGGCGTCGAGCACACCGGTGGCGCGCCCAGCCCCGGCGAGCGCTCGGGCCAGCCCGGCGGCGACGAAGCTCTTCCCGACGCCGCCCTTTCCGCTCAAGACGGCCAGTACACGTCCTACGCTCCGCATCCGATGAACGACGCGCCGGCGCTGCGCCGCAATCTGCTCGGGCAGCCCTGAGCGATCCGGTTCGGTCAACTCGTGGTAGGTGCGGATGTTGAGGGGCACGAGCAGAATTATGGCGGATAGACGGTTAGACGGATAGACGGTTAGCATGCATAAGCAGCACGTTGCCTCAGTCTAACCGACTAACCATCTAACCGTCTAGATTTCCGCCCTTATGATCGACGAGCTCAAGCAAAGGCTGCAGGCGGAGGTCGAGCGCCTGAATCACGAGATCAACTTCGTGCTCCCCAAGGAAATCGAGCGGGCGCGCGCCCACGGCGACTTGAGGGAAAACTCCGAGTACAAGGCGGCCGTCGAGCGACAGCAGTTCGTCACGTCACGCTTGAGTCACCTCCGGCTGCGGCTCTCCAAGCTGTCGAGCGTGCGGGAGTCCGACATTCCGCGCGACCGGGTAGGGTTTGGCTCGCGCGTCACGGTGCAGGACCTCGACACCAAGAAGAAGGAGACCTACGCGCTGACCTTGGGCGAGTTCATCGAGGGCGAGGACAACCAAGACGAGATGCCCGTGTCCATGGCCTCACCCCTCGGCACTGCCCTCCTGGGCGCCAAGGTGGGGCATGCGGTGACCATCGCGCTCCCAGCCGGGAAGCGGCGGCTCAAAGTCGTAGAGGTCGAAACGGTGCACGACCTGGCCGAAAAGCGCGGCTAGAGCATCCGGTGGAACACGATCGGCCCGGTGGGGCTGGTCGATCCAGCCCTCGGCTCGATGCTCATCGCGGCCCCCATCACCCGCCCTCCGGCGCGCGGCATGTCCAGCGCCATTACCATCGGTCGGTCCTGGTCCATCGGCATCACCGCGGCGGTGAGCATGCCGGTCTCGGTGATGAACCACAGTTGGTAGGCCTGATCGCGCGCGTTGGGCGCCAGCCCGTCGCAGCGCACCAGCCAGCGATGCTGGGCGCTGTCGGCAAAGATCGTGACCGAGCCCACCCGGCCGCCCGTCGACACGGGGATCTGGATCAGCTGCGTGGCGGAGCCGTGGATGAACGTGGAGATCGTGTCCTCGAGCGCCGCGACCCTGCCGGCGAGCCCGTCGCGTTCCGCCGTCAGCGCGTCGATGGTGCGGTAGGCCCACCACGCCCCGCCCGCAGCGCCGAGCACGAGCACGGCCGCTGCCGCGAGGGGCCACCGCCGTGGGGCGAGCGCGCGCTCCAGGAGCCGCCCCTTGAGCTCGGGACGCGGCGTCCGCGCCGGTGCCAGCATGCCCAGCCAATCCGTCATTGCAGCCAATCCTTGAGATGTTTCAGGCGCTCGGTCAGGCGCTGGTGCGCCATCCGCATGCGCGTCTTCACAGTCCCAAGCGGCTGATTCAGCCGCCGGGCGATCTCCCGATGCGACAAGCCCTCGAAATACGAGAGCAGCACCACCCGCCGCTGATCTTCGGGCAGCGCCGCCAGCGCCGCCTGCACCTCACGATGAACCGGCCACCCCGGGACCGCGGCCTCGTGCGGCGTGGGCGTAACGTTCTCCTCGGGCGCCGATTGGGCTTGGGCAATGCGTTCCGTTTTGCGCCACCACCGGCGACGCCGCCGCAGAACGTCCAGCGCGCGGTTCCGCGCGATCGACAAGATCCACGGCACGAGCGGTCCGCGCCTCGGGTCGTGCTGGTCGATGTGCCGCCAGACCTGCACGAACACATCTCCCACGACCTCCTCCGCCTCGTCCTCGTCTTGCAGAATGCGGAAGCTGAGCCCCAACACCCACGGGGCGATCTGGTCGTACAATTCCCCCAGGGCACGCTCGTCCCGCGCCTTGAGGCGCCGTTCGAGGGAGCGCTCTTCCTCTTGACTAAGACGTTTCGGTGAGGTCACTTAGATTCCCATTGTAGCCACCAAACCGCGCCAGTCCAGCCCCGGCGTTGTATGTTGAACGGTTGGCGCGCGCTCTGGTTCACCCAAGGGGGTTGGATGGCGGTTCACGAGATGGTTGACGACGGGCGGTTTTCGTTCGAGGCTTTCACGCGGCACCCGTTTTTCACCGAAGTCAATCGGTGGATTGTGGAGCGCGTGATCTGCCCCGGGCGGCGCAAGATCGTCGACTTGGGCTGTGGGCCCGGCGCCGTCACCAAGCTCATTCTCGAGCGCCTGGGCGACGCACGCAACGCCGAAGTGATCGGCATCGACCCTTCGCCGTCCGCCCTCGACAAGGCGCGGGCGGCGATCCATTCCAAGGTGGTCGAGTTCATCGAGGGCAGCGCCGAGTGGGTCTCGCGCATCGTGTCATCCGCTGACGCGGTGGTTTTTCTCAACGCGATCCACCTGGTTCCCGACAAAGCGCAAGTGATGGCAGAGATTCGGAAGGCATTGAAAAAGGATGGCGTGTTTGCGTTCAACACGACGTTCTTCAACGGGGCTTACGTCGAGGGGACCGGGGCGTTCTGGCGCCGCTGGATCGTGCGCGCGGTGCAGGCGCTCCGCGAGCGTGGCCTGGACGTTCACCACTCTGAGCACGCGGTCGCCCGACAGTTCCTCACACCGCAGGAGTATTCCGAGCTGTGCGTGCAGGCCGGGTTCGCGCCACCGTCGGTCGACCTGGTTCGGATCGAGATGACGCCCGAAAGCATCCGCGACATCGGGCGGTTCTCGTTGTTCATCGAGGGTGCGTTGCCGGGCGTTCCGCTCGAAGCGGGCTCGGCCGCCCTGGAGACGGGGCTCGAGCGGGCGATGGAGGAGACCGGTGTGTCGAGCGTGCCCCGCAACTGGTTGGAGTGCGTCGCGACCGCCGCGTAGCGCGTCAATCCGTCGGATTAAACACGAATTGCAGTTGGAGGTGAGCCGCCCGCAGCGCCAGTTCCACGGCCTCGGGCGTTTTGCCGCGCGCGAAGATGAATCCGGGGTAGCGGGCGCCTTCGGGCCACGGCACGAGCACCTCGCCCGGGTGCGCCGTGATCTCGATGGCGTTGACGAGGGGAACCGCCCGCGCGGCCTCGAGTCCCTGTACTTCTCGTAGCACACCGGGTCGCGGCACCGGGATCATCATGACGCCTGACGCCAAGCGTTCCCGCTCGAGCGCCGGAATGGGCATCCCGAGCGCGTTCCGAATGATGATCTCTTCGAGGGACAGCTCGTCCCGCTTCGCCTTTCCCCCTTCCCCGGCCTCAAACCGAAGAGAGCCGCTGCACCTCCCCCCAATCGGTCGCGCAGCCAACTCGATCAGCCACGGCCGTCGATTGTTGTGGCGGAGCTCGGCGTGCACCGGCCCGTGCGTGAGACCGAGGGCTCGAGCCGCGCGCCCCACGCACTCAGCCAGGGCCCGCTGGGCGTCACCGGGGAGGCGCGAAGGGGTGACATAGATGGTCTCTTCGAAGTACGGACCGTCGAGCGGGTCGGGCTTGTCGAACAGCGCCAGCACCCGCAGGTCGCCGTCGACCAGCAGCCCCTCGAGTGCGTACTCGCTGCCCGAAATGAATTCTTCCACGAGTATTCGGCGAGCCGGCTCGCCGCACGCCGCGACCTCGGGGGTCGCGAGGATGCGGTGCACCCGCTCGAAGGCGGCGACGAATTGCGCCGGCGTGTCGGCGCGGATCACGCCACGACTGGCCGACAGACGTAGGGGCTTGACCACGCACGGGTACGGAACCCGTTGGGCGAAGTCGCGCGGGTCCTCGTCTACTCGATGGAGCGCGAATCGCGGCACGGGGACATGGGCCGCGGCGAGGCGCGTCCGCTGCTCGTGTTTGTCCCGGGCGGCCTCGGCGGCGGACACTGCATTCCCGCGCAGGCCGAGAGCCCCGGCAATCGCGGCCGCCACCACCGCCGTGTGGTCGTCCACACCCACCACCCCTGCCAGGGCATGGGCGCTCGCGAAGGCGCGGGCCTGTTCGGCTGCTAGATCGGGACGGGAGAAATCCAGAGTGACGAGGCCGGTGGGGTTCGCCGCCTGGAACGTGCTCCGCCGCTCCGAGGCGACGGTCAGGTCCACGCCAAGTCGACGCGCGGCCTCGACGAACGCGGCAGTGCGGTAAGTCGCCGTCGGGAGGAGCAGCAGCAGCCGGCGCGCGTTAGGAGGGGGGCGCGGCATGCGGCGCCCTTACTTCTTGGCGGCGGCGAAGTAGGGGTTC
>CAYXIK010000024.1:1195-6199 GCA_964465315.1 uncultured Gemmatimonadaceae bacterium | reverse complement strand
AGGGGGGCGCGGCATGCGGCGCCCTTACTTCTTGGCGGCGGCGAAGTAGGGGTTCGAGCCGGCGGTGTGGTCGGTGATGTCCACGACGCCGCGCACGTCCGGGACGTGCTGGTGCAACATCGCTTCGATCCCCTGGCGCAGCGTCACGTCCGCCATGCCGCATCCCTGACAACCTCCGGCCATGCGAACCATCACCACGGCGTCCTGCACGTCGATCAGCTCCACCCGGCCGCCGTGACGCGCGACCATGGGGTTGACCTGCTGGTCGAAGAGGTCCGCCACCCGCTCGTACAATGCGTCGTCCGCGGTCACGCTCCCAGCACCCGCGGCCGGCGCGGGCTTGGCCGCGACGGCGGGGCGATCCCCCGCGAGCGCCGCCCGGATCGCCTGGCCGACCGCCTTTGCCACCACGGGCCACGGCGCGGCGTCTTGCTTCACGACCGTGACGAGGTTGCCCGACACGACGATCTCGGCCACGTCCGCTCCGGGGATCGCGAAAATCGCTTCCGCGAGCGGGGAGCCCCGCGCTTCGTCGCGCGAGGCGAACCGGCGCACCCCGCCCGCGTGCAGCTGCTCGCTCACGAGGAACTTGCAGCGGCCATTGTCGATCGGCTCGGCCGTGATGCGAATCTCGCCCGGGGTCATATAGCGAAAGCTAACTCGGCGCTCCGCTCGCCGCGCGGACCGGTCGCAGCTGCCGCGCCGCCTGAACCATGTTGCGCAGCGACGAAAGCGTTTCCTCCCACGCGCGGGTCTTCAGCCCGCAGTCGGGGTTCACCCAGATCTGGCGGTCTTCGAGCACTTCCTGCATGCGCTTCAACGCCAGCACGATCTCCGCGGTGCTCGGAACGCGCGGCGAGTGGATGTCGTATACGCCGGGCCCGATCTCGTTGGGATAGCGGTACTCCTTGAACCCCTCGAGCAGCTCCGACCCGGATCGCGCATTCTCGATCGAGATGACGTCCGCATCCATTTTCTCGATCACCCGGATCACGTCGTTGAACTCGCTGTAGCACATGTGCGTGTGGATCTGTGTCGCGTCCGATACTCCAGCCGTCGCGAGCCGGAATGCGTTCACCGCCCACTCGAGGTACGCGGGCCAGTCGGCACGCCGCAGCGGGAGACCCTCTCGCAGGGCCGGCTCGTCGATCTGGATCACGCGGATCCCGGCGGCCTCGAGGTCCCGCACTTCGTCCCGGATCGCGAGCGCCAGCTGTTTGGCGGTCTCTGCGCGTGGCTGATCGTCGCGCACGAACGACCACTGGAGGATCGTGACCGGGCCGGTCAGCATGCCTTTCACCGGACGCGATGTCTTGGATTGCGCGAACGTGCTCCAGCGCACGGTCATCGGCTTCGCCCGCGACACATCGCCGAAGATGATCGGCGGCTTCACGTAGCGGCTGCCGTAGGACTGCACCCAGCCATGCTCCGTGAACGCGAACCCGTCGAGCTGCTCCCCGAAGTACTCGACCATGTCGTTGCGCTCGAACTCGCCGTGGACCAGCACGTCGAGCCCGAGCTCTTCCTGCAGCTTCAAGGTGCGAGTGATCTGCTCCGCGATGAACGCGTCGTACTGCTGGGGTGTCATCGCTCCGTCGTGCAGCTTCTTGCGAGCGGCCCGCACATCGGCCGTCTGCGGAAACGACCCGATCGTGGTCGTCGGGAAGAGCGGGAGCCGCAGCTGCTTCTTCCGCCGGTCCCCGTGTGGTGATGCGCGCCGCATGTCGGGCTCTGTGACCCCGCGCGCACGCTGCTTGACGGCGGGGTTGTGGATGCGGCGGGACGAGCGCCGCCCCGCCAGGGCGCGCGCGTTGGCATCGAGCTGCCCGGCCACGCTGTCCCGGCCTTCCCGGAGCGCGCGCGTCAGCGTCGCCACCTCGACCAACTTCTGCTTGGCGAACGCCAGCCATCCCTTGAGCTCGCTGTCGAGGCGCGACTCTCGATCGAGATCGATGGGAACGTGCAACAACGAGCACGATGGGGCGACCCACAATTGTGCCGCGCCCGCGCGTTCCATCGCCTCCTCGAGCTCCCGCAGCACGGCGCTCAAATCGGCCTTCCAGATGTTCCGCCCATCTACTACGCCGAGCGAGAGTACCTTGCCTTCCCGCCCCCCACCCACCGGCCATCCCTGCAGCAGCGAGGCGAGGCGTCCCGTCACGCGTACCGCGTCGAGATGCAGTCCGGCAACAGGCAGCTCGAGTGCCGTCGGCAGGTTTTCATCGAGCGCTGCGAAGTAGGTCGCGACCAGGATCTTGAGCTTGGGCACGCGCTCCGCGAGGAAACGATAGGCACGACCGAACGCGGCACGCTCTGTCGGCGTCCGGTCGAGCGCCAGGCACGGCTCATCGAGCTGAACCCAAGTCGCACCGGCGGTAGCGAGACGCGACAGGACGTCCGCATACACCGGCAGCAGCGCGTCCAGGAGGGCGAGCCGATCGAAGCGGGCGGTGCGCGCCTTCCCGAGGAGGAGAAACGTCACGGGTCCGATCAGGACGGGCTTCGTCTGCAGCCCGAGCGCCTTGGCCTCCTGGAACTCGTCCACAGGCTTCGTCGACGAGAGACGGAACGTCTGCCCAGGCTCAAACTCGGGCACGATGTAGTGGTAGTTGGTGTCGAACCATTTCGTCATTTCCATCGCGGTGAGGTCGCGGCCACCAGATTGCACGCCGCGCGCCATCGCGAAGTACGTATCGATGTCCACCGGCCCTCCCGCCCACCCGTAGCGCTTCGGCACCGCGCCGACCAACGCGCAGGTGTCGAGCATCCGGTCATAGTACGAGAAGTCGTTGGACGGGATGACGTCGATGCCGGCTTCCTGCTGCAGACGCCAGTGCCGGGCGCGCAGCTCGGCGCCGGTCTGGAGGAGGTCCTGCGGCGAGACCTTGCCGCTCCAGTAGCCTTCGGTCGCGCGCTTGAGCTCGCGCGCGATGCCGAGCGGCGGGAAGCCAAGATTGTGGGCAGTGGGCATAGGAAAGGGAATCTACCTACGCCCGGAGCCGGAAGTAACGCACCCCCGATGGAGGACGCGGGGCTATTACGGCCTGTGGGGATTCGGCGGCTTGCCCTTTTTCGCGAGCCCTGGTGGCACCGCCAGCCGACCCCCTCCCCCGCGGGCGATTCCATCCGCCGCCTGCGCTGGCGAAGCGCCCTCGCCCATGCCAGCCTGCACCCGGGCGGGCAGCGCCAGCAGATCGGCAGGCGAGCCGCCGGTCCTGATCGTCCGTTCCACGAGCTCCGTCGCCTGTTTTGCCGGCACGCCCAGAGCCGCCAACGTCGCAGCCACGCGCAGCGTCACGGACGGGTCGTATGGCGGACGGCTCACGCGGACCAGGTCCCGCACGTCACCGTTGCTGAGCCCGGCGTTGAGCGCGTCTGCTCCCCCTTCCACAACATCGCCCGTCGGAGCGGCGACGCCCGCTTCGCGCAGCGCGCCCCTCGCGTCGTCCAGGCGGCCTGCGAGCACGCGTACCGCGGCGATCACCCGGTCGGCCGGCACGCCCTTCGCGCCGCCCTCGATGGCTTTGTTCACGAGCGGCCCGACGGGCAGTCCGCGCGCCGCCGCGTCCGCGGCGATCGTCACGACAGCCCGGCGGACTTCCGGAGAGACGCGGCCGTCCAGCTGCTTCGCGACATCCTGCCCCGCGAGCGAATCAGGTACCACCGCGAGGGCGATGATTCCGAGAAGAAGAGAGAAGCGGCTCACAGGACGCGCGCCCCGTGCGCGGTCACCGCAACGACGCTATTGCGGCGGCCGAAGCCGTCGTCGACGGCCGGTGCCGCCGGATCAACCACCCAGCGCTCGTCATCGACCACGAACGCGTACTGATGCTGGCCCACCGGCAGGGCGAGGGTCGTGGTCCACACGCCGCTCGTGCCTGCCGGCACGAGGGGCGCAGCACTCCGATCCCACTGATTGAACGTTCCCGCCACAGCGACGCGCCGCGCGCCCGGAGCGTACAGCACGAAACGGACGAACACGGAGTCTCGAGCGGCGACCCGCGTTTCAGGGCCCGGGAAGGCGGCCGGGCGCGTGAGCAGCAGCGCCAAAGCCGCCGCTGCCGCGAGCGCACCCCCCCACAGGACCCAGGGGCGGACTCGCAGCCGCAGCTCGATCTCGCGCGGTGCGTGGAGCCACCGCCACGCCCGACGAGCGGGCGACGCGACATGCCCTCGGACGAGGGCCATGACCCGTTCCTCCACCGCGGGCGACAGCGTGACGGAAGCACGGTCCGCCGCCTGAACCATGCGAATGGCCTCCTCAGCCTCGGCTCGGAGGTTCGCGGGCAAGTCGGCGAGCGACAGCTCACCGTCTAGCACTTGTTTTACGAGCGGGTGGTAGCGGGCGATCATAGATGTTCTTTCATGAGATCCCGCAGCCGGTCGTACGCGCGATGCATCCGCATCTTGAGCGATGCGACGCTGGCGCCCGTCAGCTGAGCGATCTCCTCGTATGCCATCCCCTCGACATGCTTCAACACGAACACCTCCCGCTGCTCCGCCGTCAGATGCCCCAGTGACCGCTGCAACGCCCTCTGTCGCTCCAACTGGTCGTACGCGCCATCCGGCCGGTCGGGCGCGGCCACGCCGTCATCCACCGGTGACAGCGGCCGTTCGCGCTGTCGTCGCCTGCGCTCCGCATAACAACGGTTGCGCAGGATCAGAAACAGCCATCCCGCAAACTTGGCCGGATCGCGGCAGTCCACCAGCCGATCGTACGCCCGCACCAGGGCGTCCTGCACCGCGTCCTCGGCCACGTCCCGGGACCCGAGCATGCGGGTGGCGAATCGCGCATATCGATCCCGGTAACGCCGCACCAGCACTGCGTAGCGCTCGACGTCACCCGCCAGCACCGCCCGCACCACCTCCGCGTCAGACGCCTCGGCTTCGAGACCCAACCGAACCCCCGCCGGAAGTTGTGCTGCTGAGGCTACAGGACAGGGGCGACGCGGGCAACCGGTCCCAGCCTAAAGAGTCCCATCCCGCAACTGAGGTAACGCTCTG
>CAYXIK010000024.1:0-1095 GCA_964465315.1 uncultured Gemmatimonadaceae bacterium | reverse complement strand
ACGCCGGCGGTTCCGGCCCATAAGGGCGGCCAGTCGGGTAATCACCGTCCGTAGGTCGGGCTAGCAGCTCTCTCGACACAAGGGGCGCAGCATGCTGTGCCCCTTTTGTATTCCTACCCGGGTCCTTTCTCTCCTCGCCTGACATAGCTTTGCACGCGTGAAACCGGCCGCCCTCGCGCTGTTGGCCGCCGCTGTGTGCGCGGTACCCGGAATGGCTCAGACCGAAGCGTCGATCGGCCTGGGGGCGGGCACCGTGCGCTACCCCGGCGGCTCGAGCTTCGGCTCGGCCATGGCCTCACCGTCGCTGCGCTATTCCGCCTCTGAGCTCGTCGTGGACGCCAGCGGCTCAGTGGCGTCGCTCCCGTTCGGCTGGTCGACCCAGGCGCGGGCCAGTGTGTGGGGCATCGCGTTTAAGTTGCCCGGCGAGCTGCGACTCGCCGGCGAGGTGAACCTCGTCGGCACGAGGTTGAGCAACGGTGGGGGTTCGACCGCCGCGGCGCACGGGATAGGCGAGCTCCTCTGGTCCTCCGCGTCTTGGGGGCTGGGGCTCGGCGCGGGCCCGTCGACCGGGATGGTGACGGGCGAGTTTCCCGTCGCGGCTCTTCACACCCGGGCCCGCGCCTGGTGGCGGCCTGGCGAACAGGAGGCCCCGAGAGCGACAGAGCTGCAGCTCGTCGTCGAGCCCACGCATTTCCCCGACGGCTGGTTCACGGACGTTGGCGCCGGCGCGAGCATCGAGCGCCGCCGGGTCGTCGCGTCGGTCTGGCTCGCCGGGCGGCTCGCGGGCGGCCCCGAGTCCAAGGCGGCGGGGAACGCTTTGCTCCAGATATTCGTGAGCCCCCGCGTCTCGATCGAGCTCGGAGGCGGCAGCTACCTGAACGATCCGTACCAGGATCTTCCCCGCGCCGGCTTTGTCACGCTCGGCGTGCGACTGCACGGCTCACCGCGTCCGACGCGCGCACCGCGCGCGGTCCCACTGGCCCCGTTATCGCCCGAGATCCGTGGCGACAGCCAGGTGGTGCAGTTCCGGATGCCAGGTGCCAAGCAAATGGCCATGGCCGGCGATTGGAACGCGTGGCAGCCCTTGGCGTTGCG
>CAYXIK010000023.1:28353-41943 GCA_964465315.1 uncultured Gemmatimonadaceae bacterium | reverse complement strand
TAGAGCGTCGGCCTCCGGAGCCGAAGGTCCCGCGTTCGAATCGCGGCTGGCGCATAACTCCCGAAAAATCAGCGCGCCGGGACTGACCGGCGTGTTGTCCAACGAATGATCCACGCGCTGATCGCCTTCACGCTCGCGGCCGGACTCCTCACGATCACGCCTGGGCTCGATACGGCCCTCGTCTTGCGGACCGCCGCCGTGGAAGGCCCGCGCCGCGCCATGCTCGCGGGGGCGGGCATCTGCCTCGGGTGTCTGACGTGGGGACTGGCGAGCGCGATCGGTCTCGGAGCCCTACTCAGCGTCTCCCGATTCGCCTACAGCGCCCTGCGACTCGCCGGCGCGGGCTACCTCATCGCCCTCGGCGTCCGAATGCTGCTCCGCGCCCCGTGCCAGATCGGTTTAGGCGCTGACCCGGCCCCGCCCCCCGCCGACCGGGCCGGGCGCTGGTTCAGCCGCGGGCTCCTGACCAACCTCCTGAATCCGAAGGTGGGGATCTTCTACGTGACGTTCCTCCCCCAGTTCGTGCCGGCGGGCGCGAGCGTCACGTGGTTCAGCATGCTGCTGGCGGGGATTCACGCCACCGAGGGCATCCTCTGGTTCACGCTGCTGACGCTGGCCACTCGACCGCTCGCGGGCTGGCTCGACCGTCCGCGCGTTGGGCGGACGATCGACCAGGTGACCGGCACGATGTTGGTGGGATTCGGGGTTGGGTTGCTGCTGGAACGACGAGCCTAGAACGCGAGCGCCAAGCCGACGCGCCCCACGGTCTCCTGGATCGGCACATCGATCTCTCCCGTGCCGCCCGGATTGGTCTTGCGATTGATCCGCTGAAACGCGTACGCCGCCGTCCCGTGCAGCTGGCCAGCCAAACGAAGATCCAGCCCGAGCCCCAGGTCGAGTGAGAACGGCGCCCGACCGCCGCCCGAGAATTTCGGCGCCGCCAGGTAGTCGGCGCGGAACAGGACGGCGGCCCCGGGCCCGATTTCATAGAACGACCGAGCGCCGACGCGGACCGCGCCGACCGACTGGGCGTCGAACTCGGGATCTGCGCTACGGCGCATGACCCCCACTTCGACGCTCGCATACGGCGCCACGTCGTACGCGACCCACGCGTCCACTTGGGTGGCGGTGAAGCCCTGCGTCGCCGTGCTCCCGCCAGCCGTGTCGAGCTTGACGCGCGTGACCGCCAGGTCGGCGGAAAGCTTGTGATACCGCGCGGACATCGCCCCGCCAAACCCCAGCCCCGCGTACCGGAGCCCCGAAACCACCTCGCGATAGCTCGCCAGGACGGCCTGTGGACCGATCGTGACGTGCTGCGCGCGCGCCACCTGCGCGAGGATGAGCAGCAGCGCCCCCGCCGTCGCCGCGGCGGGTCTCACCGGACGCCTCCGGCGGCCGGCTTCGGCAGCGGCACGATCGTCAGCTGCACCTGCTGGCGGCGCGCCACGTTCTCCTTCGTGATCTCCTGGTTCCGGCGAGCGATCTGGTCCCGCAACAGGCGATTGTAGAGGATGTTGGCGGCCGCTGGGCGCGGCGCCGGCTTCCGGAGCGTCATGACGAAGCCGGTGACAAGCGCCGCACCGCCCACCACCGCGAGCTCCCGCTTTGAGCCCGAGCCGAGGCTCGAGCTCTCAAGGCCCAGGGTCCCCACGACGGCACCGCCAGTATAGAGGAAGGCGAGGCCCAACGGTCGCCAGCTCTGCGGGGGCACCTCGGTCTCGGGGAGGTAGGCATAACCCTGCAGGCTTGTGAGGTGAGCCAGCGTGTCCACCTGCCCGTGGATCAGGCGGACCGGTTGCGACGTGGCGAACGCGTTCTGGCCGAGGCGCGCGTCCACGACCACGGTGTAGTTCCCGGCCGGCACGGGGTCGCCGTTCGCCAGGCGGGCCGGCCAGGTCAGATTCACCTGCCCGTTCCACGCACTGGAATCGATCAGGAAGCTGCCGTCGCTCCCGACCGCCCGCGTCACGACCCGTGCCGGTTGGGTGACTGTGAAGCGGATCGGCACGGCGCCCTGGCCGCCCACAAAGCTGGTGCTATCAACGCGGAGCTGGCGGACCAGCAGGACCTGGCGCAGCGCGACGTCGAACGCGCTGTAGGCCTTGGGGGAAACGCGGTTCGGATCGAGCTGCCGCTCCGGGTCGATCAGCACGACTTGCTTGAACGCGTCCACCGCCTTGAGGATCGAGTCCATGGCGCCGTAAGTGAACGCGAGGAGCTCGTACGCCCGAGCGCGCTCGGGTCCCGTGAGCCGCTCGCGCAACGCGGCCTGGGCGAGCGTCACGACGTGACGGTACTCGAGGTTGTCGTACGCTTGCTGCGCCCCTCGGAGCGTGGCGTTCTGGGCCGCCTGCGCACCGATCACGGGCGCCGTCACGCATCCCGCGAACAAGATGACCGCCACGACGCGCCGGGCTCGGGTCATGGGCTCACTCGGGGAGCAGGGTGTAGCGCTTGCGGACGGAATTGCTTGCGTCCACTTGCACGGTTTCCGTCACGGTCTTGAAGCCGGCGTGCTCGATGCGGAGCGTATGGCGGCCGGGCTTCAGGGCGTATTCGACGACCGGCGTCTGTCCGACGTCGACACCGTCGATGTAGACCTCGCCGAACGGATCGGCCGCGATGGTGAGGAACCCCTGCGCTTCGGCCACGGGCGCGGCTTCCCGCGGCTTCGGCTTCGTGCGGGGCGGCGGCTTCGGGCTCGCCTGTACCGGAACACGAACGGTATCCTGAATCCGCACGGTATCGACCGGGGGAGCAGGGAGCTGGGAGCGGGCAGCGGGCGGAACAGCTCCCTCCTCCCCGCTCCCCCGTCTGAGCGCAAGATACCCCCCGACTCCCGCCGCCACGACAACGAGGGCGGCCACCGCGGGGGCGCGGGACCGGCGCTTCGGGGCGGCTTGTGCGGGCGTCGGTTTGCGCGGCCTGACGCCTGACATTGGCGTCGTGGGCGCGCCGGTGATCTCGGTGGGCGCATCGGCCGCGGCGCGGGGACGGAGCCGCGCGGCGCTCCGACCCTTCGCGGGCGCCGCGACCGGCTGCTCGGGCCAGACGGCGGTCGCGAACTCCTCCATCGTCGCGAAGCGCTGCTCGGGCTCCTTGGACAGGGCCCGCGAAATGGCCACCGTGAGCGACCCCGGGATGCCCGGACGCTTGGCGCTTGCGAGCGGTGGCGCTTCGTAGATGTGCTTATAGATGATGGTGTGCACCGAGTCGCCGTTGAACGGCAGCTCGGCGGTGATCATGCGGTAGCCGACGACGCCGAGCGAGTACTGATCCGCGCGCCCGTCCACGGGCGCGCCCTTGCCCTGCTCCGGTGCCATGTAGTGCGGCGTGCCGATGATCATCCCGGTTGCGGTGAACCCGGTCGCGGCTTGGAGCGCCTTCGAGATCCCGAAGTCGGTGAGCATCACGCGGCCATCGTGATCGAACATGATGTTCGCGGGCTTGACGTCGCGGTGCACCACGCCGCGCTGGTGGGCGTGTCCGATGGCGCATGCCGCTTCCCACAGGATCCGCTGGATCTCCGGCACGGAGAGCGGCTCCTTCTTCTCTAACAGGTCCTCGAGCGACGTGCCCGAGATGTATTTCATGACGAAATAGTTGAGCCCGCCATCGCTCTCGACACGATAGATCGGGATGATGTTCGGGTGGTCGAGCTTGGCCGCAGTCTTGGCCTCCTGCTGGAAGCGGCGCACGACCTGCTCGTCCTGAGCGATGTCGGGAGGGAGGACCTTGATCGCGACCTCGCGCTCGAGCGTCAGGTCGTGCGCTAGGAACACCGCCCCCATCCCCCCCTTTCCCAGCAACCGCTCGATGCGGTATTTCCCTTCGATGACGCGCTGCAACCGCTCCCGCACCACATCCACGCTGCTGGTGCTCGGCGCCGTGGCACCGCCCGACACGTCGGCCCCGCAGGAGGAGCAGAACTTGCTGCTCTCCGGAACCGGTGTGTGGCAACGGTAGCATTCGACGACGCCGTTCGTCATCACGGATGGCCGAGGTCGAGATGGGGAAGAAGCCGCGCCGCGCGCGCGCGCGGGACCCGTTGCCGGCTACGCAGCGGCAGCGGATGTGGGGCACGGGTGGCGCCCGCGGCGGGGACCGCCCTAGGCTGCGCGGGGAAGGGGGTTCCGGCGCATGAGGCGCCACCGGCGGCGAGCGTCACTTGCACGCAGATCTCGTAGTAGGTAGTCACGCCGGAAAAGTCCAGGACGACGGCGTAGTAATCCGTGCCCGCCGTCAGCGCCGCGGTGAAAACGTCGTGGTCCTGGAGCGGCGCCAGCGCGGTATCCGCGATCACGATGTTCAGCGCGGCGTCGCCCGCTTTCGGCACCTTGATGACGTAGAAGTCGAGCGCCTTGAGAGAATCGACCGCCGGATCCGTGCCCGCAAAGGCGTGCACGCGGAACTCAACGCCACTTAGCAGCGGAACACTCGGCGCCGTGAAGCGGATCCAGTCGATGTCGTGCGGGTTCTCGATCGCGAGCATGTCGCGGAACGGCACCACAGCGGTCCCGCGCAGGTCCGCGGCATTGCAGGAGTTATCGTCCTCGTGCGTGTCCGCCGGCAGCTCGCTGATATAGCCGCTGTCCACCACGAGACCGTAGCGACCGGGCGTGGTGTATACGGCGATCGCGTCGAGGCTGTCGAGGGCGAGTCCCTTGAACGCGACGATCGTTGAATCGGACCGGGCCTCGGACGGCGCGAAACCCAGTCCGTGGCAGGCGTGGGACTTGGGGCCGTAGGTCCACGAGTCATGCCCGATGAAATAGCCCTTGGTGCTGCTCCACCCAAGTGAGTCGGAGAGGAACGTCGAGAACGTGCCCGCGAGCTCTGGCGACTCTACGATGAACGTGAGATCCCGCCCGGCGTGCGCGGCCGTTTGACCGAACCGAAACCAGTCCGCCGACTGGGTCACGCCGCGGGGCAACGCCTCAAAGGCAAGCGCCGGGTTGACGAACAAGAGAGAAGGGATCTGCGTGGGGAACGGTCCCGGTCCGTCGATGCTGAGGCGCGCCGGACTGATGATGTTGGGGTCGTACAGGTCGTGTTCGATCACCTTGGTGGTGTCGTGGACGAAGCCGAACACGCCATTGCCGTTGAAGATACCCAGGAAGAAGAGCGAGTCGGTCGACGCCGGCGGTGGCACCCAGTACTGGGTGACCGCGGTGCCGTTGGGGTAGTCGATATCGAGAAACGGCACACGAATCAGAGCCGTACCGGTCGGCGGCGATCCCCCGAGCGCCGCCTCCAAGATCGAGTCCACCCCGACGCCGTAAATCCTCAGCCGCTCGCCGTACTTCACGCTCTTGGGACGGATACTATCGATTTCCAGGGCCGCCGACACGCGCACCGTGTCCCGACCCGCCTTCGCCTGCTGGTCGAAGTTTGCCGCTGCCGCCGTGATGATCACCGTGCCGGACTTCACGCCGACGATCCGGCCCGTGTTGCTGACCGAGGCAACGAGCGGGTTGCTGCTCTGCCAGGTGAACTGGACGTTGGGAATGAGCTGCGAGTCCCCTGGCGCCACAAGTTGCCACGCCGTCGCGGTCGCGAAGGCCACGCTGCCGCGCAGCAGGACGTGGATCGGGGTGACTCTCACGAACACCGACGCATCGCGTTCGGTGGGGTTGATGCAGGTCGTGAGCGTTACACAACAGAACACCAGCGCCAAGGCAGCCAGGCTGCGACTGTGTCCCATACGCTCCGAGTCGGGCGGAGTTGGCAGCCAATGTAATAATCCCCGACCGGCGGCGCCGTTGACCGGGCTCACTTACAGCCGTCCGCGGCGCTTCAGCTCGAGGTATTTGGCCACCACGGCCTGCGCGGCCCGGTCGGGAGGCACGTCGAGCACCAGCACGCCTGCTCGGCGCATGTGCCCCAACGCCTGCTCGCGCGCCCCCAGCAACTCCTCTGCCGCCGCCTTGCGGAAGGCGTCGTGCGCGGCGGCGGGACGGACGGCGGCGGCGTGCTCGAGCTCGGGATTCTTGAGCGTCACCGCCAGGGGGAGATGGCGGGGGCGCAGGCCGGCGACATTAGCGACGAGCGCGTCGGAGGCGAACCGGTCGATCACGTCGGTGAAGAGGACGGTGAGGGCGCGCTTGCGGTTCCGCGCCGCGAGGTACCGGAACGCGCCAGGATAGTCGGGCTCCACGAGCTTGGGCTCGACCACCGCGAGCACGTCGAGCACGCGCTTCAAGGCCAGCCGCCCGCGCTGCGGCGCGACGAAGTGGTGCACACCGTCGGCGAACGCCATCACCCCCACATTGTCGTCGTGCTGCACCGCGGCGTAGGCGAGCTCGAGCGCGGCCTGGACCACGTAGTCGAGCCGTGAAACGCCGGCGATGTCGGCCGTGAGCAGACGTCCCGTGTCGAGGACCAGCAGCACCTGCTGGCGCCGCTCCGCCTCGTATTGACGCGTGATCACCTTGCGCCGCCGCGCGGTCGCCTTCCAATCGATGTGACGCAGGTCGTCCCCCGGGACCCACTCCCGCAACGATTCGAACAGCCGCCCTTCGCCGATCTGGCGCAGTGGCGTGATGCCGGGCTCGCGGCGACGCCGCGCCTGCGCGACGGACGCCCGCAGCCGCACCGCCACCAGCGGCGGGTACACCGCGGCATCCCATGGCAGCGGCACCGTGCCCCGCCGCCGCCCCAGCCCCAGCGGGCCGAATGCATCGACGACGAACGCTCCCGCCAGCTCGCGACCCCGCCGCACAGGCATCACCGGCACCGTCTCGCGGGCTTCGCCGAGCCGAGGTACGGAGATCGTGCGCGCCGTCTGGGTGCCGCCGAGCAGGTCGGGGCGGACCTCGCGCACGCGGAGCCGCGCCGCCCGGCGCGCGCTGTTCACCCACCGGTACGTCACCTCCGCTGCTCGACCGACCGAGAATGCCGGAGCGGCGTCGCGAAATACCGCGACTCCCCCCTTGTCGAGCCTGGGCGCGAACGCGGCGTCGACCCACACCGCCACGACGAGCGCCAGGTCGGCGATCAGCATGGCATCCACCCCTCCCCACGGCAGCCACAGTCCCGCGAGGCCGAGCCCGGCGATCACGGCCGCGATCACGAGACCACGAGGAGTCCAGAGCACACCAGCATACACGCCCACGGCGAACCACAGCGCCCAGAAGGCCAGGGCAACGAGACAGTACAGCAGGACATCGAGACTCATCACGCGGTCGGCACTTCGATGCGGTCGAGTACGGACTTGAGGGCGACATCGGGCGTGACCCCCTCGAGCTCGAGCTCGGGCGCCACGTTGACGCGATGCCGCAGCACCGCGGGCGCGAGCCGCTTCACATCGTCGGGGATCACGTAGTCGCGCCCATCCACGAGGGCGGCCCCGCGGGCCGCCTTGAGCAGCGCGACGCCCGCCCGAGGGCTCGCGCCCAGCGTGAGCGACGCCGCCTCGCGCGTGGACCGAACCACCGAAGTCACGTAGGCCGTGATCTGGGATTCGGCGCGTATCGCATCCACCGCCGCGCGCAACCGCCCCAGCCCCCCGGCGTCTGTCACCGCCGCGACACCGTAGGTCTCGGGCCGGTCCGCTTCGAACCCCGCGACCGTGCGTGTCAGAATGCTCTGCTCGTGGGTGGCGTCGGGATAGCCCACGAGCACCTTCATCATGAAGCGGTCGAGCTCCGCCTCGGGAAGCGGATACGTCCCCTCGAATTCGACGGGATTCTGCGTGGCGAACACGGTGAACGTCGTGGACAGGGGATAGCCCACGCCATCCACGGTCACGGTGCGCTCTTGCATGGCTTCGAGGAGGGCGGCCTGCGTCTTCGCCGGGGCGCGGTTGATCTCGTCCGCGAGCACCAGGTCCGCGAACAGAGGGCCTGGCCGGAACGTGAAGTCGTGCGACCCCGTGAGCATGCTCACCCCGGTGATGTCGGCGGGCATCAAGTCGGGCGTGAACTGGATGCGCTGAAACTTGACGTCGAGAGCGAGGGCCAGCGTCCGGACGAGCAGCGTCTTGGCCGTCCCGGGCACGCCCTCGAGCAGCACGTGGCCCCGCGCCAGGAGGCAAATGAGCGACTCGCGCGTGGCGGCCTCCTGACCGAGCACTACGTGCCGCAGCGCCTCTAGGATCCGGCGCGCGTCTTCGGCGGGCGAAGCTCCTTCCACACGTCCTCCACGGCTTGGGCGGCCGCGAGCGCCCGCTCGGGTCCGCCGGGTTGGTTCAGGATTCGCTGCAGTCGCCGGACCGCGTTCCGTCCGGCGGCGGTGGGCAGGGCGAGCTCCAAGGCGGCGAGCCACGAGCGCTGCTCCCCGGGGGGCAACACGCCCGTACGACCGAGTCGCCGCCGCAGGCTCGAGACCGTGAGCGCCACCGAGGTGTCCACGCCCGCCGCCCCCTCGAGCCCGGCGGCGAGCGCCTCCAAGTGCTCGATGGGTGAGCGTCGACGGCGCTCGATGACCGAGCGGGCGGGCCCGAACCGCACGCCGACGACCGCGAGGCCGACCAGAAGCACCGCCAGCACCTGCAGGAGGGCCCAGCCGCCCGGGGCTCGAAGCAACCAGCCGACCAGCTCGCGGGACAGCGAGGCCGCGCGCCCGAAGCCCTGATGGTACTCATCCCAGGCGAGGCGTCCCCGACGCGCCGGCACGAGCAGCGGAGTGACGAACTCCGGAACGGTGGTTTCGCGCCAGGCCCGATTGCGGAGGTATCCCGCGTCCGCCACCAGCGTGATCTTGCCACCGCCTCGATAGCGGAGCCGCAGCACCACGGGCCGGCCGTCCAGCAGACGGAGCAAAGTGTCCTGTGCCAACGGGAGCAGCGTCTCGCACTGGGTGTCCTCGAGGTTGCCGCCCCGCAGGCGGCGGGTCGCGTCACCCTCGCCCTGCCCCGGGGGTCGCAGGTAATTCGTCACCGCCGGGAGAAACAGGCTCCGGTCCGCGGCCACGACTCGCAAGCTGTCCGACCGCATGATGTCAAAGCGGTGCGCGACATCCCAACCGACGCAGCGGGTGATGCCACCCCCGGTGCTCGCCGCGACCACCCCACCGCCCTCTTTCACGAACCGGACCACCTGTGCCAGCTCAGCGCTTGCCAGATCTTGCGGCGGGTCGAGCACGGCGAGCGCGGCGGGTCGGCGCTGGATGTCCGTGGCGAGATCGAACAGCGGGGTGCGTCGCCGCTCGACCGGGATACCCAGGCGGACGAGGATTTCGTACAGCCCCCGGCTGCCCTCTGGTCCGCTCACTAGAGTGGACGCGCGGAAATCGATGACCGGCTCCGGCCCCGCGGCGCGCCGACCGGCCCAGACCGCGAGGGCGAGCGCCGCGATGAGGAGTAAAACCAGCGCGACCTCAACGCGACGCGACATGCTCGAGCAGGAGGTCGGCCTGGCTCGCGAACTCGCGGTAGGTCCGCTCGTCGCACGGCGCGGCGCCGAACAGATGCCCGTAGAGCCGCGCGACGAGCTGGTCCAAGGAGGCGCGCCCGGCGGCGTCGAGCCGCGCTTCCCCCACGTACTCCGCGGGGGTCTTGGAGGGATGGAACTTGAGCGCTTCGTCGCGATCGAGCTCCAGCAGCATCGCGATGAAGCGGTGCGCCAGCGCCTCGACGTACCGGCCCGCGCGGGCGAGCCGCTCGGCGCGCTCCCGGTGCGCGCGCGCGTCCTGGACCCGCAGGCCCGTCGCTCCGGGAACATGCCCCGGCGTGCGCGCAGTGGGCCGCGTGATCCGCCACACGACGTAGCCCATGTGTACGAGCACCGCCAGGAGCATGGCGATCAGCACTACCAGCAGCACCTTGAACGCCGCCGGGTGGCCTGCCTCCGCCCGCCCGAGCCAGTCGAGGAACCGTTGTATCTGCTCGACTACCCACTCGAAGGGGCTCCGCCCCGTCGCCCAGCGATACGCGGGCCGGGCGAACACCTCGGCGACCGCCCGGCGCACCGAGTCGGCCGGGATCGCCTGGACCACGGCCGTCAAGACATCGCTCAGACGATCCCCAACCGCTGGCCGAGCACCTGGAGGTCGAACGCCTCTCGGCGCACCCGCAGATCGTAGTACATCAGCGTGATGACCGCCGCGATGGCAGGCGCCAGGATCACGGGCACGATCGTCGCGAGCGCCGCCAGGGCGATCGAGACACTCGGCATCGTGCCCCTCGCGAGCGCCACCGGCGCTTGGAGGACCCATGACGGGAGCAGGTTGAACAGCAGGAACGCTACGAGGCTCAATCCGCAGACCTTGAAGCGGAATCCGCGGGTCAGCTCCCACGAGCGGCGAAACGAGTCGAACGAGCTGCCCAGCTCCTCGAGGACGACGACCGGCGTGGTCACGCCGTATCCGCACAGGACGTAGGCGACGAGCCACACGCCCACCACGACCGCCGCGAAGGCGAAGAGCACGCCGACGGCACCCAGGCCTTTCGCTACGAGCCCCAGCGCCGCGACAACGATGCCGACCGCCATCGCACAGAGGAAGAGGATGACTGCCTTCCCGAGCCCGACCGCTACCAGGCCCCAGAGCTTTGAAAGACCGAGGGCCAACGCGTCCTGCAACCGGGGGACGCGCCCCAGGTACGCGTCGGAAATGATGCGTACCGTACCGGCGGTGAGCACGAGACTCGCCAGATAGTAGAGGATGCCGATCGGGAGTAACAGCAACAGGCCGCTCGGGTTGGGGTTCGGCGAAAGGAACGCGCTCTGCCAGCGGGCGCCGTAATAGACGAACAGCAGCACCGGCACCGCGAGCACGACCACGGCAAGCTTGAGAAACAGCCCGAAATACCGCCGGTACATCACCAAGGATCCGTCGAGGATCTCGCCGAAATTCATGGGTCGGATGTCCGCCATGGACGGACTCGCTCCTGGCACGGGGTGGCGATAAGATGTTGAGATGCCCGCTCCCGCGCGAGAGCCGCACCCACCCGACGCGTCGCTCCGCCAGCAGTTTGGGATCGAAACGCCCGAGCACGTCGCGCTGCACGTCGACCTCGCCGGCCTCGGCTCGCGGGCCGCGGCGGGAATCGTGGACACGGCTGTCGCAGGCCTCGGGCTGCTGCTGCTATTCTGGTTGTTCGAGCTCATCGGCCTCACGGGACCGAGCGGCGCCCTCGTGGGCTGGGTGCTGGCGATGGTCATCCTCGTCTTCGCATTCTCCTTCCTGGCATATTTCGTCTTGCTCGAAGCCTTGAACGGGGGTCGGACCCTCGGCAAGCAGCTGCTCGGGATCCGCGTCGTGATGGACACCGGGCACCCGGCGACGCCCACGGCTGCGGTGGTGCGCGGTCTGTTCCGTCTGCTCGACTGTTACTTTCCCGTGCTGCCGTTCCTGCCCGGGCTGGGCATGATCTTCCTGCACCGTCGCAACCAGCGACTCGGCGACATCGTCGCGGGGACGATTGTCGTGCGGGACAGCCCTATGGATTGGATCATGGCGCCGCCCGCCCCCCCGGCGCCGACGGCGGGGCCCGAGCCTGTCGAAAGCGGGCCTCCGGAGCTCACGGACGAGGAGTTTCGACTGCTGGACCAGTTCCTCGCGCGCGCCGCCGATCTCGACCCCACCGTCCAGACCCGGCTTGCCACCGACCTAGCCCGACGCTTTCAGGACCGCATTCCCCGCCGCACGGCCGACGCTGACGCGTATCTCACCGACCTGTTCGCCGAGGAGCAGCGCAAGCGCCGCAGCCGGTTCGCCACCCGAGCTCGCACGGACGTGGCCGGGCGCACCTCCGTCACCGCCGAGCGATTCCTGGAGCGGAAGCGGGAGGCGTGGGAGCAGTTTCACCGCCTCGCGACCCACGTTGAACGGTCCGGAGTGAGCCAACTTCCCGAGGCGGAGATCCCGGCCTTCGCCGCCCGTTACCGTGAGGTTGCGGCCGACCTGGCCCGTGCCCGCACCTACGGGGTCGACCCACGCGTGATCGAGTATCTCGAGCGGGTGGTGAGCGCGGGGCACAACGCTCTCTATCGCGCTCGAGGCCGGCGCCGCGCCCCGGTGATCCGTTACCTCGTCCGCGATTTTCCGCTGGCCGTGGTGCAGTCCTGGCCGTACGTGACGGCGGCGTTCCTGTTGTTCGCCGTCCCCGCGGCGTTGGGGTACGCGTTGATCCGGAGCCACCCCGAGCTCCAGGACGAGCTCACCTCACCCGAGATGGTGAGCCGCGCGCGCGAGGCGGCGGCTCGCCAGTCGCAGGGCATCGGCTACGCCCAGTCGTCGAGGGAGAACCTGCCGGTCATCGCCTCAGCCATCATCAGCAACAACATCAAGATCGGATTCTGGGCGTTCGTAGGAGGCCTGGCGGGCGGGGTGCTGACGGCGTTCGTGTTGGTCGCCAACGGCCTGAGCCTCGGCGCCGGGTTCGGGCTGTTCGTAAACTACCACGCGGGAGGCTACCTCGCCACGTTCGTCGCGGGTCACGGTATCCTCGAGCTTACGGCGATCTTCATCGCCGGCGGGGCCGGCCTCCGCGTGGCGGGAGCGCTGTTCGCGCCCGGCGACCGGACCCGGCGCGACGCCCTGATCGTCGAAGGCAGAATCGCCGCGCGCATGATCGGCTCGGTCGTCACACTGCTCGCCATCGCGGGAAGCATCGAAGGATTGCTCTCGGCGAGCGACGCGCCAGCCGCGTTCAAGTTCGGGGCGAGCGCGCTGTCGGTCGTCTTCTTGGGTATCTACTTCGCCAGCGGATGGGCGTACCGCGTAACCGGGACGCCGTCGATCAAGCCCGCTCAGGCTCTCTGACCCGACCCCAGCTGCCGGCTCAACACTTCAAGATCGAATCCTTCTTTGCGGACCCGGAGATCGTAGTAGAACAGTGTGAAGACGCAGGTGATGAGCGGATACATCAAGAGGCTTACGACGGCCACCAGCACCGTGACGGTGGCATCGAGCGCGCCCGCAATCGCTCCCGCCGCGGCGCCCAGCGCGCCCGCGCCGATCACCACGGCGAGGGCGATCGCGAACGACACGATCCACAGGACGAAGGCCTTGTCCTTGAAACCCTTGGTCAGCGCCCAGGAGCGCCGCAGCGCGTCCGTGGACGACTTGAGCGGCTCGAGGGCCGCCACCTGGCCGGCTACCGAGTAACCGCAGAACACGATGATACCCGGGATTACGAGCGCGAGCGCCGCGAGAAACGCGACGAAACCGCTGAGGAACAAAGCCCCAAAGACCAAGCCCAGCTTACCCGCGGCATAACCGAGCACCTCACCGAGTCGGGGCAGGCCGCCCAAGTAGGCCTCGGAGACCGCGCGCACGGTGGCCCCGGTCACGAGCACGTTTCCCACCCCGTTCAGAATCCTGACGATGAGCCCGCTCATCGGATCGACTCGGCCACCCCCTACGAGCTCGAGATACAGCTCGATCACCGTGGGCACACCTTCGCACACCAAGGCAATAGCGAACAGGAGTCGGAAGTGACGCCGAAGCAGCGTCAATGCGCCGTCGAGGATCTCGCCGGTGGACAGGGGTCTGAGCTCAAGCGCGGCCACGATGGCCTCCTTCGGAGGCGAACCGGCGCCGCGAGGGAGGCCAGCGCCACCACGGAGGATCGATGCGCAGCGTGTGGCGGGGATAGTTCCACCACCGCGTGGGAGGGCAGAACCGCGGCCGGTGACGCCGACTCAC
>CAYXIK010000023.1:4663-28253 GCA_964465315.1 uncultured Gemmatimonadaceae bacterium | reverse complement strand
CCGACTCACCGCTTCACCGACTCACCGCTTCACCGGTCAAGGGCTTCGAGCATGCCGCGCATTTTGCGCGACAGCGCTTCGATCTGCTTCAGACCCGCGACCGTCTCCGCATCGTATTTCTCGGCGCCGAGGAGGAGCAGCTGTGTTTCGGCGAGGATAGCCGCCAGCGGGTTCGACAGGTCATGCCGGAGCTTCCTGATCTGGTCCGACGTGTCCGGCATCTACAGGAGCGAGCGGTAGAGATCGCGGAGGTGATGGTCGCGGAGATCACGCACCGACTGCCACAGGTCCGGCTCCGAGCTGGCGCAGAAGATCTCGGCGGTGGACCGCTCACCTTCGGTGTCCGCGGCCCCGAACAACACCCGGCCGCGCCAAATCGCGTCCTCGGAGCGGCGTACCTGGAGGCGAATGGGGATGAGTTGGCCGTCGAATCGGATGGGCGGGAGATCGTGCACGACCGCTTCGGTCGCGTCCTGCGCGTTGTAGCGTGCCGGTTGTGCGGGCATGCGGCGCCCTAGGGCTGGTTTGTGCAAAGATATAAGGGTCGGAGACTTACGCAATACGGAAGCACCGGTGAACAGCCGGTGAGAGGCGGGGAAAGGGGAAGGGCCCGTTCACCCTCCCCGGCTTTTCACGGGCCCTTACAGTCTGAAGGGTACCGGGGCAAACGTGATGACGAACAGTACGAGCGCCGCCCACGCGCGCAGGCGCCGCGATCGGGGCAGAGGTCGCTGCGCGTCGAGCACTGGCGGGTGACCGAGTCGCCCACGGGACAGGACGAGGACAAGCAACCCCCAGTAAAGCCACCCCTGCCAGAACCACCCGAGGATGATGATGAGCGACCAGAAGCCGAGCGCGATGCGCTGCTGCCAACGGGGGAGCGCGGCATAGAGGATGTGACCGCCGTCGAGCTGCGATATGGGGAGAAGGTTCAGCATCGTGACGAACATCCCAAGCCACCCCGCAAACGCGACTGGATGGACCACGAGCGTGGGCGCGGACCCGTGCGTCAACGATCGCAACGCGAGCGTGACGAGCGATTCGCCGAGCACCGCCTTGCTGCCGTCGATGTCGAGGAGCAGTCCCTTGAGCGGCTCCCCAGCTGTGGGTGGATGACTCAGGGCAAGTCCGACAGCCAGCACGGGAAGGGCCACCAGGAACCCCGCGATCGGCCCCGCGACGCCGACGTCGAAGAGCTGTCGGCGGTCCGACAGCATCGTGCGCAGCCGGATGAACGCCCCCATCGTTCCGATGAACGAGGGCACGAGGGGCACGGGGATGAAATACGGGGGCGATACGTCCAGGTTGTATCGCCGGGCGGTGACGTAGTGACCGAGCTCGTGGCACAGCAGGATCGCGAGCAGTGGCAACGAGAATGCGAAACCAGCCGCCCAGGCGCGCGCGAAATGGTGCGGCAGCGGATAGGACCAGGTAAACAAGTCGAGGGGGTTGTCGTACGCGATCGCGTGCGCGAGCACGGCGCCTGCGAACGTGGTCGTGAACAGCGTCGCCAAGAACAACGCGACGTGCACGCCCCACCGCTCCCTGTGGCGGGCCAAGGGCCGCGTGAGCACGAGGTGCCGCCCGTCCGGCTCGTCCGACCAGTAGTAGCTCCCGCGCCACTGGGCGAGCGCCGCCGCGAGCGCCGGCGAGGGGCCGGCGTGTGCTGGATGTACAAGCGCGTCAATAACTTCCCGGTCAGGCAAGGATGTGGTCCGCCACGCCAGCAGGTACGCGCTCAGGTTCACGGCGTGCCCTTGACGAGGCGTTTCCGAAACCCTACTATAGGTCTCTCGCATTCCTTCGACTTCCCAGATTCCATTTTCAACGCGCTCACTCCCCCACCCCGGGGTCTCCCCCGCCGTAGAGCTACGAGGCAACGACACACGTGGATATCGCTGAACTGAAGAGGAAATCCGTCGCGGAACTGCACGCGATGGCCGAAACCCTGAACATCACCAACTACTCAGGGCTCCGCAAGCAGGACCTCATCTTCCGCATCGAGCAGTCACTCCTCGATTCGGACACCGTGCTGCGCGGGGAGGGTGTTCTCGAGATCCTTCCGGAAGGATATGGGTTTCTCCGCAGCCCAGACTGGAACTATCTGTACGGCCCCGACGACATCTACGTGTCGCCCAGCCAGATCAAGCGCTTCGACCTGCGCACGGGCGATACGATCATGGGCCAGGTGCGTCCGCCCAAGGAAGGGGAGCGCTACCTCGCGCTGCTGAAGGTCGAGGTAGTGAACGGGGACGAGCCCGAGAAGGCGAAGCACCGTGTCGCGTTCGACAATCTCCGCCCCCGCTACCCCGAGCGCCGGATCCGGCTGGAGCGCAAGGACGGGGACCTGTCGATGCGGGTCATGGACATCTTGAGTCCGATCGGCATGGGCCAGCGCGGCCTGATCGTCTCGCCGCCGAAGGCCGGAAAAACCATCCTCCTCCAGAAGCTCGCCAACTCCGTCATCGAGAACCACCCCGAGGTCTATCTCATCGTGCTACTGATCGACGAGCGGCCCGAAGAGGTGACGGACATGGAGGAGAACGTCAAAGGCACGAATGTCGAGGTGATCTCCTCAACGTTCGATGAGCCAGCGGACCGCCACGTCCAGGTGGCCGACATGGTGATCGAGAAGGCCAAGCGCCTCGTGGAGCACGGCAAGGACGTCGTGATCCTGCTCGACTCCATTACGCGTCTGGGCCGAGCCCACAACGTGGTTGTACCACACTCCGGCAAGATCCTGTCGGGTGGTGTGGACGCGAACGCCCTGCAGAAGCCCAAGCGGTTCTTCGGCGCCGCCCGGAACATCGAGGGCGGCGGCTCGCTCACTATTCTCGCGACGGCCCTGATCGACACGGGCTCCCGCATGGACGAGGTGATCTTCGAGGAGTTCAAGGGCACCGGCAACATGGAAGTGATCCTCGACCGTCGCATCGCCGAGCGTCGGACCTTCCCCGCGATCGACGTGCAGCGCTCCGGCACGCGCAAGGAGGAGATCCTCCTGAGCAAGGAGGAGCTCAACAAAGTCTACCTGCTCCGCAACTTCCTGGCGGACATGCCGCCGGTCGAGGCGATCGAATTCCTGCTGGAGCGGCTCAAGCGCACCAAGGCCAACGCAGAGTTCTTCCAGACAATGGCCCAGGGGTGACGTCCTGGGCAGGGTGATGGCGGTCGACTGGGGCGAGCGCCGCATCGGTCTCGCCCTGTCGGACGAGAGCCGGACGCTCGCCCAGCCTCTGGTGGCGCTCACGCGCCGCACCGGCAAACGCTTCCCGATGCGTCAGCTCCTCACACTCCTCGAGCGACACACCGTGGCCGCCGTCGTGGTGGGACTCCCACTCGATCCCGAAGGCCAGGAGGGTGAAGCGGCGGCCGCCGCGCGGGCGCTGGCGGCGGACATCGCGCGCGTCTCGGGCAAACCAGTGGACCTGTGGGACGAGCGGTTCACCACATCACGCGCTCTGCGCGCGGTGCGGGAAATGGGCGGGTCGACCAGGGGCCGCAAGGACGACGTGGATACGATGGCGGCGACGCTGCTGCTCCAGCACTACCTCGATGCGAGACGAGGGTCGGCGACGTGAGCGCAACCCGCTATGTGCTGCTCCTCGCGCTCGCCGCCTGCCGGGGATCCGATGGTCCGCGAGTCACCGTCACCATTCCAACGGGCGCCACCCTCGAAGCCGCGATCGATTCCCTGGCGGCGAACCACGTCATCGGTCATCCCAGCCTCTTCCGCCTGTACGCCAGGCTGTCGGGCCTTGGAGGCTCGCTCAAGAGCGGCGTCTACCTCCTCCGGCAGGATGAGTCGTGGTCCGACGTCGTAGGGGCGCTCGAGCGTGGTCGGGGGGTGGAGCAGCGCTTCACCGTACGGGAAGGCCTGCGCCTCGTCGAGGTGGCCGACTTGGCGCTCGAGGACCTTCGAATCCCCCGCGATTCGTTCATCGTCGCCGCACGAGATCCTGCCCTGCTCGGTGGGCTCGGCGTTCCCGACGGGACCACCAGCGCCGAAGGCTACCTGTTTCCAACCACGTACCTCCTCCCGCAGCGCATCGGCGCGCGGGAGCTGGTACGCGTCATGACCCACCAGTTCAGCGAGCAATGGAGCCCGGAGTGGCAGGCGCGGCTCGACTCCCTGCGCATGTCCCGGCACCAGCTCGTCACGCTGGCATCGATCGTCGAGTCCGAGGTACGCTATGATCCCGACCGGCCGTTCATCGCGGCGGTGTATCACAACCGTCTCAAGCGGGGGATGCGGTTGGAAGCGGATCCGACCGTCAGCTATGCCTACGGCCGTCGTCTATCGAGGGTATGGGAGAAAAATCTCGCGGTCCGATCGGCCTACAACACGTACCTGCACACGGGACTGCCGCCTGGGCCGATCAGCCAGCCGGGTCGGGCGAGTCTCGCGGCAGCCCTCTATCCCGCCGACGTCCCTTTCTTGTTCTTCGTCGCGCAGCCGGACGGGAAGCACATCTTTTCCACGACCTACGCAGAGCACGAGGCCGCGATCCAGCGCGTCAAGCAACTGAAGCGCGCAGCCCGCGCGCCGCGGCCGCCGGGTCGCTAGCGTCCCACACCGCGCTGATGACGGCCACGCCAGCGGCACCCGCGCGCACCACCGAGCCGGCGTTCGCCGCGGTGATGCCCCCGATGCCGATCACGGGCGTGCCGGACGGGGCTAGCCGCGCAAGGCGGGCGAATCCCTCGGCGCCGAGCGGAGCACCCGCATCCCCTTTGGTCTCGGTGGCGAAGCAAGGGCCCACGCTCCAGTAGTCGGCGGGCCAGCGACGGCCGCGCTCCGCCTCGGCCGTTGACCCGACCGAGAGCCCTAGCAGGAAGCCGGCCGGGACAAGAGGTCGTAGCCGGTCAAGCGGCGGGTCCTCCTGCCCCAGGTGGGCTCCCGCGGCGCCGGCAGCGAGCGCGACGTCCACGCGATCGTTGACGATCACCGGGATCGGCAGGGCGCCGACCAGGGCCCGCGCGAGCGTCAGCAGGTCGCGCGCCGTGGCATCTTTCAGCCGCGCCTGGACCATGGTGGCACCGCCCGCCACCGCGCGGCGGCACTCCTCGACCGGATCCCGCCCCTTGAGGAGCGCGGCGTCCGTGATCACCATCAAGCGCAGTCGATCGACGAGGGCCATGAGCAAGATCTTGCGTGGATTGCGCGGCGCCACGACTGCCGCCACCAACACCGGGGACGCGATCCTCGAGGCGACAGCGGAGTTGTTACGCGCGCTTCAGGAGGCGAACGGCTTCCGCCCCGAGGACGTCGAGAGCGTGATCTTCACGTCGTCGCCCGACCTAACCGCCGAATACCCGGCCCGCGCCGCCCGACTCCTCGGCTGGCGCGACGTGCCGCTGCTGGGAGCCGCGGAGGTCGCCGTTCCGGATGGGTTGCCTCGCTGCATCCGGGTCCTCCTGCACTTCTACACAGCTAAGCCGCAAGGCGAGTTGAAACATATGTACCTGCGGGGGGCGGCCAAGCTCCGGCCCGACCGCGACGGACGGTCGGACGGTCGGATGGTCGGGCAGTGACGACGACCACCGCCGTGCGACCCGTCGTGGTGTCCGCCAAGGGTGCCACCCGATGGCAAGCGGGCCACCCCTGGATCTATCGCACCGACATCTACGATGAGCCCGGCGAGGCGCCCGGGATCGTCACCGTCACCGAGCGCCGGGGACGCCACTTGGGCCAGGCGCTCTATTCCCCGAAGTCAGAGATCCGGCTGCGGCTGCTCACGCGCGGGCGCGAGCCGATCGATGCGACATGGTGGGGCCGGCGGATCGCCGCGTCCGCCGCCCGACGGACCGACGTCCCCGCCACGGCGTATCGCGCCGTGCACGCGGAAGGTGACGGACTCCCATCACTCGTCGTCGATCGATACGGCCCCTTCGTCGTGGCCCAACTGCTCTCCGCGGGTCTCGAGCAGGTGCGGCAGGACGTGCTGACCGGGATCGACGCCGCCCTCGCACCCGAGGCAGTTCTGCTGCGCAACGACTCGGCGGTCCGGCGCCACGAGGGACTCCCGCTCGAGGTCGTCGAGGCCAGGGGCTCGGTGCCGGAGACCATAGCGGTTGAGGAGCATGGCGTGCGCTACCTCGCGGCCCCGCGGACCGGCCAGAAGACAGGAGCGTTTCTCGACCAGCGGGAGAATCGCGTGCTTGTCGGGCAGCACACCGGCGCAGGCCGCGCGCTCGATCTGTTCACCTATCACGGCTCGTTCGCGCTCCACCTGGCCCGACGGGCGGGCGAGGTCCTCGCGGTCGACTCGAGCGCCGACGCGCTTGCCCGAGGGCGGGAGAACGCGGCGCTGAACGGCCTCGCCAACATCACCTGGCGGGAGGCCAACGCGTTCGACCTGTTGCGCGAGCTCGAGCGCCGTGAAGAGGCGTTCGACACCGTGGTGCTGGATCCCCCCGCGTTCGCCAAGTCGAAGCAGACCGTGTCCCGGGCGCTGGGCGGCTACAAGGAAATCAACCTGCGCGCCATGCGGATACTGTCGCCCGGCGGCGTGCTGTTCACCTGTTCGTGCTCCTACCACGTGAGCCGGACGGTCTTCCTGGAGATGCTCGCCGACGCCGCCCGCGATGCGGGCCGGCATCTCCAGCTCCTCTCGGTGGTCGGCGCGAGTAGGGATCACCCGGAGCTGCTGAACGTCCCGGAGACTGGCTACCTCAAGGGGGCTCTGCTTCGAGCCGTTGACTAAACCGCTGTCCTTTATAACCTTGCAGTCCTGTCCATGCCGGCGTCCGCCCTCGTTCGGCGCGTCTTCATCGGGCTCCTCGTCGCCAACCTGGCGGTGGTCGGGGCCAAGCTGGCCGTGGGAATCGCGTCCGGGTCCCTGGCCATCCTCGGGAGCGCGGTCGATTCCTGCGTGGACGCGCTGAACAATGTGCTGGCCTTGATCGTCGTCCGCGTTGCCGCGAAGGAGCCGGATGAGGACCATCCCTACGGCCACGGCAAGTTCGAGACGCTCGGCGCGCTCGCGATCGTCGGTTTCTTGTCGATCACGTGCTTCGAGCTCGTGCGGAGCGCGGTGAACCACCTCGTGAGCGGCTCACACCGGGTCGACATCAACGACCTCCAGCTCGCCGTTTTGACACTGACGCTCGGGGTCAACATCGTCACCACCTGGTACGAGCAGCGGCGCGGGGTCGAGCTCGGCAGCGAGCTGCTGGTGGTCGACGCCGCGCACACGCGCGCGGACGTCTTCCTCACGGTGGGCGTGCTGGTGGGAGTCCTGCTCACCCGGCATGGCTGGTGGTGGATCGACTCGGCGATCGCCATCCTCGTGGCGCTCATCATCGTCTTCGTCGCCTACCGCATTCTCGCCCGCACCGTCCCGGTGCTCGTAGACCAGCGCGCGCTCCCCACCGGAGAGATCCAGCAGACCGCCCAGGCCGTGCCAGGCGTCAAGGGAGCCTACGGCATCCGCTCGCGCGGGCCGTCCGACCTGCGCTATGCGGAGGTCACCATCGCGGTCGATCGCAACGCCAACGTCGAATCCGCGCATGCGATCGCCGACGAGGTGGAGGAGCGGCTCAAACGCGACCTGCAGTTCCACGAAGTGACGGTGCACGTCGAGCCATGCTGAGCCTGTCCGGCGAGCCCCGCTCCCGCATCACGCGGCGCCCGCCGCGATCGCTCAAGCAGGAGTATCAGGAGTTTCTCCTGCAGCGCATCGAGGAGTACAAGAACGCGCTCACCCGCGAGCAGCTCATGGAAATCGGCGACGAAGCCGTCCGCGAGCTCGAGGAGAGCGCCGCCGGGCAGTACCTGCTCACCGAGGTCCTCTTGCTCGAGCACGTCGATCGGATCATCGTGCGACGGTTGCGCCTGCCCTCGTTCCCGCGTTGGCGCCAGAAGCATCGTGCGCTGCGCGCCGCCCAGCGGTCCCCGACCCACTGGGGGCTCGAGGCGGACGGACCGCTCGTCACCGCGGTGCGGCGCCTCGAGCCCGGGGACATGGCAGTCGTTCTCGGCGCGGCGGCCCTCCCGGCAGCCCTGTTCATCGCCGCCCACGATGCCGAGGTATTCTTGCTCGATCACGACCTCGCGTCCGTCGAAGGGGCGGAAAGCCGTGCCGTCAGCGAGCAGCTCGCCGGCCGATTCCAGGCGCTGGTCGTGACCTTCGGCGGCTGGTTCCCGGACGTGGCGCCGGGGGTCGCCGTGATCGACCCCGCGGCGCTCGCACCCGCGCGCGTCCGAGATCGCAACGCGCTGCTCGCCGAGCTCCAGACCCGCACGCGGCCGGGCGGCGTCCACATCGTGCTGCCGAGCCCGGCCGCGAACGAAGTGATTCCGCTTGCGCCCGAGGTCCTGCAGGCGCTCTACGGCGGGTGGGAGATCGTCCGGCGGCGCCGCACGAAAGCGGGCGCGGGCTTCACCGCCACGAAGCCGGAGCGTCAACTCGACACGGCGATACACGTGTCGGAGTAACCACTCCGCCCCGCCCCACCTCGTTAACCCGTTGTACGACGCCACGTTGTAAGAGGACGCGGCTGGCAGAATTGTTGCACTCACCACCTAGCGTCCTATACCTGGCAAAGGTTCTTAATGACAAGCTTGCCCCTCGTCCTCGACGACCACGAGCCGATCGGCATCATTCTGCGGGCCGGCCGCCAAATCCTGCGACCGGCGAAGATCTGGGCCTACTGCTGGTTCACGGACGAGGCGGAGTCGGGGGGCGGGGACCACACCCATCGACATCTGCCAGAACACATCGACTGAACGCATCGAGGGCCGGCGCCGAGCCGGCCCTTCTTGTTGGGATTTCGGCAGTTAACCGCTTCTGCGGTTGCCACGCCCGCGCTTCAGTTCTAATCTTCACAACGCATGGCGACTCTCACCATCGACGGCCGCTCGGTTACCGCCGATACCGAACAGACGATTCTTGACGCCGCGCGCGCGGCCGGAATCTCGGACATCCCCACCCTTTGCTGGTATCCCAAGCTGCCGATCGTCGGCAATTGCCGGATCTGCCTGGTGTCGGTCGAGGGACAGGGGAAGCTCTTGCCGGCCTGCGCCACGAAGGTCGCGGATGGGATGGTCGTCCACACGGAATCGCACGCCGCGGTCGAGAACCGCAAGGGCGTGCTCCGGCTGCTGCTCGAGCGGTATCCGGGTGAACACCTGAGGAACGGCGGCCGGGCCCGGCCGCGCAATGAGTTCGAGCTGTACGCCGTCCGCTACGGAGTCGTCCCCACCGCGGTCGAGCTTCGCGATCTGCCGCTCCGTCACGGCGATGAGCGCCCCGGCGACCCGATGATCCAGCACGACATGAGCACGTGCATCCTCTGCACCCGTTGTGTACGGGCCTGCGAGGACATTCAAGTGGTCGGCGTCCTCGACGTGGGCCAGCGGGGCGAGCACACTGAGATCATCGTGGGCGCCGACGGTGACCCCGACAAGGCAGGCTGCACCTGGTGCGGCGAGTGCGTCCGGGTGTGTCCGACGGGCGCCATCTTCGAGGTGATGCCGCGCGAGCGGTTCGCGCCCGAGAAGATCCGGCACCCCGAGCGGACGGTTCGCTCGGTCTGCCCGTATTGCGGCGTCGGCTGCCAGGTGGATCTGCACGTAACGGACCGCACGGTCGTCCGCGTCACGTCTCCGGACATCGAGCTGAACACGCCCAATCAGGGATCGACGTGCGTCAAGGGTCGGTTCGGCTACGATTTTCCCCAGCACCACGACCGCTTGACCGTTCCGCTGATTCGCAAAGGCTGGGTGAAAGAGGGAGGCCGCTGGATCTGGCGCGGTCGGACGGGGCCCAACCGGCGGGGCGGTCCCTGGCAAACCATCGAAGGCGAGGGTCAGCAGCCGAAGCCCGCGGGCCCGCCCCGGGCCGTCGGGAAGGCGGTCCGCGATCTCCCCCTGCTCGAGCGCGTGGACCTGGACATTCGCGACCGCGTGGCCACGCCACCGTCGTGGTACGAGCCCTTCCGCGAAGCGACGTGGGACGAGGCGATGGAGCTCACGGCGCAGGAGCTGTCGCGCTTGAAGCGCGACCGCGGAGGCGACTCGCTCGCGTGCTTTTCGTCCGCAAAGTGCTCGAACGAAGAGAATTACCTCATGATGCGGATGTTCCGGGCGGCGCTCGGGACGAACAACATCGACCATTGCACGCGCCTCTGCCACTCCACTTCGGTCGCGGCGATGCAGCGGGCGCTCAATACGTCCGCCGCTTCAGGCTCGATGCGCGAGGTGGAGCACGCGGCGGACGTCATCTTCATCGCCGGCGCGAACACGACCGAGTCGCATCCCGTGTTCGGGGCCGCGATCAAGCGCGCCCACGAGCGGGGTGTCACCCTGATCGTCGCAGACCCGCGGAAAACCGAGCTCGCCGGCCGGGCCGACATCCATTTGCAGATGCAGCCCGGCACGGACGTCGCCCTGTTCAACAGCATGCTGAACCACATCATCGCGGAGGGTCTCGAGGACCGGCGCTTCATCGCCGATCGCATGCACGACTTCGATCAGGTGCGCGAGTCGGTGCAGGCGATGACGCCGGAGGTGGCAGCCAAGATCACCGGGGTTCCCGCCGCCCGCATCCGTGAAGCCGCCGAGATCTACGCGCGGGGGCCCAACACCAGCACGCTCTGGGCCATGGGCCTCACGCAGCACGCCAACGGCACGGACCTCGTGACTTCGCTTCTGAACCTGATGCTGGGTTGCGGAATGATCGGGCGGTGGGGCGCGGCGATGATGCCCATCCGGGGTCAGAACAACGTCCAGGGTGCCTCGGATGTCGGCGCCATCCCCTTCGTGTACACGGATTATCGCCCGGTCAAGGACCCCGAGATCCGAGCCGAGTACGCCCGGGCGTGGAACGTGCCAGCCGAGTCCCTCTCGCTCAAGGAGGGACTCATGGTGACCGAGATCGTCAAGGAGGAGAGCGGCGTTCGAGGGATGTACATCATGGGCGAGAATCCGATCATCTCCGACCCGGACATCGCGCACGCGGAGCACTGGTTCCAGGAGCTCGAGTTCCTGGCGGTCCACGACCTGTTTCTCACGGAGACCGCCCGCTATGCCGACGTCGTGCTCCCTGGCTCGAGCTTCGCCGAGAAGACCGGTACGTTCGTGAACACGGAGCGCCGGATTCAGGTCGCGCACGCCGCGACCCCCACGCCGGGCTCTGCACGGGGCGACCTCGAGATCCTGATCGAGTTGTCGAACCGCCTTGGGCTCGACACGCCGTTCACATCCGCGCCGGAGGTGATGCAAGAGATCGCGCAGGTGACGCCGTCCTGGCGAGGAGTGACGTACGAGCGACTCGAGGGCGCTGGGCTGCAGTACCCCGTACCCACTCCGGAGTCGCCCGGGACGTCGTTCCTGTTCGACGATCGGTTCCCGACGGCGGACGGCCGCGGGATCTTCGTGCCGGTCGAGTACGCCCCGCCGGTCGAACTGCCGGACGACGAGTATCCGTTCGTGATGAACACCGGGCGCCAGCTGTACCACTGGCACACCGGAACGATGACCCGTCGCGCCTCAGGCCTCGATCAGCGCGAGCCGACCCCGATCGTCGAGATTCATCCCGATGACGCTCGGGAGCTCGGGGTTCAGGACGGCGACCTCGTGCGCCTCACCTCACGTCGAAATACGATGGTGAGCTCGTGCCGCCTGTCCGACCGCGTCGCCCGGGGCCAGGTCTTCGTCCCGTTCCATTTCCGGGAGGCGGCGGCCAACCTCCTGACCAACCCCGTGCTCGATCCGTACGCGAAGATGGCGGAGCTGAAGTGTTGCGCGGTGCGGCTCGAGCCGGCGCACGTCGCGGTATCCGACTAGCCTAACCGCCGTCTTCCGCGTTCCGTAGATTCCTCCCATGGAGTTCGGCCTCGCTGACCGGGTTGCGCTCGTGTGCGGCAGCACCAAGGGAATCGGCCGCGCCGTCGCGAAGGCGCTCGCGCAGGAAGGCGCCCGGGTCGCGCTGAACGGCCGACATCCGGACGCGGTCGAGCAGGCGGCGCGGCAGTTGGCCGCAGAAACCGGCCAGAGCGTGTCCCCGTTCGTGGCCGACCTGGGCATCGAAGCCCAGGCTGCGGGATTGGTGACGCGGGTGCACCACGAGCTGGGGCGCCTCGATGTGCTGTTCTGCAATGCGAGCGGTCCCCCCGCCGCCGCGTTCAGCCAGCAGACCGCAGAGGCGTTCCACCGCGCCATCGAGCTGAACCTGCTGTCCACGGTGAATCTCGCCCGCGCAGCCGTGCCGCTCATGCGCAAGCGGCAGTGGGGCCGGATCATCTGCCTCACGTCCGTGGCGGCCAAGCAGCCGCTGCCCGGTCTGATCCTGTCCACCACCGCCCGCGCCGGTGTCCTGGGCTTCTCGAAAGCCCTGGCCGACGAAGTGGCGGCGGAAGGGATCACGGTGAACGTCGTATGCCCCGGGTTCATCGCGACCGAGCGGATCACCGACCTCACCGAGAGCCGGGCCAAGCGCGAGCAGCGAGCGTCACAGGAGGTGATGCGGGAGATGATCGCCGGGATACCGCTCGGGCGCATGGGCAGGCCGGAAGAGCTCGCGGCAGCGGTTGCGTTTCTCGCGTCCGAGGGGGCGAGTTATATTACCGGCGCCGTGCTGCAGGTGGACGGGGGCTTCACGCGCTCCATCTTCTGACCGGCTCCCGTTCCCCATCCCTCTTCCCCTCTTCGCATGCAAGCGATCGTCAAACAGAAGCGTGCCCCGGGCCTCACGGTGATGTCCGTGCCCAAGCCCGCCCCGGGCCCGGGCGAAGTCCTCATCGCCGTGCGGCACGCCGGCGTGTGCGGAACAGACGTGCACATCGCCGACTGGAATGCGTGGGCCGAGGGACGGATCAAGCCGCCCGTCGTGGTGGGTCACGAATTCGCCGGGGAGATCGTGGCCGTGGGGGACGCCGTCTCGGAACTCAAGACGGGCCAACTGGTGACGGCCGAGGGACACATCGTCTGCGGACATTGCCTGCAGTGTCGCACCGGCAACAGTCACATCTGCCGCAACACCCGCATCATCGGCGTCGATCGCGACGGCGCGTTCGCCGAGTATATCGCCATGCCGGCAACCAACGTGCTGCCCCTCGACGGCATCCCCACGACGGTCGGCGCCGTCATGGACCCGATGGGGAACGCGTTCCATACGGTCCTAAGCGCGGAGGTGCCCGGGAGCACGGTGCTCGTCGTCGGGTGCGGGCCCATCGGCTGCTTCGCGGTAGGCATCGCCCGGGCCGCGGGCGCCGCCAAAGTCATCGCCTCGGACGTGAACGCCACGCGGCTCGCGCTCGCCCACCGGATGGGCGCCCACGTGACGGTCAACGCCGCGACGGACGATGTCGTGCGTACCGTCCTCGACGAGACGTCCGGTGAGGGTGCCGACGTGGTCTGCGAGATGTCCGGCGTTCCGTCAGCGCTGCACCAGGCGTTCGCGGCGGTGCGGATGGGGGGACGTGTGCAGCTGCTCGGTCTTCCCAAGGGACAGGTCCCGATCGACTTTGCGACCGAGATCATCTTCAAGGGCATCACCGTCTACGGCGTGATCGGCCGCAAGATGTACGAGACCTGGCATCAGATGCGCCGCTACTTGACCGCCGGCCTGCTCGATCCCCGACCCGTCATCACCCACCAGTTCCCCCTCGCCAAGATCGACGAGGCTCTCGCGGCCATCCGTTCCGGAGACGCGGGCAAGATCATCCTGGAGATCGCATGAGCTTTAGCGCCCGGCTTGCCGCCGAACTCGACCAGTTCCGCCAGGACGGCGTTTACAAACGCTTGAACTACCTGTCGTCCCCGCAAGGTGCGCGTGCCCGCATGGAAGGCAGGGGCGACGTCGTCATCCTATCGTCCAATAACTACCTCGGGCTGTGCGACACGCCCGAAGTGGTCGCTGGAGGCCAACGTGCCTTGAAGGAGCTGGGCGCGGGGACAGGGTCGGTGCGGTTCATCTGCGGGACGTTCGCTATCCACCGGGAGCTCGAGGAAGCGCTCGCGCGGTTTGTCGGCTGTGAGTCCTCACTCACTTATGTGAGCTGCTGGAATGCCAACGAAGGCCTCTGCCCCACGTTGCTCGGCGAGCAGGACATCGTGATATCGGACCAGCTGAACCACGCCTCCATCATCGACGCGATCCGCCTCGCCAAGTCGATCACCAAGTGCCAGACGGGTGTCTACCGCCACTCGGACATGGCAGACCTCGAGGAGAAGCTTGGAGCGGCAAAAGGGGCGCGCCTCAAGCTCGTGTTCACGGACGGCGTGTTCTCGATGGAGGGCGATCTAGCCAAGCTTCCCGACATCGTGGCGCTGGCGCGGAAGCACGACGCCGTCGTCGCCGTGGACGATTCGCACGCGACCGGTGTGCTCGGCCGCTCGGGTCGGGGCAGCGCCGAGCACTACGGGATGCTCGGGGACGTGGACATCATCACCTCCACGCTGGGCAAGGCGCTGGGCGGGGCCGCGGGGGGCTTCACCGCCGGGCCTACCGCGCTCACTGACTACCTCACCCAGCGCTCGCGGCCGCAGCTCTTCTCGAACGCCCTGCCGCCGACGGTGGCGGGCAGCGCGCTGGCAGCGGTGCGTCACGTCGAGCGCCACCCCGAACTCCTGACGCGGCTCCGTGAGAACACCACGTACTTCCGGGATCAGCTCGCGGCGCTCGGGTTCAAGCCGCTGCCGGGCGAAACGCCCATCGTCCCCGTGATCCTGGGGGAGACGGCAAAAGCAATCCGGATGAGTGAGCTGCTGCTCGATGAAGGCGTCTTCGTCACTGGGTTCGGTTACCCGGTAGTGCCACAGGGACACGCCCGTATTCGCTGCCAACTGTCCGCCGCGCACACCCGCGATGACCTCGCCTTCGCGCTCGCCGCGTTCAAGCGCGTGGGCGCAAAACTGGGCCTGATCTAATCCTGTTTTCGGGGTTCATTCGGGCATAAACTACCCCGAACGACACCCAAACCTTCAAGTAATTTCACGAGTCAGGGGCTTAAACCGAAGGGGTATCGCGTTTTCCGGACAAACTTCCTATTTTGGGTGGCGTTTTTTCCTCTCTGAACGCGATCCTGGGAGTCGTCCCATGCGGGTAGTCACTGTACTTGGGGTGCTGGTGGTTGGCGCGGCCCGGGCTCTGAGCGCGCAGCATGCGCACCAGCTCGAGTTCGGGGGATACGGCGCGTTCACGCGCTACGATCGGGCCTTCCAGCTGGATAACCAGTTCGGTGGCGGGGGACGGCTCGGCTTCTTCTTCAACGACGTCTTCGGTCTCGAGGTCGATGGCAACGTCTCATACCCGAACTTGAAGAACGGGCCCAGCCCGATTCCACCGAACATCAGCCACACGCAGGTCCGTATCGGATCCGTCAGCCTCATTCTCAACTCGGGTGGCAACAAGTCCGTCTTGTACATCCTGGGTGGTTACTCCCGGGTCGACATGGGCGTCAACCCCCCATACAACTTTGCGCTCAACGCGGTCCACGGCGGGATCGGCGAGCGGTTTTTCATCGGCAACCACATGGCGCTCCGCCTCGAGGCGCGCGCGTACTACGCGCCCAAGAACTGCTGTCTCACGCAGCAGAACGTCTTCCACGCGCAAGGGCAGGCGGGCCTGTCGTTCTTCCTTGGGAGCGGCGGTGTCCCCGAGGAGAAGGTCCCCGAGATCCCCAAGGCCAAGCGCGACTCGATTATCGCGGCGGGCGGCCAGGTTCCCCAGCAGCCGCGTCGCGGGGGTCCCTCCTACGAGCAGCGGGCGACGGACTGGCAGCACAAGTGGTACTGGGGCGGCGAGGCCGGTCTCTTCGTATTCCGTACCAACTTCGACAGCTATTCCTTCGAACCTACGTTCGGCGGTCACTGGCTGATAACGGCTAAGAAGACCGCCCTGTATGCCTCGTACGAGCAGTCGTTCTTCATCAGTCCGCGACACGCGACGATCATCGAACCCCACGGTGGCGTGAACCCTGGGAACGTCTCATTCAACAATCTGCGCCGGATCATGGTCGGCGTGTTGGCGTTCCCGGCCCAGATGCGCGTCGAGCCGTTCGCCGGCGGTGGGTTCGCGATCATGGAAGCGCTGAACATCCAGACGAGCTGCGCGTCCTGCACCGGACCGGGGGACGTGGCTACGCTACAGACAGCGGCAGACGATGCTGGCACGAAAGCGTTCTTCTGGTGGATGGGCGGGATCGACGTCAAGCAGGGACGCCTCGCCCTGTACGGCCACTATATCCTGACGTCCTCGGCGGCCAGCTTCCTGATCCAGGGCACGACGCACACGTTCCAGGGCGGCCTCCGGTATTCGCTCGGCAGCTCCAAGGAAGGGATCACGGACCGGCAGTAAGCAGGCGCAGGAAGTTCTCACCGAGGATCTTGCGGACGTCGCCGTCCGAGTAGCCGCGGCCCTCAAGGGCGCGGACGAGCTCGGGCAGCGACGTCGCGTCCTTCATGGGCACCGGCAGCACGCTGATCCCGTCGAAATCGCTGCCCAGCGCCACGTGGTCGATGCCCATCACCTGTACCGCGTGGTCGATGTGGTCCAGGAGCCGGTCGATCGAAGGAACGTCGAGGCTCTCGGCGTGCTGACCCACGAACTTGTCTACCTCGAATGCCGACTCGCCTGGGTGGCCGCGGTAGCGGGCGCGGATGGCATCGGTCTCGGGCGTGAGACGACGCCGTAGCTCCTCGTACTGGTTGCGGAAGTGGTCGTCTAGGAACACCGGATAGAAGTTGATTCCCACCACACCCCCGTTCTTGGCAATGGCGCGGAGCTGCTCGTCGCTCAGGTTGCGCGGGTGGTGCGCCAACGCGCGGCAGGACGAGTGCGACGCGATCACCGGCTTTACGCTGGTGGCCAGCACGTCCCAGAACGTCGAGTCGGACACGTGGGACACGTCCACCAGCATCCCGAGCTCGTTCATCCGACGCACCACGCGGCGCCCGAATGGGGACAACCCCCCGTGTCGATGTGGATCCGTGGAAGACCCGGCCCAGTCGTTGCCATTGTTCCACGTGAGCGTCATGTAGCGCGCGCCGAGACGGTACAAGGAATCGAGCTTCTCGAGGGAGTTCTCGATGGCGTGGCCGCCCTCGACGCCCATGAGCGCGGCGACGTGCCCGCGTGCCGCTGCTCCGAGCACCTCCTCCGCGGTGGTGGCGAGCTCGACGTCGCGGTTCGTGTCCGCGAGCGAGCGCACGGCTCCGATCAGGTCGATCGCCCGCCGAAAGGCCGCTCCCCGGCCGTAGCGCGCATCGACCCAGATCGAAAAGAAGGCGGCGGTGAGTCCCCCCTCCCGCATGCGGGGAACGTCCACGTGCCCGTCCGCGAGGCGCGCCGTGATGTCCGCTTTCATGTCGAGCATCCGTTGCGGCGTGTCGATGTGGCCGTCCACGATGATGGGCTGTTGGAGCATGAGCAGCAAGCCTAACGGGAGACCCATGGGGAGTCCTTGATCAGGAACCGCAGCGGCCACTCGGCCGCGTGCGTGATGCCGATTCGCGCTGTCGTAATAATGGCCGGGCGCTGTCGTGCGTCGCCTCGCTCGATCCGCAGCCGGCCCCGCGTGAGCGGCACGCCGTCCTGACGACCCGTCACGCCGAGCGCCTGGCACAGCTTGGCGGGGCCGGAGCAGAGGTGGCGATCCGCGGCGCCGCCCCGGCGACGTCGCATGGTTTCAAGGCCCTCGAGCGGCTGCAGCGCGCGGATCAGTACCGCCGACGGAAAGCCCACGCGCTCCGTCACGGCGTTCAAGCACCAGTGCATGCCGTAGGTGAAGTAGACGTAGGCCGTGCCGGGGCGGGCAAACAGGCTCTCGTTGCGACGGGTTCGCCGCGCGCGGTAGCCGTGACTCGCGGGGTCTTCGGGGCCGAGATACGCCTCCGTCTCCACGATGCGGCCGGCGGTGCGACGACCCCCGACATCGCTGACTAACACCTGCCCCAAAAGCCTACGCGCGACCTCGGGAGTAGGTCGCGCGTAGAAGGACGCCGGGAGCGCTCGGCGCGTCACGCCCCGCCGGTGAGCCCGCGCTTGACCTTCGACCAGAAGGACTCTCCTTCGCCCTCATTCTCCGGCTCGCGCGCGGGCGGCTTGGAAGGTGGCGGAGGAGCGGGAGCCGGCGGCCGCGGCTCGGACGCCGTCAGCCTCGGCTCGCGAGGCTCACTTCGCTCCCCGTTCGAAGCTCCCGCCCCGCCTCCCGCCCCGCCCGCGCCACGTCCGCGACCGCCGCGGCCGCGGCCACCACGGCGGCCTCTTCCGCCCCGCTCGCCGCGCTCTCCTCGCTCGCCGAGGGAAGGCTCTCGCTCGTCCCTACCGCCACCGCGACGACCACGGGCCCCCCCACCTGTGCCGCGACCGCGCCCACCGCCACGGCCTTCGCCTGCCCGCTCTCGGTGCTCCACGCCTCCGGATGGCGGCCCTAGCGACCCGACCTCGGAGCCTAACGGCGATGACGCAGGTGGCTTGGGAGGAAGTAACTCAATGCGAGGTTTGAAGTTAGGGTCAACCTCGACCACGCCGATCTTGGGCACCTCCGGGGGTGCGACGCGTGGCCCGCGGGAGCCGCGGCGGAATCGCGCACTCCGAGCCGGGATACCCCCGGCGGGTGGCGCTTGAGGACGCATGGACGGAGGCGCGGACGACTCGGGCATCGGCGGGTCGAGCGCTTCGTCGGCGTCGGTCACCGCGGCGGGCTCGGCTGGTGGGGCTGTCTCCCGCAATTTGACCGTGTATCCGCCGTCATGCTCTTTGGCGAGGTCGATCAGCTCGCGGTCGTGGGCCTGTCGCAGAAGCTTCTGCACTTGAGCCGCCTCGACCGGCTCGTCGTCGCCCTTGATCTCGGCCATCGCCTCGCCGATCTCTTCGGCGCTCACCGGGCGGGATTCCCCTCCTAACCGACCGATCGCCTGCTTGATGAGGCCGAAGGCGCCGTCGAGCGAGAAGCCACTGCGCCGCGGCTCACGTGCAGGAGACGGGGTGGGCACGGTGCTCGCAGGAGCCTCGCCCACGGGCTCTGGCGTTTCGTGCCCCCGTCCCCCCCCTCCACCCCTGCGGCCTCCGCCCCCTCCACCACGACGGCCTGCGCGCTCGCGGTCACTCGAGCGCTCCACGGATCCAAGGAGCGACGGCTGCGCCGCCGCTCCCGGCACGCCGGCGCCCAGCGCGATCTCGTACTGCCCGTTGTCCAGCTTGGTAAGATTGATCAGGCCCCGGTGGGCCGCCTCGACAACGAACTTCGAAAAGCGCGAGAACCCCGCGTCCTTTTCATCGAAGTTCGGGTCGATCTCCTGCATCACCTGCTTCAGGCGGTCGGAGCGCATCACGTCGTTGTGCGCCGTCATTTGCTTGAGGGCCTCGACCACGAGCTCCCAGGGGTCGTGGCGCTCGTGCGTGATGTCGCTCTCCTTCGTGAATCCTGCGAGCTCGTTGTAGGAGTAGTACTCGTCGCAGTTCTGGATCAACAGGTCGCTCGACGACTCACGGATCCCCACGCCGATCACGTATTTGCCGTACTCCTTGAGCTTCAGCACCAGGGCGGAGAAGTCCGAGTCGCCTGAGAGGAGGATGAAGGTGCCGATCTCGGGCCGCGTGAACACGAGCTCCAACGCGTCGATGGCAAGGCGAATGTCGGTCGCGTTCTTCTTGTTGGAGCCGTACGCGGGCGCGAAGATCAGGTCGATCGAGGATTCGGCGAGCGGGACGACGTACTGCTGGTAGCGCCGCCAATCGGCGTAGGCGCGCTGGACGGCGACCTTCCCGCGGATGATGTCGGACTGGAGGAGCCGTTTCAGCTCCGTCTGAAGGTCCGAACGAATGGCCATCGTTACGTTGTCGAAGTCGATCAGGAGTGCCGCGTTCGGCGCGTGGGCCGGCGGCTCCTTGTGCTGCCGTGGAAGATAGGAATGCGGCGGTTGTGTCATGTGGTTGTACTCAGCTCCAGGCCGACGACCTGCGCGAGCTCCCGTCGCTTCACCTTGCCGCTTCCGGTCAGCGGCAGGGTGTCGAAGAAGCGCACCAGGTCGGGCACTTTGTAGTCGGCGACGGCTTCGCGACAAAAGTCCTTGAGCTCGTCGCCCGTCACGATGGACCCCTCCGTGGGCACGACGCAGGCACAGATCAGCTCCCCGAGCGTTTCGTTAGGGATGCCGACGACGCTGGCGTCGCCCACGGCAGGGTGCGTCCGGAGGAGGTCCTCCAGCTCGCGTGGATAGATCTTGTAGCCGCCGCGGATGATGACCTCCGCCCGGCGGCCCAGAATCCTGACGTAGCCATCCTCGTCCACGAGGGCGAGGTCGCCCGTCAAGAAGAATCCCTCGGCGGTGACGGACCGCGACGTTTCGCCGGGCATCCGGTCGTAGCCCAGCATCACGTTCGGCCCCCGCACCGCCAGCTCGCCAACGGCCTCGGGCCCATGAAGGCTGCCGCTCTTCAGGTCGACCACCTTCACCGTGACGCCCGCGATCGCCCGGCCGACCGTGTGCGCCCTCCGCTCTGCGGTATCCTCGAAGCGGGTCACGGTCACCGTGGGGCCGGTCTCCGTGAGTCCATAGGCGATCTGGACGTCGCACCACTGCCGGATGCGGCGGGCGAACTCCGGCGATACCGGGCTGCCGGCCACGATGCCCGACCGGCAGGTGGTCGGTCTCGACTCCTCAAACGAGGGATGGCGCATGAGGAGCTCGAACATCGTGGGTACCCCGTGCACTACCGTCACCCGCTCGCGCCGGATCAGCTCGAGCGCGGGACCGGCGTCGAAGCGTTCCTGCATCACGAGCGTCGCGCCAGCCGTGATGGTCGCCGCCACGACGTGCACGCCGAAGATCGTGAACCCGGGGACCGCGCTCAACACCCGGTCTTCGCCGGTGTGCCGCACCGCCTCGCATGAGGCGCGGGCGGTCACGGTAATGTTGCCGTGTGACAGCGTGACACCCTTTGGCTTCCCCATCGTTCCGGACGTGTAGAGGATCGCCAGTGGCAGGGTGGCGGGATCGCCGGGCGCGATCGCTCCGGGAGTCACGGGGCGCTTCGAAATCAAGTCGGCATAGCGATACACACGATCGTCGAGCCAGCGATCGCTCGCGCCCACGAGAATGAGCGCGCGCAGCTGGGGCAAGTCCGGCAATAGCTCGTCGTACAAATCCAGGAAGTCCGTTCCCTCGTGACCCTCAGGCACCACGGCCGCACGCACCTCGGCGTGGCGCAGCTGGTACTTGAGCTCGTGGATCGTAAGAGAGGGATCGAGCGGGACGACGACCACGCCGCGATATGCCGCGGCGAGCAGAGTGACAACCCATTCCGGCCAGTTCGGCAGGTCTACGGCCAGCCGGTCTCCGGTCTGGAGCCCCAGGCTGGCCAGCGACTCAGCAAGCGCGACCGCTTCACGCTCCACCTGCCCGTAGGTCATGCGGCGCGACCCGAAAACCAGGAACTCCCGATCGGGGTGCTCTCGCGAGGCTCGCGCAAAGAGCGCCGCCAAATGACCTGTCACGACGTCTGCCACGTCCCTCACAACGTTGGGAACCTTTGAAAATAAACAACTTGCGTGGAAAGAGGTAGGCCGAAACCACGCCGCGCGAGACTCGGCCTGACTGTGTAACGTTTTGCCGTCCAAGAGCATTGGCCTACAAGACCGATGAGCGCCTCGGCGGCGGGCGACGATTTCGGAGCGTTGATCGAGGCGGTTCGGACCGGCAGCCCGGAGGCGCTAGCCTCGCTCTACCGCCAGTACGGACCCGCCCTCTATCGCCTGGCGTACCGGCTGACGAGAACATGCGAGGATGCCGAAGATGTGGTGCACGATGTGTTTGTCGGGTTGCCCGAGGCGCTGGCTCGCTATGCAGAACGAGGGAAGTTCCCGGGCTGGCTCAAGCGGGTCACGGCGCGTGTCGCGCTGGTCCGGTTGCGGGGCCGTACACGTAGGCGCGAGGTCTCCTTGGAGCTCGCGGAGCAGGGATCAACACCTCCCGCCAACCTCGAAGCCATGACCGTGGAGAGCGCGGTCAACAGTCTTCCGGATACCTTGCGAGTCGTGGTGATGCTGAGGGAGGTCGAAGGCTATTCGCACCGTGAGGTGGCTGACCTCCTGGGAATCAGCGTCGGCGCGTCGCGTGTGCGCGCGGCCCGCGCGCTCGCTCGTCTCCGCAAAGTGATGAAGGACGGGCGATGAATAGACCGACGCTCGACGCCATGCGAAGAGAATTACAAGGACTCGTCACGCCGGAGCCGCCCCCTGGCCTCCTGCAACGAATCCTCGACAGTAGGGCGGCCGGCGTCCGCATGGCGTTGCCGCGCATAGGCCGCGACTACCCGCGATGGCTTTTAGGCGCGCTCTCGGCCGCCGCAGTCCTGGTTCTTGTCGTCAACACACGCGGTCCTGGTCGGCCTTCGACGAGTCTCGACCGCGACTATCAGGACATCCCGCGCGTCCTCGGATTTTGGCCGCCTGATGCGATGGCGCAGGAGGCGGGGCCACCGCCGCCTCCGCGCTATCAGCACGTCCGGGACGTACGCGCCGTGAATGTTCGGGGAGGCACGTGGATCTACCAGATCGGCGACGCGTTCGACGACGGCGCGACCAGGTATCGCGGACGCCTGAGGGTCGTGATGAGGAGCGCCGAATGGGAGGGCCGGCCGGCGTGGCTCGTGTCTCAACAACAGCTCACGATACGCGACTCGAATTCGGACAAGACAGGCTGGATCCGCAGCGCGAACGACACGATGTACGCAGACGTGGAGAACTTGCGCCCGATCCACTACGCCATGGTGGGTACTCGATTTCGCTTGATCCACCGGTTCGCGTGGGACACGGTGTACGAGGCGCTCGACATCGGGGGCGCGCACCCCCGCAGCTGGCGCGCGCACGCAGAGATCCCCGGTCCTGTAGACGCGCCGCTGGTGTTGCGGTGGAGGTGGCTCGACGTCGCCTTGTTGCTCCAGGCGCTGCCGCTCGGCCCGGGCTGGCGGGGAAGTGTCTATTCAGTGGGACTTGTGGGCAGAGATCGCGACAGAGCGGCGATCCGGCCGCTCGACATGCGTGTAGAGCGCGGCCAACGCATCGAGGTTCCTGCCGGAACGTTTGATTGCTGGAAGATCGTCATCCGCGACGGCCGAGAGCGTGTCCTGACGTTTTGGGCGAGCAAGGACCACGGCTGGCTGGTCAAAGAAGAGGAACGAGGGCCCGATTGGCGCGTTGAGCGCGCCCTCGTATCGGCTACTCCCCGAGCACCTTGATGATCACGCGCTTCTTGCGCTGACCATCCCACTCACCGTAGAACACGCGCTGCCACGGTCCGAGGTCGAGCTTTCCCGCAGTCACCGGGACGATCACCTCGTGCCCGATCGTGAGGCTCCGCAGGTGAGCCGCCGCGTTGTCCTCGCCCGTCTCGTTATGGCGATAGCGCTTGGGGTCCCAAGGGGCCACCGTGGTCTCGAGCCACTTGAGGATGTCCGACCATAGCCCCGATTCATGATCGTTCACGAATACGGAGGCGGTGATGTGCATGGCGCTGACTAGAGCCAGGCCTTCTGCCACGTCGCTTTGGCTTACCTGCTCAGCCACTTGATCGGTGATGTCGATGATTTCTTGACGGGATTTCGTATTGAACCAGAGGTAGTGGGTGTGGGCTCGCATC
>CAYXIK010000023.1:0-4563 GCA_964465315.1 uncultured Gemmatimonadaceae bacterium | reverse complement strand
GAGAGAAGCGAGACGTACTCTACGCTGAACCGGAAGGGAACCTCTCCCTTCCCCCCTCTCCCACGTCGTCTTAATACCGTGTCGAATTGTCACACGGAAGCCGACCCCCTAGATTGGCCCGACCATCATGCCCCTTCCCTTCCGGCAGCGGATCTTCGTGATCCTGGTGGCGCTGACCGCCGTGCCGACCGCCCTGGCGGTCGTGGGCTGGGCGCTGGCGGTGCGCACCGTGGCGCCCTCGGCCGGCGCGCGGGTGGCCTTGGAGGAGGTGGCCGCGTCGGCTCGCCAGATGGTCGACCGGGTGGATACGACGCATCTGACACCGCGGGAGCGGGCGGCCCTGCGCGAGCACCTGGAACAGCTTTCGAATTCGGTGACCCTCGCGCGCCGCGCCGAGACGTACCTGCGCTATTACGCGGGCGGGTTCGCGGCGGTGGTGATCGTGTTCGGAGCGGTGGCGGTGATCGCGGCCGTTCGGGTCGCGGGCCATCTGTCACGCCAGCTTTCGCGGCCGATCGACGAGCTAGTGGGTTGGACCCGATTCATCCGGCGCCGGATGCCCCTGCCCGCCGGCCCCCCCACGCGGGGCGCGCCGGAATTCGAGGCGCTGCGTCAGGCGCTGCGCGAGCTGGCCACCGCGCTCGAGACCGCGCGGGATCGCGAGCTCGAGGCGGAGCGGCTGCGAGCGTTCCGTGAGGTAGCGCGACGGGTGGCGCACGAGATCAAGAACCCGCTCACGGCCATGCGGATCGCCGTGGATCAGCTCGGTCGGGCGGTCGGACCGCCGGACAGTCGAACGGCGACCGCCATCGAGGTGATGGGCGCCGAAACGGAGCGGTTGGAGCGGCTCGCCAAGGAATTCTCTGAGTTCGGCCGGCTGCCGGAGGGACCGAAGAGCGAGGTGGATCTCGTGGACCTGTTGATGGACCTGGGGAAGACCGCCGTGCCCCCAGCGGTGGATGTGCGGGTGCGAGCCAACGGCGCGCCGTGCCGGTTGCTCGGGCATTACGATCCGCTGCGTCGGGCGTTCGCGAACCTGCTCCGCAACGCCGCGGAGGCCATGGACGGCAAGGGCGCGATCGACGTCGGCGTGACGGCGGAGGGAGCCGGTCTGCTCGTGACGATCGCCGACCACGGGCCCGGCATTCCCGACGAGCTGCGCCATCGGGTGTTCGAGCCGTACTTCACGACCAAACGGGACGGCACCGGGCTCGGGCTCGCGTTAGTGCGCCAGACCATCGAGGCGCACCACGGCACCATCACCGTCGCCGACACCCCGGGCGGCGGGGCGACGTTCTCGGTTGTGCTCTCGGCCGCATGAGCCCCCGCATCCTGCTCGCCGACGACGAGGCGAACATCCGCCGAATGGTCGCGGCGCTGCTCGAGTCCGAGGGATTCGAGACCGCGGAAGCCGCGAATGGGAGCGCGGCGCTCGCGGCCGTCGAACGGGATCCGCCCGACGCCGTGCTCCTCGACCTCATGATGCCGGGCGGACCGGACGGCCTCGCGACGCTCGAGCAGCTCAAGCGAGTCGCCCCCGACTTGCCCGTGGTGATGATGAGCGGCAAGGCCAACCTCGCGGACGCGGTGAAGGCGACCAAGCTCGGGGCGTTCCAGTTCCTCGAGAAGCCGTTGACACCCGAAGGCGTGCTCACGACGCTCCGGGCGGCGCTCGCCCTGTCGCGAACGCTGGCCGAGAACAGACGTCTACACGAAGCGCTCGGGCACGCGGACCCGTTGGTGGGTGTGAGCAAGGCGATGGAGGAGCTTCGGACGCTGATCGCGCGCGTCGCGCCCACCGACGCGCGCGTCCTGATCACGGGCGAATCGGGCACGGGCAAGGAGCTCGTGGCTTCCGCCATCCACCGACAGAGCGCGCGCGCCGGGCGGCCCTTCGTCTGTGTGAACAGCGCGGCCATTCCGAAGGACCTGGTGGAGTCGGAGATGTTCGGGCACGAGCGCGGCGCGTTCACCGGCGCCACCGAGCGCCGGGTGGGACGCTTCGAGCTGGCCGACGGCGGGACGCTATTTCTCGACGAAGTCGGCGACCTGGGACCCGAAGCTCAAGCCAAGCTCCTGCGCGTGCTCGAGGCAGGCGTGATCGAGCGCTTGGGCGGTGAGAAGCCGCTGCGGGTGGACGTGCGGGTGATCGCGGCGACCAACAAGGACCTGGGGAAAGCCTCGCAGCACGGTCAGTTCCGAGACGATCTCCTGTTCCGCCTGAACGTCCTGCCGATCCACATCCCGCCGCTACGCGAACGGCCGGACGACATACCGCCTCTGGTGCACCACTTCGCGGCCCGGCAGGCGGCGCGCCTCGGGCGTCCCGTCCGCTTCGACGCCGGCGCCGTGCAGCTCCTCGCCTCGTATCCGTGGCCGGGGAACGCACGCGAGCTGGCGAACATCCTGGAGCGGCTCGCGATCCTCGCGCCTGGCGGGGGTGACGTTGTGACGGCGGACGACGTGGCGCGTGTCGTGCCGCTGGACGGCGGCGGAGCCCCCGCCCCCGGGCCAGAAGGATGGAGCGACGTCGCCCTCGCGGAAGCCCTCGACGGGTACGAGCGCTCGCTCATCGCGCGTGCGCTCTCGGCCGCGCGCGGGAACGTGGCGGAGGCCGCGCGCCGCCTCGCGACCGATCGCGCCAATCTCTATCGCCGCATGCGGCGGCTCGGTCTCGAGCCCCCGCGCAACGTGGCGGGATGACACGACCCGCGGGTCACGCGCCCGCCCAACACTCGACCGCCGTGCTCGGCGCCAGCCAACGGGGAGCGGCATAGCCCATGCACGAGCCCCCTACGACCCAAACCGGGATTTCCGTTATGCGTGTCTTCGTGCTTCTGTGCTTCTGCGCGTTGGCTCCCCGCCTCGCCGCCGCGCAAGACACGGCCATCGTCATCCAACCGGAAAGCGGCGGTGTGGTGATCCGGCCACCGGAGCTGCCGCGCGAAGTCGCCGAGGATGCCGTGCGGCGCTACAACGCGCCGACCACGACACGACTCGTAGGTCGCTCCCGCCTGCCCGCGGGCAACGAATGGCGCGGCGATGTCGCGGTACGCAATGGGGCCGTGGTCATCGCCGGACGGATCGAAGGAACGCTCCTCGTCATCAACGCCGACGCGATACTCGACTCCGGTGCGGTGGTCACGGGCGACGTTATCGTCGTCGGCGGAACGGTGGTGCGGCGCTCGACCACCACCGTCGGGGGTGAAGTCCACGTCTACGCGGCGCCCCTCGCCTACCGCGTGAAGGGCGAGGAAATCGCCCTCGCGCCCCCCGATCTGCAACGCTGGTTCCAAGGCCTCGGGATCGAGAAGTCGTGGGGCACGGCGGATTCCCGCTCGTCGCTCTCCGTCGCGACAGGCGGCACGTTCAATCGCGTGGAGGGGCTGCCGGTGGTGTTCGGCCCACTGTTCGACTGGAAGCTCCACCAGAACGTGCGGCTCAGGATCGACGCCCTGGGAATCTTCCGCACCGCCGGCGACTTCACCGACAAGCGAAGCGACCTGGGCTATCTATTCCGCACCGAGCTACGCACGGGAGAGCTTCCGGCGTACGGGGTCGAGTTCCGGGCGTTCGACGACGTCGCGCCTGTGGAAGATTGGGGTTTGCGGAGCGGAGAAGTCGGCTGGGCGGCGTTCCTGTTCCAGCGCGACTATCGCGACTACTACCTGAGCAAGGGGGTGGCGGGCCGCGCGTTCGTCCAGCCCGATCGGCCGCTCCGGATCGACCTCGAGCTGCGCCACGAGTGGCAGACGACCGTCGCGGCACGCGACCCCTGGACCGTCTTCCGCAACGACCAGCCCTGGCGCCCCAACCCGCCGATCGACGACGGTCACTACACGACCCTGCGCGGCACAGTGACCTTCGATACCCGCAACGATCGGCTCGACCCGACGGCCGGATGGTTCCTTCGCGCCCGCATCGAGCATTCGAGCTCGGACGATGTGACGCCTGAAACCGGCGTGCCGAGCGCGGTGCGCGGGCCGATCCCCACGGACGGTTCCTACCAGTTCAACCGCCTGTTTCTCGACTTTCGCCGATACACTCGGGTGAGCCCGTCGGGGCGAATGAACCTGCGCGTGCTCGCCGGCGGATGGATCGGCGGTGGCCCGCTGCCGTTACAACAACGGCTATCCATCGGCGGTCCCGATCCACTCGCGGGCTACGGATTTCGACATAGCGCATGCAACCGGGACATCATCGATCCCGCCTTCAGTAACACCCAAGTGGCAGCGTGCGACCGGGTGATCCTCGCGCAGGCCGAATACCGCGGCCACCTATCGCTTCACTGGGCGTCTGGCTCCTCGACGCCCGCCGACGAGGCATCCAAATCCCTGCTCACGCTGCAGGGACTGGACCTGGTCGTCCTGGCGGATGCGGGACAAGCCTGGGTCGTCGGCAGCGGGCCTGGTCGCCTGCCCTCGGATCGCCTGCCGACCCTCGGCAGCTGGCTCGCCGACCTCGGCCTGGGGGTCGATTGGGGCGGGTTCGGCGTGTACGCAGCCAAGGCGGTGACGGCCGGAGAGCCGTTGCGATTCACCCTGCGACTCGACCACCGCTTCT
>CAYXIK010000022.1:0-44818 GCA_964465315.1 uncultured Gemmatimonadaceae bacterium | reverse complement strand
TCATGGCCAACGTATCGAGCCGATATTCCACGGCTCGACTCTCGGGCGGGTTGTGCGCGTTGCCGTTGTCGAACAGCAGGAGATCGCCGTTCGTTAGGAGGCGGACATCGTGTTGAATGCCGAAGCCGTCGAGCGGATCCCCGATTAGCTTGAACTGGTTCTGCCGTCCCCCAAAGCGCCAACGCATCGCTCCGGTGACCGGATCGATCTTCACGATCTGCATGAGACTCGCGAACGACACAATGTAGTTTCCTGCCGAGTCGAGCTCGATCGAGTTGGGATGATCGAAATCGATGGAGGGCAACTGCGCCAGGTTGGGCGGTGGCGCCACCCAGTCCGTCAGAACAAAATGGTCCCACGCGCTCCATTGAAATTGCACGACGCCGCTCGCCGATTGCCGCAGGATGGCATGACCCGCCACGAGCTGGCTTGCCGACCCGCCTAGAGCGGTGAGATCCACGGACCGCAGGTCGTACCCGAACAGATAGGCAGCGCGGGCCGTCGATCCGTCGCCCCGCAGCAGCAGCTCATGCGGGTCGGTGTAATACGACGACCCCGCCGTGTATACCGCGAGGCTCTCCCCCGCCGCCGTGAACTCGTAGTAGCGACCGGCGACGGGCTCCCACCCGCGACTCGAACCGACAAACAGCGTGAAATGACCGTCCGGCTGCTGCTCGGCCTCCAAAGCGTGTTCCCCTGGATCCGCCGGGAATCCGCGATACCAACGGATCGCCCCGGACCGGTCGAACGCCACGGCGAAGACGGTCCCGCCCCCGCCCCCGACGGTGAGGTCGGTCAGCAGGTAGCCCGGCGGTGGTGCCCCCGCCCCTGATAGTTGAAGGCGGACGCCTTGAAGCGCCGAGGGCAGATCGCCCGACACGAAGGCGATCGACTCGGCGGCGATGGCTTGGGCCGCGCCGACCACCTCGACCAAACCGTGGTATGCGGTTCGCGGCGCCAAGCCGAGGGCGGCAATCGACCCTCGCCCATCGTTGATCTGGTAGTACGGAGTGCGCGCGACGGGCTCGCTGTCCGACCAGTACGCAACACGCACCGAGTCGGCACCGTCCGCCGTGTAGCTTACCACGGCGGACAGGCTGTTGGTCGGGTTCAGTGCGACGCTCGCGCTGAGCAGGTGAGGAACGGGCGGGGGCACCGTGGGACCGCCGTCCACACACGACGCCACCGGGGCGATCAGCGCCATCAGCACTCGACACCCCCGGGCCGCGCTCATGGCCGCCAGACCGGCTCGGTTCCGGCGCGGTTGACCACGTGTACGCCGCTGCCGTCCGCATTCGCAACAACGATGGAGTCCGGCGCAACCGCAGAGCAGTAGCTATACGAGTAGCTATAGCTGACGCACCCACCCTCCACGGCGAAAGCGATCTGTTGCCCGTCCGCCGACCAGGCGGGCTGGTATGCGCCCCCGTACGACAGGAGCGGGGTCATGCCGGTGCCATCGGGGTTGATCACCTTCAGCCCCGAGAACGCCGCGCCGATCGCCACGAACAGGATGCGAGTGCCGTCGGGCTTCCATGCCGGCTGGGATTCCGCGTCCGGGTCGCTCGTCACCTGCGCGAACCCGCTGCCGTTGGAGTTCACGACGCAGACGTCGGCATTGCCGGTCGGGGTCGAGCATTCGAACGCGATGCGCGAGCCGTCGGGAGACCAGCTCGGGTGGCCGAAGCCGTAGCCCCCCAGGATCCGGCTGACGTTCGAGCCGTCGGCACTCATGACGAACAAGCCCGACGCATAGTTATAGTTACCGCCGAAAGCAAAGCCCGAGCCGTCCGGCTTCCAGGCGAGCCCAACGACGCCGGATCCCGCGTCGCCATGGAAGATAGTGACGGCGCCGGTGCCATCGGCATTCATGACCAATACATCGCGGCCTGCGACGAACGCGATCTTCTTTCCATCGGGGGACCATATAGGTGCCTCCCCCGTCGACCTCAGGGACACGACGCTCGAGCCGTCGGAATGCATCGTGGCGATCCCCACATGATTCGCCCCCTGGTCTTCGCTCACGAACGCGATCACCTGCGTCTTGACCATGTTGAACGGAGGGCTTGTCGCCGCGGTGAGCGCCCCGGACGTTGCGCTGAGGGTGTAGCCGCTCCCCAGTCGATTGAGCCTGAGGTTCGCAAAGCTTGCGATGCCGTTGACGGCCGGCGCCGTGAGAGTGCCCGCGAGCGTCGCGCCGCCGGGGTTCACGCCCAGCGACAGGGTCACGGCGTTCGTCGCGCTCGTGACCGTGTTGGCGAACGCATCCTGAATCGCCACCTGGACCGCAGGGGTGATCGGCAGCGCCGTGTCGGTGGTGCTCGGCGGCACCGCGAAGCTCAGCTTGGCTGGGGCCGCTGGGGAGACGGCAAACGACGCACTGTTGGCGCTCAACAAGGGGTAGGCTGAGGCGGTAAGCGTGTACCCAGTCCCCGCCTTCTGAATCACGAGATCGCTGAAAGTCGCCACTCCATTGACCGCGCTCACCGTTGTGGTGCCCGCGAGCGTTGCCCCGCTCACGCTTGTGCCGAGTGCCACGGTCACCGCGTTGGTCGCGGTCGTCACGATCGCGCCGGTCGCATCCTTGATGCTCACCTGGAGGGACGGCGTGATCGGCGCACCTGCCGTCGCGTTCCCGGGCGGGACCGTGAACGCGAGCAGCGTCGGCGGGGGCACCATAATGTCAAAGGGCCGACTCGTGGCACCCGTCAGCGGGCCGGATGAAGCCGTGAGGGTATAACCCGTGCTCACCTGCTGGATCGAGAGATTGCTGAAGGTCGCGATCCCCTTCACGGCGTTCACGGTAGTCGTGCCCGCGAGCGTCCCACCGTGTGCGTTCGCGAGTGCCACGGTCACCGCGACGATCGCGGTGGTCGCCGTCTTGCCAGACGCGTCCTGAACCGCCACGGTGACGGGGGGGCTAATGGCGGCGCCGGCGATCGCGTTGCTGGGTTGCGCGATGAAGGCAAGCCGCGACGCGGGCGACGGTGGGGGCGTGATGTCCGTGCATGCCGCGAGCAAGAGCACGCTCGCTGCCACGAACCGCGAATGAGCGCTCATTGGAACCCCTCTTCCCTAAGGACTGGCTCGGACCCGTTGGCCACGAGGGCAGCTTGTCCGCTTCCTCTTGGCCCCGTAGAATGGTCCGAGACGCTCATCCCGACTTCCGGGCGGGCTCATCTGCTCCTCATGTTTCGGCTCGAAACGATGGGTGGTCTGGCATTGGTGGACGGCGCTGGGGCGGTGGTTGCCACCCAGCATCGCCGTCTCGCGCTCCTCGCCCTGCTGTCCACGGTTGGAGCGCGCGGGATGAGGCGGGACAAGCTGGTGGCCTATCTGTGGCCGGAGAGTCCCGCCGACAACGCCCGTCACGCCCTGGAGCAGCTCCTCTACGCGCTCCGCCGGCAGGTGAACACAGCGCTCTTCATTGGAACCGACCCGCTGCACCTGAACCCCCAGGTCGTCACCAGCGACGTCGGTGCGTTCGAGGAGGCGCTCGAGCGGGACGACGTATCCGGCGCCGTGGCGGCGTATCGGGGCCCGTTCCTCGACGGCTTCTACTTAGGGGACGGCGGAGAATTCCAGGGCTGGGTCGAGGACGAGCGGGCTCGTCTCGCCGAGCAGTATGCGGCCGCACTCGAGCGGCTGGGACGGCAGGCAGCGGAAAAAGGTGACCGCCTCGCGGCGGTCGAGACGTGGCGGAAAGCTGTTGCGCTCGATCCTCTCAGCTCGCGGGCCACGCTCGGCCTCATGACGGCATTGGCGGCGGCGGGGGAGCGAGCCGTCGCGATCCGTCACGGGCGCGCGTATGAGGCGCTAGTCCGCCAGGAAGTAGGTGCCGAGCCGGCCAAGGCAGTGTCCACGCTGCTGCGGCGGCTGGCAAGCCAGACGGGAGAGTAACGTCACCGTCCTATAGCACGACGTGCGGGAGCCTGGCCTCATGTTCCCGCACGTCACGCGCCTCGCTTCCTATTCCCAGTCCCGCCTCGGCCCCTTCTTGGGCCGGAACTCCTCGTCCTCGTCGTCGTCGAATTCGTCGTCCAGGTCGTCGTACTCGTCGAGATCGTCCAGGTCCTCCTCGTCAAGCTCGTCCTCATCCAGCTCGTCGTCGAAGTCTTCGTCCAGGTCCTTGTCTTCCTCGAAGTCTCCGAACTCCTCGTCGTCGAGACTGTCGCTGCGACGCTTGAGCGACCAGTCCGACGTCTCACGGGACAACATTGTCACCCCCAGCTGAGGTTTTGGTTGAAGTGAACGAGCTATCCGACGCTTCCTACGACTCCTCGGCCGACCGCGCGTTCCGCGCCAGCTTGCGACGCTCCGTGGCGCCCAGTGCGCGCTTGCGCAGCCGGATGGACGACGGCGTCACTTCGATCAGCTCGTCGTCCTCGATGTATTCGAGCGCCAGCTCGAGCGTCACTTGCCGCGGCGGCTCCAGGATGATCATCTCGTCCGACGCGGTCGTCCGCATGTTCGTGAGCTTCTTCTCCTTCGCAGGATTCACGTCGATGTCGCCGACCCGGGCGTTCTCCCCAACGATCATCCCCTCGTACACGGGGTCACCCGGCTTCACGAACATCGTCCCGCGCTCCTGCAAATTGAAGAGCGCGTAGCCCACCGCCACGCCCTCCCGATCCGCCACCAGCACCCCCCGGCTCCGCCCCGAGAGCGGCCCCGCCCACGGGCCGTAGTCGAAGAACCGGTGGTGCATGATCCCCGTTCCACGGGTGTCCGTCAAGAACTCCGACCGGTACCCCAGTAACCCCCGCGCGGGGATCTTGAACCGCATGCGAACGGTGCCCACCCCCGGGTTCCGCATGTCCAGAAGCTCGCCCCGGCGTGGTCCGAGCTTCTCCATCACCACGCCGAGATACCCCTCGGGAGCGTCGATCATCAGCTCCTCGTACGGCTCGAGCCGCTCCCCATTCGGCCCCTCCCGGGGGATGATCCGCGGCCGGCTCACCTGGAACTCGAATCCCTCGCGGCGCATGGTCTCCATGAGGATGCCCAGGTGCAGCTCCCCCCGACCTGAGACCGTGAGCGTCTGGGGATCGTCCGTCTCCTCCACGCGGAGAGCGACATTCTTCTCGAGCTCCCGAAACAGCCGCTCGCGCAGCTGCCGGCCGGTCACGAACTTGCCCTCGCGCCCCGCGAAGGGCGAATCGTTGACCTTGAAGTCCACCGAGATCGTCGGCTCTTCCACCGCGATTCCGGCCAGCCGCTCGAGATAGTCCGGCGCCGTCACGGTCTTCCCGATCTCGACCCCCACGAGCCCCGCCAACGCAACGATGTCCCCCGCTGAGGCTTCCTGCACCTCCACACGCTCCAACCCGTCGAACGAGAACAGCTTCACCACGCGCGCCTGCTCGTAAGAGCCGTCGCCCAGAGGACCTGGCTCGCCCAGGGGAAGTAACGCCACGGTCTCACCCACCCGCACCCGGCCTCGCTCGATCCGGCCGATCGCGATTCGCCCCAGGTACGAGGAGTAGTCCAGCGTCGACACCAGCATCTGGAATGGACCCGCGGGATCCGCCTTGGGCGGCGGGATGGTGTCCAAAATCGTCTGGAACAAGGGCTTCAGGTCCGTCCCCGGGGTCTTGAGGTCGATGGTCGCCGTGCCTGCCCGGCTCGATGTATAGAGGAAGGGGCAGTTGAACTGCTCGGGCGTCGCCTCGAGATCCAGGAACAGCTCGAGCACCTCGTCGTGCACCCGCAGGGGCTCCGCATCCTGCCGGTCGATCTTGTTCACGAGCACGATCGGCCGCAGTCCCAAAGCCAACGCCTTTCCAGCCACGAACTTGGTCTGCGGCATCGGCCCCTCGGCCGCGTCGACCAATAGCAGGAACCCGTCCACCATCCGGAGAATACGCTCCACCTCGCCGCCGAAATCGGCGTGGCCCGGCGTGTCCACGATGTTGATCTTGGTGTCGCCCCAGTGGACGGCGGTGTTCTTCGACAGGATCGTGATCCCCCGCTCCCGCTCGAGCGGGTTCGAGTCCATCACGCGCTCGGTGACTCGCTCGTTGGCGCGGAACACCCCCGCCTGGCGGAGCATCTGGTCCACCAGCGTGGTCTTTCCGTGGTCCACGTGTGCGATGATGGCGATGTTGCGGATCTGCAAGGGGCTAGGTCCTGACGGTGGCTTGATGAGGGGTGCGGTCTGTGAGGGGCGCAGTATAGGAAGGAGCCCGGGAAAAGACAAGCGGGCACGTCACAGAAATTGTGGTACGTGGTGCGTAGTGCGGTGCGTGGTGCGTGTGCGTGGTGCGTGGTTATCCCGGGGGCGAGGCTGGCCGCTAGGCCGCCGGCAACCACGTACCACGCACCACGCACCTATTCACACGTCGGATCCCGCTCCATCTGGACCGTTACGTGGCCGATCCCCAGGGTCCCCAGGCGGCTCTGCACGGCCTCGAGCACCCGCTGATTATCCGCCGGGTTCTCCACCACCAGGTGCCCGCTCATGGCGATGACGCCGCTCGTCACGGTCCACACGTGCAGGTCGTGCACGGAGGCCACGCCCGGGATGGAAGCGATGCAGTCGTGCACATCCGAGAGGGCGATGTGCGCCGGTGCCGCCTCGAGCAGCACATCGGTGCTCTCCTTGACCAGCCGCCAGGCGCTCCCGAGGATCAGGACCGAAATCAGGAGCGAGATGAGCGGATCAACACGAACCCAACCCGTGGCGAGGATGACCACGCCCGCCGCCAGTGCGCCGACCGAGCCCAGGAGGTCGCTCAGGATGTGGAGGTAGGCGCCACGCTGGTTGAGGGAATGGTCGTGCCCGCTGTGCAGGATCGCGGCGCCCGCCGCGTTGGCGACGAGTCCCACGCCCGCGATCGCGACCAGCAGCACCCCGTCGACCGGCGCCGGCGTCCGCAGCCGATGAAATGCCTCCACCGCCACACCGAGTGAGATCACGATTAGCGCGGCGCCGTTGACGAGCGCCGCGAGGATCTCGAGGCGCATCAGACCGAAGGTCCGCTCCGCCGTCACCGGGCGTTGGGCGAGCGACGCCACCATGAGCGAGAGACCGAGCGCGGCCACGTCCGCCAGCATGTGGCCCGCGTCGGCGACGAGCGCCAGGGAGTGGGCCAGCCAGCCGCCGAGCGCCTCGGCGACCATCACGGCCGCGGTGATCGCCAGCACCGCTCGCATCCGCCGTCGGCTCTCGGCGCGGAGCGGTGCACGGTGTGTGCATTGAACATCGATCGGCAGCGTGGCGCTCACACTCACAAGATAATGCGCCCGTTCCGCCGCCGGGCAACACGCCCTATGTTCCCGCCTCTATGTCCGATCCTGCAACGGAATCGCTGGGCCTCCGCCTCTTGGCGGTGCTGCTGCTCGTGCTGGCGAACGCGTTCTTCGTCGCGGCGGAGTTCGCGCTCGTCGCCGCCCGCCGTACCCGCATCGAGGCGATGGTACGCCGAGGCGACCGCAGGGCGCGCACCGTGCAGGCCGCGTTGCAGGACCTGTATCGCCAGCTGTCCGCCGCGCAGCTCGGCATCACCGTCGCTTCGATCTTGCTCGGCTACGTGGCGGAAGACACCGTCGCCCACCTGTTCCGCGATTGGTTCGCTTCGCTGCCCACCGCGCTCCAGTTCCTCACCCGGGGTGGGGTGGCCTCGACGGTCGCGGTGGCGGTCGTTTCGTTCCTGCACGTGGTCTTCGGCGAGCAGGCGCCGAAGGCGTGGGCGATCACGTATCCCGAGCGCACGAGCCGCTGGATCGCCTCGCCCCTCATCATTTTCTCGTGGATCACGCGCCCGTTCACCGACCTCCTCAACTGGAGCGCCAATCGCGTGGGGCGCCTCCTCGGCTTGAAGGGCACGATTGCCGAGCTCGACCGGATCCACTCGCCCGAGGAGATCCGCATGCTGGTCAAGCAGAGCCAGGAACGCGGCAAGCTCGACGCCGACGATGCCCGCCTGCTCCAGGGGGTCTTCGAGTTTAGCGAGAAGTCGGCGCGCGAAGTGATGACGCCCCGGACGGAGATGGTGGCGCTGCCTGTGGATCTGACGCTCGAAGAGGCCGCCGATCAGGTGGCGGTCGCCGGCCGCTCGCGCTATCCCGTGTACGGGGAGTCCCTGGACGACATCCTAGGCGTCGTACATGCGAAGGACATCCTGGCCGGGCTCCGCTCGCTCAAGGGCGGCGGCCTGCGCGCGGTGCTCCGCCCTGCGATGTTCGTCCCGGGCACGCGCGAGGTGGAGGACGTACTCGCCGACATGAAGCGGCAGAAGATTCATCTCGCCATCGTGCTCGACGAGTTCGGCGGTACCGCCGGCCTCGTGACCATGGAGGACCTGCTCGAGGAGATCGTCGGGCAGATCTACGACGAGTACGACCGGCCGAGCGGCGAATCGCGGCCCACGCCTCCCGCCGGCACGGCGCCCGTCATCGCCGGCTCGACGCCGATCCGCGAGGTCAACGTCGCGTTCGGGCTCGAGCTGGACGAGCAGGACTACACGACGATCGGTGGCTTTCTGTTCGGCGCGCTGGGCCGGCTGCCCAAGCCGGGCGACCAGGTGGCCGTGAAAGGCGCGGTATTCGAGATCGTGGAAATGGACGGACGCCGGGTGGGCGCGGTACGCGTCGTGCGGCGCACGGCAGGCGACGGCTAGCCGCGGCGCGCGAGGTCGGCGGCGAGCTCGAGCGCCGCCCGCATCGAGCCTGGGTCGGCCATGCCGCGACCGGCGATGTCGAACGCGGTCCCGTGGTCCGGGGCCACCCGCGGGAACGGCAATCCCAAGGTCACATTCACGCCCTTGCCGAAGCCCGCGACCTTCACGGCCGTCATACCGACGTCGTGGTACGGCGTAATCACGGCGTCGAACTCACCTCGCATCGCGCGCACGAACACCGTGTCGGCTGGCACCGGGCCCGCGGCGCTGAGCGTCCGCGCCGCGGGCGCGAGTACGCGCTCATCCTCGTCGCCGAACAGGCCGGATTCGCCCACGTGCGGATTGAGCGCACACACGGCGAGCCGGGGGGCGGGAATCCCCCACCAGTCGCGCAGGGCCCGCTCCGCCAGTCGACCGCAGCACACAACCCGCTCCGTCGTGACCTGCGCGGGGACGTCCCTGAGGGGGATGTGCGTCGTGACGAGCACCACGCGCAGCGACCCGGTCGCGAGCATCATCGCGACGTCCACGTCGCCAGCAAGATGCGCCAGGAGCTCGGTGAGCCCAGGATACCGGAAGCCGGCGAGGTGCAAGGCGTGCTTTTCCACCGGTCCCGTGACGATGGCGTCGGCCTTCCCCTCCCGGGCGAGCTGCACGGCCTGCTCAACCGCCTGGCCCGCGATCCTGCCGGCCGCCTCGGGAGCTAGCCGCGCAGCGGATGGTCCCGCTCCCTGCTCCCCGCTCCCGACAATAACGACCTCTGCGTCGAGCGGTCCCAACCCCAGAGCCTTCTTGACCACCTCCGGGCCGATCCCGCGCGGGTCGCCCAGCGTCACCGCGAGGCGGGGCCGGGGGGGGCGCGGCATGCGACTAGAAGCGGACGTCGACGTAGGTCATGCGGCGGAGCAGGTCCAGGTAATGCTTGATGGCGAGCTGCTGGCCGAGGGCGTCCTTGATCCGGTCCTTCACTTCGGGGAACGACAGCTCGCCTTCCGGCAGGCGCTTGCTCAGCTCGAACACCACGAAGCGCGGCCGGGACGTGCCCGCCCCCACCTCAAACACGGGCTTCAACCCCGGGACTGTGTCGTTGCCGATCGCCCTCAGGTAGTCCGGTGGCAGCTGGGACACGGGCAGGGCGTCGGCCAGCTTGGGCTCGTTGGGGTCCGCGTAGAGGCGCGCCAGGGAATCGAACGGCGCGCCGTGCGTCAGGGCATCGTGCACCGAGTCGGCCTTGGCGTTCGCGATGGCGACCTGCGCGGCGGAGATGGTCGGCTGAATGAGGATGTGGCGCGCCAGGATTTCCGCCGGCTGCGCGCGCTCTACCTGTATGATGTGAAAGCCGAACTCCGTGCGCACGACGTCCGAGATGGTTCCGGGCCTGAGCCGGAACGCGACGTCTTCGAACTGCTTGACCATCACGCCACGGCGAAACCAGCCGAGCTCGCCTCCCTGCTCCCGCGAGGCGCTGTCGGCCGAGTATTTCTTCGCGACCTCCGCGAAGCTCGCGCCCCGCCGCAAGACTACGACGAGCGACTCCGCGAGCTGCAGGGCGCGAGCGTCCGCCGTCGAGTCGGCCTTCGGAACGATCACGATCTGGCGGAACGAGATCGCCGCCGGGCGCTTCGGCTGCTGCGCCCGGTTCGCCTCCCAGAACTCGTGCATCGCCGCATCGGAGGGTGGGATCGGCCGCAGCTTCCCCTTCTGCTTCAAGTCCTCGATCAACCGCTGCTGCAGGATCGAGCGCCGCTGCTGATCCGCGAGCCAGCGGCGCCATTCCTCCTCCGACACGAAGCCGGCCGCGCGCAGCTGGGACTGGAACTCCAGGATCGACGTGAATTGCTTCCGCACGTTCTGCACCGTCTGCTCGACGGCGTCCTGCACTTCCTGCTCGGTCACCTTGATCGTGGTGTCCCGTTCCGCCTGCTGCACCAGCAGCTCTTCGTCCACCATTTGGGAAAGGATCTGCCGGCGAGCTGCGTCGCGACCCGCCGAGTCCTCCGGCATCTTCGCTCCCTGGGACTGCGCCAGCACGAGCTGCTCTTCCACCTGCGACGCGAGGATCGGTTTCGTGCCCACGACGGCCACGATGCGGTCCACGGGGCGGTCAGCCGCTGCGGCCCCCCCCCGTCCCTGCGCGAGAGCGCGCCGTCCGGTGAGTGCGCCGAGCGCCGCCATCAGGACCAGGAGCGCGAGCGAGCGCACTTAGGGAGGACTCCGTTTCGCATCGCCGGGCGCGACGGGCGGCGGCCCCGGGGCAGGCTTGAGACCGGGCGGCGGAGCCGCGCGGCCGGCCGAATCCGCCCCCCGCATTGTCTGCGCCGCCTCGTAGGCTCGGGTGATCCCCGCCTGGTTGAGCGACCACGGTGTGCCCTCACGCAGGGCGCTCGCGAGGAACGGCGGCACGGGATAAAACGGCGCGGTGCCCAGCGTGACCGCCTGGTCGAGGTAGCGGTCCACGTGCGCCATCGCCAGTTGCACCCGCGCCGCCGGCGTAGCGGCGGAGTCCTTCAGCAGCTGGGGGGTCAGGACCAGCAGACCCTGCAGGCGCGCGACGGAGGAGTCGTGTTCGGCGCGCACATGGCTCCAATCTTTTTCAGTGAGCTTGACGCCCGCCGCGTCGACTTCCACGAGCAGCATATCCCGCTGCGCGAGCAGCTTGATGAACTGCGCCAGCTGGGCATCGGTCGCGGTCGCGATGCCGCGCACATCGTTCGGGTCGAGCGCCAGGAGCCAGCGCGCCAAGTCCGTCACCTTGAAGGTGCCGCCCGAGAACGTGGCGAGCGTGCGCTGGTCCTCTCGAGCCGACACGATCTGCGGCACTGCCTGACGCACCATGGCGGGAGCCCCCGACTCGATGTGGAGCTTCCGCTGGGCCGCGATGCTGTCGACGAAGAGGGAATCGAAGCGCGTGGTGCGGGCGTTCTCGACGTCCACCCGGAACGAGTCTCGCACTTCCGCGAGCGGCGGCCGGCGGATGATGTGGAAGCCGAAGGGCGTCCGGACGATGCCCGTCATCGCGCCGGGTGAAAGGGTCCAGGCCGCGCTGTCGAAGGCGGGCACGAACTGCCCGCGCGGCGTCGCCGGGAGATACCCGCCCCGCACCTTGGAGCCTGGGTCCTCCGAGTAGCGCCGGGCGAGCTGCCCGAAATTCGAGCCGAGTTGTGTCTCGGCCTGTCGCAGGACTCCGGTGGCCTCCTTCAGCTTCTGCTGCTCCACGACCGGGGCCGCGCTCGGCGGGACCCTGACGAGAATGTGCTGGAACAGCCGCACCGACCCTTCGTTGAACGCGGAATCGGCCTGCGCGGGGGTGAGCTTCCCCCGCGCGGAAATGAGCCGGGCGTGATACTGCTCCCATTTGAGCTGCGCGACGAGCGGCCATTCCGAGGCGAGGACGAGCGTTGAGTCGTGCAGGTCGCGCCCGCGCCCGAGCGCCGTTGCGAGCACGGCGTAGTCCAGGTACACGTTGGCGACGCCGGTGAGCACGTCTGGCCGGAGGGGGATCCGCTGCGCCTTGCCCACCAGAGTGGCGAGCCGTTCGACCGAGAGGGTTTGACCGGCCGCCGTGCCGGCGACTTCCGCGTGCGCCGAAAAGGCATCCCGCAATCCGCTCCCACACCCCGCCAGCGCGAGCGCCATGCCGATCGAAGCCAGCTGTCGCATGCCTTCTCCTCTAGCTGAGGGTGTCCGCGAGCGCGGCTGCGAGAGCCCGCACGAGCCCGGGCCCGATCGCCTCGCCGCCCAACCGCCTGAGTCGCAGGGAAAGGGGCGCCGGGCGCCGGACATCGGCCTCGAACTGCACGGCGTCGAGCGCCGCGGTCAGCCCGGCGAGACGGGGGGTCGCTTCCCGCGCGAATGTGAGCCGTGCTTCGTCGCCCTTGACCAGCACGGTTTCCAATCCCAGCCGGGCGCCGAGCGCGCGAAGCTCGGAGATCAGGAGCAACCGCTGCGCATCGTCCGGCAGCGGGCCGAAGCGATCGCGCAGCTCCTCGCGAACGGCTTGAATCTCGCTAGGGTCCCCGGCGCGCGCCAGCCGCCGATGCAGCTCAAGCTTCACCGCCTCGTCCGGCACGTAGGAGTCTGAGAGGTGCGCGGCCTGATCCAGAATAACTTCCGGCGCCGCGAACGACCTGCTCCCCGCTCCCCGTTCCCCCTGCTTCAGCCACGCGACGGTCTCCTGCAGCCAGCGAAGATAGGTGTCGAACCCCACCGCCTGCGCGAAGCCCGATTGCGCCGCGCCGAGGAGATCGCCCGCGCCGCGCAGCTCGAGATCGCGCAGCGCGATGCCGTACCCCGACCCGAGATCCGTGTGCTGCTCCAGGACGTGCAGCCGTTCGTCGGCGTCAGGGTCCACCAGATCGGGCACGAGCAGGTAGCAGTACGCGCGCCGATGACTCCGGCCAACCCGGCCGCGCAGCTGGTAGAGCTGCGCCAGGCCGAACTGATCCGCGCGGCTCACGAACATCGTGTTCGCGTTCGGCACGTCCAGTCCGGACTCGACGATCATCGTGGACACGAGGATGTCCACTTCGCCGCGCACGAACCGAGACATCACGCCGTCGAGTGCCGCTCCTTTCAACTTGCCGTGCGCCACCGCCACACGCGCGCGCGGCGGGGCGAGCACCCGTACCCGCTCCGCGATCGTGTCGATCGTCTCGATCCGGTTGTGCACGAAGTACACCTGTCCCGCGCGATCCAGCTCCCGCGCTAGTCCCTCCTCGAGCAGGCCGTCGTCCCACGGTTCGACGAAGGTCAGCACTGGGGAGCGATCCTTGGGGGCGGTCTCGAGCAGGGTCAGATCCCGCAGGCCGGCAAGCGACAGATGGAGGGTCCGGGGGATGGGCGTTGCCGTCAGGGTGAGCACGTCGACCGCGAGCTTCAGCGCCTTGAGCCGCTCCTTGTGCCGCACGCCGAACCGATGCTCTTCGTCGACGATCAGCAGACCGAGATCGTGAAACGAGACGTCCCGCGACAGGAGGCGATGCGTCCCGATCACGATATCCACCTCGCCAGCCTCGAGCCGGCGGGTGGCCTCTTTCGCCTCCTTCGGACCCCGGAACCGCGACAGAACGTCCACGCGCACGGGATAGTCGGCCAACCGCTCGCGGAACGTGCGCCCGTGCTGCTCAGCGAGGATCGTCGTGGGCACGAGCACCGCCACCTGCTTACCGGCCTGCACTGCCTTGAACGCAGCACGAAGCGCAACCTCGGTCTTACCGTAGCCCACATCCCCGACGAGCAGGCGATCCATCGGTCGCGGGCGCTCCATGTCTCGCTTCACCTCGTCCGACGCGCGCCGCTGGTCGGGCGTGTCTTCATACAAGAAGGCTGACTCGAGCTCCCGCTGCCACGGCGTGTCGGGTGGGAACGCGAAGCCCGCCGCGAGCTGGCGACGTGCGTACAGCTCGAGCAACTCGACGGCCATCTGCCGAATGGCGGCGCGCGTCTTGTCGCGCTGGCGCTGCCAAGTGGTGGCGCCGAGTTTGTGCAGCCGCGGTGGCGGGGGAGCGCCCCCCCCGCCCCCCGCGTCCCCGTTGGCCGCGGTCCGATATGGCTCGAGCTGATCGAGGCGGTACAGCGGCACGTTCAGCCGGTCCCCTCCTTCGTATTCGACGACCGCCACCTCGAGACTGCCGCCGTCCGCACCCACCGCGATCGTTTGAATACCGCGATAGATGCCGATCCCGTGCTCCAGGTGCACGACGTAATCGCCCGCTTTGAGCGCCCGCGACGCGGTCGCCAGCGCCTCGCGGTATCGGCGCGGCCTTCGCAAGCGGCGGGCTCGGCGGAAGATCTCGTGATCGGTCAGCACCCGCAGCCCGGGAAGCACGAACCCGCCGTCCAGCGCCCCCACGACGAGCGTCGCGCGCTGCGCGTCGAGCAGTTCTTCCAGACGCTCGAGCTGTCCCTCGTTGTCGCACAGGATCACGGTCGGTGGCTCGCCCCCCCCGCCCCCCGCGCCCGCGACGATCCGTCGCAGGCGCTTGATGTCCCGGTCCACCGCCTCGGGCGGTGCGATCGGGAATCGCGTTTCGGCACCGGCGGCGTTGATGGAGAGCCGCGCGAACCGATGGAGCGCCTTCCGCCACGCGGCCGGCTCGACGAACAAGGCGTCTCGGGTGGGCGGCTCCTCCCCGAGGCGCCGCGCGATCTCGAGGTGGTGCGCCGCATCGGCCCACGCACGATCCACCTCCCCATCCAAGGCGGATTCCTGCTCGAGAATCATCAGCGCGTCGGGAGGCAGGAGATCGAGGAGGGACTGCCGTTCAAGAACGGGCGCCGCGTGCGGCGCCCCTTCCTGCGACATGGCCGAGCCTTCGGTCTTCACGGGAAGGAGCGTGACCCGCTCGATCTCTTCGCCCGATCGCTGGGTGTCCAGGTCGAACGTTCGGAGCGACGCGAGATCGTCACCCCACCACTCCAGGCGCGCCGGCGCCCCCATCCCGAAGCCGTACGCATCGAGGATCCCGCCGCGCACGCTGAACTGGGCGACCTCGGTCACCGTCGGCACGCGGGCGTACCCCATCACCTCGAGACGCTCGATGACAGCTCGGAGGGTGCCGCTCCCCGCGCCCCGCTGCCCGAGAGCGAGGGACAACCGCATGTCCCGCAACGCCCGAGGCACACCGGTTCGCTCCGCCGCCGCGCGCGCTGTCGTCACCAGAATCCGTACGTGGCCGGACAGCAGTCTCTCGAGCGTTTCGATCCGCTCGCCCGCGATCTCGAGATGCGGCTCCTCAGCGCCGAGCGCCTCGCGCTGCGGATAGAGGGCGGCTTCGGCTCCCACGAGCGTGTTGAGGTCGGCGAGCCAGCGCTCCGCATCGGTGGGCGTGGCGGTCAAGACGACGAAGACCCGCTGCGGGAACTGACGCGCCAGTGCGCCGAGCAGCACGACCGGGCTCGAGCCCGGCAGCCCGGCCACGCCGAGCGCCGTCCCGGCCCGCGGGAGCGCGCCGGCCAGCGCCGTCGTGGCGGGTAGCTCCGCTATCCGATCGATCAGAAAGGCGAGCGACATCAGCGGGTGAGCGTGGCCACGCCCAGCTCGGCGAGCGCGAGGAGCAGCGCGAATGCGAGCAGGAGACCGCTGACGTCGCTCCGTCCAGTACCCGCGAAGCGCGCCGCCGAGAACGACGCGTCGTCGAGCACATCCGCGCCGAGCACGTCGCGCGCGAGCCCCGCTTCAGCGGGCGTGAGATCGGATTCGCGTGGGTCTGGCCCGAACACGGTCGCGCCCAGCGTGTCGGCACCCCGGGTCCGAAACTCGACGCGCGACGTGCCTTCTGCCTCCGTCACCGGCGCTTCATTACGGGCCAGCCGGTTCACCAGGGCATCCAGGAACGGCACGAACGAGGGCGTCGCGGGGAGCGCCGTCCACGCCGTGTCCAGGCGGCTGCCGATCAACAGGACGGAACCGTCCCGCACGAGCCACGGCTCGCCGTTCACACGCGCCAGGACCACGCTGTCTTGACCCGTCACGCCCTCCTGCCCGGCCTCCTCCAGACGATAGCGTCGTCCAACTGGCGTGCCCTCCAGCGCGGCCGTGCCTGCGATCGGTCCTGGCGTTCCGGCCGGCCCGAACCGCCACCGGCCTCCGCGCTCCGCGAGCGCACGATTCACCTCGCCCAGGAGCGCCGGATCAGCCGGCGGCACCACAACGCTGGTCTTCGCTCCTGCCGCCGGGCGGTCGCCAATGATCACCTCGGTCCCGCGCCGGATCCTTCGTCCCTCCTCGAGCACCGCGAGCGCCGCCGCGACGAATGCGCCCGCACCGGGCGGTGCGTCGACCTGCGCGGGCGGCGCGATGCGCCACACCAGCAGACGCCGGTCGTCTACTCGAAGCTCGTCGGGATCGAGCGACGCCTCGCCCACCCACCAGCCCGGCCCGAGGGCCGGCAACGCGATCGTGGCGCCCGACCCCGGAGCCGCGAGGGCACGCCCCACCTCCCGGCCTTGGACCTGGACCGTCACCGTGGCGGCCTTCCCACCGGGGCTTTGGTTCCCCACCACGCTCACCACCACGGCGGCGTCCGTCACTTGCACGGCGCCGATCCCCCGATTTTCCGGCACGTGCTCGATCGGCGCGAGCGCCAACACCCGCACGCCTCGCGGCACCGCGGCACGGCCGGGCCCCAACGCGCTTCGCTGCAGGTCGCTCACCACCTGAACTTCGCGCGCTGCGAGGGGCTCGGCGTCCACGAGGCGCGCGGCCGCGCGGACCGCAGCCGTCAGGTCGAGGCGCAGGGGCGAGACGCCGACGCTGTCCACCGTCGCGAGCAGCGCTTCGCGCGTTTGCCCGCGCGCCACGCCGTCGGCGAGGACCAGCCAGAGCCGGTCGGCCCCGCTGGCGCGCGCGAGCGACGCTCGCGCCGCCCCTTTGAGCCGCTCGAGCAGCGGACGCCCGTCGACCACAACTCCCGATGAGGGCGAGTTGTCGAGGATGACCGCGAGCGCGGTCGGCTCGTGCACGAGGCTACCACCACCGCCGCGTGACGGGAGAAGCGGTCGGGCGGCCGACAAGACGATCAAGGCGATCAATGCCGTTCGGAGCACCAGGAGCAGCAGGTGCCGCAGCTTCAGGCGCCGCGCGCTCTGACGCTCCGCTTCGCTCAAGTACCGCAGCGGAGGAAATTCCGCCTCCGGCGGAACCCGGCGCTCGAGCAAATGCAACAGCGCGGGAATCGCGGCGGCGGCGAGTCCCAGGAGCACGAGCGGGTGCAGGAACGTCACGCGAGCAGCCGAAGCGCCACGCCGAACGGCATATCGGTCCGCACGTGGTGATAGTCGATGCCGTGGCGGCGGCATGCCGCTCGCCACGCGCCGATCTCTCGACCGACCGCCTCCGCGTACGCGCGTGCCAGCTCCCGGGGCCGCACCACTACGCTCGCCGCCGATTCAGGATCCTTGAATCGCACTTCCGGAGGGCCGGACAGCTCCGCCTCCGCAGGGTCCATGAGGTGCAGCACGATCACGTGATGACCGCGATGACGTAGATAGCGAAGCGCCGTCAGCGCGAGCTCGCGGTCGAACAACAGGTCGGAGACGAGCACGACCAGACCGCGGCGCGCGAGGAGTGAGGTGACGTGCACCAGGGCTGCTTGCGCCGCCGTGCGCATCCCATCCGGCGTCCGCACCAGGCCTCGCACGACGCGCGCCCATTGACCCGCTTTCACCCGGGCCGGGACCACCTCCCGCACCGCGTCGTCGAACGTGATCAGGCCCGTGGCGTCCCGCTGTCGTAGCAGGATCAGCGCGAGCGCGGCGGCTAACCGGTCGGCGTACGCACGCTTACTGAGCCGGGCCGGCGAGCCGCGCCACGCCATCGAGCGACTGACGTCCACCAGAATCATCGCCCGCAGGTTGGTCTCTTCCTCGAACTGCTTGACGAACAGGCGGTCGGCCCGGGCGAGGATCTTCCAGTCGAGATAGCGCAGCTCGTCGCCAGGTTGATAGGCGCGGTGCTCCGTGAACTCGACTGAGAACCCGCGAAAGGGTGATCGATGGATCCCGGCGAGAAAGCCTTCGACCACGCCTGCCGTCACGATCTCGATTCCACCGAAGCGAGCCACTTCCGCGGGATCCAGGAGGTCGAAGCGTTGGGTATCGAGCATGGGTTCGCGGAAGCTAATGAGCCGCCGAATGTCCCGGGTAGAGGACAGGCCAGGGCGGGTGCGGTTCAGACAACTGATACAACATCAATAGTGACAGCCACTTGGAGCCAGCTCGATCGGGCCGCCCGCTGGCATGGTGCCTGCTCTTCGCCCGCGGCCGGAGGCACCTATGTTGACCACCTTTGGGTTGCTCAGCCTGATGACGGTGACCGGCCCTGTTCCGCTCACGACGGGACCTGCCGCGGACACATATCGCCCTCGGGTCGAAGTCTGGACCGATCGGGGCGACGACCCCTATCACAGCGGCGAGGGCGCGCGCGTGCATTTCCGCGCCGACCGCGATGCCTACGTCACCATCCTGCGCGTCGACACCGACGGGCGCGTTCGCGTCCTGTTCCCGCGCGAGCCTTGGGAGGACAACTTCGCCCGTAGTGGTCGCGAGTACGAAGTGCAAGGCGGATCCGATCGTGACGCGTTCTACATCGACGACTACCCCGGTGTGGGCTATGTCTTCGCGGTCGCCGCCGCGGACCCCTTCGTGTACGACCGTCTCGAGAGCAACGAGCACTGGGATTACCGCACGATAGCGGATGGACGCGTGCGCGGTGACCCGTACGTCGCGCTGACGGATCTCGCGCAGCGCATCGTGCCTGACGGCTACGACGATTGGGACTACGACATCGTGCCGTATTACGTGCAGCAGCATTACGACTACCCCCGCTTCTTGTGCTACGACTGCCACAGCTACGTGAGCTATCCGTTCTGGAGCCCGTACGATTACACGTGCGTGCGCTTCCGGATCGTGGTCTACGACGATCCCTACTATTACCCGTACCGCTACTACGGTGGCACCCGCGTCGTGTTCACGCGCCCGACCCGGCCCGAACCTCGGTTCATCTTCAGGGACCGGCAAGGCTCCGACGCGTTCATTACGCGCATCCGTGAGCGGCCGGTCAATGACGATCGCCGACGCGACGTCGGTGTGCGTGGTCGAGATCTCGGCGGCATCGGCGTCATTCCTCCTCCACGGCAGCGGCCCGTCAACGGGGATCAGGGTGATGGAAACGACCGGGGCCGCGGGCGCCAGCATCCCGACCGCCCCGACGATCGGGACCAGTCCTCGCGGCGCGACCGACCCGATCGGCCCGACCGGCCAAGCCGACCCGATCGGCCAGACCGGCCGTCGCAGCCGGACCATCCGGAGCGGCGCGATCGCCCGGCAAATCCGCAGAATCCCGACCGCCCCGAGCGGCGGGACCGCCCCGAGCGACCTGACCACCCGGATCGACCCGAGCGGCAGGAGCAGCCCGCACGGCCGCAGCAGCCGGAGCGTCGCGCGGTTCCCCCCCCGGAGGAGCGGCCGCGCGCTGAGCCCCGGCGCGAAGCGCCGCCAGCGCGGAGCGAGCCACGGGCCGAGCCCAGGCGCGAGTCGCCCCAGGAGAAGCCACGCGCCGAGCCTGAGCTGAAACGACGCAAGCCGTGAAGCACCGACGTCAGGAAACGCGCCCGACCGTAGTCCCTTCCGGTCGGGCGCGTTAGTTTTCGTTCCCACTTTCATTTAGAGGCTAACACGATGCGGTCGCGCCTGATGCTGGTCCTCGCGATCCTTCCCGGATTGGCTGCCGCGCAGCGGGAGCAGTCCTCCGCTGGCGGGGTGGCCTCCATCACGACCGCGGACGTGCGACGTCGCATCAACGTGATCGCCGACGATTCGATGCTCGGCCGGGCAACCCCGAGCCCTCAGCTCGACGAGGTGGCCGCCTACGTGGCCGGCGAGTTCCGCCGCTTCGGACTCAAGCCGGGTGGCGACAGCGGCACGTATCTACAGCACTATCCTTTGGAAGTCCTGCGCTTCGATCCCGAAAGCGCCGCCATTCGGATCGCGGGGCCGACGCCGGCAACGTGGCGGTCGGGCCCGGATGTGCTACTCGTGGATGGGCAACCACCGGCCGCGGCCGCTACGGGCTCCGCCGTGGTCATCACCGGTTCGGCCCAGGCCACCGACACGCTCAATCCCGCCGCCGTGACCGGTAAGGTGGCCTTCCTCGCGTACGGACCCGGGGTCAACGCCGTGGCCGCCAAGGTACTGCCGCTTCGCCCGCTCGCGGTGGTTCTGGTAGCCGGCTTTCCCGATTCGATCTGGGAAGCGCTTCCCGGACACAAGGTCACGGAACGCGTCCGAAACCCGAGTGAGGGAACGGGTGTCGCGACCCCGTCGGTATTCGTCGTCCGCTCGGCGACCGCAGGAGCCTTGTTCTCGCAGGGGGGCGTGAGTCCCGATTCGCTCCGCGCCTGGGGCGACCGCTCCCTCTCCGCGCACACTCTCTCCGGCGTCACACTGCAGCTCGACGTCCATGAGCAGGTGTTGCAGCACGCATCGGCACCCAACACGATCGGGATTCTCGAAGGCAGCGACCCGGTACTAAGGAAGGAATACGTGCTGTTCACGGCGCACATGGACCACATTGGAACCCCCGCCGCGGGCGAGGGATGTGTGGCGAGCGGTGCCGACTCGATCTGCAATGGAGCGGATGACGACGGTTCGGGGACGGTCGCGGTGATCGAGCTCGCGCAGGCGTTCGCGTCCGCACGTGGGCGTCCCAAGCGCTCGCTCGTGTTCATGACGGTGAGCGGCGAAGAGCGAGGGCTGTGGGGAAGCGCGTATTTCGCGGACCATCCCACGGTGCCGCTCGCGGACGTCGTGGCCGACCTGAACAGCGACATGGTCGGACGGAACTCGAAGGACACTGTGGCCGTGATCGGCCGGGAGCATTCCAATCTCGGCACCACGCTCGACAGCGTCGCGGCTGCGCACCGCGAACTGAACATCAAGCCGGTGGGCGATCTCTGGCCCCAGGAAGGGCTCTACTTCCGCTCCGACCATTACAACTTCGCGCGGAAGGGTGTCCCGATTCTCTTCTTCACCACCGGCTTGCACCCGGACTATCACAAGGTGTCGGATTCCGCCGACAAGATCGACGCGGAGAAGGAAGCCAGATTCGCGCGACTGGTATACCACCTGGGTCTGGCGGTCGCGAATTCGCCCCAGCGCCCGCAGTGGAACCCGAAGAGCTACAAGCAGATCGTCGGCGCCGAGAACTGACGCCTCACGCCACCGCGGTGAGAACCTCGCCGTTCGTCTTGGTGCGTTTGAGCTGCGCCAGGAGCGTTTCCATCGCCTTCTCCGGTGGGAGGCTCACGAGGCCTCGCCGGAGCTGCTGCTTGGCGGCCACGGTCGGCGGATCGCCGAGCAGCTCCTCGCGGCGCGTCCCGCTCGCCGCGACGTCGACCGCGGGGTAGATCCGTCGGTCGGCGAGGGCGCGCGACAGCCGGAGCTCGGCGTTGCCCGTCCCCTTGAACTCCTCGAAGATCACGTCATCCATCCGGCTCTCCGTTTCGATCAGCGCGGTCGCGATCACCGTGAGCGACCCACCGGTCGGTACGGCGCGCGCCGCGCCGAACAGGCCTTTCGGCTTCGCGAGCGCGTTTGCATCCAGCCCGCCCGTCATCGTGCGGCCGCTCCCCCGCCCCGTCGTGTTGTGAGAGCGGGCGAGGCGCGTGAGCGAGTCGAGCACGATCACGACGTCCTTGCCGAGCTCGACCTGGCGCCGGGCGTGCTCGAACACCATGTCCGCCACGGCGACGTGCCGCTCGTGCGGCAGGTCGAAGCTCGACGCGATCACCTCGCCCCGGCCCCAGTCGACCATCTCGCTCACTTCTTCGGGCCGCTCGTCCACGAGCAGGATGAGGAGGATCGCGTCCGCGTGATTGAGCGCGATCCCCTCGGCGATCGCCTGGAGCATCATGGTTTTCCCGGCTTTCGGGGGTGAGACGATCAGCGCTCGCTGACCGAACCCGAGGGGGCATATCAAGTCCACGACCCGTTGCGTCTCCGCGGTGCGCGGGCTCGATGCCTGCGGCGTCTCGAGCCGGAGCGGCCGCGAGGGATGCACGGCACCGAGCTTGGCGAATTCGGGCCGGTCGGCCAGGTGCGCGGGCGGCGCGCCGTTGACGGTCAGCACCTTGCTGTTCTCGAGGGTCACGAGGTCGCCGCGCCGCAGCCCGCCCCCCGGGAATCGCACACCGGTATCCCCCTTCGCGGGCAGATAGCTGTTCGCGGCGAGGCGTAGGGCGCCGCCGTGGGAGGTGGGGTCGAACCAGCCGGTAGTGGGGGGCAGAGACGAGCCTCGGTCGGTTAAAGATAGCGCCTATATTTCTCCCGCACATGCGCCAGGATCATATCCGTAACTTCTGCATCGTGGCCCACATCGACCACGGGAAGTCCACACTCGCCGACCGTCTCATCGAGCTCACGGGCACGCTCGACAAGCGCCTGATGCGCGAGCAGGTGCTCGACACCATGGACCTGGAGCGCGAGCGGGGGATCACGATCAAGCTCAACGCCGTGCGAATGAACTACCACGCTCGCGAGGGCGGCCTGTACGAGCTCAATCTCATCGACACGCCGGGGCACGTGGATTTCACTTACGAGGTGTCGCGGTCACTCCAGGCCTGCGAGGGCGCCATCCTCGTGGTCGATGCCTCCCAGGGGATTCAAGCGCAGACGATTTCCAATCTGTTCCTCGCCCTCGACGCCGGCCTCGAGATCATTCCGGTCCTCAACAAGATCGACCTGCCGGGAGCCGAGCCCGACCGCCGGGCGCAGGAGATCCATGAGCTGATCGGGGCCAAGCCGGACGAGATCATCCGGATCTCGGCCAAGGAAGGCACCAACGTGCCGGCACTGCTCGAGGCCGTCGTGCGCCGCGTCCCGCCACCACGCGGCACCGCGGACGCGCCGCTCCGGGCCCTCATCTTCGACTCCTACTACGACCGCTACCGGGGTGCCGTTCCAAGCATCCGCGTCGTCGACGGGACGATCCGCCCGGGCATGAAGATCGCGTTCGGGGCCCACCCGGAGGACCTGTACGACGTCGACGAGGTCGGCTACCTCCAGCTGGGCCACAAACCCACCGAGCAGCTGGAAGCGGGCGAGGTCGGCTACGTCGTGGCGAACGTCCGCGGCGTGCGTGAGACTCGCCCCGGGGACACCGTGCTCGACGCGGACCACCGCACGGTCCCCCTCCTGCCCGGTTACCGCGACATCAAGTCGATGGTGTTCGCGGGGCTCTATCCAACCGAGCCCAATCAGTTCGAGGAGCTGCGCGACGCGCTCGCCAAGCTGCAGCTCAACGACGCGTCGCTGCACTACGAGCCCGAGTCGTCCGTCGCGCTCGGCTTCGGATTCCGATGCGGGTTCCTCGGGCTCCTGCACATGGAGATCGTGCGCGAACGGCTCGAGCGGGAATTCAACCTCGATCTGATCAGCACGGTGCCGAACGTGGAGTATCACGTGCACAAGACGGACGGCGCCGTGGAGCTGGTCGAAAACCCGAGCCTGATGCCGCACGGCTCCGAGATCGACCACATCGAGGAGCCGTACGTGAAAGCGCGCATCGTGGCCCCGGCGGAGTACATCGGCGCGATCATGAAGCTCGGCCAGGAGCGACGGGGCGTGTACACCGGCATGCACTACGTCGATCCGACACGGGTCGAGTTCGGCTGGGAGTTTCCGCTGGCCGAGATCATTCTCGACTTCTACGACAAGCTCAAGACCATTTCCCGCGGCTACGCATCGCTCGACTACGAGTTCCTCGAATACCGGCCCTCGGAGCTCGTGAAGCTCGACATGCTGCTGAACGGTGAGGCGGTGGACGCGTTCTCGGTGATCATCCACCGGGACAAGGCGTACGAGTGGGGCCGCAAGATCGCGGAGAAGCTGCGGGAGCTGATCCCGCGGCAACTGTTCGAGGTGGTGATCCAGGCGGCGATCGGCACGAAGGTCATCGCACGCGAGACGGTCCGCCCGCTCCGCAAGAACGTGACGGCGAAGTGCTATGGCGGAGACGTCACGCGCAAGCGCAAGCTCCTCGAAAAGCAAAAGGAAGGGAAGAAACGCATGAAGCAGGTCGGGACCGTCGAGATCCCGCAGGAAGCGTTTCTCGCGGTGCTTCAGGTTGACTAGCCTGGTCATACAGACCGCGTTCCTCGGCGACGTCGTGCTCACGACGCCCCTGCTCGAAGCGCTCGCCACGCGTCACGGGCCGGTGGACATGGTCACGACGCCGGCCGCCGCCTCGCTCGTCGAAACCCACCCCGCCGTCCGTCGCGTCATTCCATACGACAAGCGCGGCGCCGACCGCGGACTCGCCGGCCTCATCCGACTGGCCCGGACGCTCCGCGCCGGACGCTACGATGTGGCGTATCTTCCGCACCGCTCCCTCCGAAGCGCGGCGCTGGCGTGGCTCGCGGGGATCCACAAGAGGGTCGGCTTCGAAGACGGGTGGCGCTCGCTCTACACCGAGCGACGCGGGCGCGCGAACCAGGGTCACGAGATCGACCGACTGCTCGCGCTCGGCGGCATCGCGGCCCCGCCCCGCGCGCGTCCCTCGCTGCACATCACCGCGGCGGACCGCACGGCGACCGAGGAATTTCTCCGCGCGCATGTGATTCACGAGCCGTTCGTCGCGCTCGCGCCGGGGTCGATCTGGGGCTCTAAGCGCTGGCCGTACTATCGGGAGCTGGCGGAGCGGCTGGCGGAGCGCGCGTCGATCGTGACGGTGGGCGGGCCGGAAGATGCGGGGCTGGGGGCGGAGATCGTGCGGGCGGTGGAGGATGGCGGTGGGCGGCGGAGGGCGGCGAACTCGTGCGGCGCGCTCACGCTACGGCAGTCCGCCGAGCTCATCCGACGAGCCGCTGTGCTCGTGACCAACGACAGCGCGCCGCTGCATCTTGCGCAAGCCGTCGAGACACCGACCGTCGCGATCTTCGGCTCCACCGTCCCGGCGTTCGGCTTCGGGCCGCGAGGACCGCGGGACGCGGTGGTGGAGCTCGCGGGCCTGCCGTGCCGCCCCTGCTCCGCGCACGGACCGCCGGCGTGCCCGCTCGGTCACCACCGGTGCATGCGGGACGTTCATGTCGAGCGTGTGCTCGCGGCGATCGACGCGACCGGCGCGCTGGGATGGGCGTGAGGCCAGGAGGCTCATGCGCTACGTAGTCGGGATCGACATCGGCGGCACCAACATCGTCGCCGGGACCGTGGCCGAGGACGGGTCCGAACTGCTCGGCCTGGTCTCGGAGCCGACCATCCCCGAGCAGGGCGCGAGCGCCGTGGTCGGGCGGATCGTGAAGCTGGCTCGCGCCTCGATGTCCGCCGCGCGCGGCAAGGACATCGTGGGCGTCGGCATCGGCTCACCCGGCCCGCTCAACACGACGACCGGCGTCGTCCTCCTCACCCCGAACCTCGGGTGGACCAACTTCCCCCTGCGCGACCGGATCACCGAGGCGCTCGACCTGCCGGCCACGCTCGACAACGACGCCAATTGCGCGATCTTCGGCGAGTGGTGGCGTGGCGCCGCGCGGGGCGTGCGGCACGTCGTGGGTCTCACGATCGGGACTGGCATCGGCGGCGGCATCGTGCTGGATGGCGAGGTGTACCGCGGCGCGTCGGACATCGCCGGCGAGATCGGGCACATGACGATCGATCTGAACGGGCGGCGCTGCAAGTGCGGCAACTACGGATGTCTCGAGGCGTACGCGTCGGGGCCCGCGATCGCGGCCCGCGCGGTGGAAGGCATCGAGGCCGGGAATGAGACGTCCTTGCCGAAGTATGTGAACGGAGACCTCTCGAAGATCACTGCGCAGCTGGTGTACGAAGCCGCCAACGACGGCGACGACTATGCGCTCGAGGTGGTCAAGGACACGGCGAAGTTCCTGGGCGCCGGCGTCGCGAACATCATCAACATCTTCAACCCACAGGTCGTGGTGATCTGCGGCGGCGTGACCCTCGCCGGCGAGCGGCTGTTCGCACCGCTCCGTGGGGAAGCCAAGCGGCGCGCCTTCAAGCCCGCGATCGATGTCTGCCGGATCGTGCCCGGCGAGCTGACCGGGACCGCGGGCGTGTACGGCGCCGCGGCCGTGTTCATGCGTCGCACGTGGGGCCGCGGCGGCGCGGGAGGGACGGTGTGAAGCATCTCGGCGTGATCGGCTCCATGGTATGGGACACGATCCACGGACGCGACCCCGCGCAGCCCGCCGTCGAGGAGTGGGGCGGCATCTCGTATTCCCTCGCCGCGCTGGACGCGACCCTGAGTAACGATTGGCAGATCGTCCCGCTCATCAAGGTCGGCGCTGATCTCGCGACGCGGGCGAACGCGTTCCTCAAGACCCTCCGACATCTGGCCCCCGACCCCCGGTTTATCGAAGTGCCGGCTCCCAATAACCGCGTCACGCTCCGCTATTACCAGCTCGAGCGCCGCTGTGAGCAGATGTCCGGGGGCGTCCCGCCGTGGACGTGGCCAGAGCTCGGCCCCCAGGTGCGGGACCTCGATGCCCTGTATGTCAACTTCATTTCGGGTTACGAGCTCGATCTCGAGACCACACAGTTGTTGCGCCGGGGCTTCCCGCGGTTCCTTTACGCCGACCTGCACAGCCTGTTCCTGGGAAAAGAGCCGGACGGCACCCGGGTCCCCCGCCCGCTCCCCGACGCCCCCGCGTGGTTCGGGTGCTTCGACATGGTGCAGCTCAACGACCAGGAGCTCGAGCAGCTGGGTGCCGACCCCTTGGTGACCGCGGCGGGGGCACTCGCGCGCGGATGCGCGACGCTCGTCGTAACCCTCGGGTCGCGAGGCGCGGCGTATTTCACCGGGAGCCCGGTGCGGAGCGCGCTGATTCCGCCGGAGGTGCCGACAATCGAGACCGGAGACCCCACGGGGTGCGGTGACGTCTTCGGCGCCTCCGTCGTTGCGTCGCTCGTGAGCGGCGCGAGTCTCGAGGACGCGTTGCGGTTGGGCACACGCATGGGCGCGCGCAACGTGTCGCACCGCGGCGCCACCGGATTGCGCGACCACCTGCTCGGCAAGCTGTCCATGGTATGACCCGGTTGGTTGAGGTGCCGGCGCAGTTCGACGACCGCTCATTCGATCAGTTCGCCGGCGCGCTCGCCGAGGCGAACAAGGACGGCGACCGATTGCTGTTCGACGCGCACGCGGCCGAGTGGGCGTCACCGTACGGCCTGGTCGGACTCCTCGCCGCGGGCCAGGCAGCGCGCGGCATGGGCGGGCGAAGCGCGGAGCGGCCGCTCTTGACGGCGCCGACCCAGACCGACGTGCTGACCTACTGGACGCGGGCCGGTTTCTTCCGGGAGGCAGCTGACCTGTTCGAGATCCACGGCAAGCTGCCCCGCGCAAAGCCGGCCGAAGACAGCGACGTGTTGCTACCCGTGACGCCGGTGCGCGCGGCGGAAGACGTGCACGCGGTGGTCTCGAAGATTCAGCAGCGCGCGTCCGCCATTCTGGCGTCCGAGCTGGGACTCGATCCGAAGGCGACGATGGGTTTCGCTATGGCGCTTTCCGAGGCGTGTCAGAATATTGTAGAGCACGCGGGTACGGGTGGATGGGTGGCGGTGCAGGCGTATCACTGGCGGCGCAAGCTCGCCAGGCGCGTGGTGGTGATCGCCGTAGCGGACGCGGGTGTGGGGTTCCGTCATTCGCTCGAGCCCACACAGAGCAAACGCTTCGGGGAGCGGTGGGGTGATGCGGCGGCGCTCGAGGCAGCCCTCATTCAAGGCGTAAGCCGCTTTCGCGACCCAGGCCGTGGCCAGGGGCTGGCGGGGATCCGGCGCTACCTCACCCGGTGGGACGGCAAGATCGCGATCCGGAGCGGCACCGCACGGATCGCCATCGTGCCGAAGTGGGACGACGACGTGCCCTTGAAGGACGGCCTCCCGGCATTTCCGGGCGCCCAAGTGCTCATCATCATACCCGAGCAGGGGTCCACCAAGCGGTGATACAGCATATCGACGTGCACGCAGTGCTCCAGGAATCCGTGTCTGGCGTCTACGCGGACTTGGTCACGCGGCCCACGGGACGCGTCGTGCGCGAGCGCATCGAGCGCGTGATGGCGACCGCCGAGGGCGACCTGGCGATCGCGCGCATCGACTTCACCGGCGTCGGGTGCATCGACTACTCCTGCGCCGACGAAATCGTCGCGAAGCTGCTACGCGACCAGCCGGCCGTCCTGGTACTCATGGGCCTGTCAGACGGGCATCGGGAGGCGATTGAGCCCGTCCTCGCGGGCCACCGGCTGGCGGCGCTCATCGAGCGCGCCGACGGGACGCTCGAGGCGGTGGGCGCCCCCGAGGCGGCGTCGGCCCTGCTCGAAGCGCTGGTGGTGCGGCGGCTCGTCGCACCGACGGCCGGAGGGACCTTCGCGCTGACGCTCGCGTGAGCGGTCGGGGCTCGTGAAGCGCCGCCTCGGCTTCTCCACCCGCGCCGTCCACGGCGATCCCGAGGGGCGGCCCGACTGGGCGCCGGTCGTCACCCCGTTGTATCAGAGCAGCACGTTCACGAACCCGGTCGGGTCCGCCGAAGAAGTCCTCTACACCCGCTACGGCAACAACCCCAACCAGATCGCCATCGCCAAGCGTCTGGCGCTGCTCGAGGGCGCGGAAGCTGCGATCTTCGTCGCGAGCGGCATGGGTGCCACGGCGCTCGCACACCTCGCGGTGCTGCGGCCCGGCGATCATTTGATCTCGAGCGAGTGGGTCTACGGCACGACCCACAAGCTGTTTCAGGGCGAGTTCGGTCGGCTGGGGATCGACGTTTCCTTCATCGACCCCCTCGAGCCACGACAGTGGAAGCGGGCCCTCAAGAAGACCACGCGCGCCATATTCGTGGAGACCCCCACCAACCCGCTGCTGCGCGTGCTCGACCTGGAGCCGATCGCGGCCCTGTGCAAGACCGAAGGGCTCGCCCTGCTGGTGGACTCGACGTTCGCGACGCCCATCAACTTCCGGCCGCTCGAGCACGGTGCCGACGTCGTGATTCACAGCGCGACCAAGTACTTGAACGGGCACACGGACGTGATCGCGGGAGCGGTCGTGGGCTCCGAGTCGGTGATCGAGGAGGTACGCAAGCTCATGCGCATGTGGGGCCAGGCGATCGACCCAATGGCGGCCTGGCTGGTGGAGCGCGGCATGAAGACGCTCGTGGTGCGGGTCGAGCGACAGAACCAAACGGCGCTCGCGGTGGCAGAGTGGTGCAGCCGGCAACCGCAGTTCGCGGCGGTACATTTCCCGGGTCTGCCGGGACACCGGGACCACGAGGTCGCGAAGCGGATCCTCAGCGGCTTTGGGGGTATGCTCGGAGTGGAGCTGAAGGGGGGCGCGCGGGCGTCGGAGCGGTTCCTGCGCGCGCTCACCATCGCGGCGCACGCGCCGAGCCTGGGCGGGGTGGAGACGCTGGTGTCCGAGCCGCGGCTGACGTCGCACGCCGCGCTCACGCCCGAGGAACGGGCCCAGGCTGGCATTCCCGACGGCTTCCTGAGATTTTCCATCGGACTGGAGGACGCCGACGATCTCATCGCGGACTTTGCGCAGGCCCTGGCGCAGCTGTAAGTGATCAAGTTCACGAATGTCTTCAAGGCCTTCCCCAAGGGGGGGCTCGCCCTGAAGGACGTGTCGTTCCACATCGCGAAGGGCGAGTTCGTGTTCCTCACCGGTCACTCCGGCGCCGGTAAATCCACCGTCCTCAAGCTGATCTACGCCGACGAGCCCGTGACGAGCGGTGAGGTGCGCGTCTCGGGCTTCAACGCTGCCGAGCTACGCCCGCGCGACGTCCCGATGCTGCGGCGCCGCCTCGGCATCGTGTTCCAGGACTTCCGGCTGCTTGAGGACCGGACCGCCGAGGAGAACGTCGCCTTCGCGCTCGAGGTCACGGGCGCGCGGCGCTCCTCGATCCCGGCGCGCGTCATGCGCGTGCTCACGCAGGTCGGGCTCGCCGCCAAGGCGCAGGCCTACCCCCGCGAGCTCTCCGGCGGGGAGCAGCAGCGGGTCGCCATTGCCCGCGCCTTGGTGAACGAGCCTACCGTACTGCTCGCTGACGAGCCCACGGGCAACCTCGACGAGCGCGCGACCCGCGGCGTCTTCCAGCTGCTGCGGGACATCAACGCGAGCGGGACGGCGGTCGTCATGGCCACGCACGATCTCGACCTGGTGCGCCAGGCGCCGTATCGCGTGATCGAGCTGCAGGAGGGGGCGCTGGTCTACGACTCGGCGGTGGACGAGCCCCGCGAGGCGGCCTCGCCGTGAACCTGACGGTCCGCGAGTCGCTGATCGCGTTCCGGCGGGCGCCGCTCCTGTCGGCGCTCTCGGTCACCACGATCGCGTTCTCGTTGTTCGTCGTAGGTCTGTTCGGGCTCGTGGCGGTGAACCTCCAGCACGCGCTGCAAGGCGTAGCCGAGCGCGTCGAAATCGTCGCTTATCTGCTGCCGGGCACGCCGATCGAGTCGATCACGCTCGCCGAAAAGGACATCGAGGCGTTCCCCGAGGTCCAGTCGGCCACGTACGTGAGCGAAGACTCCGCCCTCTCGCGCGCGCATGCCGAACTGGTCGAGTTCCGCGACGTACTTCAGGAGCTGGAGCGCAATCCCCTGCCCTCGTCGATCGAGGTCAAGCTCAAACCGCGCTTCCGCGACGTCGACCACGTGAACGAGGTCGCGGACCGCCTGCGTGGGTTCGGGTTCGTTGACGACGTTCGGTTCGGACGCGACTGGGTGGAGAAGCTCGACCGGCTGCGGGGGATCGCGGCGGCGGTCGGGATCGTGGTCGGAGCCGCGTTCGCCGTCGTGGCCATCATCATCATCGGCACGACGATCCGGATGGCGGTCCTGCAGCGCAGCCGGGAGATCGCGATCATGCGACTGGTCGGCGCGACGAACGGCTTCATCCGGCGGCCGTTCCTCTTGCAGGGGGCGATCAAGGGCATGCTCGGCGGTCTGGTCGCGATTGGCCTCTCGTACGGGGCCTACACCCTGATCAACCGTTGGCTGATCCAGGCGTCCTTCTTCTCGACGGAGCAGGCGATCGCGATCGTCGGTTTCGGAACGCTGATCGGGCTGTTCGGGAGTGCGGCGTCGGTCGGAAGACATTTGCGACGCGTCTGAAAACCGTGAACGAGAAACGTGGAGATACGGCGTCGAAGAGCACCGTTGAGAACCGACGGCTCCAGGCCTTTTTTCTACGTTGTTTCTCCGCGATTCTCCTCTACGGTTTTTGCCTTACGATCCTGATCCCCGTCTCATTAGCCGCGCAGAAGCCCGCTCCGTTCGATCAGCAGCTGCGGGATAACCAGCAGCGGCTGGAAAGCATCCGACGGGAACGGTCCGATGTGGAGCAGGAGCTCGAGCGCCTCCGCACCCAGGTCCATTCGCTCTCCGATGAGCTCGCTAACATCGAGCGGCAGAAGGAAACCACCAACCGCATCGTGAACGAGCTCGACCGGCAGATCAACGGTCTCTCCGATCAGCTCGACAAGACCACGGTGGACCTGCTGCTCGCGCAGAACGCGCTGGCCGAAAAGCGCGCCGTGCTCGAGCGTCGCCTCGTCGACATCTACAAGCGCGGGCCCTTGTACGGCTATCAGGTGCTGCTCGCGGCCGAGAGCTTCGGCGACCTGCTGTCGCGCTACAAGTACCTCTATCTCGTGAGCCGGCAGGACCGGCTGCTGGCGAACGACATGTCAAAGTTGCAACGCCGCATCGCGCGGGAGCGGCAGACGCTCGTGGACGCGCGCGACGCGCTCGGACGGCGCAAGAACGAGCGGACCCAGGAACTCGAGCGCTATCTGTCGCTCGAGCGGGAGCGACAGGCGTCGCTTCGCGAGACGCGCCGCAACGCGCGCGAGGCGCTGCAGCGTCTGTCCGAGCTCGAGCGCGACGAGAAGAGCCTGAATGACCGCATCGCGACGCTCGAGCGAGCACGTCGCGAAGCGCTAGCCCGCGGTGCCGCGACTGCCGCCGCCGCCATCACCACCGCCGATTTGGGCCAGCTCGACTGGCCGGTAGAGGGCCGGATCATCTATCAATTCGGCACGGCCACCGGCCCTAACAACACTCGCATCCCGTGGCACGGGATCGGGATCGCCGCGCCGGCCGGCACGCCGGTCCGCGCGATCGCGAGCGGCACAGTGAGCCTCGCGGGCCCCCTCGGCACGTATCTCACGTCCGTGCTGGTCGACCACGGCGGCGGCTACTACAGCTTCTACGGCTATCTGAGCGATGCCGCGGTGACGCCCGGTGAGCGCGTGGTGAAGGGCCAGCTCCTCGGTCACGTGGGCGGTGGGTCGAGCGAGCAGGGTTCACACCTGCACTTCGAAATTCGCGGCCAGGGAGGGATCGCGTTGGATCCGGTGAACTGGCTGAAGAACCGGAGATAGTGAGCTAGGCCCTCACTTCTCCCCCGCGACGCCGATCCTGCTGGGCTCGCCCTTCTTGCCCCGTTCGAGCGCCGACTCTACCTGCGTGAACAGATCCTCCGGCCTGAGTACCTCGGAGTGGGGGAACGCCACCACACCCGCCGTCAGGCTTGGCGTCTGACCGCGACCAAGGTCCGGAAACGCGTGGCGTGCCAGGAGCTGGCGGAGCCGTTCCACGAACCGCCGCGCGCCCTGCGCGTCCGTCTCGGGCAGCACGAGCGCGAACTCGTCGCCCCCATAACGCGCCACGAAGTCGGGAGCGCGGATCTCGCGCTGCATCATGGCGCCGATCTCGGCCAGTACGCGGTCACCGGCCTGCTGACCGAGCCGCTCGTTCACGTCCCGCAACCGGTCGACGTCGATCACCACGAGGGCGAATTTCAGCGAGTACCGCCGGGCGCGCTCGAACTCGTCGCGCAGGCGCCGGTCGAGGGCATCGAGGCTGGCGCATCCGGTGAGCACGTCGGTGACGCCCGCGTTGATCTGGCGCCGGTAGATCGCCGCCCGGCGCTCCTCGTTCTCGAGCACCCGCGCCGCGGCCTGGGCGATGGTATTCGCGAACGCGACGTCCTGCGGACGCAGCTCCGGGTCGCCCTGCACCGTCCGCAGGAAGAAGACACCCGCGGCGCGCCCCTGGACGAACACTGGGAGGGCGACGGCGGACTGCACGTTGACCTCGACGCGCTGCTCCGACCAGCGTTTTCGGATCGCTTCGAACAGTGGATGCTGGTGGACGTCGTGGATCAGGACGGGCCGTTCGGTGCGGATCGCTTCCTGAATCTCGGGATAGCGCTCGAGCTCGACCCGCAGGTCGCGGATGGCGGGGTTTTCATAGACCGCCACCACGCGCCCCTTGTCCTCGCCCGGGGCCGTGAGGACGAAGGAGCAGTGGGTCAGGCCGAACGCGTGGCCGACGCGACGCACTAACGTCTGGAAGATCTCGTCCGCCCGCAGCGCCGCCGACACCTCCTGAAAGATGTCGAACAACAGATCGCGGGTCCGGAGCGCATCCCGTGCTTCCTGCTGGTCGGAGCGCAGCCGGAGATCGGCCTCGATCCGCGCGCGCAGCTCGCCGAAATGCACCGGCGTCGCCATCGCGTCCCGCGCGCCCCCCTGGAGCGCCTCCGCCACCGCATCCGCTCCGCCGTCAGCGAGCAGTACGATCACAGGCGCGCCGGCAAAGCGGCCCGCCGTGGCGAGGTCCCGGACCGCCTCGACGAATCCCGCCTCCTTAGCGGCAATCGAGAACACCACGAGATCGGGGGGGTGGGGCTCGGCCCGCTCAGGGCCGGACGGCGGGTACGCGGCTTCGGTGACCTGGAAGCCGCCGCGCACCAGGAACCGCTCTAACCCGTCCGGGCGGGCGGCGGGATCACCGACGAGGAGGATGCGATGCTGGGGGTGTTCCGGCAACAGGCCTGGCCGCGCGATGGAGGGTGTCAAGCTATAGTTCACCGTATGGGACGGCAACCGCGACGGGTGGCGAGTGGGCGCTCCGGCGCCTGAGACCCGCCGCCAGCGGCGCCGCATGGTCGCGAGCCAGCTCGCGACGCGTGGCGTCCACGATCGACGGGTGCTGGCCGCCATGGCGTGGGCGCCACGCGAATGGTTCCTGCCCCCGCACCTCGCTCGCGAAGCGTACGACGACGGCCCGTTGCCGATCGGCAGCGGCCAGACGATCTCCCAGCCGCTGATCGTCGCGATGATGACGCAGGCCCTCGCTCCCCGGCGCGGCGACCGCGTCCTCGAAGTCGGCACCGGCTCGGGATATCAGACCGCGATCCTCGCGCATCTGGGCGCGCGCGTATTCAGCGTCGAGCGACTCCCCGATCTCCTGGTCGAGGCCGAAGACCGGTTCCGCCGACTCGGCCTCAGGAACATCGAGACTCGATTGGGCGACGGTGCAGGCGGCTGGCCGGAGCGGGCGCCGTTCCAGGGGGTGATCGTGACCGCCGCCGCGCCGGGCGTGCCGCCTCCTCTCACCGAGCAGCTCACCCTCGGTGGGCGGCTCGTCATCCCGATCGGCGATCTTGTGACCCAGGAGCTGTTCGTCATCGAGCGGGGCGCCGATGGACTCAACGAACGCCGCGCCGGCGGCGTCCGGTTCGTGCCGCTCATCTCTCGCCTCGCGTTCAGCGACGAGGCCTGGACATGACGGGGGAGCCCGAGCTTCTCGGCGCCCACGTCTCGACACTGGGTGGTCTGTCCTTGGCGCCGGCGCGGGGCGTGGCCATCGGCGCGACCGCGATTCAGGTGTTCACCAAGACGCCGCAGCAGTGGCGTGAGCCGCTCCTGAGCAACGCCGAGGTCGAGGCGTTCCGAGCAGCGCTCGCCGCGAGCGGCATCCGCGCCGTGGTGTCTCATGAGAGCTACCTGAACAACTTGGCCTCCCCGGACGCCGAGCTCCGCGCCAAGAGCGCGCGAGCGTTCACGCGCGAGCTGGAGCGCTGCCGGGCGCTGGGGATCCCCTGGGTCGTGACGCATCCCGGGAACTACATTGACGACCGGTCCGCCGGACTCATGCGCAACGCCCGCGGATACGGGGAGTGTCTCGCTGCCGTCCCCGGCGACGTGGGACTCCTCATCGAGGGGACAGCGGGCGCGGGCACGGCGTTGGGGAGCACATTCGAGGAGCTGCGCGCGCTGCGGGACGGCCTCCCCACCGAGCTCCGGGAGCGGGTAGCGTTCTGCCTGGACACGGCTCATCTGCACGCCGTGGGGTACCATGTGGTCGCCGGGCTCGAGGAGGTGTGGGAGCGCTTCGACCGGGAGGTAGGCCTCTCCCTCCTCAAGTGCTTGCACCTCAACGACTCCAAGGGAGCGCAGGGGTCCCGGCTCGACCGCCATCAATGGATCGGCGAGGGCACCCTGGGGCCTGGACCGTTCCGGGACATCATGCGCGACCCGAGGTTCGCGCGGGTGATTAAGATTATCGAAACGCCGAAGGGCGACGATCCGATACGCCACGACCGGCGGATGCTCAGGCGACTGCGCGCGTATGCCCGCGTCCCCAAGGCTCCGGAGCGGCACAACGGTCGAACGGCTCAAACCGTAGGCAGGGCGTGATCGCACTCATGACGACGCGTAACCGTTGGACTCGGTTCCTCGCCGCGCTGCTCCTTGTGGCCCAAGGGCTGGCGGGAGGGGCGGTGTCTCTGGCGCACGCGTCCGAGCGGTTGACGGCACCGGCGCACATCGAGGCGCAGCACAGTGCCGCGTGCCTCGCCCTGCACGACGAGCTCCGTTGCGCGCTCTGTCACTGGGCCGGCGCGCAAGCGGTGTCGCGCCCGACGCAGATGGGACCGGTCCGAGAAGCGTCGGCCGAAGGGCGGCGCACGGACCCCGATGCCATCCCGGCGCGCCGTCCCGACGCCCGCTGCGCGCCCCCTCGAGCACCACCTACTCCCCTTCCCTAGACTGACGCGGCCGGCCCTGCCGGCCGCCGGCGATCGATCGCGCGCCCCCTGCGGCCTCATGGCGGGCGCACGCTCGCAACAAGGGAACGGGAGATCATTCCAGGATGAATCGACATCATCGGTATGCCGTCGCGGCCGCCTTGGCGGCCTTGCTCGTGCTGCCCGCCCGCGCATTCGCGCAGCAGCCGGCGGATCAGCGAAAGGTGGACTCACTCGCCGCCGAAGTCCGCGTCCTCAAGGCCCGGCTCGACAGCGTCCGCGCGCAGCTCGGACATCGCGCGGCCGCCGCCCAGTCACCCGCGGCGGACACGTCTCTCGCCGCGCTCCGGGCCGCGGCAGCGGCCGCGGCGGGCACCGACACGACTCAGGTGAAGGCCGACACGAGCGGCCGCACGAAGTTCGTCGGCCGCGAGCGCAGCCAGCCGCAGCTCAACCCAGAGATCAGCGCGACAGGCGACGTCCGCGCGGGGGCGCACCTCCCCGGCGTCCAACACGACAACTTCGATCCTCGGGAGTTCGAGGTCGGCTTCCAATCGCCGCTCGATCCGTACTCCAGCACGAAGATCTTCGTGAGCCTCGAGAACGGCACCGTGAGCATCGAGGAAGGATATGCGTACTGGACCGGGCTGCCCGGGCACATCCGGTTCGACATCGGGAAGTTCCGCCAGCAGTTCGGCGAGCTGAATCGCTGGCATCTGCACGCACTCCCGGAAACGGAGTATCCACTCGCCCTGCGGACCTACGTGGGCGGCGACGGCCTCGCCGGTACGGGCATCTCGCTCTACCACGCGTTCGGCGGCCTCGGCACCCACGAGCTGACCGCGCAGCTCACCCGGAGCGAGAGCGATGCGGAGCTGTTCGGGAGCAGCGGGCGGCCGACGTACTTGGTCCACCTGCTCAACTTCTGGCAGCTGACGCGCTCGACCTACATGCAGCTCGGGGGCACGGCGCTGTACGGCACGAACCCGGATTCAAGCCTCCGCACCAAGGTGGGGGGAGTCGACTTCCGACTGACCTGGCGGCCCCCCGCGCAGGCGCTGTACCGCGAATGGACCTTGCGGGGCGAGCTCTACGCGCTTCGCAAGGAATACGCCGGCTCCGGCACGACCCGGCTGGGATGGTACGCCGGCACGACGTATAAGCTGGGCCAGCGCTGGATCGCGGGAGCCCGATACGATTACGTGGAGGACCCGCTCTCCGGACTCATCACGCGTCAGGCCATTCCGTCTCTGACATTGTGGGAGAGCGAGTGGGTGGAGCTGCGCGCACAATACACGTGGGCCAAGATCACCGGTCGCCCGTCGACTAGCGACTTCGCGCTCCAGGCCGTCTGGGCCATCGGACCACACAAACACGAGACCTACTGACATGCTGCCAGCCATCATTCTGCTGCTCGCGCTTCACACGCCCGCCCCGGTCCGCCCGTCCCGTGGAGCGGACAAGGTGAAGGTCGTTACCTCGCTCACGACCTATGCGTCGATCGCACGCGAGATCGTGGGCGACCGTGGGATCGTCAACTCGATCGCGAACGGCGACGAGAACCCGCACTATGTCCAGCCGAAGCCGAGCTTCATCCCGATGCTGGCCCAGGCGGACGTCTTCGTCACAACGGGCCTCGATCTCGAGCTCTGGGTCCCTGCGCTGCTCGACAAGGCCAACAACCCGAAAGTGACGGAGGGTGGGCCCGGCTACGTGGCGGCCTACGCGGGCATGGATCTGCTCGACGTCCCCACCAGCTTCTCCCGCGCCCAGGGCGACATCCACGTGTACGGGAATCCGCACATCTGGACCGACCCGCTCAATGCCGTGCAGATCGCCCGCAACATTCTCACCGGCCTGAAGCGCGTCTCTCCCGAGAACGCGGATTATTTCACGCCGCGCGAGAAGGATTTCGAGGACCGCATGTACCAGGCCCTGTTCGGGGCCGATCTCGTGAAGCTGCTCGGCGGGGCGACGCTCGCCGATCTGGACCGGCAAGGCAAGCTGCTCGATTTCTTGAAGAGCAAACACTACCAGGGCGCGCCCCTGATGGACCGGTTGGGCGGCTGGCTCAAGCAAGGGATGCCGTTCCGCGGCAAGGCGGTCGCCTGTTACCACAAAGAGTGGGACTACTTCTCGCGCGAGTTTGGGCTCCCCTGCGCGGACTACATCGAGCCGAAACCCGGCATCCCCCCGACTCCCGGACACGTGCTCGAGGTGATCAACGAAATGCGTGAACAGCACATCCAGGTGCTGCTGTCGACGAATTACTACGACCGCAACCAGGTTCTCGAGGTCGCGCAGAAGACCGCCGCGAAGGCCGTGATCGTGCCGTCCAACACCAACGGTGCACCCGGCATCAATACCTACTTCGACCTGATGAATCTCTGGATTACGGAGCTCGATCGAGCGTTCGGTACAGCCGGCACTGCCACCAACTGAGGGAAGGTGAGATGAGCGGTCTTCAATTGATGATCCCGCCGTTCGTGGCCTGCATGGTGCTCGTTGCCATGCTGTCCTACCTCGGCCTGCACGTGATCGCCCGCGAAGTGATCTTCGTCGATCTCTCGCTCGCGCAGATGGCCGCGCTGGGCGGCCTGTCGGCCCTGCTGATCCACGTGGAGGCCGACTCGACTTGGGCGTACGTCTTCGCGCTCCTCGCCACGGCCGTCGGTGCCCTGTTGTTCGCGCTCACGCGCACCTCCTCCCGGGAAGGGCGGCGGGTTCCCCAGGAAGCGTTCATCGGCATCGTCTACGTCGTCGCCTCCGCGGCCGCGGTGCTCGTCGCCAACAAGGTGCCGGGCGGCGGCGAAGCGATCGAGAAGACGCTGACCGGCAGCATCCTGTGGGTCACCTTCAAGCCCACGATCATCAAGCTGGCGGCCGCCTATGCCGCGCTCGGCCTGTTCCACTACGCCCTGCGCCACCGCTTCCTCACCATCTCCTTTCATCCGGAGGAAGCCGAGCGCCAGGGCTGGCGCATCAAGTGGTGGGACTTCCTGTTCTATCTCTCCTTCGGCGTCGTGATCACCTTGGCGGTGCCGGTGGCTGGCGTCTTGATGGTGTTCAGCTTTCTGGTCGTGCCGGCAGTCATCGCCTTCCTGTTCACGCGGGACATGAAGCGACTCGCGTACATCTCGTGGGGCTCCGGCGCGCTTGCCTCGGTGCTGGGCCTCTGGCTCTCACTCGCCGGAGACCTTCCTACGGGCCCGCTGATCGTCTGCGTGTACGGGATCGTCTTGGTCGGCGCCGTCGTCCTGCGAAAGTTGATGCGCGCCCCGGCGTGAGAAGTATGGCCCGGCGTCCCCCGGCAGTGCGCGCCCTATGGCTAGCGGCCGCCGTCCTGCAGCTCACGCTGCCGGGGACCGCCGCCTGGGCGGATGCCCGCCTCGACATGGCCGAGGCGCACGCGGCCGCGCACATCGAGTCCCACACCACCAACAGCTGTGCCCGCATTCATGCGCCGGACTGCGCACTCTGCCACTTTCTCACCGCGCCAGTTGTCACGAGCCGGGCGAGCGCGTTGCCAATCGGCGCCGCGAAGGACCAACCGGCGGGCCGGGCGGATCCCTCCGCGCTGCCGCGCCGGCTGTCTCGACCCCACCCGCAGCCCCGAGCACCCCCCGCCCTCTCCTAGCGACGCGCGGCTGCACTCGCGTCGCCGGCACGTGAAGCGACTCGCCTCGTCCTCCGATCCCTGGATGCCGCGCCGAGTCAGCGCAACTCACTCGCGTCTCGGGAGAGCGCATGAGCTCGAAGACATTCTATCAAGCTGTGGTCGTGGCGTGCCTCGCCGTGGGCTTCCATACCCACCCGGCGCTCGCGACCCGGGTGGGCATCGATCTCCGGGACGATGGCGACATCGGCGGCTCGGTGGTGGACAGCGCGACCGGCACCCCGTTGCCCGGCGGCGAGGTGCGGATCGAGCGCGGCGGCAACATCGTCGCCACCGCGACCACTGACGCGTTCGGCCGCTATGTGGTTCACAACCTTGCCGGAGGATCCTACAGCGTCGCGGCCCGCTACCTGGGCTACCGGTCTGAGACGCGCGATGTCACGGTGGGAGCCGCCGATGGCCTCAGCCAAGCCGCCTTCCGCCTGGTCCCGCTCCCGATCAACCTCTCGGCAGTCGAGGTGGCGTCGACGGTGCCGCTCGCGGTGGACACGCGCACCGGCGACCAGATCTTCAAGCAGAACGACTACCACGGGGCGCCCACCAACACGACGTCGCAGATCCTGCAGCAATCGATCGTTGGCGCGGCGCGGGCGCCCACGGGCGAAGTCCACATCCGCGGCCAGCACGCCGAGTATACGTACTACGTGGACGGCGTTCCGGTCCCGTCGGGGATATCGGGTAGCTTGAACGAACTGTTCGACCCGCAGGTGGTCAACCAGATCGACTTCCAGACGGGCGGGTGGGACGCGGAGTACGGCAACAAGAACGCCGCTATCGTCAACGTCACGACCCGGATTCCGTCCGGCGGGCTCCACCTCGACGCATCCAGCTACGGCGGCTCGTTCTCGGCGAACGGGCAGGCGCTCAACCTCAGCACCAACGCGGGGAAGTGGGGTTTCTTCTTCTCCGGCGCCCGCCAGGCCACCGACATGCGGCGGGAGCCGCTCGTATTCGACACGCTACACAACAAGGTCGAGAACTTTCACAACGACGGCACCGATCTCTTCGGTTTCGGCAAGGTGCAGTACATCCCATCCGACCATGACGTCCTGAACCTCGATCTCAATCGCTCGCGCACGCGGTTCGCCGTGCCGTTCGACTCGGCCAATGGAGTCATCGATGACCACCAACGGGACGTGAACGGATTTGTCAACCTCGGCTGGCGTCACCGATTTGCCGAAGCGGCGCCGGGGAGCGAGGGCTCGTCCGAGCTGTTCACCGGTGTGTTTTTCCGGGACGGAAGCCTCAACTACACTCCGGGCCTCTCCGACTCGGCCACGTTCCAGTTCCCGGGCGACACGAACCATTACATCATCGCGGAAGACCGGAACTTTCACACCGTTGGACTCAAGCTCGACTACACGCTGGAGCCGCATCACGGGCTCGAATTCAAGAGCGGGGTGCTCGCGTCATACACCGGCGGGCACGAGGACTTCTCGTCGGCCACCAACACGGGCAGATCGGGACCCGCATCGAACGCCGGGCTCAAGGGCAGTGACGTTGGCGTGTACGCACAAACCGCGATCGCCCCGTCGGACCATTGGGAGCTCCGGATGGGCGTGCGGTTCGACAACCATAACGCACCGTTCGCGGGCAACCGGAACCAGGTGAGTCCCCGGGCGAAGCTCAGCTTTTTCCCGGACCCCGCAAACACCTTCTGGGTGTATTACGGTCGGCTGTTCCTGCCCACGAATGTGGAGGACCTCCGTGCCATTACCAGCACGGCCCAGGGCGGCGTCGTAGCGGAGCCGACCATCCCTGAGCGCGATCACTTCTACGAAGTGGGGTACGTCCACCGCTTTCCAGTCGGTGTAGTCACCAAGCTCTCCGCCTACCACAAGCGGAGCAGCCCGGGCATCGACGATGCCACCATCCCTGGCACCGCCATTCTGACCTCGGTGAACATCGGGCGCGTGCGGATCACCGGAGTCGAGGGCGTGGTGGAGATCCGGCCGCGGGGGCCGGTCTCCGGCTACGTGAACGTTGCACTGAACCACGCCTATGGCTTCGACGGGGTCAGCGGCGGATTTTTCCCGCCCAGTACGGACTCGACACCGTTCGACCTCGACCACGACCAGCGCCTGTCCGGCGTCGCCAGCGTGGTCTACTCGAGTCACGGGTTCTATCTCTCGACCACCGGGACTTATGGAAGCGGCTTGACGAACGGCAGCAGTCCCGACTCGACGTACGGGACGGGGCTGTTGGACTTCAACAAGTCCATCAAGGTCGACCCCAACTTCATCCTGAACGCCAGTGCCGGGTACGCCTTCGCCTTTGGCAGCGCGGTGATCCGGCCGCAGCTGTACATCGAAAACCTGTTCGACCACAAGTACGCCCTCAAAGGACCGTTCTTCAGTGGCGCAGCGCTGGGCAGGCCGCGCAGCGTTCAGCTACGGGTGAACGTTGGTGCTTAGCGCGCCGCCGCGGGGCTTGATGTTGGGGTCTGACATGTCGCATGCGATTCTACTCAGGAGGTCACGGTGATTGACGGAACGGCAGCCAAAATGATTTTATGGGCGCTCGCGGCGACTGCCGCCTGCAGCAGTGACCACGCCGCAGCGCCAGCGCCGGGGTGCAAGACGTCGCAGACGTCACAGGTTGCCCTCGCCGTGGGGGGTTACACGTCGCTCGACCCATCCACGGACGCCGGCTGCGCGACATTCCCCGCGAACGCCTCCGCCATAGACTCGGCGGAGTACCTCGTGATCGCCCAGTCGACGGGCGGGACGCCGGGAGACAGCGCCGCCTTCACGTTGACGGCCGTCACCCCCACGCCCACTGCTCCGGCACCGTCGACAATGGCCGACCGGCAGGCTCCGACTCCGATCGCCATCAGCTTTGATCATTTCCTGCGGGGGCTCGCGCGAAGGCAGCCGTTGCCAAGCCGAACCGCCCGGGCACCACAGATCGCTGGCGCGGTGGCACCGGTCGTCACGCCGCCGACGGTCGGGAGCCTCCGCACGTTCTCCGTGTGCTCGAACCTGCACTGCTCGTCGTTCAAGACGGTGGGCGCGCGAGCCAAAGCAGTCGGAGCCCACGTGGCGATCTTTGTCGATACCCTCGCGCCGGCGAACGGCCTCGACTCGGCCGACATCGATACCTTGCGTCAAACCTTCGACGCGCGCCTATACGCGCTTGCCACGTCCACCTTCGGCGGCGTGTCCGATCTCGATCAGAACGGTGTCGTCATTGCCTTGATGACGCCGGTGGTCAATGCCCTCGTCACGGCGACCCAGTGCACCACGGCCGGCTACGTCGCCGGCTTTTTCTTTCCGCCGGATTTGAATCTGGGCCTGCCAACGACGCAGTCCAATCACGGCGAGATCTTCTATTCGGTGGTGGCGGACCCCTCAGGCACCGTCAGCTGCGCCCACTCGAGCGCCAGCGTGAAGCGCGTTACCCCGAGTACGTTCATCCACGAGTTCCAGCATATGATCAACTTCGCGCAACACATTCTGATCCACACCGGGCCGTCCACCGAGGAAGGGTGGCTCGATGAAGGGCTCTCGAAGTACGCCGAGGAGCTGGCCGCACGCAGTTACCTGCCGGGCGACACGACCACGTTCCACCAGTACATGGACGACAACAATCTGTACGACGCGTCCTTGTACCTGAGCGCGACAGGCAGCACGTCCTTGTTAATTCCGTTCGACAACGGAACCCTGGCGAACGTGGGTGCCAGCTGGCTCTTCGTGCGTTATCTCGTGGACCAGCACGGCGCGTCCCTGCCCGGCATGCTTGATCAGACCACCCTGACCGGCGCGACGAATGTGGCGGCTCAGACCGGCCAAGCTTTCTCCACTTTGGTCGCGCAATGGGCGCTCGCCAACTGGGTATCCGACCTGCCTGGGTTCACGGCGCCCCCAGCGTTGACCTACACCTCCTGGAGCTTCCGGGCGGAGTTCGACTCGCTGTACATCAAATTCCCGACGCATTTCCCGGCGACCTACCCGCTGGCGCCGATCGCCGCGGGAGGCTCGCAGGTCGACGCGAGCGGCATGCTGCACACGGGATCGGGCGTGTATGTCCGGGCACTCCAGCCCCCGGGGGCTGGTGGCTACACCCTGTTCTTGAGCGGGCCGAATACGGCGGCGTTCAGCTCGGTCGTACCGCGCTTGACCGTGCTTCGCGTGCGGTGACGCACCCGATGCTTGACAGGCGGAAGCGCGGCGAATAGCATAACTCCTTCACAAAAAAAGACTTGTGTCCTAGATGCCGATCCGCCGCCAGGAGGCCCTGGATTACCACGCGCAGGGCCGTCCTGGGAAGATCCAGGTCTCGCCGACCAAGCCCTTTAAGAACCAGCGCGACCTCTCCCTGGCCTACACCCCCGGCGTGGCCGAGCCCTGCCGGGAGATCGCGGCACGGCCCGAGGAGGCGTACACCTACACGGCCAAAGGCAACCTGGTGGCCGTCGTGACCAACGGAACGGCGGTGCTGGGCCTCGGGAATATCGGTGCCCTGGCCGGCAAGCCCGTGATGGAAGGCAAGGGCATCCTGTTCAAGGCCTTCGCCGACATCGACGTGTTCGACCTGGAAGTGGGCTCAGAGGCCCCGGACGACGTCATCCAGTTCTGCCAGCTGCTCGAGCCCACCGTGGGCGGCATCAATCTCGAGGATATCCGCTCTCCCGACTGCTTCTACATCGAAGAAAAGCTGCGCGACACCCTCTCGATTCCCGTGTTCCACGACGACCAGCACGGGACCGCAATCATTTCGGGTGCGGCGCTGCTCAACGCTTTGGAGATCGTAAAGAAGGACGTCGCGCAGATCAAGGTGGTGTTCGTCGGGGCCGGGGCGGCGGCCATCGCCAGCGCGGAGCACTACGTCCGGCTCGGTGTGAAGCGCGAGCACATCTTCATGTGCGATGAGGGGGGGCTAATCCACGTCGGACGGAAGGACCTGGACCGCTACAAGAGTCGATTTGCGCAGCCCGGCCGGGCCCGGACGCTCGCCCAGGTGCTCGAAGGCGCGGACGTGCTCGTGGGGCTGTCGGTCGGCGGGATCGTGTCCGGAGAGATGCTCAAGGGCATGGCACAGCAGCCGATCGTGTTCGCCCTCGCGAACCCGAACCCGGAGATCACACCAGAAGAGGCGCGGGAGGCTCGCGCCGACGCCATCATCGCGACCGGCCGCTCCGACTATCCCAACCAGGTGAACAACGTGCTCGGCTTCCCGTTCATCTTTCGCGGGGCGCTCGACGTGCGTG